>NZ_CAXTEM010000004.1:0-119275 GCF_964243315.1 uncultured Sphingomonas sp. | reverse complement strand
CGATCGCCGAAGCCCGGTGCCTTGACCGCTGCGACCTTCAGGCCGCCGCGCAGCTTGTTGACGACGAGCGTGGCCAGAGCCTCGCCCTCGATGTCCTCGGCGATGATCAGCAGCGGGCGACCCGACTGGACGACCGCTTCCAGGATCGGGAGCATCGCCTGCAGGTTGCTGAGCTTCTTCTCGTGGATCAGGATGTACGGATCGTTGAGTTCGACCGTCATCTTCTCCGGGTTGGTGATGAAGTAGGGCGACAGATAGCCGCGATCGAACTGCATGCCCTCGACGACGTCGAGCTCGAACTCGAGACCCTTCGCTTCCTCGACGGTGATCACGCCTTCCTTGCCGACCTTCTCCATCGCTTCGGCGATCTTCTCGCCGACGACGGTGTCGCCATTGGCCGAGATGATGCCGACCTGCGCCACTTCACGCGTTCCGGCGACGGGCTTGGAGCGCGACTTGATGTCCTCGACGACCTTGATCACGGCCAGATCGATGCCGCGCTTCAGGTCCATCGGGTTCATGCCCGCTGCGACCGACTTCATGCCCTCGCGGACGATGGCCTGGGCCAGCACGGTCGCGGTGGTGGTGCCGTCGCCGGCGATGTCATTGGTCTTCGAGGCCACTTCGCGCAGCATCTGCGCGCCCATGTTCTCGAACTTGTCCTTCAGCTCGATCTCCTTGGCGACGGTGACGCCGTCCTTGGTGATGCGCGGTGCGCCGAAGCTCTTGTCAATGACAACGTTGCGGCCCTTAGGCCCCAGGGTCACCTTCACCGCGTCGGCGAGGATGTCGACGCCGCGCAGGATGCGCTCACGGGCGTCGCGGCTGAACTTCACGTCTTTGGCTGCCATTTTGGCTACCCTTTCAGTCTGGATGGTTCGAAGAGAAAAGTCACAAGAGTCACACCCTCACGCGCACGCGCGGGGGGCAACCCGAGCAGGAGGTCAGCCGACGATCCCGAGGATGTCGGATTCCTTCATGATCAACAGGTCTTCGCCGTCGACCTTGACCTCGGTGCCCGACCACTTGCCGAACAGGATCTTGTCGCCGGCCTTCACCTCGAGCGGGTGGACCTCACCGCTTTCCGAACGCGCACCGGTGCCGGCGGCGACGACTTCGCCTTCCTGCGGCTTTTCCTTGGCGGTGTCGGGGATGATGATCCCGCCGGCGGTCTTCTCTTCAGCCTCTACGCGGCGGACGAGGACGCGGTCGTGCAACGGACGAAAGTTCATGGTTGCCATGTCCCTTTACAGTGTTTGTGACAGATTTCTGGCACTCGAACGAGTCGAGTGCCAACACGACGCATATGTGGAGCGTCCATGGCGGCGTCAATGCCCCGCCGATAAATTCGGCGTTCAGCCGAGCGCGGGGATGAGACCGAGCGAGTCGCGGCGGTTCCAGCGCCACAGCAGCAGCACCGATACCGCCGCGAGACCTGCGGCAAGGCCGATCCAGATGCCGAAGCCCTGCCAGCGCAGCCCGAAGCCGAGCAGGATGGCGGTGCCGAAGCCGATCACCCAATAACCGAACGCGGCGATGATCATCGGCATGCGCGTGTCCTGAAGCCCGCGCAGCACCCCGGCCGCGACCGCCTGCGCGCCGTCGAACAACTGGAAGAACGCCGCGATCACGAGATATTGCAGGGCCAGCACGACGAGGCGGGCATTCTCCGGCGCATCGGGATCGACATAGATCGAGATGAACGCGCGCGGGAACAGCACCAGCAGCGACGCGGTCACCGCCATGAAGCCGATGCCGCCCGCCAGCGCTACCCAGCCGGCGCGCGCGATCCAGACGCGGTCGCGCGCGCCATAGGCCATGCCGACCCGGATCGTCGCCGCCTGCGCGACCCCAAACGGCACCTGGAACGCGACCGCCGCGATCTGGAGCGCGATCGCATGCGCGGCGACTTCGGTGACGCCGATCAGGCCCATCAGGAAACCCGCGCTGCTGAACAAGGCGCCTTCGAAGGTCATCGTCAGCGCGATGGGGATGCCGAGCCGCGCGATCTCACGCATCCGCGACCATTCGGTGCGCCACCATTTGCCGAACAATCGGTAGCGCCGCATCCGCCGGTCGAGCACCAACACCGCGGCATAGGCGGCGAGCATCGCGAGATTGGTGACGACGTTCGCGATCGCGGACCCTTCGAGGCCGAGCGCGGGGAAGCCGCCATGGCCGAACACCAGCAACCAGTTGCAGAGCAGATTGATGCCGAGCGCCGCGGCGGTGATCGCGGTCGCCCAGCCCGGCCGGCCGAGCGCCGAGGCGGTGACGCGCATCACCCCCGACGCGGTCGCGGGGATCATCGCGAGCACGAGGATGTCGAGGAACGCCCCCGCCCGTGCCGCGACCACCGGATCCTGATCCGCGAGCAGCATCAGCCGCTCGCCGTTGAGGAGCAGGACGATGAACGGCAGGCTGGCGACCACCGACAGCCACATCGCCATCCGGAACGAGCGCCGCACCTGTCGCACCGCGTGACGGCGCCCGCCGAGTTCGGCCGCGATCACCGGCGCGCATGCCCCGGTCAGCCCGATCAGCGCCCACATGATGACGGAGTAGAGATACACGCCGAGGGTCGCCGCGGCGAGTTCGGTGGTGCCGAGCCGCGCGACGAAGATCACGTCGGTCGCATAGATCGCCATGTGCAGCAGATTCGCCACCACCAGCGGCGTCGCCAGCGCGATCAGCGCACGCATCTCCGCCCCCGCGGTCGCAGGTGCGGCGCCGCCGAGCGGCTGGGAAGTGGCGAGCGCGACCATCGGGCGCTGTTAGGGGGTCGGGGGCGGAAGGTGAAGCGTGTTGGGGGGCATGGGCTTCGCTTCCCCTTCTCGTTCCCCGGCGGAGGCCGGGGCCCAGTCGCGGAGGTGGAGGTAATTGAGGGTAGCGTGTCGTCACGATTGTCTCCGACCTGGGCCCCGGCCTCCGCCGGGGAACGAAGATTGCCGAGCATTCGCAAGGATGCGGGCATCTGATGGTCTGTCGCCCCCCCGTGTCCCCGCGAAGGCGAGGACCCAGTACTGGGCTCTCGCCTTCGCGGGAGCACAAGCTCTGGGCAGGCGGCTCACCTCCCCACCGCCCCACCCCGGTACGACACCGTATTATCCGCCCAATACAGGGCATTTACGCGCCTTCGTGGTTCAGCTACCTCGGGACGTCATTCGATGAGGAGCTGCGCGTGAGGCTGTTACGGGGTGCATGGAAGCTCCTGGTCGGGATCAAGGACGGGCTCGTGCTGATCGCGATGCTCCTGTTCTTCGGGCTGCTGTTCGTCGCGCTGAACGCGCGTCCGGGGATGGCGCCGATCGCGCCAGGCGCACTGGTGCTCGATCTCGATGGGTCGATCGTCGAACAGCCTGCCGAGCAGGCGGCGCTCGCGACCTTGTCGGGCCGTAGCGCGCCGCGCGAGTTCCGCGCGCGCGATGTGTTGCGCGCGATCCAGGCGGCGAAGACCGATGCCCGCGTGAAGGCGCTGGTGCTCGATCTCGACAGCTTCGGCGGCGCCTATCCGGCGACGCTCAACGAGATCGCGGCCGCGATCGGCGATGTCCGCGCGAGCGGCAAGCCGGTGCTGGCCTATGCGACGTCCTATACCGATGGCGGCTATCGCCTCGCCGCGAACGCCAGCGAGATCTGGATGAACCCCTTGGGCGGCACGCTGTTCACCGGGCCGGGCGGCAACCAGCTCTACTACAAGGGCCTGATCGACAAGCTGGGGATCAACACCCACGTCTATCGAGTCGGCAAGTTCAAGTCGTTCATCGAGCCCTTCATCCGCACTGACCAGAGCCCGGACGCGGAGGCGGCTGCCAAGGCGCTGAACGGCGCGCTGCTCGGCCAGTGGCAGGAGGCGATCGCCAAGGCCCGGCCAAAGGCGCAGGTGGCGCAGTTCCTCGCGGCGCCCGACAAGATCATCCTCGCCACCAACGGCAACATCGCGCAGGCGAACCTCACCTCCGGGCTGGTCGACAAGCTCGGCGACCGTGCCGCGTTCGGCCGCCGCGTCGCGCAGCTTGCGGGCATCGACACCGCGAAGCCGACGGTGCCGTTCAGCACGATCAAGTACGACGCCTATCTGCAGGCCAACCCGCTGCCGACCGCGGGCAGCGCGATCGGCGTGGTCACGGTCGCGGGATCGATCATGGACGGCGAAGGTGGCCCGGGAACCGCCTATGGCACCACGATCGCGAAGGCGATCGCGCGCGGGCTGGCGACCAAGAACCTGAAGGCGCTGGTGGTGCGGGTCGATTCGCCCGGCGGCTCGGTGCTCGCGTCGGAGGAGATCCGGGTCGCGATCCTGGAGGCGAAGAAGAAGGGTCTGCCGATCGTCGTGTCGATGGGCGGATTGGCGGCGTCGGGCGGCTATTGGGTGTCGACCCCGGCGGACGTGATCTTCGCCGAACCGTCGACGATCACCGGATCGATCGGCATCTTCGGGGTCGTGCCGTCTTTCGAGAAGACCCTCGCCAAGATCGGCGTGACCACCGACGGGGTGAAGACGACGCCGTTGTCGGGCCAGCCCGACATCGCCGGCGGGCTCGATCCGATGATCGACACGATCCTGCAATCGGGCATCGAGAACGGCTATCGCCAGTTCATCGCCCGGGTCGCGGAATCGCGGCGGATGACGCCTGCGCGGGTCAACGAGATCGCACAGGGACGGGTCTGGGACGGCGGCACCGCGCGGCAGATCGGGCTGGTCGACCGGTTCGGGACGCTCGACGACGCGGTGACCGAAGCGGCACGGCGCGCCAAGCTCGACCGCGCCTCGGTCCATGTCGAATATCTCGAGAAGAAGCCGGGCTGGGCCGAACAGCTGGTCAGCGCCTATGCCGATCGCGAGGATGACGAGAATGCGGGCGGCGGCGACGTGTTCGCGCGGATCGCGACCCAGCAGCGCGCCATGCTCGCGCGGGCGCTGGGCGACGTGCGGATGCTGGCGACGGGCGGGTCGATCCAGGCGCGGTGCCTGGAGTGCGGCGGGATGGGACCGATCGAGACCAGCGCGGCGGATGCGAGCCTGCTCGACCTGTTCCTGGCGAAGGTCGGCCTTTGAACGCTCTTAGCAGCGGCGGCGGGAGCGGGGGCGCGATCGGCATCCGTGCGGCGACGCCCGAGGATGCGGCGGCGATCGCGGCGATCTACGCGCCGCACGTGCTGGTCGGGACCGCGTCGTTCGAGACCGAGGCGCCCGATGCGCGGCAGATGCGGACGCGGATGGCGGCGTCCGAGGGGCTGTACCCGTGGCTGGTCGCGACGATCGGCAGCGAGACCGGCGGGGTGCTCGGCTATGCCTATGCAACGCGGTTCCACGCACGCGAGGCGTATCGGTGGACGGTGGAGGCGACGATCTACGTCGCCGACGTCGCGCAGCGGCAGGGCGCGGGGCGGCTGTTGTACGAGGCGCTGATCGACACGCTGCGCGCGCAGGGCTTCACCCAGGCGATCGGCCGGATCGCGCTGCCCAACGAAGGCTCGATCGCGCTCCACGAACAGGTCGGGTTCCGCCGCGCGGGGGTGTACCGCGAGGTGGGATACAAGCACGGTCGGTGGATCGACGTCGGCACCTGGCAATGCGAGCTGAACGAAGCGTCGGTGCCGCCGGAAGAGCCGAAACGCTTCGCCGATGTCGGCGTGGTGCGGGGCTAACGCCTTCCCCGATAGGCGGGCAGCGCGAGGTGGTAGCGCAATGCGGCAGCCCGCAGCGCGAAGCCCGCGGTCGCGGCCGTCGTGGCGGCGATCACCCCCGGCACGCCGAACAGCACCAGCGCGACATAGCTTGCGGAGGATAGCGCGGCAGCGGTGACGTAGAGTTCCGGACGCATCAAGATCGACGGCTCACCCGCCAGCACGTCGCGGATGATTCCGCCGACGCACGCGGTGACCACGCCCATCAGCGCGGCCGGCACCGGCGGGATGCCGTAGCCGAGCGCCTTGGTCGCGCCGTACACCGCATAGGCGGCGAGCCCGACCGCGTCGAACCAGTCGAGCGCCTCGCCCCGCCACCAGCGCTCCGGCGTGATCCAGATCACCAGCGCGACGATCAGGCACACCGACGCCGCGCGCGCGTCATGCACCCAGAATACCGGCGCATCGATCAACAAGTCGCGCACGGTGCCGCCGCCGACCCCGGTGATCAGCGCGAAGAAGGTGAGCGTCACCAGCGTCTGCCCGCGCTTCGCCGCCGCCAGCGCACCCGACGCGGCGAACACCGCCAGCCCGGCGAGATCGAGCCACGGCGCGAAGGCGGGCAGCAGGGCGATCGGCGGCAGCATCCGCCCGCCTATGCGCAAGCGTCGCGGCGGCGTCTACCGCGCGGCAGTGTCGGACTTGCTGGCAATCGTCGGCGGGCTTCTCTATCGGCACCGGCTCGACCCGCGCGGTAACCCGCGGGAGCACCAACAAAGGATCTGTGATGGGTTTCCGCTGCGGCATCGTCGGCCTGCCCAATGTCGGCAAGTCGACGCTCTTCAACGCGCTCACCGAAACGGCGGCGGCGCAGGCGGCCAATTATCCGTTCTGCACGATCGAGCCCAATGTCGGCAACGTCGCGGTGCCCGACCCGCGGCTCGACAAGCTCGCCGCGATCGCCGGATCGGCCAAGATCGTCGAGACGCAGCTGGCGTTCGTCGACATCGCCGGGCTGGTCCGCGGCGCCAGCAAGGGCGAAGGGCTCGGCAACCAGTTCCTCGGCAACATCCGCGAGGTCGACGCGATCGTCCATGTGCTGCGCTGCTTCGAGGACGGCGACGTCACTCATGTCGAGGGCAAGGTCGATCCGATCGCGGATGCGGAAACGGTCGAGACCGAGCTGATGCTGTCCGACCTGGAAAGCCTGGAAAAGCGCGTCCCCAACCTCGTCAAGAAGGGCCAGCAGGGCGACAAGGAGGCGAAGATCGGCGCCGCGGTGCTCGGCCAGGCGCTCGAGCTGCTGCGCGAGGGCAAACCGGCACGGCTGACGGTGCCGAAGGACGAGGAAGAGGCACGCATCTTCGCGCAGGCGCAGCTGCTCACCGCGAAGCCGGTGCTCTACGTCTGCAACGTCGACGAGCGCGACGCCGCCAACGGCAATGCGCTGTCGGCGAAGGTGTTCGCCAAGGCCGCCGCCGAGGGCGCGGAGGCGGTGGTCGTCTCCGCCGCGATCGAGGCGGAGATCGCGACGATGCCGCCCGAGGAGCGCGGCGAGTTCCTCGGCGAGCTGGGGCTCGAGGAGACCGGGCTCGCGCGGGTGATCCGGGCGGGATACAAGCTGCTGCACCTGCTGACCTTCTTCACGGTCGGCCCGAAGGAAGCCCGCGCCTGGACCGTCGAGGTCGGCGCGCGCGCCCCGCAGGCGGCGGGAGAAATCCACACCGACTTCGAACGTGGCTTCATCCGCGCCGAAACGATCGCGTTCGACGACTATGTCGCGCTCGGCGGAGAGAGCGGCGCGCGGGACGCGGGCAAGCTGCGCCAGGAGGGCAAGGAATATGTCGTCCATGACGGCGACGTGATGCTGTTCCGGTTCAACGTCTGACAGGGTCGGGGCGCTCCCGGCATTCGGCACCACCCCGGCGAAGGCCGGGGCCCAGTGGCGGTGGTGGTGGTAACGGAGCGCTGTCGTTCACCATTAGCGTCTCTCGACTGGGCCCCGGCCTTCGCCGGGGTGGTAGAGAGTGCTGGAGGCGTCCATGCGATTGCGCCGGCTTGGCGTGCGCTGTAGCGGGGGCAGTGACGAGCGAGGATCGGATGATGCGCAGCGGGATGTTGTTTGCGATCGCGGGCGCACTCGGCCTTGCGGGATGCGCCTACCCCTATCCCCCGCCTGCGCTCGCGCCGGTGACCGTGCCCGCCCCCGCCCTGCCCGCGGCTCCCCTGGAAGCCACCCAGGCGGCCGCCCCGGTCACGATCCTGGTGTCGATCGACGGCTTCCGGCCCGACTATCTCGATCGCGGCGTCACGCCGAACCTCGATCGGCTAAAGACCGCGGGCATATCCGCGGCGATGCGGCCGTCGTTTCCCTCGGTCACCTTCCCGAATCACTGGACGCTCGTCACCGGGATGCGTCCGGACCGGAGCGGCATCGTCGGGAACCGGATGGAGGATGCCCGACGTCCCGGCGAAGTCTTCACGATGCAGACCGACGACCCGTTCTGGTGGAGCGACGCGGAGCCGATCTGGGCAACCGCTGAGAAGATGGGGATCCGCACCGCGACGATGTTCTGGCCGGGCGCGAACGTCGCGATCGGTGGCACGCGGGCGACGAGCGGCCATCATGCGGTCAGCGGCGGTACGCGGCCGAGCGACTGGCAGCAATATAACGAGGCGGTGACCGGCGAGCAGCGGGTCGCCACGGTGATCGACTGGCTGCGACGTCCCGCCGCCACGCGCCCGCGGCTGATCACCCTGTATTTCGACATCGTCGATACCGCAGGCCACGATGGCGGACCCGCCGATCCACGGACCACGGCGGCGGTCGCCAAGGTCGATGCGCAGATCGGCGCGCTGGTCGCCGGGCTCGCCGAGATCGGCCAGCCCGCGAACATCGTCGTCGTCGCGGATCATGGCATGGCGGCGACCAGCAGCAGCCGCACCGTCGCGCTCGCGGACCTTGCCGATCCCGCCGATCTGCGCACGATAGAGACCGGCCCCGTCGCCAGCATCGTGCCGTTGCCCGGCCGCGAAGACGCCGTCGCACGCCGCCTGCTGCGCCCGCACGACCACGTCCAATGCTGGCGCAAGGCGGCGATGCCCGCCCGTTTCCATTATGGCCGCAACCCGCGCGTCGCGCCCTTCGTCTGCCTTGCGGAGACGGGCTGGCTGATCGTCGCGACGCCGCCGACCGCACCGTTCAGCGGCGGCGCGCACGGCTATGATCCCGCCGACCCGGCGATGGCGGCGCTGTTCCTCGCCAGCGGGCCGGCGTTCGTCGGCGGCAAGCGACTGGCAAGCTTCGACAATGTCGATGTCGCGCCCTTGCTGCGCGACCTGATCGGGCTTCCCCCCGGGCGCGATCTCGACGGCGACGACGCGCCGTTCCGCGCCGTCCTCAAGCGATAGCGGCCGAGCGATGCAATATTTCGAGGATATCGTGGTCGGCGCGACCGCCAGCTTCGGCGCCTATCCGGTAACGCGCGACGAGGTCGTCGCCTTTGCCGAGAAGTTCGACCCGCAGCCCTTCCATTTGTCCGACGACGCCGCCGCGCAGACTCATTTCGGTCGGCTGTCGGCCAGCGGCTGGCACACCGCGGCGATTACGATGTCGATGTTCGTCGAGCATCTGAAGGAGAACCGCCAGGCCGGGCTCGGCTCGCCGGGGCTCGACGAGCTGAGATGGCTCAAGCCGGTCTATCCCGGCGATACGCTCCACTGCGAGACCGAGGTGCTGGAGAAGCGGGCGTCCGCCAGCCGGCCGGAGATGGGGATCTTCAAGAGCCGGATGACGGTGCGGAACCAGGACGGCGTGACGGTGATGACGTTCGTGTCGAACGGGCTGGTCGCGACGCGCCCGCCCGAGAGATGCGCGTCGCGCGGCCCTGATCTCGGATCGATGGGTCTTCGACCAAAGTTGTGGTGGCGAAAAGTCGCCACCACCTGCCCTATTGCTGCGGGTTGCCGCCCCGCCCGCGCCAGCCGCGTGACTGGCCGTCGCCGCGCGGCGCGCGCGGAGTGAAGCCACGGTTCTCCGTCCGCGGGGTGAAGGTGCGGCCTTCGGTACGCGGGGTGAAGGTGCGGCCCTCTGCGCGCGGGGTGCCGTCGACACGCGGCGTGAAGGTACGCGTCTGCCCCGGCGCGACGCCGTCGCGACGATCGCCGCGACCGCGATAATATTGCCCGCGGTCGCCGCGGTTCTGGACACCATTGCCGTCGCGGCCGTTCCAGGTGCCGCGATAGGCGCCACGGTCAGGACGGTTCACGCCGCGATCGAAGCCGTTCCAGTTGCGGTCGCCGCGATATGACCCGCGATTGCGCTCCCAATAGCGGCGCTGGCCGTCGTTCCAGCGAAAGGGGCGCCGATAGCGATCGTAGACGTAGATCCCGGCACCCGGATAGTAATAGTCGCCGTACCAGCCGAACGGGCTCGAGCCGAGGCCGCCATAGCCCGCGCCGTAATAACCGTTGCCGAAGCCGCCGTCGTAATAGCCGTCG
The DNA here is from genome assembly GCF_964243315.1 of uncultured Sphingomonas sp. Classification (GTDB taxonomy): domain Bacteria; phylum Pseudomonadota; class Alphaproteobacteria; order Sphingomonadales; family Sphingomonadaceae; genus Sphingomonas. The sequence goes on along the minus strand of NZ_CAXTEM010000004.1, from coordinate 109,144 downwards.
TCATAGCCATAGCCCGACGCGTAGCCGACGTTGACGCCGCTATAGCCATAGCCGTTGGTGCAGCCGGCCGCACCGATACCGAGGCCGATGACGAGGCTGGCCAGGCCAAGACGCTTGAGGAACATCGTAGATCTCCCACACTCACGGAGACGGCAGGATACGCGCCGTTGGTCCTAGAACGAGGACGCGTTATCCGCGGTTCCGTGTGAATGGCGGCTGAGCGGCGAGTGTCCCGGTGCGGGATGCTGGTGCTTGCGGGCTAATTGCCGGCCGGGGGCGGTCACACGATCGTCGACTGCGCGGGACGCTCGCGCGGCGGGAAGAAGAAGAGTGGTTCACGCGGAGGCGCGAAGGGCGCGGAGGTGTTCCGTACGGGGCAGCGTATCCTATCCGTTCGGTGCGGTGGGATCGGGAGCAGCTTTGCTGCTCGGTGGGCTACCCATCTAAGCGACATTCACCGTCGTCAGCGTCTCAACGCGCCCATTCGCTTATCGTGTGTCAACCGGCAGGGCAGCATCGGATCCCGGGACTCAGACTTTCGCCGAATAGATCATCCGCCCGCTGCCGAGCAGCGCGAAGACCTTGTCGAGGTCTCGTTCGCCGACCGCGAAACAGCCCTGGCTGCGGCCAAGCATGCCGTGCGACTGGATCATGTCCTTGTTCGCATACCAGGCCGAATGGACCACGATGTTGCGACCGAACGCGTTGCAGTTCGATGCATCGAGCCCGATCAGGCGCTGCGACGAACCGTGCTTGCCGACATAATAATCGGCCGTGACGAACGCGCCCTGGCTGGTCGCGTTGGAGCCGAATTCATTGGAGAACAGCTTCAGGAAACCGGTGTGCGCCGGGTCCGACCCGCTGCCATGGGCCACCAGGAAGGAGTGGCTCTCGCCGCCACGCAGATCGACGATGTGGAAACGCGGCTGCGACGACGGCGCGTCCATGTCCGCGATCGCGATCCGGTCGTGGCGCGCGATCCGGCCGCGGTGGCGGTCGAGCGAGGCCAGCGCCTGGCGCAGCAGATCGGGACGAACGACCTTGGACGACGTCTGGATCGGCGCGATCGGCGGCGCGGGCGGCACCGGCGGCTCCGCGACCGGCTTCAGATCGCGCTGCGTCAGCATCCGGCCCGATGCGGCGACCGCGTTCGGGATCGCCAGAGCCGCGGTCAGCAGCGCGGCGTTCTTCAGGATAGCGCGGCGATCGCGCGTCATGTCACGCATCTCTTGCATCGATCTGGATCAGCTCCGTTGTTGCGCGGCACCCGATATAGCATCGATGAGGTAAAATTTCCGTAAGGTTTCCGGCAGTTGAGCGCGCCGTGTCCACGGCTCGCCTCGAACGTGGCACGAATGTTGCTGCTGTCGCCAGCCCACGGGAAGCGAGTCGCGTCAGGCCGCACCGCGCCGGGCGTGCGCCTGAGTCCCGTGAGACAGCACGATATCGTCGGACTGGACGACCCCGACCGAAATGTCCGGCTGCGCCTTCAAGGCCTCGTACAGCGGCGCGAAGTCGCTCTCCACCGTCACCCGCAGCAGTTCGTCGAAGCTCGGGATGACGAAGTAGTTCTGCTGGAAATCGTCGATCCGGTAATCGGTCCGCATCACCCGCGCGATATCGAACGCGATCCGGTTCGGGCTGGGATCGTCCAGCGCGAAGCGGCTCTCCGCATAGCTCGACACGATCCCCGACCCGTAGATCCGCAGGCCTTCGGGCTCGGCGATCAGCCCGAACTCGACCGTGTACCAATAGAGCCGCCCGAGATATTTGAGCGCATCGAGCCCCAGCGCGCGCTGCCCGCCACGGCCGTACGCGGCGAGATAGTCGGCGAACACCGGATCCGCGAGCATCGGCACGTGCCCGAACACGTCGTGGAAGACGTCGGGCTCCTGCAGGTAGTCGAGCTGGTCCGGACGGCGGATGAAATTACCCGCGACGAAGCGGCGGTTCGCCATGTGATCGAAGAACACGTCGTCGGGCACCAGCCCCGGCACCGCGACGACCTGCCACCCGGTCAGCGCCATCAGCCGGTCCGAAAGCTCCGCGAAGTCGGGGATGCCGGGCTTGGACAGCTTGAGCACGTCGAGCCCGCGCAGCCACGCGTTCGACGCGCGCCCGGGAAGCAACTTGGCCTGGCGCGCGAACAGCGTGTCCCAGGTCGCGTGTTCCTCGGGCGTGTAGTGCTGCCAATCCTGCGCCACGGTCCAGTCGCCCGCGATGCCGGGGGGCGGAGCGTCGACGACATGTGTTTCCTGGTTCATGCCGCTGTTCTAGCATGACGCCCGGATGACCGAAATGCCGGACAATACCTACCCCAAGGGCCGCAGGATCGTCGCGATAAGCGTCGGCGGAGTGCTGTCGATCGCGGTCGGCTATGCCACGGCGGGGCTGATCGGCGGCGTCGTTCCCAGCAACGCCGCGTGGCGCCCGCCCGAGCGCGGCGTGCGCATCTTCGTCGAAACGAACGGCATCCATGTCGGGCTGCTGATGCCGAAGCTCGCCGCGGGCGTCGACTGGCGCGGCTGGGCACCCGCGCGCGACCTGGCCGATCCGCGCTATGCCCGGCTCGATCACGTTGCGATCGGCTGGGGCGAACACGCCTTCTTCCTCGAAACCCCGACATGGTCGTCGGTGAAGCCGAGCACGATCGTCGCCGCCGCGATCGGCAGCGATCGTACGCTGATGCACGTCGAACACGTCGCAGCACCGGCGCCGGGCGACGCCGCGGTCCACGCGATCGTCCTGCGTCCCGCGGAATATCGCCGCCTCGCCGCCTATGTGCAGGCGAGCTTCGCCCCGCAACGCAGCGCCTATCGCGGCTATGCGGGCTACGACGCCTTCTACACCGCACGCGGGCATTACAGCGCGATCCGCACCTGCAACGCCTGGACTGGGGACGCGCTACGCTATGCCGGCGTCCGCATCGGCCGCTGGACGCCCTTCCCGGTCACGGTGATGCGCTGGTTCGACTAATCGTCCTGCCCGGCGCGATAGCCGTCATACTCGCCGCACTTCTCCGAATCCTTCCGGCAAGCCTCCGCGGCTTTCTTGCGCTCGCGCCCCTCGCGCTCCTCCTGCTTGCGCATCTTCTTGCCGTAGTTGCGGTCGGCTTCGGACTGGCTGGTCGTCGTCCAGTCGATTGCCTTGCCGGTTGCCTTCACCGGCAGCGTCGCGACGTCCCACGCGGTCTGCGCGATGCAGCCGCCGGTGGCGATCGGCAGCAACGACACCAGCACATATCCCAAGCGACGCATACGACACCCTCCACGGTTCCACGCGCCTCTCTACACCGATGTGGCGATCGGCGGAAACCATGTCCGCCGCGCGCGTTAGGGTAGCTCAAGCCAAAAAAGGTCAGCACATGCACTTCACCATCAACGGACAGGCGCATGAGGCCGACCCCGACATCCGCACCTCGGTGCTCGACCTGCTTCGCGAACATCTCGGGCTGACCGGGAGCAAGAAGGGCTGCGACCACGGCCAGTGCGGCGCGTGTACCGTCCTGATCAACGGCCGCCGCGTGAACAGCTGCCTGACGCTCGCGGTGATGCACCAGGAGGACGAGATTACCACGATCGAGGGTCTCGGCAGCGTCGGCAACCTTCACCCGTTGCAGGCCGCGTTCGTCGATCATGACGGCTATCAGTGCGGCTATTGCACGCCGGGCCAGATCTGCTCCGCGGTCGGCATGCTCAACGAGGTCGACAAGGGCTGGGCGAGCCATGTCAGCGGCGATCTCGGCGCGGTGACCCTGTCCGACGACGAGATCTCCGAACGGATGAGCGGCAACATCTGCCGCTGCGCCGCCTACCCCAACATCGTCGATGCGATCCGCGAAGTTGCCGGCGCCGAACGCACCAAGGCGGAGGCCAGCGCATGAAGACCTTCACCTACGATCGCCCCGACACGCCCGAAGCGGCCGCGCGCGATCAGGCGCAGCCGGGCGCGCGGTTCATCGCCGGGGGCACCAACCTTCTTGACCTGATGAAGCTCCAGGTCGAGACGCCCGACCGCCTCGTCGACATCAGCCGCCTCGATCTCGCGCAGGTCGAGCAGCGCGCCGACGGCGGCCTGACGATCGGCGCGCTGGTGCCCAATTCCGATCTCGCGGCCGATCCGCGCGTCACCGCGGGCTATGCCGTGCTGGCACGCGCGCTGCTCGCCGGCGCGACAGGGCAGCTACGCAACAAGGCGACGACCGGCGGCAACCTGCTCCAGCGCACCCGCTGCTATTATTTCTACGACACCGCCAGCGCCTGCAACAAGCGCGAGCCTGGCACCGGTTGCTCGGCGATCGGCGGCTTCAACCGCATTCTCGCGGTGCTCGGCACCAGCGAACACTGCATCGCGACCCACCCCAGCGACATGGCGGTGGCGATGCGCGCGCTCGACGCGACGATCGTCACGCTGAAGGGCGACGGCGACAAGCGCCGCATCCCGATCGCGGACTTCTACCTGCTGCCCGGCGATACCCCGCACATCGAAAACGTGCTGGAGTCGGGCGAACTCATCACCCATGTCGAACTGCCGCCGCCCGTCACGGGTGCGCGGATGCTGTATCGCAAGGTCCGCGACCGCGCCTCCTACGCCTTCGCGCTGGTCTCCGTCGCCGGCGTGGTGACGATGGCCGACGGCAAGATCGCCAGCGCCGCGCTGGCATTCGGAGGTCTGGCCCACCTGCCCTGGCGCAACGCCGAGGTCGAGGCCGGGCTGGTCGGCCAAGTACCGAGCGACGCGCTGTTCGAAAGCGCCGCCACGACGCTGCTGGAGGGAGCCAAGGGCTTCGGCAGCAACGATTTCAAGATCCCGCTGACCCGCCGCGTGTTGATCGCGTCGCTTCGCGAATTGACGGGAATGTCCGCATGACCACCGCCTCGCTCACGATGGATCGTCCGTACCCCGACAGTCTGCTCGACGCCGGCGTGCAGGACGTGATCGGCAAGCCGCTGAACCGGATCGACGGGCCGCTGAAGGTGTCCGGGCGGGCCACCTATGCCGCCGAATACGACATCCCCGACCTCGCCTACGGCTATCTGGTCCGCGCCACCGTCGGAGCCGGCAAGGTCGCGTCGATCGACATCGACGCGGTTCGATCGATGCCCGGTGTCATCGACGTGATCACCGACTACGACACCTTCCTGCGCAATGCCCAGCAGGGCGGCGAGAAGGAGGCGCCTACCCAGGGCGTCGAGGCCGTGGCTTATTTCGGCGAGATCATCGCGATCGTCGTCGCGGAAAGCTACGAGGTCGCCCGCGACGCCGCCAATCGCCTGCCCGTCACCTATGATCGTGCGGCAGGACGCTTCGACTTCGCCACCTATCGGCACGAGGCCGAGAAGCCCGGCGAAGACGGCCCGACCCCGGCGCATAGCGACATCGGCAATCTGGAAGAGGCGCTGGAAGCCGCGACCTACACGGTCGATGCGACCTACGTCACGCCGAGCCAGAACTCCGCCGCGATGGAGCCGCACGCCAGCCTTGCGGTGTGGAAGGACGGCGCCCTGACGCTCTACGGCGCGTACCAGATGCCGGCGTCCGACAAGCTCCAGCTCGCCGACGCGCTCGGCCTTGAACCCGACAAGGTGCGCATCATCGCGGCCTATGTCGGCGGCGGTTTCGGGTCGAAGCTCGGCATTGCGCCCGAGAGCGTCGCCGCGGCCGTCGCAGCGAAGCGCATCGGCCGGCCGGTGAAGGCGGTGATGGCGCGGACCCAGGTCTTCGACGCCACCGTACGCCGTTCCAATACTGAACAGCGCCTGCGCCTTGCCGCCGATGCCGACGGCAAGTTGACCGGCGTCGGCCACGAGACGCTGACCTCGAATCTGCCGGGCGAGGAGTTCTTCGAACCAGCCGGCATGGCGACGCATTTCATGTATTCGGGGGAGAACCGCCGCATCACCCACGACATCGTGCGGATGGACTGGCTGGTGTCGGGGTCGATGCGCGCGCCGGGCGAGGCGGTCGGCATGCTCGCGCTCGAAGGCGCGATGGACGAGCTTGCCGAGCGGATGAACCTGGATCCGATCGATCTGCGGCTTCGCAACGATCCCGAGCAGGATCCCGAAAAGCACCTCCCCTATTCGTCGCGCCAGCTGTCGCGCTGCCTGACGCACGGCGCGGAAAAGTTCGGCTGGTCGGCGCGCAAGGCCCCCGCGTCCGACCGCCGCGGCGATTGGTGGCACGGCATCGGCGTCGCCGCCGCGGCGCGATCGAACATGCTCACCCAATCCGCGGCACGCGTATCGATCGACGGCCAGGGTCGCGCCACCGTCGACACCGACATGACCGATATCGGCACCGGCACCTATACGATCCTCGCGCAGATCGTCGGCGAGCTGCTCGGGCTGCCGATCGAGGATGTGACCGTCAACCTCGGCGATACCAACGCGCCGCCGGGTGCGGGTTCGGGCGGTTCATGGGGCGCATCCTCGTCGGGCACCTCGGTCTATCTCGCCTGCGAAGCGCTCCGCGCCAAGGTCGCCGAGGCGATGGGCACCACCGCCGATGCGATGACGATGAAGGACGGGCGGGTCATCGCGGGGAACCGCAGCGTGCCGCTCGCCGAACTCGTCGGCGCGGGCATCGAAGCGCTGGGCGAGTGCCAGCCGGGGGAACAGGAGGAGCAGTTCACCCAGGCCAGCTACGGCGCGCACTTCGTCGAGGTGAAGGTGGACGCGGTCACCGGCGAGGTGCGCGTGGTGCGCATGCTCGGCGTGTTCGCGGCGGGACGCATCCTCAACGAAAAGACCGCGCGGTCACAATGCCTCGGCGGGATGACCTTCGGCATCGGCACCGCGCTTCACGAGGAGCTGATCCACGACACCCGCACCGGCAAGCTCGTCAATCGCGACCTCGCCGAATATCACGTGCCGGTGAATGCGGACGTTCCGCAGCTGGAAGTCGAGTTCCTGGAGGAACGCGACATCCACGCCAACCCGCTCCACGCCAAGGGGATCGGCGAGCTCGGCATTTCGGGTGCGGGTGCCGCGATCGCGAGCGCGATCTACAACGCGGTCGGTATCCGGGTCCGCGACTTCCCGATCACTCTCGACAAGCTCATCGATCACTTGCCACCGGTTTGAGTTTGCCGCCCCACGCTCTACATCGGGCGTGGGGAGCGGCCCCGGTGAAGGATGCGTCAGCATGAACGAGCACGTCATGGACCGGGCCTATCGCCCGGCGGGTCTCGATCATGCCGAACAGGGTGTGCTCGGCAAGCCGATCACGCGTGTCGAAGGACCCGCCAAGGTCTCTGGCGCGGCCGACTATGCCTATGAACATGCGCCCGCGAACACCGCCTTCGCCGCGATCGTCGGCGCGCCCGTCGGCAGCGGGCGTGTGACGAGCATCGACGCGAGCGCCGCCGAGGCGATGCCGGGCGTCATCGCGGTGATCCATGGCGACCCGCGCATGCCTGCGGGCAGCGCCAACTCCCGCGCGATGCCGAAGCTCGGCACCGATCTCATCTTCCACTACGGTCAGCCCGTCGCGATCGTCGTCGCGGAGGATCAGGCGATCGCGCGCGAAGCCGCGGCGCTCGTCCGTGTCGAGACCGAGAGCGGCCGCGATCGTTTCGACAGCCGCGCCGCCCCTGTCGAGCGCGACCACGGGATCGGTTTCCTCCCCACGATCGACAAGGGCGACCTCGACGCCGCGCTGGCCGCCTCGGCCGTCGTGCTCGACGAAAGCTACACCACGCCGATCCACTTTCCCGCGGCGCTCGAGCCCCACGCCACCACCGCGTGGTGGGAAGGCGACAAGCTGATCGTGAAATCCAGCAACCAGGTGATCGGCGCCGCGCGCACGACGATCGCGACCGCACTCGGCATCGACGCCGATCGGGTCCGCGTCCTCGCGCCGTTCGTCGGCGGCGGCTTCGGCGGCAAGACCGGAGTCGGCCCCGAACTGGTGCTCGCGGCGATCGCCGCCGAACGGATCGGCCGCCCAGTCAAGGTCGCGCTGCCGCGCCGCGACACCGCCTATCTCGTCCATCATCGTTCCGATACGGTGCAGCGGATTCGCATCGGCTGCGATGCCGATGGCCATATCTCGGCCTTCGCGCATGAAAGCGTCGCCGCGCAGAACGACGACGGCGAGTTCCTCGAACCCGTGCCGTTCGGCTCGCTGCCGCTTTATGCCGGCAAGGTCCGCCGCTTCCGCACCGATCTCGCGCGGGTCGACCTTCCCGCCACCGGTGCGGTTCGTGCCCCTGGCGAGGCAATCGGCACCTTCGCGGTCGAAGGCGCGATGGACGAGCTCGCCGAACGCCTCGGGCTCGATCCCATAGAACTGCGCCGCCGCAACGAGCCGGAGACCGACCCCCTCAGCGGCAAGCCCTTCTCCACCCGCCGCATGCTCGATTGCTACGAAGAGGGCGCACGCCGCTTCGGCTGGCCGGCCACGCTTCCGAAGCCGGGATCGGTTCGCGACGGCGACTGGCTGATCGGCATCGGCATGGCCGCGTCGCTGCGCGGAAACTTCACCGTCAACGCCCAGGCCCGCGTCCGCCTCGAAGCCGATGGCCGCGCGGTGGTCGAGACCGACATGACCGACATCGGCACCGGCACCTATACGATTCTGGCGCAGGTCGCGGGTGAGATGCTCGGACTGCCGATCGAGCGGGTCGATGTGCGCTTGGGCGACACCGATCTGCCGCCAAGCGCCGGTTCGGGCGGGTCGTTCGGCGCGGGCAGCGCCGGCTCTGCGGTCGTGCTGGCGTGCGAGGAGATCCTCGCCGCACTCGCGCTCCGGATGAACGCCGCGCCCGAGGATCTGCGGCTGAAGGACGGCTGCGTCACCGCCGCGGGCCGCAGCGTGTCCCTCGCCGATCTGCTGCGCGGCGACACGCTGGAGGCGATCGGCAAGACCGCCCCCGGCGCCGAAAGCAAGCGCACCAGCCAGGCGAGCCACGGCGCGCAGTTCGTGGAGGTCGCGGTGAACCGTGTGTCGGGCGAGGTCCGCGTCCGCCGCATGGTCGGCGTGTTCGATGTCGGTCGCGTCCTCAATGCCAAGACCGCCGCCAACCAGATCATCGGCGGGATGGTCTGGGGCATCGCGTATGCGCTCAGCGAAGATGCGGTGATCGACACCCGCACCGGCCGCTTCGTGAACCCCGACTTCGGCGAATATCATGTCGCCGTGAACGCCGACGTGCCGCAGATCGAAGTCCACTTCATCGAAGAGGTCGACACCTCCGCCAACCCGGTCGGCGCCAAGGGCGTCGGCGAACTCGGCATCTCGGGCGCGGGCGCCGCGGTGGTCAACGCGATCTACAATGCCACCGGAGTCCGCGTGCGCGACATGCCGGTGCGCTCGACAAGCTGCTCGCGGGTTTGCCGGCGATCTGATGAAGCGACCTTCTCCGATGGGAATGACCGATGGCTGAAAACGACACCGTCCTGTCCGCGGCGCGCGCCTGGAAGGGCGAGCCGATGGCGATCGCGACCGTGATCTCCACCTGGGGATCGGCGCCGCGCCCGCGCGGCAGCCACATGCTCGTCCACGCCGATGGCCGGTTCGAAGGATCGGTCTCGGGTGGCTGCGTCGAGAACGACATCCTCCAGGCCGCGGCCGAGGTGATCGCGGGCGCCCCGTTCCAGGTCAGGAACTACGGCGTCGCCGACGCCGCGGCCTGGGAGGTCGGCCTGCCCTGCGGCGGCGAGATCGCGGTGATGGTGCAACCCGTCTCCGCGGCGGGCTTCGATCCCGAGCTGTTCGACCGGATCGCCGATGCGCGCGACACCGGCGCGGCGCTGACCGTGACCACCGATCTCGATACCGGCCACAGCGATGCGCGGCCGATCGAGACCGGGCAGGTCTTCGTCAACCGCTACGATCCGCCGCGTCGCCTGCTGATCGTCGGCGCGGTGCAGATCGCGCAGGCGCTGGCGCAACTCGCCGCGCCGCTCGGCATCGATATCGTGGTCATCGACCCGCGCGCGCGATTCCTCACCGAAGAGCGCTTCCCCGGCGTCACGCTCGACGATCGCTGGCCCGACGAGGCGATCGCCGCCTATCGCCCCGGGCCGTCGACCGCGGTGGTTACCCTCAGCCACGACATCAAGATCGACGATCCGGCACTGATCGCGGCGCTCGCCACCGACGCCGCCTATGTCGGCGCGCTCGGCAGCCGCAAGAGCCATGCCGCACGCCGCGAGCGTCTTGCCGCCGCCGGTGTCACCGCAGCCAATATCGACCGGATCGATGCCCCGGTCGGCATCGACATCGGCGCGATCGGCCCGTCTGAGATCGCGCTGTCGATCGCGGCGGCGATGATCGGAGCGTTTCATGATCGCCGTTGAGGACACCGTCCTGATCCTACTCGCGGCAGGCCGGTCGGAACGGTTCGGCGACATCGGCAGCAAGCTCGACCAGCCGTTTCTAGGCAAGGCGCTCGGCCTCCACGTCGCGGTCGCGCTGGAGGCAATGCTCTTCCGCGAACGCATCGCAATCATCGACCGCGCCGAGATCGACTATGGCGCCTGCGGCTTCCGTCAGATCCGCAACGATGATCGCGACAAGGGCATGTCGCACTCGCTCCACCTCGGCGTGAGCTACGCCAAGGAGATCGGTGCCGACGCGATCTGCGTCGCGCTCGCCGACATGCCGCGCGTCACCGCCGCGCATATCCACCGCCTGTTCGATGCGACCGAGGGGGCGGACTCGGTGGTCGCGTCCAGCGACGGCGAGGAACCAAAACCGCCCGCGATATTCGGCCGCGCGCATTTCGAGCGGCTGCTGTCGCTGGAGGGCGACGCGGGTGCCCGCGACATGATCAAGCGCGGTCGCCGCGTCGTCACCAATGCCGCTGAACTGATCGACGTCGACACCCGCGAACAACTCGATCGCCTGCGCGACCTCGTCCACGCTCCGGAGGCACTGACGCGGGTGGGGACGAAGCGGTTGGTCTGAGCGCTGCCGCCGGTACCGACCCTGAAGCCCTTCCCCTTCAGGGAGGGGTGAAGAGGTGCTGCTATTCCAGCTCCAAAATTACCTGATCCACGGCCAGGCTGTCTCCCGCCTGAGCCTCGACCGACTTCACCGTGGCACTCTTCTCGGCGCGCAGGATGTTCTCCATCTTCATCGCCTCGACCACCGCGAGCGGCTGCCCCGCCTCGACCTTGTCGCCGACGGCGACATCCAGCCGTACCAGCAGCCCCGGCATCGGGCAGAGCAGGAAGCGCGACAGATCCGGCGGGATCTTCTCGATCAGATGGCGCGCATGCGGCGCCACCGTCGCGGGCAGCACCCGCGCCACGTGGCTCGCCCCGCGCGTGGTCATGCGGAAGCCGGTCCGCGTCCGCGCGATCCGCACCGTCAGCGCCTCGTCGCCCTCGACATGCACGATCCGGCTCCCCGGCGTATATTCGAGGTCGAGCGGCAGTTCCTCGCCATCGACGACGATGCCGTCGGTCGAGATCGACACCGCATGATCGACCTTGCCGATCTGCACGACCCAATCCGCTGGCGGATGCAGCCGCTGGCCGAGCTGCCCGTCGGTCCGCCGCGCGCGATCCGCTTCGGCAGTCGCGGCGAAGGCGGCGGTCGCGGCCAGGGTCCGCAGCAAGGCCGCGCTCGCGGGTGCGCCGTGGAAGCCGTCGGGATATTCCTCGGCGATGAACCCGGTGGTCAGCGCGCCGCTGCGGAACCGCTCGTGCTGCATGATCGCGGACAGGAAATCGATGTTGTTGCCCGGCCCCTCGATCTCGAACGCGTCGAGCGCTGCGATCTGAAGGTCGATCGCCTCCTCCCGCGTCGGCGCATGGGTGATGAGCTTGGCGATCATCGGGTCGTAGAACATGCTGACCTCGCCCCCCTCGCGCACACCATCGTCGACGCGGACATAGCCTTCTCTTTCTTCTCCCCTCCCGTTTGCGGGAGGGGTCGGGGGAGGGCTTGTGGTCTCAGGCGACGAGGCGTTCGCGGACAGCCACTCCCCTAACCCAGCTTCGGGTGAACGATGCCCCGCATCGTTCAGGTCAGGCTGGGAGCCTGACCGGCCTGAAACTCGTAAACGGGAGGGGGACACGTACGGCGTCCCCTCGCTGGCCGGCGGGTCATACCGCACCAGCCGCCCGATGCTCGGCAGGAACCCGCGATACGGGTCCTCCGCATAGACCCGGTTCTCGATCGCCCAGCCGGTCAGCGTCACGTCGTCCTGCGCGAACCCCAGCGGCTCGCCCGCGGCGACCCGGATCATCAGCTCGACCAGATCGAGCCCGGTGATCGCCTCGGTCACCGGATGCTCGACCTGCAGCCGGGTGTTCATCTCGAGGAAGTAGAACCCCTCCCCCGTCGTATCCGCGCCCGACACGATCAGCTCGACCGTCCCGGCCGAGAAATACCCTACCGCCCGCGCCAGCGCGACCGCCTGCTCGCCCATCTTGCGACGCATCTCGGGGGTCACGAACGGCGAAGGCGCCTCCTCCACCACCTTCTGGTGGCGGCGCTGGATCGAACATTCGCGCTCGCCGAGATAGACGATATTGCCGTGCTGGTCGCCCATCACCTGGATTTCGATGTGGCGCGGGCTTTCGATGAACTTCTCGATGAACACCCGGTCATCGCCGAAGCTCGCCAGCCCCTCGCGCTTGGTCGCCTCGAAGCCTTCGCGGACATCCTGCTCGCCGTATGCGAGCCGCATCCCCTTGCCGCCGCCGCCGGCGCTGGCCTTCATCATCACCGGATAGCCGATCTCGGACGCGATCCGCACCGCTTCCTCGGTGTCCGCGATCTCGCCGAGGAAGCCCGGCACGACGTTGACGCCCGCCGCCTTGGCCAGCTTCTTCGACGCGATCTTGTCGCCCATTGCGGCGATCGCCCCCGGCGGCGGCCCGACGAACGCGATCCCCGCCTCCGCACAAGCCAGCGCGAAGCTCTCGCGCTCGGACAGGAAGCCATAGCCGGGATGGATGCAGTCCGCCCCGGTCTCGCGCGCCGCGAGCAGGATCAGCTCCGCCTTCAGATAGCTCTCCGCGGCCGGTGCCGGCCCGAGCCGCACCGACTCGTCCGCCATCAGCACGTGGGGCGATCGCGCATCCGCATCCGAATAGACCGCGACGGTAGCGATCCCCATCCGCTTGGCGGTGCGCATCACCCGACACGCGATCTCGCCGCGATTGGCGACCAGGATCTTCTTGAACACGCTCTTCTCCCCTCCCGTTCACGGGAGGGGCCGAGGGAGGGCCTGTCCGCGACGGTCTTCTTTTCGGGAGGGGCAGGCCCTCCCCCACCCCTCCCGCAAGCGGGAGGGGAACAACTATTCCGCCGCCACCCGCATCGGTTCAGCGCCCGCCATCGGCACCAGCCCGAGCTTCGCGAACAGCGCCGCATCCGCGCCACCGCCCGCATTGCCTGTCGTCAGCAGCTTGTCGCCGGTGAAGATCGAGTTCGCGCCCGCCATGAAGCAAAGCGCCTGCGTCGCCTCGCTCATACTCTCGCGCCCGGCGGACAGGCGAACCATGCTCAGCGGCATCGCGATCCGCGCCACCGCCACCGTGCGGACGAATTCGATATCGTCGATCCTGGCGAGTGGCGTGTCCGCCAGCATGTCGCCGAGCACCGTGCCCCGCACCGGCACCAGCGCGTTGACCGGCACGCTCTCGGGATGCCGCGGCAGCGTCGCCAGCGTGTGGACGAAACCGACCCGGTCGCCGCGCGTCTCGCCCATCCCGACGATGCCGCCGCAACACACCGCGATTCCCGCGTCGCGCACGTTCGCCAGCGTGTCGAGCCGATCCTGGAAGGTCCGCGTGGTGATGACGTTGCCGTAGTTCTCGGGCGAGGTATCGATGTTGTGGTTGTAGTAATCGAGCCCCGCCGCCGCGAGCTGCTGCGCCTGGTGCGGCTCGAGCATGCCCAATGTCATGCACGTCTCCAGCCCCATCTCGCGCACGCCCTCGACCATGCGGACGATCGCGCCCATGTCGCGGTCCTTCGGGTTGCGCCACGCTGCGCCCATGCAGAAGCGCTGCGACCCCGCCGCCTTCGCCTCGGCCGCGCTGGCGAGCACCGCGTCGACGTCCATCAGCTTGTCCGCCTTCAACCCGCTGTCGGCGCTCGCGGACTGCGAGCAATAGCCGCAATCCTCCGGACAGCCGCCGGTCTTGATCGACAGCAGCGTGCACAATTGCACCTCGCCCGCCGCGTGATGCGCGCGGTGGACGGTCTGCGCGCGGAACATGAGGTCGTCGAACGGCAGGTCGAACAGCGCCGCGATCTCCGCGCGCGTCCAGTCGGTCCTGATCTCCCCTCCCGCATGCGGGAGGGGTCGGGGGAGGGCCTGCTCCGGGTGAGCGCCATCCGACAGGCCCTGCCCTAGCCCCTCCCGCAAGCGGGAGGGGGACGCGATCATGTCGTTCATTCTGCAGCTTCCTCTTGCGGCGGCATGTTGTGGCCGAGCAGGCGCAGGACCTCCTCCGCTGCCTGGATCAGATTGGTGCCGGGGCCGAAGATCGCCTGCACCCCGGCGTCGCGCAGCATCTGGTAATCCTGCGCGGGGATCACCCCGCCGACGATTACCTTGATGTCGCCGCGCCCGGCCTCCTTCAGCAACCCGATCAGGTCGGGCACCAAGGTCTTGTGTCCCGCCGCGAGCGAGGACGCGCCGACCACGTCGACCTCGCGTTCGATCGCCAGCGCCGCGGCCTCGGCGGGCGTCTGGAACAACGGGCCGGGTACGATCTCGAAGCCCAGATCGCCGAACATCGAGCTGACGAGGTTCGCCCCGCGGTCATGCCCGTCCTGCCCCATCTTCGCGACCAACATCCGGGGCTTGCGACCCAGCCGCCGCTCGGTCGCCTCGACACCCTCGGTCAACCGGTCCCAGCGGATATCGTCGGCATAGGCACCGCCATAGATGCCCTTCACCGGCGTCGGCTGGGTGCCGTAGCGCCCGAACACGTCCTCCATCGCCTGGCTGATCTCGCCCAGCGTGGCGCGGTGGCGGGCGCAGTCGACCGCGAGCGCGAGGAGGTTGGTCTCAACTCCTCCCCGGGACGGGGAGGTGGCAGCCGCAGGCTGACGGAGGGGGGCTTCCGCAAGCGTTGCCGCTTTTGGCGCCCCCCCTCCACCAGCCTGCGGCTGGTCCCCCTCCCCGTGCCGGGGAGGAATAGCCCTTGCACCCTCGCGCAGCGCGTCCAGCGCGTCGCGGCACGCCACGTCGTCCCGCGTGGCCTTCACCCGCTCGATTCGCCGGATCTGCGCCTCGCGCACCGCGACGTTATCCACATCGAGGATCTCGATCGGGTCCTGCTCCGCGAGCCGGTACTTGTTCACCCCGACGATCACGTCCTCGCCGCGATCGACCCGTGCCGCACGCGCGGCGCTCGCTTCTTCGATCATCGCCTTGGGCCAGCCAGCGGCGACCGCCTTGGCCATCCCGCCCTCACGCTCGACGCGCTCGATGATCTCCCACGCGCCGTCGACCAGCTGCTGGGTCAGGCTCTCGATGTAATAGGACCCACCCAGCGGATCGACGACCTTGGTCATCCCCGTCTCTTCCTGGAGCACGATCTGGGTATTGCGCGCGATCCGCGCCGAGAAGTCGGTCGGCAGCGCGATTGCCTCGTCGAGCGCGTTGGTGTGCAGCGACTGGGTGCCCCCCAGCATCGCCGCCATCGCCTCGATCGTGGTGCGCATCACGTTGTTGTACGGATCCTGCTCGGTCAGCGAGACGCCGCTCGTCTGGCAATGCGTCCGCAGCATCTTGCTGCGCTCGTCCTTGGCGCCGAGATCGGTCATCACCCGGTGCCAGAGCACCCGCGCGGCGCGCAGCTTGGCGATCTCCATGAAGAAGTTCATGCCGATCGCGAAGAAGAACGACAGCCGACCCGCGAACTTGTCGATGTCGAGCCCGCTCGCGACCCCGTATTTCACGTACTCGCGCCCATCCGCGATCGTGAAGGCGAGCTCGTGGAGCTGCGTCGCCCCCGCCTCCTGCATGTGATAGCCGCTGATCGAGATGCTGTTGAACTTCGGCATCTCGCGCGACGTGAAGCCGAAGATGTCCGAGATGATCCGCATGCTCGGTTCGGGCGGGTAGATATAGGTGTTGCGGACCATGAACTCCTTCAGGATGTCGTTCTGGATGGTCCCGTCGAGCTGTGCGCGCGGCACGCCCTGTTCTTCGCCCGCCACGATGAAGAAGGCGAGGATCGGGATCACCGCACCGTTCATCGTCATGCTGACCGACATCTTGTCGAGCGGGATGCCGTCGAACAGGATCTTCATGTCCTCGACGCTGTCAATCGCGACGCCCGCCTTGCCGACATCGCCCGTCACGCGCGGATGGTCGCTGTCGTAACCACGGTGCGTGGCGAGATCGAAGGCGACGCTCAGCCCCTTCTGCCCCGCGGCGAGATTGCGGCGGTAGAAGGCGTTGCTCTCCTCCGCGGTCGAAAAGCCCGCATATTGCCGGATCGTCCACGGCCGCCCGGCATACATCGACGCGCGTACCCCGCGCGTGAACGGCGCGAAGCCGGGCAACCCCGGATCGTCACGCACGTCGGCCGCGGTGTAGAGCGGTTTGACGTCGATACCCTCCGGCGTGTGCCAGGTCAGGTCGGCGCCCTTCACCTCCTGCGCGGCGGCGGCTTCCCAGTCGGCGAGCGTCGGCGTGGCGGTCGGCTCGGGGGCGCGCCGTTCGATCGGCGCGGCACCGCTATCCTCGCCGAGATTGGTCTCGATCTCGGCCATCAAGCGCCCGTGAACATGGGTTTGCGCTTCTGGAGGAACGACAGGCCGCCCTCCATCGAATCTGCGGTGCCGCGCGCCGCGCGCTGATTCTCCGCCTCGCGCAGCATTGCGCTTTCATAGTCGCCGTCCAGCGCCTCGGCGAGCCCGCGACGCATCAGCCCGAGCGCCGCCGTTGGCCCCGCCGCCAGCCGCTCGGCCAGCGCGAACGCCTCGGCATCGAGCGCCTCGTCCGCGACGACCTTATGGATCATGCCCCAATCGAGCGCGGTCGCGGCGGGCACCTTCTGCCCGAGCATCATCATCTCGGTCGCGCGCGCCTTGCCGATCAGCCGCGGCAGCATCCACGACGCGCCACCGTCCGGCACGAGGCCGATATTGACGAACGCCTGCAGGAAATAGGCGGTCTCGCTCGCCACGCAGAAATCGGCGGCCAGCGCGAGGCTGCACCCGATCCCCGCCGCCGGCCCACGCACCGCGCTCACCACCGGCACCGCCAACCGCGCGATCGCGAGCATCGTCGGGTTGTAGCTCTGCGTCAGCGCCTCATAGGTCGCGTTGCCCGGATCGGCGCTACCCAGCGCACCGCCGCCGACATCCGCGCCCGAGCAAAAGGCACGCCCCGCGCCCTTTACCAGCACCGCCCGCGCACCGCCGAGATCGGCCAGCGCCTCACGCAGTTCGACGAACATCGCCGGCGGCGCCGCATTGAGCCGGTCGGGCCGGTCGAGCGTCAGCACCAGCACGTCGCCGCGACGCTCGCTCAGGATGTGCTCGGTCATAGTCGGTCTCCGCCTTCGCGCGTGCTTCGGATCCGAAGGACGCGAACGCCTTCGTCAGCCAATTCATAGTCGATAACGTACTGGAATTCGGCCACCGATAGCCGGCGTACCGTCGTCCCCGCGACCAGCCGGCCGATCCGCGGAAACTCGGCAAGGCTGAGCACGCGCGATTCGATCCGTGCTTCAGCCATGTCTGCGTACGCGGCGCTTCGTTCGGCCAGGAACAACCAGATGCGCTGTTGATCGGCCCGCGCAGTGCGGGACCAGCTGATCCTCAATGTCGATCACGCTCGGCGCGCCACTCCCGCTTGACCTCGGCCATATGCGACCTGACCTCGTCGGTGGTGAAGCAATCGCCGCGGCTGATCTGCGCCCTCGCCTCGGCGATCGACGCCCAGTACGCAGCGTCGTCATCGAGCCGGGCGATCGCCGCCGCCTCGCCGGGCGACCAGATCTGCTGGCCATGCTCGTCGAGCGGACCGACGTCCTCCGCGACCGGCGGCAAAATGGGCTTGTTCATGACTGCCATCCTATCATCGCGGATGCCGTCCCGCCACGGGCGCTTCCATCAATTCGACCAGCAGCCCGCCAAAGTCGCGCGGGTGGACGAACACGATCGGCGTGCCATGCGCGCCGATCCGCGGCTCGCCCAGCACCGTCGCGCCCTTGGCGGACAGGTCGGCGACGGCAGTGGCGATGTCGGGCACCTCGAAACAGACGTGATGCTGCCCGCCCGCGGGGTTCTTGCGCAGGAACCCCGCGATCGGCGACGTGTCGTCGAACGGCTCGATCAACTCGATCTGCGTGTTGGGCGCATCGATGAAGCAGACCTTCACCCCCTGCGCGGGCAAGTCGAACGGCTCGCCGATCGCCGTAGCACAGAGCAGCAGGCGATACGTCTCGATCGACCGCGCAATCGACGGCGTCGCGACCCCGATGTGATTGAGGCGGCCGAGAGTCATTGCCGCGTCACCCTTCGATCCTTGGCGGCAGCGTGTTTCGTGCCATTGCCGCACCCTCGATCAGCCCTTCGATCCGGCTGACACGTTCGCGCAGCGACACATGGCTTTCGGTCAGTCGCGTAACACGCTCGCCCAGCGCGGTAATGTCGCGACCCATCGCCTCGATCTGGTCCTTGACGGTGAACACCGTCTTGATCAGCCCGAAGGCTTTCTCGCCGGCACTCATCTCGCGTCCCCCTCCAGGGCTCGATCGATCGCAGCACAAGCATCGGCAATCGTCGCCCGCATCGTTTCGATCGTCGCACCCATTTGCGCGAAAGCCGCCTCGACTTCAGGCAATGCCAGTTCGAGCGCTTGGTCATATTCATCGCGATCGGCAGCGGGTTGGTCGATATAGCGGCTCGTCGCTTCACGAACGACATGGCCGACCGACCGGCCGTTCAACGCCGCAAAGGCATCGAGCGCAGCCTTGTGGTCGGGCGTCGTCAGGAATGTCACGCGTTCGGTTTGCATCCAAGCTTCTCCTTCACATGACATGATAATGTGAAGAGGTGTCGGCAGCAAGGATAGAGCGTCATTGCTCCTCCTCATCTGCCGGTGGTGCAGGCGGCAGCGGCGGGACGACGCCGAGGGTGTAGCCGCATACGCCGAGCACCTTGCGGACCATATTATCGCCGCCCGGCGCGGCGAAGGAAGCCTGCACCGCGAAGTTCGACGCGTTGGTCGTCTCGACGTTCACCGCCTTGGCTTTCACCAGCAGCGTGGTTAGCGCCGTCACAGCTTGGGGATCGCTGACGTACAGGCCCTTGCCAGCCGACTGCCAGGCATAGGTGTTCGCGAAGCCGTTATCGAATCGCATGCCTACTGGTTTTTCGCCCTGGCCAAGCGGTGCGGTCTGGAAGAACTGGATCGAGACGATCGGCTCCTGCCCGACATCGCACTTCACGACGAGGCGCGACACGCCGTCATAGCCGGCCACCGAGGCGGAGACGCTGCGCACGCCCGCGGCATTGGTGCGCTCCGCGAACTTCCACGCGGGGGGCGCCGGCGCCGACACGGCGGCCTGCGCCAAGAGGAGAAGCGACAGCATCATGGCCGCACGCGATCAGAGCGGGATGTTGTCATGCTTCTTCCACGGGTTCTCGAGCGTCTTGCCGCGCAGCTTGCGCAGGCCGAGCGCGATGCGACGGCGGGTCGAGTGCGGCTGGATCACCTCGTCGATGAACCCCATGCTCGCCGCCACGAAGGGGTTTGCGAAGCGCGCCTCGTACTCGGCGGTACGCTCGGCGATCTCCTCGGGGGTCTTGCCGCGGAAGATGATCTCGACCGCGCCCTTCGCGCCCATCACCGCGATCTCCGCGGTCGGCCAGGCATAGTTGAGGTCGCCGCGCAGATGCTTGGACGCCATCACGTCATAGGCGCCGCCATAGGCCTTGCGCGTGATCACGGTGATCTTGGGCACGGTCGCCTCGGCATAGGCGAACAGCAGCTTGGCGCCGTGCTTGATGATGCCGTTATGCTCCTGCGCGGTGCCGGGCAGGAAGCCGGGAACGTCGACGAAGGTCACGATCGGGATGTCGAACGCATCGCAGAAGCGCACGAACCGCGCCGCCTTCTTCGAGCTGTTGATGTCGAGCACCCCCGCCAGCACCATCGGCTGGTTGGCGACGAACCCGACCGTCCGACCCTCGATCCGCCCGAAGCCGGTGATGATGTTGGCAGCATGCGCCGGCTGCGTCTCGAAGAAGTCGCCCTCGTCGACCGTCTTCCGGATCAGCTCGTGCATGTCGTAAGGCTGGTTCGCCGACGCCGGGATCAGCGTGTCGAGGCTCTCCTCGACACGGTCCCAATCGTCCGAGGTCGGACGCTCGGGCACGCCCGCGCGGTTCGACGCGGGCAGGAAATCGAAGAAGTCCCGCGCCGCCAGCAGCGCCTCGATGTCGTTCTCGAAGGCGTTGTCGGCGACGCTGGTCTTGGTGGTGTGCGTCACCGCCCCGCCCAGCGCCTCCTGCGTCACCATCTCGTTGGTCACCGTCTTCACCACGTCGGGGCCGGTGACGAACATGTAGCTCGAATCCTTCACCATGAAGATGAAGTCGGTCATCGCCGGGCTGTACACCGCCCCGCCCGCGCACGGCCCCATGATCAGCGACAGCTGCGGCACCACGCCGCTCGCCAGCACGTTGCGCTGGAACACTTCCGCATAGCCGCCAAGGCTCGCGACGCCCTCCTGGATTCGCGCGCCGCCGCTGTCGTTGATCCCGATCACCGGCGCCCCGACCTTCATCGCGGTGTCCATGACCTTGCAGATCTTCTGCGCGTGACGCTCCGACAGCGATCCGCCGAACACCGTGAAGTCCTGCGAGAACACGAACACCAGCCGGCCGTTGATCGTGCCCGACCCGGTGACCACCCCGTCGCCCGGGATCACCTGCGCCGCCATGCCGAAATCGACGCAGTTATGCTCGACATACATATCGAGCTCTTCGAAGCTGCCCTCGTCGAGCAGGATGTCGATCCGCTCGCGCGCGGTCAGCTTGCCCTTGGCATGTTGCGCCGCGATCCGCTTTTCGCCGCCGCCCATTCGGGCGGCTTCGCGGCGGCGCTCCAGTTCCTCGATCGTCGACGACAATGGCCTCTCCTCGCGTTCCGGCTAGCTCATCATCGGACAGGTCGTCTATAGCGGAGCGGACCGGCGCAATCGCCCATGCCGATCCTGAACCAATCGCTTGCAGGCCCGTTCCACCTTGCGGACCGTTCGCTTAGGATCGACCGCGTCGACCATCTCAGAAGCGGGACCTTTCGATCATGACCAACCAGAAGTCGGACAGTCCGGAGATCCGCCCCTTCACCGGCCCCGCCGGCGGGTGGGGATCGGTGCGATCGCTTGCCGAGATCATCCCGCGCGAACGCGTCACGCCCGAGGCGCTGCGCGAACTAACTCGGCAGAACAAGCCCGACGGCTTCGCGTGCGTCAGCTGCGCCTGGGCCAAGCCCGCCGATCACCACCCCGCCGAGTTCTGCGAAGAAGGCGCGAAGGCAACCGCCTGGGAGCTGACGACCCGCCGCACCACGCCCGACTTCTTCGCCGCGCACACGTTGACCGAACTGCGCGGCTGGCGCGACTATGATCTTGAGGAACATGGCCGGCTGACCCACCCGCTGCGCTACGACGCGGCGACCGACAAGTACGTCGCGGTGTCGTGGGACGAGGCGTTCGACGAGATCGCCGCGACGCTGCGGCCGCTCGATCCCAAGTCGGTGGTGTTCTATTCGTCCGGCCGCACCAGCCTCGAGGCGTCGTACATGTACGGGCTGATGGCGCGAATGTACGGCAACCAGAACCTGCCCGACAGTTCGAACATGTGCCACGAATCGACCTCGGTCGGCCTGAAGGCGGCGATCGGCGTGCCGGTCGGCACCACGCGGCTCGACGATTTCGAGAAGTGCGACGCGATCCTGTTCTTCGGGCAGAATGTCGGATCGAATTCGCCGCGCATGCTCCATGACCTGCGCTCGGCCCGCAAGCGCGGGGTCCAGATCATCACCTTCAACCCGTTGAAGGAACGCGGTCTCGAACGCTTCACCGATCCACAGAATCCGATCGAGATGGCGACGCTCGGCGAGACCCGGATCTCGACCCAATATCATCAGGTGAAGGCTGGCGGCGACATCGCGGCGATGATGGGGATCGCCAAGTTCCTGGTCGAATGGAACGACGCTGCGCATGCGAAGGGTGCGCAGCCCGTGCTCGACGAGGAGTTCATCGCGCAGCACACCCACGGCTTCGACGCCTTCGTCGACGCGGTGCGCGCCGCCGACTGGGACGACATCGTCCGCGAGGCGGGACTGGAGAAGGGCGAACTGGAGGAATCGGCGCGGATCTACGCCAAGGCGAAGGCAGTCCTCGCGATCTACGGCATGGGGCTGACCCAGCATGTGAAGGGCGTCGAGAATGTCCGCATGCTCGTTAACCTGCTGCTGATGCGCGGCAACATCGGCAAGCCCGGGGCGGGGCCGACCCCGGTGCGCGGGCACAGCAACGTCCAGGGCCAGCGCACCGTCGGCATTACCGAAAAGACCGAGCTGGTGCCGGTCGAGGTGCTGGAGGCGCAATATGGCTTTACCGCCCCGCGCGAGAAGGGCACCGACACCGTCGACGCCTGCCGCGGCGTCATCGACGGATCGATCAAGGCGTTCGTCGCGCTCGGCGGCAATTTCCTGCGCGCGGTGCCGGAAACCGCGGCGATGGAGGGAGCCTGGCCGCGCCTCGACCTGTCGGTGCAGATCGCGACCAAGCTCAACCGCAACCACCTGTTCCCCGGTGCGGTCACCTATCTGCTGCCCTGCCTCGGCCGGATCGAGGAAGACGTGCAGGCGACCGGCCCGCAGGTCGTCACGGTCGAGGATTCGACCAGTTGCTTCCACGCCTCACGCGGCAAGGCGCACCCCGCGAGCCGGCATCTGCTGTCCGAGCCTGCGATCGTCGGCGCGCTCGCCAAGCGATTGCTGCCCGCCAATCCCAAGGTCGATTGGGATACGTGGGTCGGCGACTATTCGCTGATCCGCGACGCGATCGAGCAGACCTATCCCGCGGTGTTCAAGAACTTCAACGCGCGGCTGTTCGAGCCGGGTGGATCCTGGAAGGGCAACAAGGCGGCCGAACGGATCTGGGAGACGCCGAGCGGCAAGGCCGAGTTCCTGGTGCCGAGCGGACTCAGCGCAGCCGGGTTCGCCGATGCGCCTGGCCGCTACCGGCTGATGACGCTGCGATCGAACGACCAGTTCAACACCACGATCTACGGCTATCACGATCGGTTCCGCGGCGTGAAGGGCACCCGCGACGTGCTGTTCATGCACGCTGCCGATATCGCCGCGGCGGGGCTCGCCGGTGGACAGATCGTCGCGCTGGAAAGCGACGCCGGCGACGGCATCGCGCGCCGCCGCGAGGGGCTGATCGTCACGCCCTACGACATCCCGCGCGGCTGCCTCGGCGCCTATTATCCCGAGTGCAACGTGCTGATGCCGGTCGAGCATCATGCCGAGGAGAGCCACGTCCCCGCGGCCAAATCGGTGCCGGTCCGGATAGCGGCTTGACCGCCGCCACTGCCGCGCACGCCTTTACGCGTGTCGGCGCGCAGGGCGACGCGACCGAGATCGACCGCCACCTCGCGGTCGAAATGCCGATCGCGGTCGAATTCGGCGGGATCGGCTATGCGGTGCTGATGGCGACGCCATGCGATTTGGCCGATCTAGTGACGGGGTTCGCCCTGTCGGAGCGACTGATCGACGGCATCACGGACGTCATCGACATCGACGAAGTCGCGGTCGAGCGCGGGGTCGTGATCCGCGTGACCTTGGCGGATCCTGTGATGAACCGGATCGTCGATCGGGTCCGTCACCGTGTTTCGGAGAGCTCGTGCGGGATGTGCGGGATCGAGAATCTCGACCAGGCGCTCAGGCCGCTCCCGCCCGCGGCCGCGACATGGGCCGGCGACCCCACCGCTGTGTTCGCTGCGCTGGCCGCGCTCGATGCGCACCAGCCGCTCAATCGCGAGACCGGTGCGGTACACGCCGCCGCCGCCTGCACCGCCGCGGGTGAGCCGTGGCTGGTGCGCGAGGATGTCGGCCGCCACAACGCGTTCGACAAGCTGATCGGCGCGATGCTGCGCACCGGGCGCGGTTGGGATGGTGGCTTCGCGCTGCTGACCTCGCGCTGTTCGTACGAGCTGGTCGAAAAGGCGGTGCTCGCCGCCTGCCCGATGCTGGCGACGATCTCCGCCCCGACGTCGCTGGCGGTCGAGCGCGCCGCCGCGGCGGGGCTGCCGGTCCACGTGCTGGCGCGACGCGACGCGGTGCTGGTCCGATGACGCGCATCCTCGGCGCGGTATTCGCCGGCGGCCGATCGCGGCGGTTCGGCAGCGACAAGGCGGTCGCCCTGTTCGATGGCACCACGCTGATCGACCACGCGATCGCGGCGCTGGCCGACCAGTGCGACACGGTGGTGGTGAGCGGCCGCGCGGTCGCTGGCTGCATCTGCGTCGCCGATCGCCCGGCGCCGGACCTCGGTCCGCTGGGCGGGCTCAACGCCGCGCTCCATCATGCCGTCGCCCACGGCTATGACGCCGTGGTCAGCGTGCCGTGCGACATGCCGATCCTGCCCGCCGACCTGGTCGCTCGGTTGCAGGCGGCGGGATCGACCAGCTTCGTGACCGCGATGCCGGTCGTCGGGCTATGGCCGGCACGCCTCGCCGACGAACTCGACCTTCACCTCGCCGAGGGCGGCGATAGATCGATGTGGCGTTGGACCGCGCGGGTGGCGGCGTTGCCGGTGACGATCGACGGCCTCGCCAACGTCAACACCCCCGACGATCTGGCGCGGCTCAAGCGATAGCGGGCATCTTCGTCATCAGCTTATCGAGCGTGACCGGATATTCGCGCACCCGCACGCCGCTGGCGTTGTAGATCGCGTTGGCGATCGCCGCGCCGACCCCGCACAGGCCGAGCTCGCCGACGCCCTTCGCCTTCATCGGCGACGACATCGGGTCGACCTCATCGAGGAAGATCACCTCCTGGTGCGGAATGTCGGCATGTACCGGCACCTCGTAGCTGGCGAGGTCGTGGTTGACGAAGAAGCCGAACCGCTTGTCGACCGCCAGTTCCTCCATCAGCGCCGCACCGACCCCCATTGTCATCGCGCCGATCACCTGGCTGCGTGCCGCCTTCGGATTGAGGATGCGCCCTGCCGCACAGACCGCGAGCATGCGCCGGATGCGGATCTCGCCCGTGAAGGCGTCGACGCCGACCTCGACGAAATGACCCGCGAAAGTCGATTGCTGTTCCTTCTTGGCGAGATCGCCGAACTCGATTCCGTCCTCGACCGACAGGCCCTTGTCACCGGCCGCCTCGGCCAGCGACACGCTACGATTGCCCGCGCGGACCTTCCCGTCGCTGAATTCGACATCCGCCGAGTTGAAGCCCAGCTTCTGCGCCACCGCCTCGCGCAACTTCATGCACGCAGCATAGACGCCGGCGGTCGAGCTGTTGGCGCCCCATTGCCCGCCCGATCCGGCACCGACCGGAAAGTCGCTGTCGCCGAGCAGCACGGCGACCTTGTCGATCGGCACGCCCATCACCTCGGCGGCGGTTTGCGCGATGATCGTATAGGTGCCGGTGCCGATGTCGGTCATGTCGGTGGCGACCGTGACGACGCCCTTGCGGTCGATGCCGACCCGCGCGGCGGACTTCATCGTGATGTTGTTGCGGAAGCCCGACGCCACGCCCATTCCGACCAGCCACCGGCCGTCGCGGACCGATCGCGGCTTGGCATTGCGCTGCGCCCAGCCGAACTTGTCCGCGCCGATGCGCAGGCATTCGACCAACTGCCGCTGCGAGAATTTACGCCCCGGCTTCTCCGGATCGACCTGGGTGTCGTTGACGATGCGGAACTGCACCGGGTCCATGCCCAGCTTCTCCGCCATCTCGTCCATCGCGACTTCGAGCGCCATCAGGCCCGGCGCCTCGCCCGGCGCGCGCATCGCATTGCCCTCCGGCAGGTCGAGCACCGCCAGGCGCATCGACGTCAGCCGGTTCGCGCCCGCATAGAGCAGCTTGGTCTGCGACACCGCCGTCTCCGGGCCGCCACCGGGCAGATCGCCCGATCCGCTTTCGTGCGCGATCGCGGTGATCTTGCCGTCCTTGCCCGCGCCCAGCCGGATGCGCTGACGCGTCGCCGGACGGTGCGTGGTGTTGTTGATCATCAGCGGCCGTTGAAGCGCGACCTTCACCGGACGCCCCGCCGCCTTCGCGCCGAGCGCCGCCAAGATCGCGTCGACACGCACGAACAGCTTCCCGCCGAACCCGCCGCCAATATAGGGCGCGACCAGCCGGACATTCTCCTTGGGGATCCCCAACGTCTTGGCGACGTCGCCCTTGCCCCATGCGATCATCTGGTTCGACGTCCACAACGTCACCTTCTCGCCAGCCCAGGCGGCGGTGGTGGCATGCGGCTCCATCATCGCGTGGCTCTGGTCGGGCGTCTCGTAGCGCGCGTCGAGCTTCACCGGAGCAGCGGCAAACGCCTTTTCGAAATCGCCGACGCGGTCGACCGGCGGCGCGGCGCTGCCTTCGCCGCTGTCGTTGCCCTTCAGCGGCGCGGTCTTCAATTCGGTGTCGAGATCGAACCGCCCTTTGGTACGCGCGTAATCAATCCGGACCAGCGAAGCGGCGGCACGCGCCTGTTCGAAGGTCTCGGCGACGACCAGCGCGATCGCCTGGTGATAATGGTCGATCGCGGGACCGCCGAGCAGCTTGGCGGTGTTGAAATCACCCTTGGCGAGCGGACCGGCATTGTCCGCGGTGACGATCGCGATGACGCCCGGCGCAGCCTTTGCGGCGGCGAGGTCCATGCTCGCTATCCGACCCTTGGCGATGCCCGCGCCGACGACATAGCCATAGGCCGCGTTGGGCGCGACATCGTGGCGCTCATAGGCGTATTGCGCGGTGCCGGTGGTCTTGAACTTGCCGTCGATACGGTCGGTCGGCTTGCCGATGACCTTCAACTGGTCGATCGGGTTGGTGCCCGCGGGCGTGTCGAACTTCATGCTGCGGTTCCCATCGTTTTGGCTTCCGCGATCACCGCGCCGATCGTGCGCTCGACCAGCGGGACCTTGAAGGCGTTGTCGGCGGTCGGACGCGCCCCGGCGAGCAGCCGGGTGGTCACCGCCTTGGCGCCCTGCGGCAACGCCGCTTCCGCCGCCTCGACCCGCCACGGCTTGGGGGCAATGCCGCCGATCGCGACATGGCCGCTGCCGTCGCGCTTGATGATCGCCGCGACCGACACCAGCGCATAGGCGTAGGACGCACGATCGCGCACCTTGTGATAGATATGCGTGCCGCCGACCGGCTTCGGCAGCGTCACCGCGGTGATCAGCTCGCCTGCCGCCAGATTGGTGTCGATGTGCGGCGTGTCGCCCCACAGCCGGTGGAAGTCGGCGATCGGGATGCGGCGGGTCTGGCCCGACGGCTGCACCGTCTCGACGGTCGCGTCGAGCACCCGCATCGCTACCGCCATGTCGCCGGGATAGGTCGCAATGCACGCATCGCTGGTCCCGATGATGCCGAGCTGCCGGCTATAGCCGCCGAGCGCCGCGCAGCCCGAGCCCGGCTTGCGCTTGTTGCACGCCTGGTTGGTGTCGTAGAAATACGGACATCGCGTGCGCTGGAGCAGATTGCCCGCGGTGGTCGCCTTGTTGCGCAACTGCCCGCTGGCCCCGGCGACGATCGCGCGGCTGAGCACGCCATAGTCGCGGCGGACGCGCGCGTCGGCGGCGAGATCGGTGTTGCGGACGAGCGCACCGATCCGCAGCCCGCCCTCCGCGGTCGGCTCGATCGCATCGAGCTTCAACCGGTTGACGTCGACCAGATGCTGCGGCGTCTCGATCTGGAGCTTCATCAGGTCGAGCAGGTTGGTGCCGCCCGCGATGAACTTGGCGCCGGGTGCACGCGCGACCATCGTCGCGGCTTCGGCGGGCGTGGTCGCGCGCTCGTAAGTGAAGGCCTTCATGCGCTCGCCCCCGATACTTTCTGCCCGGACACTTCCTGCATGGCTTCGACGATGTTCGAATAGGCGCCGCACCGGCAGATGTTGCCGCTCATCCGCTCGCGTATCTCGGCAGCGGTCGGCTGCGGCGCGGCGGTGATGTCGGCGCTGGCGTGGCTCGGGACCCCGTCGCGGATCTCCTTCAACACCGACACCGCGGAGCAGATCTGCCCCGGCGTGCAGTACCCGCACTGATACCCGTCATGCTTCACGAACGCCGCTTGCATCGGGTGCAGGTCGCCCGGCTTGCCGAGCCCTTCGATCGTGGTGATCTCGTCGCCGTCGTGCATGACCGCGAGGCTTAGGCACGAATTGATCCGACGCCCCTCGACGATCACGGTGCACGCACCGCACTGGCCGTGGTCGCAACCCTTCTTGGTGCCGGTCAGCTTCCAATGCTCGCGGAGCGCGTCGAGCAAGGTGGTGCGGGTATCGAGATCGAGCGTGCCCGCGGTACCGTTGACCTTCAACGTCACCGGCATCGTCGGCGGCGCGGCGCCCGGCGCTGGCTGGACCTGCCCGGCCGCGGCGGGAACCGAGACCATCGCACCGCAGGCTACCCCGGTCGCGAGGACACCCCGACGCGAGACTTCGAATCCGCTCGTGTTATCCAACAGCGGCACCTTTCATGATCTATGTATATCGATCGCAACGAACCCGATCGTCATTCGATCCTAACGATCACGCGACGACTTGCCAGTCCTTTACGCCGACCCGCAAGCCGGTGACGCTGGTCACCAGCGTTTCCATCTGCGCCTCGGTGAACCCCGCGGCGGTGAACCGCTCGATCTCGGCGACCGGCAGCGCGAAGCCGCGGCGCCAGGCGTGGATCGCGAGCCGCCGCAGAGCCTCGAGCCGCGGATCGGCCAGCCGCGAGCTGGTGCCCGCCCCGAACAGCCCGCCGATCGCGCGCGACAGCCGGCTCGGCTCGTCGATGCTCCGCAGCGGATCGCGCTTGGCGAGTGCGATCACGCTCCATTCCAGCGCGGAGAATCCCGCCACCTCGGGAGCACGGCTATTCCGGCTCGAACCGGGTGCAGCGAACAGATTGTCGAGGTCGAGATAGGCCATGTCGTTTCCCCCTTCAGGAACGGGCGCGAACGGCCTACGGCGGCGGCGCACATGCCACCACATCGGTTCGTCCACCGGTGTCAGGTACGATCGACATCGCGATCGGCTTCAATACCAGGCGGTATATAAACGGGTCGGGCGTGCGTCAACCGACTTCTGTACCGGTCGGACTATTTATTTTTGGCCTGTTCCGCCGGAGCGCTTTCCATGATCCCTCGCGAGCTGATCGATACCGCGGCCGTTCCTGGCGGCGTGGAACTGCGGCTTTTCCGGCGCGGCGGCGACTTCATGATCGTGCTCGACCGCAACGAGCTGATGAACAGCCGGATGAGCGGATCGGAAGAGGCGCTCGCGGTGATGACGCTGGAGCGGCTGAGCGGGCGCGCCGCGCCGCACGTGCTGATCGGCGGCTATGGGATGGGCTTCACCCTCCGTGCCGGCCTGGCAGCAGACGCGAAGGCACGCTTCACCGTCGTCGAGCTGGTGCCCGAGATCGTGCGCTGGGCGCGCGAACCGATGGCCGAACTGACCGCGGGCTGCCTCGACGATCCGCGCGTGACCGTCGTCGAAGGCGACGTCGCCCGGTCGATCGCCGACGCGCGGGGCGCGTATGACGCGATCCTGCTCGACGTCGACAACGGCCCCGATGGGCTGACCGCGGCGGGCAACGATCGGCTCTATTCGGCGCGCGGGCTGGATGCCGCGCGCGCCGCGCTGGCCCCCGGCGGGATCCTCGCGGTGTGGTCCGCGGGACCCGACAAGCCGTTCGCCCGGCGGCTCGGCGATGCCGGCTTCGCGGTCGAGGAGGTGGCGGTCCGCGCCCGCGGCAACGGCAAGGGCCCGCGCCATGTGATCTGGTTCGCGACCAAAAGGTGAATTCGCGCGGGTGGTGCGGCAAAGACACGCGCCAAGCGCGTTTCGATCGGTTATGACGCGCGCATGCACATCACTCGCCTGACGCTAGCCGCTTCGCTTCTCGCCGCGTCGACGGCAGGGGCACAGACTCTGCCTGCGCCCTTGTCGACCCCGCAGTCGATCCTCCCGCCTTCGGTCGCGCCGCAAGCCGTCGAGGTGCCGGTCCCCGCCCCGGCGCTGCCGTTGCCGCGGATCAGCGACGCGCAGGCGCGCCAGCTCGCCGATCTGATCGCGCGCGACGCGGTCGCCCAGGGACTTCAGGAGACCGCCGGCGCGGCGCCGAGCGCGTCCGATCACGACGCGCTGATCCGCCGCGCGCTCGATCACGCCCATGCGGTCCGCTCGGGCCGGCTCGAAGGCGCCGATTTCCAGCGCGAATGGGGGATCAGGCCTCCGGCCTTCGATCCGCTGCCGGGCTTCGCCGATGCGGTGAAGCGCGATCGGATCGCGGCGTGGATCGCGTCGCTGCCGCCGCCCTATGCCGGCTATGACGGCCTCGTCGCCGGGCTCGCGCGCTACCGCAAGCTCGCCGCTGCCGGCGGCTGGCCGACGCTGCGCACCGGTGCCGATCTGGCGTTCCGCGCTAAGGGAGCCGCGGTCGAGGCGCTGCGCAAGCGCCTCGCGGCGGAAGATCCGCAGCTGGTCGCGACCGGCGCGGTGTTCGACACCGCGCTGCTGGAGGCGGTACGCCGTGCACAGCGGCGCTACGGGCTCAACCCGACCGGGGTCGTCGGCGCGCAGACCGTCGCCGCGCTCAACGTGCCGGTCGAGGAACGCATCCGCCAGATCATGGCGAACATGGAGCGCTGGCGCTGGCTGCCGCCGCAGCTCGACAAGGACCGCGTGCAGGTCAACATCGCCGCTGCTGTGCTGACCGTGTTCGACGGCGATGCGCCGGTGATGTCGATGAAGGCGGTGACCGGCCGGCCGGGCGACGAGACCCCGATGCTGGTGTCGTCTATCCACAGCATCGTCCTCAACCCGCCCTGGAACGTGCCGAGCTCGATCGCCACCAAGGAGCTGTGGCCGAAGGAACGCGCCAACCCCGGCTATCTGCGCCGCAACGGCTTTCGCGTGATCGACACGCCCGATGGCGGCAAGCGGCTGCAACAGGCATCCGAACGCAGCGCACTCGGGCGCTACAAGTTCGATTTCGACAACGCCTTCGCGGTGTACCTGCACGATACGCCCGCGCAGGCCGGGTTTGCGAAGTTCGACCGGCTCGCCAGCCATGGGTGCGTGCGGCTCGAACACCCCGACAAACTCGCCAAGCTGCTGATGCAGAACACCCCGCAATGGTCGCCCGAGGCGATCGATACCACCGTCGCCGCGGGCAAAACGGTCCGCGCGAAGATGGGTGAACCCGTCTCGGTCTACCTGCTCTACTGGACCGCCTTCGCCGCGGCCAATGGCCAGGTCGGGTTCCGCGACGATCCCTATCGCTGGGACGGCGCGCTCGCGAGCAAGATCGAAGCCCGGTCGGCGCGTCAGGCGCTGGCCGCCCGCTGAAGGAACCGACGATGAAGACGACCCGCCTCCGCCCGCTGCTGCTCGCCGCCGCCCTCGTCCTGCCGACGCTCGCCGGCTGTTCGCGCAAGGAACCCGATGCGCCGGTCGAGGAGGGCGAGGCGCCCAGCGACGCCCCTGCGCCGGTCGCGCCCCCCGCCCTGCCCGAACCCGCGCCCGCTCCCGAGCCGAGCGCATCGCCGGTCGACGACACCCCCGCCGAAGCCGCGGTCGCGCCCGACGAACAGATGATGGACGACGCCGCCGCCACCGGCATGACCGCCCGGTCCGAACGGGCCCAGGAACCCGCGAACACCAGCAGCGCCGCCGAACCGACCGAAACCGTCGAGGAGAAATAGGGCCGGCCCCGCCGCGGTTCTCGACCGCGCGGTGGTGCTCCTGCGAACGCAGGAGCCCAGGACCAAGCAGAGCCATGAGCCGTCATGTTGCTTGACCCTGGATCCCCGCCTGCGCGGGAATACAGCTATTCACCGCTAGGCTTTGCCTTCTAACGAAGAAGGTAACTGGTTCTAGTTTGAGTCAGCTGGCTCCAATCTCAGTCAGCGACACCGGCCTACTTGGGCTGATACACGATCCGCGCGCTGCCATCGGCGCGGATCGGCAGGAACAGCCCCTGACCGGTCACCGCGATTTGTCCGTTCTCGACGCTCGACACCGTCGCCTTCAGCAGGAAATCGCCCGCGCGGTGCCCCGCGATCGCGGTCTTCGCGGCGCCGAGCACCTTCTGATAGTCCCGCGCGAAATCATGCACCAGCGACCCCCGGATGTTGGCGAGGACCGCGGTGTCGCTGAACAGCGCGAACAGCAGGTTGACAGTGTTGCTGTCGGTCTGCCCCGCGATCCCGAGGTCGCGGACCCGCACCACCTGCGATCCGGGATCGTTGTAGGGGATCGCGGTCAGCCAGATCTCGCCCTTGGTCGTCGCCAGCGAACTCGCCCGCGCCTTCACCGTCGCCTGGATGCCGACCGCGATGTGCCCCGCCTCGGTCGCGTAGATCGTGACCTTGCCGAAGGTCGCGTCGACCGGCCCCACCCCCGAGATCGTGATCCCGCGCGCCGCCAGCTTGCGCAGCGCGCGCGCCACGACGGGCTCGAGCTGCTGGTAATCCGCCACCACCGGCATGAAGAACCGCAGCCCCTCCTTGCCGATCGCGGGCGTGGGCGGCGGCAGCGGCGTCGGCACCGGATCGGGCGGGCGATCCCCGACGAAGGTCTGTGTCAGCGCCTCCGCCGCCAGCACCATCTGCAACTCGCGCCCGATGATCCGGTAACCGCCGAACCCCAGCCGCCGCGGCGTCACCCGCAACCACGCCGGCGGGCGTTCGCGATTCAGCGAGATCGAGGTGAACGCCTGCCGCCACGCCACGGCAAGACGTTCTCGGGTGCGGATTTTCGCCAGCTCGCGCGGCAGGTCGCGCTCCAGCCCCGCGATTACCGGGGCGAGCCGCGCGTCCGCCTTCTCGACGAAGCTTATCCGCTGGCCGAACAGGTCGATCCCGGGCGGCTCGACCCAGTCATAGTCGATCGAGACACTGGCCATCGGCGTCCAGCGACGGTCGACCGACAGCCGCGCGTTGGCGTGGACGATCGCGGCGCCGGTCGCGGTCTCCTGCCCGACGATACCCCCGACATCGCGCGCACTGATCGTCGCCTCGACCGGCATCGTGATCGCGAGCACGTCGCCACGCCCGCCCAGGCGGATGCGGCCGCGGGTCACTTGTCCGACGATGCGGCAACCGAGCGCCGGAACCACTTTAAGCTTGCGGCCGAACAGCTTGACGCGTTGTTCGGGGACGCAGCGCGGCTCGTGCTTGTCGATCCGCCAGAGCAGTCGCGGCACCCGCGCCTCCAACCCGCGTTCGAGATCGGCGAGCTGCGCGGTTACCGGCACCACGATCGTCGAGGTCTGATCGGGCAGCATCGCAGGCGTGTCCACCCGCGGTGGCGCCGCATTGCCCGTCGGCCGCTGGCACCCCGACGCAGCGATGAGCAGGACCAGCGTCGCCCCGCGCAAGGTGGCGATCGCACGCCGATCGCAGGACGAGGTCAGGGGCATCGGCCCGTGATCCGGTGCTTTGCCGCGACATGCAAGCGCCGACGCACGATCGGGCGGCGCTTGATCGACATCATAGCGAACGGCATTGCGTGAGAATGCGACCGATCGGTAAGTCGCGAAGATGGACGGAGCCAAATCCACGATCGAGCGAGCCTTCGAAATCGCACGCGAAGGCAAGGCTTTGCGCCTTGAAGAGATCGCGCGGCAGTTGCAGCGCGAAGGCTATTCCGATGTTCACGGCCATCTCGACGGTGCGAAGATCCGCGCCCAGTTGATGCAACTGGTTCAGGCCGCGCGCGTCAAGCCGGTTGCTTAACTTACGATAAGCATGCCGTCTCGCTCTGGGACGAAGGCGCGCCGCCACGTGAAATATCGCCTCTCGCGTGCGATCGCGACGAAACCGAACGTCCGGCACCGCGTTGCTGGATTGGGGACAAACGTTAACGGGAGTATCGAATCATGGCCGTTCAGGGCACGCCGAGCCAGAGGATCTCGGACCTGCCGCGCGAACAGCGGCTCAGCGCCTTGTATCGCCGTGCGGCCGAAGAACGGCAGCGTTTCGACGCCTCGCGCAATCGCGGTAATTGGTTGTCGCGACTGAAATCGCGGCTCGGCTGAGCCAGTCGGATCGGCCCGGAGTTTCGACCTCCACGCGATGATCCCAAGCTAATCACCCAGCAGCGGCGGCGTGGATCGTTCCCGACCCACGCCGCCCTTCAGCTTAACGCCCGCGCAGCGTGTTGAGCAACGCGACGCCGAGCACACCGACCAGGGCCGCGGTCGCGAACGGACGCTGACGCGCGAAGCCCTTTGCCTTGTCGACCATCGGTGCCGGGTTGGCGATCGCGTCCTTGGCGGCGCCTGCGATCTGCTTGGCATTGCCGGTCAGCTGATCCGCGATGCCCGCGCCCTGCAGCGAATCGTCGCCCGTCGCCTTGCCGAAGCCTTCCTTGGCGGCGCCGGTGATGCTCTGGCCCTGGCCTTCGAGTGTGGTCGTGTTCATGATGATCTCCTTGTGAGGGCGCAGCCACGATGGATGCGATACGGGGCGGCAACGGCTGGCGATGCAATTGGATGCAGCCAACCGACACGACCCGGCGTTGAGCCGCCGATTGGGAGATTTCACGATGATCCATAGCCTGGCCGAGCTCGACGCGATCCGCACCGAATGCCGCAAGCTCGTTACCAACCGATCGCTGGTGTCGGCGGGTGCCGCGGTGGTGCCGATCCCGGGGGCCGACCTGATGGCCGATATCGGGCTGCTGACCACGCTGCTCCCCGACATCAGCAAGCGGTTCGACCTCGATCACGATCAGGTCGCCCGGTTGGAGCCGCATCTGGCGCAGAAGGTCTTGGTGCTCGCCTCCAGCATGGGCAACAACGTCATCGGGCAGGCGATCACCAAGCGCATCGTCGTTGCCATGCTCCGCCGCGTCGGCATTCGCCTCGCAACCGCCTCCGCCGCCAAATACGTGCCGATCCTCGGCTCGGCGGTGGCTGCGACGATCAGCTTCGGCGCGATGAAGCTCGTCGGCAACGCACATATCGACGATTGCTATCGGACCGCCGCCGCGCTCATCTCTCCGCCAGCCGCACTGTCAACAAGCTGACGATACGCTTAGGTTAGCCTTAACCCCACCCGTGCCATTGCGGCTGATCGATATGACGGGATCGCTGCATCGGGCAGCGATCACCGGTCGGCGACGCGGACGGGATGTAGATGGAACAGGGCAAGCTCGCCGTCGCGATCGGCGACGACACCGTGCGCTTCGCGGTGGTCGGCACGCATGGCGCGCTGAGCAGGCTCGAAGAGTGGCCGATCGCGCGATTCTCGACGCTGACCGACGCGCTGCTTACCTACGAAGCGAGCAGTGGCGTGCCGCTGCTCGGCTCGACGTGTGGCATTTCGATCATCGGCGCGACCTGCCGCGATTCGATCCTTCTGTCGCGCGGGCAATGGGCGATCAGTCGCGCCGGACTTAAGTCGCTGTTCCGCCACGACGCGATCGTCATCAACGACGTCGCCGCGAGTGCCTGGGCGATCCTCGGCGGGCAGGCACAGAAGCTATCGCCCCTGTCGCCCGGCGGCAGCGAGCCCGATTTCAGGCGTCCCGGTCGCTGGGCGGTAGCGCACATCCAGAAGGGCGTCGGCCTCGCGGTGATCGACGTCGACGAAGCCGGCGTCCCGCGCGTGCTCGAATGCGAGATGGGGCATTGCGGCTTTTCTCCATCCTCGTCCGAACACGAGGCATTGGCGTCCGCTCTGTCGCGCCGTCTCGCCAAGGCGGTGACCTGGGAATCCATCCTGACCATCCCGCTCGACGATCCCATCTGGACGATCGACGGCGTCAACGTGTCGCGCAGCAAGCGCGTCGGGGTCCTCGCGCGGCTCGCCGGGCAGTTCGTCGGCGAAGTCGTGCTCGCGCACGGCGCGTGGTCGGGCACGATCGTCACCGGCAAACGCATCGCCGAGATCGTCGCCGACCCTGCGATCGACGGCTTCAACGCCGCGTTCGAAGCCAAGACCAAGTTCCAGCGCCTGATCCGCGCCACCCCGCGCTGGCGGCTGACCAACACCGAATTGTCGCTCCCCGGCCTCGCCGTCGCGCTCGATCTCCATCCCTACGCCCGGCGCGTCCTCGCCACCGCCTAAGGCCCACTGCACCGCTGCTTGCCGTGGTTTCGGCAACGTGCTCAACTCGTTCCAACGCCGTAGCTACGGCGAGCCGGGCGAGGAAAAGCGGATGAGATCGATACGTCGGACGGCGATGATCGCCAGCTTGCTGATCGCCACACCGTTGACGGCGCAGACCACGCCCTCGTCGGCGCCGCCCGCTACTCCCGCGCGGTCGCCCGCCGTTCGTGCCGACGACATCCTCGTCACCGGTCGCCGTGCCGAGCCCAGCAATTGGCGCGAGGCGGAAACGCCGCACGTCGTGGTGCT
Organism: uncultured Sphingomonas sp.; assembly: GCF_964243315.1. Taxonomy (GTDB): domain Bacteria; phylum Pseudomonadota; class Alphaproteobacteria; order Sphingomonadales; family Sphingomonadaceae; genus Sphingomonas. The sequence goes on along the minus strand of NZ_CAXTEM010000004.1, from coordinate 72,591 downwards.
GAGCGACGGCAAGGAAACGGACCTAATCCGCATCGCGCGCAACCTCGAACGGCTGCACTTCCTGCTGTCGATGCTGCTCGGGCGCGTCGACAAGCCCGACGACACCGTCAAGCTGCGAGTCACCCTGATCGGCGATGTCGCGGAATTCACCGCGATGGGCCTTCGCAACCTGCGATGGCAGCAGGGCCCCTTCCCCGACGAGTTCGGCGACATGCGCTATTACGATCCGCGCGACGATGGCGCGGTCATGGCGACCAGCCGGATCGACCAGAAGGTGATCACCGAACGCGGCATCAGCTGGGAACGGTTCCAGGGCATGCTGTCCGCGCTCAACGATCGCGCATCCGACGGCACCGGCAATTTCGGCATGAACGGCTATGGCGGATCGTCGCTGATCGGCCTGTCGAATAGCGGCGACCGCGTCGGCTTGCCCAACGAGAAGTCGGTGGTCGTGCCATCGGACTATCTGCTCTACGCCGGCTTCGCACAGCATTACCTGCAGACCTATTTCCCCGCAGCCTACCCCCGCTGGTATCTCGACGGTTTCGGCCAGGTGTTCGCGACGATGGGAACGCATGGCGAGAACCAGCTCGACTATGGCCGCGTACCGATCGGCACCACCTCCACGCTCGATCGCTATGGCGGCTACCCGCTCGCCCAGGTTTTCGACGGTAGCTACCTGAACCCAAAGGCGTCGCGTCGCCGATGGACGCCGACGCACGCGTGGATGCTGACGCATTTCCTGTTCTTCTCGGATGCCTGGCGGCCGCGGCTGCGCGCGTATCTGCTCGCCTATGCCAATGGCGCCACGCCCGCCGAGGCGGCATCGGCCTTCGGCGATCTCGACCAGCTTGCCGCCGAACTGCGCAAATATTATCGCGGCAAGAAGCCGTTCGACAAGATGGCCTACCCCGCCGATCGCATCCCCGACCCCCAGGTGACCCGCCTCACCAAGGGGCAGGCCGCGTTCATCAAGGGGCGCCTCGAACTCGGCTCGCGTGTCGACCTGTCAGCGGAGCCAGAAGTCGGCAGCACGCCCGACGAGACCGCCAAGCTCGCCAAGACGCATCGAAAGGCGATCGCCACCCGCGACGAATGGCTCGACCGCCTGCGTCGCGATGCCGCGCGCTACCCCGGCGATGTCGACGCGCAGTTGCTGCTGGCCGAGGCCGAGTGCCGGACCGGCCATCCCGCGGCGTGCCAAGCCGCGGCGGAGGCGACGCTGGTGCTGCGGCCGGGCGATACCGCCGCGCTCGCGTGGAAGGGAAGCGCGATGACACTGGCGGCGCAGGCGGCCCCAGCCGACCAGCGCGCTGCTCAGCTACGCGCCGGGCGCGAGGTGATCGCCCGCGCCAACCGGGCGGACACCGAGGCGGTGCTGCCGCTGCTCGCTTATTATCGCAGCTATGCGGGGGATACCGCGCCACCGCTCGCGGTCGATGCGCTGGCGGGGGCGGTGACGCGGGTGCCGAACGCACCGGTCGCCCGGCTCGCGCTCGGCACCGAATATGCCAAGCGCGGCCTCAGCGAAGAGGCGCGCCGCACCCTGCGCCCGGTCGCGCTCGGCGGGTACGACACGCCCGAACGGCGTGCCGCCCAGCAAGCGATCGCGGGCGCCGCGGTGCGCTAGCCAGCGCTGTTCGATGCTTCGGCCGTGCCGAACGCCAGCGGCGGGGTCTGCTGGTGCTGCACGACCTGCCAGTCCTCATGCCCGCGGCGGCGATAGGTCGAGGTGCAATGCGCCTCATATTCCTCGCCGTCGCGCGACGCCTTCACCTGATAGGCGACGACGATCATCCCCTCTTCAGGCCGCGCGACGCGCTTGTCGCTCATCTCGACCGTCGACCAGCGCGGGGTCGACGCGACCGCCTCGACCGCCTGCTCGCCGCTCAACACATAGGGCGGGGTCGGCAGGACCATCAGGCATTCGGCGTCGATCGAGTTGCGATAATGCTCGGCATCCGCGGTCCACAGGCTCTCTTCGAACGTCCACACACGATCATCGTCCATTACCATCTCCTAGGCTCGCGACATGAAGGATCGGCGACGCGGATCGTTCCTCTCCTCAGGCGCGAGCGACGTCGGGAGGAACGAGATGGCGGATGGATCGTCCTAGCCGACGACTATGAGGAGCAAGACAACGATGGCGATCTTCAACAAGGACATGATCGATCTCGCGACCAAGAACGACTTCTTCCAGAAGGAGGTCTATCGCGACGCCAAGGTCCAGATCGTGCTGATGAGCATCGAGGCCGGCGACGATATCGGCATGGAGACCCATCCCGCCGACCAGACCACCTTCTTCGTGGCCGGCGAGGGGCAGGCGGTGATCGACGGGGCCAACACCAAGGTCGTCGCCAACCACATGATCGTGATCCCCAAGGGCGCCGAGCACAACATCCTCAACAAGGGCAGCGGCGCGATGAAGCTGTTCTCGGTCTACGCACCGCCGGCCGAGCCCGCAGGTGTCGCGCATCGCACCAAGGCCGACGCCGAGGCAGCCGAGGAAGGCATCGTCAGCCGCGCCGCCAAGAAGCTGAAGGAAGCCGTCGGCCGCTAATCCGCTACCCGCCCGACACCCGGTCGCCGTGCACCCCGGTTCTGTCCGGGGTGCCTGGCGATCGCGCCGGCGGCGAGGATCGCCGCCGAGAAGAAGAACGCGTTGAGCAGCGCATCCGCCAGCGTCAGGATAACGACCAGCGCCAGCGGCACCACCGTGCCATCGTCGACTCGGTCGCCCCAGCGCCGGTAGCGCACCAGCCCGGCGGCGGCGGCGAGCGCCAGGCTGCCCCAGGCGAGCGCGAGTCCGATCAGCCCATATTGCCCGATGATCAGCAGCGGCTGGCCCCAGGGCCGGGTGCCGAAGCGACGCCACCAGTCCCAGCGCGACGTGCCGGCGATCGGCGCTGCGGTAGCGCCGGGTAAGGTCTTGATGTCCTGCGACACCCGCCAGGCGAAGGATTGACGCCCGACCGCGCGCAGGGTCCCGATCGTCTGCTGTCCGACCGCGCCCGCTGCGAGCGTGCGTAGCGGCACCACCCCGCTGAAATGCACCGCGGCAAGCCCCAGCACCCCCGTTGCTGCCACGGCCAATGCGGGCAGGACGATCGCGACGTTCCTCAGCAGCATTACCGCGACGCCGATGGCCAGCAGCACCAATGCGCCGACCGACTGCGCCGCGATCGCGACGCCGGTCGTCACCGCCGCGACGATGAACCAGAACCGCTTCTCGTCGAGCTCGGCAGGGCGCCGCGCCACCCAGATCGCGGCCAGCGCACCGATCGTCGCCCACAGCCCGTACAGATTGCCGTCTTCCATGAAGCCGAGCGGCCGATAGCCGAAATAGCGGTAGATGCCGTCGAAGCGGAACGGATGCGGGCCGTAGAACAAGCCGTAGAGCAGCGGCGGACGTACCGTCTCGATGATGGCGATCGGCGTCAGCGCGAGCCCCGACAGCGCCAGTCCGCGGGTGAGCATCAGGCCGCCCTCCCGATCCGCGAACCACACGCGCCCGATCAGCCACGGCACGCCCCAAGCCCCGGTGATATAGAGCGCCGCAATCACGGGCGGCGGGTCGCCGCCCCCCACGACGAGCCCCGGGACGAGCGGCCAGACGCACCACAATGTCATCGGCGCATCGATCGCGGTCGGTCGCCACGCCTTGATCGCCGCACGGTCGCATATCGCACCACCGATCAGCGCGACCACCGGCGCGATCCACGCCTTGGTCACCAGCATGTCCGACGGCAGCGCAATGCCGACGATACACCACGCCAGATCGCTGCCCTCCGCGAGCCGCGGGTAATGCGCGACCGGCAGCAACAGCCAGCCGCCGATCGCGGTGACGAGGATCGCGGTGCGGCAAGACAGCCGCCAGAAGCAGAGCGCGGCGACGGGCAGGAACAGCAGATATGCCAGCGTCACCGCCATCACCGTCACGCTCCCATGTCGCCGTCTGCCGCTAGTCCTGCCGCACTGCCGCGCCGGGCGCCATCCGGGCGGTGAACAACTTGCCGCCTTCGACCCAGAACACCACCGCGAGCACCGCCAGCCCGATGCACAGATAGCCGATCGCGAGCGGGTAGGTGGTGCCGTTGTACGATTGCCCGATCGCGGATCCGACCATCACCGCGCCGATGCTGCTGATGAAGCCCTGCACCGACGATGCGGTGCCCGCAATCGCGCCGACCGGCTCCATCGCCATCGATCCGAAATTGGAGCCGCACAAGCCGATGCAGGTCATGCTCAGCGCCTGGAACGCAATGTACGTCCACAGCGATTCGGCACCCGCGCCGATCACCAGCAGATGCACCACCGACAGCGCAATCAGCCCCATCACCGCGGACTGCGAGATCAATCGCGTGCCGAGCCGCTCGACCAGCCGGCTGTTGAGGAACGACGCGCACCCCATCGAAAAGGCGCACAGCGCGAACAACAGCGTGAAGCGCTCGCCCGCATGGAATTCGTCGACGAAGATCTGTTGCGCCGACGACACGAACGCGATGATGCCGCCGAACGTCAGCGACGCCGCGATCGCATAGCCGAGCGAATAACGGTTGGTGAGCGTCAGCCGATAGGAGCTTTTCAGCGTCTTGATCGAGATCGGAATCCGCCGCGCGACCGGCAGCGTCTCGGGCAGGCGCACCACCGTCCAGGCGCAGATCAGCGCCGCGAACCCGCCGAGCGCGTAGAAGATGAAGCGCCACGGCCCGAATTCAAGCAGGATCTGGCCGAGGCTCGGCGCCAGGATCGGCACCAGGAAGAAGATCATCTGCGCCAACGACAGGGTGCGCGCCATCTGCCGTCCCGAATAGCGGTCGCGGACGATCGCCACTGCCAGCACCCGCGTCGACGCCGACATCAATCCCTGCAGCACCCGCGCACCCAGCAACGCCTCGAACGTCGCCGATCCGGCCGCGAAAACGCTTGCCGCGACGAACCCCGCCAGCGTCACCGCGAGGATCGGCTTGCGGCCGAACCGGTCGGCGAGCGGCCCGTAGACGAGCTGGCCCGCGCCGAAGCCGAGCAGATACGCCGTCACCACCCATTGCCGGTGGTTCGCGGTCGCGATCGACAGGTCGCGGCCGAGATCCGCCAGCGCCGGCAGCATCAGGTCGACGCCGAGCGCGTTCACCGCCATCACCGCCGCGACGAAGGCGACGAATTCGCGCCGGGGCATCGATATGCTGCTGGGCTCACCGTTCATGCGCGACCCCTAGTCGCTCGCGGCCGGGAGCGCCACATGATGAACGCAGATGCAGCATGAGCGCACCGCGACAGCCAGCCTTCGCGACCGACAAGCAATTGTTTAAATACCTACTTAGCTGGTAGGATATGCTCGGCGGCGGAGAAACCGATGACCGCCCAGCCCTTCGACGATGCCGCTCGACAGACCCGATCCGCAACCGCCACGATCGGTAGTGCGGTCGACGATCTGAGCGCCGCCCGCATCGATTGGCGCAGCACCCGCGAAAGCGCGCGCGACACCGCCAGTTTCCCGTCGCGCTGGGCACTCGCCAATGTCGTCGATACGCTCGGCGCCGCGATCTACCCCCGGCGGCTCGGCCGCTTCGCGGGCGCCGCCGCGGATGAGGACGGCTTCGTCGCCGCAAAGCTTATCGCCGCCTTCACCGATCTGGAACGCGAAGTCGCCGCCGAACTCGGCTATTGGCAGCAGGAGAGCAGCGATCGCTTCGACGCCGATCAGGCGGGCACGATCGTGCGGCTGTTCGGCGCGACGCTGGGCGAGATCAGGCGCCTGGTCGACAGCGACGTCGAGGCCGCCTTCCTCGGCGATCCCGCGGCACGCAGCGTCGACGAGATCCTCCTCTGCTATCCCGGCGCGATCGCCACGCTCTACCACCGGATCGCGCACCAGCTCGACTCGCTCGGCGCGCCGATCGTCGCCCGCATCATCTCCGAACTCGCAAACGAGCGGACCGGGATCGACATCCACCCTGGCGCGACGATCGGCGAAGGCTTCTTCATCGATCACGGCACCGGCGTGGTGATCGGCGAGACCGCGATCATCGGTCGTCGCGTGCGGCTGTACCAGCACGTCACACTCGGCGCACGATCGCCGCTCGGCATCGCTCGTCATGCGGCGACTACCCGGCTGGCGCGACATCCGATCGTCGGCGACGACGTGGTAATCTATGCCGGCGCGACGATCCTCGGCCGCGTCTCGATCGGCGACCGCGCCACGATCGGCGGCAATGTCTGGCTGTTGTCCGACGTCGCCCCCGACAGTGTCGTGGTGCAGCCCGAGGCGATCCGCCTCGATCCCGCCGCCGGCGTCGCCCTCCGCCACGTCCTCGTCCACGCGGTCGAGCCATGAGCGGCCGCCGTCCGGTGATCGGCGTGCTGTGCTGCAACGAGGTGGCGGGCCGCCCGGTACAGGTCGTCGCCAGCCGCTTCGTCGAACCGCTCGCGGCGATCGCCGGCGCAACGGTGCTGCTCGTCCCCGCGATCGCATCCGCGGTCGATATCGCTGCGACCGCAGAACTGCTCGACGGCCTGCTGCTGACCGGATCGCGGTCCAATGTCGGTCCGGCGCATTACGGCGGCGCCGCGGCCGCGACGACGATGCCGCACGACGCCGAACGCGACGAGGTCGCGCTGCGCCTCGCCGACCGCATCATCGAAGCGGGCAAGCCGCTGTTCGGGATTTGCCGTGGGTTGCAGGAGATCAACGTCCTGTTCGGCGGCACGCTGTCGCACGACGCCTGCGCCGGACGCCACCATCTCGGCAACTGGGATCGCGACTATGCCGAACTGTTCAGCCACCGCCACGAGGTCGCGCTGACCGAGGGCGGCGTGCTGGCACGCGCGCTCGGCGAGCGGCATCTGACGGTGAACTCGGTCCATGAACAGGGCATCGACCGGCTCGGCACCGGGCTCGCGGTCGAGGCGATCGCGGTCGGCGACCGGTTGATCGAGGCGGTCTCGGCACGGCCCTGCGATGCCGCGGTGATCGGGGTGCAATGGCATCCGGAATGGGACGTCGGCCGCTCCGGCCATGGCCGCGCCTTCTTCACGATGATCGGCGACGCCCTGATCGCCAGCGACCGTGCCGAACCGCGCCGCCCGCCGCCGCGCTGCCACTGACAGGTTACACCAAGGAAGGAAGACGAATGAAGAAGTCCATGATCGCCGCCTCGATCGCGCTCGCCGTGACGCTGACGGCGTGCGGCAAGAACGACGCCGCCGACAATGTCGCGACGTCGAACGAGGCTGCCTTCGACAGCGCGGTGGACGCGAACGGTTTCGACGAAGCCGGCAACGTCACCGTCGCGGAGGACGGCAGCATCGGCGGCAACACGAGCGACGATGTCACCGATCCGATCGCCGGCAACACGATCGGCAATGCCGAATAGCGCAGTTCTCAAGAGACACGCGGGGTGAAGCTCCCAGGCGTAGACTATGGCCCGGCGTTCACGCGCCGGGCCACTTTTCTAAGCGCCTGAGGAGCAGCCTCTAGGTCGCGCCGTTCATCCGCACTTCGGCGTAGCGCGGGTTGATCAGGTGGGTGACCAGCAGCGCGACAAGATACGCCAGTCCACAGGCGATGAAGAAGGGTTCGTAGCTGCCGACGGTGTCGAGCAGCACGCCCAGCGACTTCGACGCGATGAAGCCCCCCGCCGCACCGGCGAACCCGCCCAGCCCGATCAGCGTGCCCTGCGCATAGCGCGGAAACAGATCGCCCGGCATCGCGAACAAATTGGTCGAGAAGCCCTGATGCGCGGCACATGCCAGGCCGATAAAGGCGACCGCGACCCAGATGTTGCTCGCCTGCACCGCGAACATCACCGGCAGCGCGAACAACGCACACCCGAACATCGTCCATTTGCGCGCCCGGCCGGTCGCGACGCCGCGCTTCAGCAGGTGCGACGACGTCCACCCGCCCGCGATCGCGCCGACATCCGCCAGCAGGTAGATCGCCACCAGCGGCGGGCCAAAGCTCTTCAGGTCGTAGCCATATTGCTTGCTGAAGAAATCGGGCAGCCAAAACAGGAACGTCCACCACACCGGATCGATCAGGAAGCGGCCCGACATATAGGCCCAGGTCTGACGGTGGCGAAGCACGCGGAAGAAGCCCGCGCGGCCGACATCCTCGGCGGGTTCGGATTCGATATAGGCGCGCTCTTCGGTGGTCAGCGTGCGGTGATCGGCCGGGTTGCGGTAGAACATGATCCACGCCGCGAGCCAGACGAGGTTGAACGATCCGGTGATGATGAACGCCCACCGCCAGTCGAGCAGCAGCCCCGCGACCAGGAACGACACCAGCATCGGGGTGACGATCGCGCCGACATTGGCACCCGCGTTGAAGATCCCGATTGCGAGCGCACGCTCCTTCTTCGGGAACCACCGCGATACAGCCGCCAGCGCCGCCGGATAGGTCCCCGCCTCGCCGAGCGCGAGCGGGATGCGTGCGATCGTGAAACCCAGCGTGCTGGTCACCAGCACCTGCGCAAAATGCCCCACCGTCCACATGCCCATCGCGAGCACGTAGCCGGCTCGCGCGCCGATTCGATCGATCAGCCAGCCGAAGAACAGGAAACCGAGGCCGTAGCAGACCTGGAAATAGCCGGTGATGTCGCCATAGCCGTTGTTGGTCCAGCCATAGAGGCTGGTGAGCTGCGGCTTGAGCACGCCGAGCACCAGCCGGTCGATGTACGACAGCACCACCGCGGCGAAGAGCAGCCCGCAGACGATCCACCGGATCCGCCCGCGCGGCTTCACCGCCGCCGGGATCTCGGGGACGGGCCTTGCGGCGACGGCGTCGGTAAGATCGCTCACCAGCTGTACATCGTGCCGTCTTCGAGCCGGTTCACCGGCAGGAAGGCGGGCTTATATTCATACCCCTTGGCGAGTTCCTCGTCGATGTCGACGCCCAGCCCGGGCTCGTCGCCGGGATGCATCATGCCGCCCTCGATACTGTATGCGTGCGGGAACACCGCGTCGGTTTCGGGCGTGTGGCGCATATATTCCTGGATCCCGAAATTCGGCACCGACAGATCGAAGTGCAGCGCCGCGGCCATGCACACCGGCGACAGATCGGTCGCGCCGTGGCATCCGGTACGGACCTGATAGAGGTCCGCGAACGCCGCGATCCGGCGCAAATGGGTGATGCCGCCGGCATGCACCACGGTCGCGCGGATATAGTCGATCAGCTGGTTCTGGATCAGGTCCTTCGCATCCCAGATCGAATTGAAGATCTCGCCCACCGCGAGCGGCGCGCTGGTATGTTGCCGGATTAGCTTGAACGCTTCCTGGTTCTCCGCCGGGGTCGCGTCCTCGAGCCAGAACGGGCGATACGGCTCCAGATCCTTGCCGAGCCGTCCCGCCTCGATCGGGGTCAGCCGGTGGTGGATGTCGTGGAGCAGGTGGACGTCCCAGCCGAGCGCCTCGCGCGCCGCCTTGAACAGCTCGGGCACGATGCGAAGATAGCGGCTGGTGTTCCAGACACTCTCGGACGGCAGATCGCCATCCGCGGGCTCGTAGAAGTAGCGGTCCTTCGACACCCCATAGGTCGACGCCATGCCCGGCACGCCGCATTGCAGCCGGATCGCGCGAAAGCCCTGCTGCTGATATTCGAGCGCGGCGGCGATGGTGTCGTCGATCGACGTGCCGTTGGCATGGCAATAGACCGTCACCGCCTCACGGCTCGCCCCGCCGAGCAACTGGTACACCGGCAGCCCCGCCAGCTTTCCCTTGATATCCCACAAGGCGGTATCGACCGCCGCAATCGCGGTCATCGTCACCGGGCCTCGACGCCAATAGGCACCCTTGTACAGATACTGCCAGACATCCTCGATCCGGTGCGCGTCACGCCCGATCAGGCACGGCACGACATGATCGGCGAGGTAGCTCGCGACCGCCAGTTCGCGACCGTTGAGCGTCGCGTCACCGACGCCGGTGGTGCCGTCGTCGCATTCGATCTTCAGCGTGACGAAGTTGCGCCCGGGCGAGGTGATGATGACCCGAGCGTTGACGATCTTCGGCATGATGCTCCTTCGCGCCGCTTGATACCGGTAACATGCGTGCTGAGGCTCGACCCTGTCAATCGAGCCTAAGGTCGTAGATCGGCAGGGCGAAAGGAGCGTCGATCAGGGCGTTGGATCGTCCGCGGTGAAGCTCGAACAGCACGGTTTGATTACCGCCTTGTACTCCATCAGCTCGACGCGCGTGCCGTCGGGATCATAGAAGTTCGCCTGCCATTTACCGTCGAGCCCCATCTGCGGGCCGTCGTGTCGCGGGCTCAGCCGGTTCTCGGCATAGAGCTTGGTCACCGCCGCCTGCATGTTGACGACCCCGAGCGACAGATGATTGAGAACGCCCAGTTGGTTGGCGTCGACCTTGGTGAGCGGCACGTCCGAGCCCGGCCCGACCATCATGTACTCGAGCCAGTCGCGGCCGTCGGGCGCCTGCTGCGACACCCAGTCGACCTTGTCGGCGTTGAACGCGCCGTACCAATAAGGCCGGAAGCCGAGCAGACGGCGATAGAAGCCGTCCTGCTTGGCACGGTCGTGGACCAGATGACCGACATGGATGATCCGCCCGCTGATCGCCGAGCCGACCGCTTCTCCGCCTGGCGCGGGCTGGACGAACTGCACGACATTGCCCTCCGGATCGCGGGTCGCGAACCAGCGCTCGCCCGCCGCGCCGGCCCGCACCGGCGACAGCTCGCGCACCGCGTTGGCGGCGAGATAGGCGCGCATGCCGGCCGCATCTGCGGTGGTGTAGGCGACATGCGCGAGCATGCTCGGCCCGTGCGTGGCGGGTGCGGGCAGCACTTCGACGAACTGCCGCGGGCTGAAGTAGAAGCGGACGCCGTTCGCCTCCTCGGGGTCGGCGCCTTTGCGGGCACCGAGCACCCGGACGTAGAAATCTTCCGACTTGGCCATGTCGGTCGAGTAGACTGCGAGATGCGAGATCCCGTCGATCGCAGGTCGTGCCGGTGGCGGCGGCGCGGCGCCGAGCAACGACAACGCGGCGATACCTGCGGCGATCGATCCAGCGAACTTCATCCCGGTCTCCTTGGTCGCGGCGACCCGTCCCGGTCGCTCGCTTAGTGACGATATACAAGACCACGATGCGTCGGACGCTGGCGCGGCGCAAGCATCGTGCGCTTTTGCCGTCGTTTCTGCCCGGCGAGTACGCTAGCGTCCGATGCGACTGCGGGGAGATGTGCGGGTGAAGCGATTGTCGATCATCGGATTGCTGGCGATCGCCGGCGTGGCTGTCGCGCAGGGTTCGCCCGAGCAGACGCCCGCGATGGCTGAGCCGGCGCAGCGCCTCCGCCTCGTCGATGTCCCCGCCGCCAGCGGGCCGAAGCGCAGCCTCTTCGACGGGCGAGACCTCGCCGACTGGGACGCGTGGCTCGGCTACGCCGATCCGTCGATAACCTATCGCGGCGCGCCCGGCGCCAGCCCGATCGGAACCGCGCGACCCGGCAATCAGGACTTCGCGGTCCGCACCATCGACGGCGCGCCGGCGATCTGGGTGAAGGGCGAGACCTGGGGCAGCCTCGTCAACAAGGCCGACCTGCGCGACTACCATCTTCGGCTTCAATTCAAATGGGGCACCAAGCGATACGCGCCGCGGCTTCGCGAGGCGCAGAACAACGGGCTGTTGTACCACACCCATGGTGAACCGGGGGCGGTGTTCGGGACCTGGTCGCCGTCGGTGGAGTTCGAGATCATGCGCGGGTCGACCGGCATGGTCGTGATGGTCGGCAAGCAGCTACGCGGGCGTACCGATGTCGTCACCGATCCGCGCCTGATCGCGCCGCAGCTTCGCTATCGGCTCGGCGGACGCGAGGTCGACATGATCAACGGCACTCCGACCTGGAACGTCGAGGCCGCGACCGACGCAGAGCGTCCGACCGGCGAATGGAACACGCTAGATCTGTATGTGGTCGGTGACCGGGCGGTCCATGTCGTCAACGGGGTGCCGGTGGCGCAGATCCGCGATCTGGCGACGATCGCCCCCGACGGCACCCGCGTGCCGCTGACCCATGGCCGCATCCAGCTCCAGTCCGAGGGCGCGGAAACCTGGTTCCGCGCCATCACCGTCGAACCGATCAAGACGCTGCCGCGGATCGTCGCGGCTCGCTGATCGGCGGCCGCGTCAGCTCGCGAGCAGCGCCGTCATCCGCTTCTTGCCCATCCCTGGCAGCGTCGCCGCTGCGGCCTGTAGCTGCGCGCGGTTGGCGGCGTTGCCGACCTGGATGACGCCGACCATACCGATGCCCAGATGCGGCAGGCACTTGTAGCCATATAGTCCCGCGCGGTCGAACTTGACCACGATCTCCTGGTTGATCGCGCCCTTGAACGCAGGCGCACCCGCCGGGATCATGCCCGCGATCGACTCCGCGTTGTGGCCCTTGTCGGTGGCGACGAACTTGACGCTATCGCCCGGCGCGATCGCGAGTTTCGCGGGCGAGAAGACCATCATCTGGCCGTCCGGACCCTTGTTGAGCATCTGGACCTGCCATTGTTTGGGGGCGGGTGGGGGCGCGGCGCCGACCAGCGCCAGTGCCGACATCGCCAGAGCGAGCTTCATCGTCCGGATCAAATCTTGTTCTCCTTCAGGAATTCAGCGCCATGGTGCGCGGCACGCGCCGACATCGCCATGTAGGTCAGCGAGGGATTCTGGCAGCCCGACGACGTCATGCACGCCCCGTCGGTGACGAACAGATTGGGCACGTCGTGCGCCTGGTTGTACTTGTTGACCACCGACGTCTTGGGATCGTGCCCCATCCGCGCGCTCCCCATCTCGTGGATGCCGAGCCCGACCCCGCCATAATGCTTGCTGACCCTGATGTCGGTGCATCCCGCGACTTCGAGCATCGCGCGCGCATCCTCGCCGACCTGTGCGATCATCGCCAGGTCGTTGGCGCCGAGACTGACGTCGATATGCGGGATCGGGATGCCCCATTTGTCCTTGGCGGTGCTGCTGAGCGTGATCCGGTTGTCGGGACGGGGCAGCATCTCGCCGAAGCCGCCGAGCGACGCGCGCCACGGGCCGGGCTTGCGCAGTTCCGATTTCAGCGCGGCGCCGACGCCGGGCGCGCCCATGCCGCGCTGCCATCCGTCGCGGATGATCCGGCCCTGGAACCCGAAGCCACGGACATAGCCGTCCGCGGGCTCGGTGACGTTGCGGTAGCGCGGGATGTAGAAGCCGTTGGGGCGCCGCCCGTGATGGTAGATGTCCTCGTACCCCGGATAGGTGCCGCTCGCGCCCAATCCGCTCAGATGGTCGGTGAGGTTGCGCCCCACTTGGTCCGATCGGTTGGCGATGCCGTTCGGAAAAGCCTCCGACACCGAATTGAGCATCACCTGCGCCGTGCCGAGCGTCGACGCGCAGAGATACACCATCCGCCCCTCATAGGTGCGGCCCTGCTTGGTCTTGGCATCGATTACCCGCACCCCGGTGGCGCGCCCGGTCTTGGGATCGTGGATCACGCTATGCGCGATCGCGTCGGTCACGACGGTGACGTTGCCGGTACGCATCGCCGCGGGCAACGTCGCCGACAGGCTGGAGAAATACGCGCCGTACGAACAGCCGCGCTCGCACAGCGACCGATACTGGCACGCCGTGCGGCCCAGATCCTCATGCACCTTGGTCGGCGCGGTGAGATGCGCGCAGCGGCCGGTGATCAGCTTGCGGGTCGGATATTTCGCCTCGATCTTGCGGCCGAACTCGATCTCCGGCGGGGTCAGCGCCATCGGCGGCAGGAACTTGCCATCGGGAAGCTGATCGAGCCCGTCATTCTCGCCCGATATGCCCGCGAAGGTCTCGACATGATCGTACCACGGCGCCATGTCGGCATAGCGGATCGGCCAGTCGATGGCGTGCCCATCGGCCTTGTTCGCGGCGAAATCCATTTCGCTCATCCGGTACGACTGGCGTGCCCACATGATCGACCGACCGCCGAGGTGATAGCCGCGGATCCACATGAAGGGCCGGTCCGCCGGCGTCGTATAGGGGTGATCGCTATCCTTCACCCACAGGTGCTTGGTCGCGGTCGAAAAGGCGTAGCACTGGCTCTGCACCGGATATTCGGCGTCGATCTCGTTTTCCGAGACCATGCCGTAATTGTCGAGCTCCCACGGCGACGCCGAATCGGTGTAGTCGGCGCCATGTTCGAGATGACGGCCCCGCTCGATCACCAGCGTCTTCAATCCGCGCTCGGCGAGTTCCTTGGCCGCCCAGCCGCCGCTCATGCCAGAGCCGACCACGATCGCATCGAATTTCATGTTGATCCTCTCAGGCAGCCCAGCTGCGCGTGTCGGGGGTGATCGGGATCGACGGCTCCCAGACGCCCGGCACCAATTCGTAGCGCAGTTCCTGCGTCGCGCCGGCTTCCGAAAAATAATAGCCGGTCAGCAGCAGCCGCTTGAAATCACGATAACCGCCATCGCCCGCCGCCAGCAGCGCCGCGTCCTGCTTCGTCAGCCACGCAGTGCGCGCCGCAGCGGGCGCCGACGCCAGCGGCTTGCCGAGCTCGGCCCGTGCCGATCGATCCAGCCGTGCCACGGTATCGCGAAACTGCGCCTTGTGCGCGGCCGACGCCCAGTTGCTCATCAGCGAATCGAGGAACTGCGGTACCTTCGCATCGACGGCGCCGGGGGTGTCGGTACGCGGGATCATCGTGTCGCACAGCGCGGCCAGCGTGCCGCGTTCGGGCGCGGTGAAGAAGCCGCCCTTGGTCTGTGCCTGCGCCAGCACCTCGGGCGCTATGCCGATCCCGCCGACGAGCAGGAAGGCGCTGCGCAACAGCGCGCGGCGATCGAGACTATCAAAATGGCCAGCCGACATCATCCACTCCGAATCCGATGGGGATGTCGTTAGCCGCATCCTTATGATTTGTTAGAACTAGTGTCCGAACCAGCCGCCGCTGTCCAGTGCCGGCGGATCAATGTGCGCTCGCCACGCCGCGGGTGCGGTCGCGGAAGATCAGCAGGAAGATTACCGCGGTCACACCGGCGAGGCCCGCGGGCACCAGCCAGAAGCTGTGCCACACCGGCTGCCCGCCGGCACCCGCGGTGGCGTTGAACACCAGATTGGCGGCGTTGCTGCCGACCACATAGCCCACGCCCCACGTCACCAGCGCCAGGAACGACTGCGCCCGCCCGCGGGTCTCGGTCGGGAAATGCTTGTCGACCCAGATCGTCGCCGCGACGATGACGAAGTCGAAGCACACGCCGTGCAGCGCGAGCGCCACGAACAGCACCGGGGTGATCGGCCCGTTGGCATCGAAGCCATTCGCGAACAGCACGTAGCGAACCGCCCACGCGAGCATACCGACCAGCAGCACGCCCTTGATCCCCAGAAAGCGGAAGAACAGCGGCAGCAGCAGCAGGAACCCGACCTCCGACACCTGTCCGATCGTCTGCACCGCCGCCGCAGCCTTCAGCCCGATCCCGTCGAGAAACGCGTTGGCGTAGACGTTGTAGAAGGCGAACGGGATCATCATCAGCAGCGCGCACGCGATCAGCGCCCAAAAGCTGCGATCGCCCTCGCGGATCGCGTCGAGCCCGAGCAGCGAACCCGCCGACACCGGCTGCCCGCCCGCGCGCGGCGGCACCGTCGGCAGGGTGAAGGCATAGGCACCGTAGAACAGCGACGCGGTCCCGGCGAGGTAGAGCGGGATCGGGGTACGCTCGGCACCGAGACTGCCGACGATCAGCCCGGCGACGATCCAGCCGATCGTGCCGAACACCCGGATGCCCGGAAACTGCCGCTCGACATCGGTGATCGCGTTGAACGCGATCGCGTTCGACAGCGCGATGGTCGGCATATAGGCGAGCAGCACGCCGAGCGTCGCCGCGAACATCAGCGCCGGATCCGCATCGACGGTCGACAGCGCGAACAACAAGGCGCCGCTCGCGATATGGAGCACGCCCATCACCTTCTCCGCAGAGAAATACCGGTCCGCGATCGCGCCGACGAACAGCGGCGCGGCGATCGCCGCCCAGCCCTGCGCCGAATAGATCGTTCCGATCCACGCCTGCAGACCGTGATGCACCAGATAAGTGCTGAACGGCACGAACCACGCGCCCCACACCGCATATTGAAGGAACATCATCAGCGACAGCCGGATGCGAATGGAGGCGGTCATGATTGGTCCTTCTTTGAAACCGCGGTACGGGTAGCGTCCAATCAACCATTCCGTCATTCCCGCGAAGGCGGGAATCCAGACTGGCTATCGTTTGCGAATTACTCGCGACGCTCGCCAGTATGGATTCCCGCCTTCGCGGGAATGACGAGTGGGTTTGTCGAGGCCCTGCCTCCAGACATGTCAGCCAGCATCCAGGCCGAGAATGCGCCGGTTGCGCGCCGCATCGGGCGCGGCGCCCGCGAAATCGTCGAAGGCGTGTTCGGCACGGCGGATCATGTGCGCGGCAATGAACGGCGCGCCTTCTGCGGCGCCTTGCTCGGGATGCTTCAGGAAGCATTCCCATTCGAGCACCGCCCAGCCCTCATAGCCGTGCTGCGTCAGCCGCGAGAAGATTCCGCCGAAATCGACCTGCCCGTCGCCGAGGGAGCGGAACCGGCCCGGCCGGTCGCCCCAATCCGCATAGCCGCCATAGACCCCGGCACGACCCGACGGCACGAACTCGGCATCCTTCACATGGAACATGCGGATCCGCTCGTGATAGATGTCGATGAACTGCAGGTAATCGAGCTGTTGCAAGACGAAATGGCTGGGATCGTAGAGGATGTTGGCGCGCGGGTGATTGTCCACCGCCGCCAGGAAACGCTCCCAGCTGATCCCGTCGTGCAGATCCTCGCCCGGGTGGATCTCATAGGCGAGATCGATCCCCTCCGCATCGAACGCGTCGAGCAACGGCCGCCAGCGCCGTGCCAGCTCCGCGAAACCTTCCTCGACCAGCCCCGCCGGCCGCTGCGGCCACGGATACATGGTGTGCCACAACAGCGCCCCGGAGAAGGTCGCGTGCGCGTCCAGCCCCAGCCGCCGGCTCGCAACCGCGGCATGGCGCAGCTGCTGGCACGCCCAGTCGGTGCGGTCGGCGGGGCGGCCATGGACCTCGGCCGGCGCGAACGAATCGAACAGCGCGTCATAGGCGGGGTGAACCGCGACCAGCTGCCCCTGCAGATGCGTCGACAGCTCGGTGATCGCGACGCCCGCTTCGGCACACACGCCAGCGATCTCGTCGCAATAATCCTGGCTCTCCGCCGCCTTGGCGAGGTCAATCAGCCGGCTGTCCCACGTCGGAATCTGCACCCCGACATAGCCGAGGTCGCCCGCCCAGCGCGCCATCGCGCCGAGGCTGTTGAACGGCGCCGCGTCGCCCGCGAACTGCGCCAGGAATATCGCCGGTCCCTTCACGTACCCTCCTCCAGATCGGTCCATTGCCCGTCTTGCGCGCTGCTGCGGTGCGCCGCGACGATGAAGCGCATCGATCGCCTCCCTGCTTCCAGGCTCGCATAGCAGGGCGCGTCGGGCGCCTGCCCGCGCACCGCCAGCGCAAAATCATGATAGATGTTGGCGAACGCCTCGAGATAGCCCTCGGGATGACCCGACGGCGTCCGCGTCACCCGCATCGCCTCCGCGCCCAGATAGCCGCGGTCGACGCCGGGGGTCCAGATCTCCTCGGGCCCGCCGCGCCGCGCGACGCGCAGCACGTTGGGGTTCTCCTGCGCCCAGTGGACGCCCGCCTCTTCGCACCACACCGAGATCGCGAGCCCGTTGGCGTCGCCGCTGCACACCTGGCTCGCCACCAGCGTCCCGCGCCCGCCGCCCGACAACCGGAACATCGCCGCGCCATCGTCGTCGAGCATGCGACCTGGCAGCGTCGCGCGCAGCTCCGCCGCGATCCGCTCCATCGCCTCGCCGGTGATCGTCTCGACCAGGTTGAAGGCGTGGGTGCCGATGTCGCCGAATGCCCCCGCCAGCCCCGACCGTGCCGGATCGATCCGCCATTCCGCCTGCTTGCCGACCGCATCCTCCGCGCGCGCCAGCCACCCTTGGGTATAGCGCACCGCGACTCGCCGCACCGCGCCGAGCCCACCGCCCGCGACCAGTGCGCGCGCCTGCCGGACCATCGGATAGGCGGCGTAGGTATGCGTCACCCCGACCAGCCCGCCGGTCCGCGCCGCCGCATCGACGAAGGCGGTCGCCGCCTCCATCGTGTCGGTCAGCGGCTTGTCGGTCAGCACCGGAAACCCCGCCTCCAGCGCGGCGATCGCGACCGGGGCGTGGAGGTGGTTGGGGGTGACGATCGCGACGAACTCGGCACCCTCGTCCGGGCCCAGCGCACGCTCGCCGTCGATCAGCGCCTGCCAGCTCGCATAGCTGCGCTCGGGCGCCACGCCCAACGCTGCGCCCGAGCGTGCCGCACGATCGGCATCGCTGGAGAAAGCCCCGGCGACCAGCCGGCAATTGCCCGCGATCGCGGCGGCGGTGCGGTGGACCGGGCCGATGAACGCACCCTCGCCGCCGCCGACCATGGCGTACCGAACCGGCGTCACCGGGTCAGCCCTTCAGCGTCTGCAGATAGGCGAAGCTCTTCGCCAGCCCTTCCAGCGCCGGTCGCGCGAACGGCGGTTCCTGTTCGACGAACCACGCCTGGATGTTGGCGCGGTCCGCCGCCGCGAACACCGGCTTCCAGTCGATCACGCCCGCCCCGACGGGCGTGCTCGCGACGTCCGGTGAGATCTGGTTCAGCCCCGGCGCCTTGGCCGAGATGTCCTTCACGTGGAGCAATTCGATGCGGTCGCGATGATGATCGATCGTCTGCGCTGGGCTATGCCCCGCCGCCGCGACCCAGCCGAGATCGAGCTCGAAGGTCACCAGCGCAGGGTCGGTCAGGCGCACCAGTTCGTGGAACGCGTTCTTGCCCTCGTAATCGAGCATCTCGGCAGCGTGATTGTGATAGCCGAAGCGCATGCCCATCGCCTTGGCGGACTTGCCGATCCGGTTCATCGCGTCGGCATTGCGGCGCCAGTCGGCAAGCGTCATCGCCTCGGCCAGACCGAGGTTCCACGATTTGGCCGGGTCCTGCGGCTTGGTGAGCGCCGGTGAGGACGCGACGAAATACCGCACCCCGACATCGCGCGCCTGGGCGAGCTTGGATTCATGCTCATCGATCAGATCGCGCATCGAGAAATGGCACGACACGCACTCGAGCCCCGCGGCGGCGATGCCCTTGCGGAAATCGGCGGGGGTCCGCCCGACCCAGCCTGCAGCCTCGACCCGCTGGTAGCCGATCCGCTTCAGCGCGCGCAGCGTGCCGTCGAAGTCGCGTGCGAGCTCGTCCTTCACGGTCCACAGCTGGAGCCCGGGAGCGATCTTGAGGGTAGATCCAGCACCGGCGGCGAGCGCCGGCCGCGACATCAACGCCGCCACTCCCAACCCGCCGGCCCCAAGCATCGCACGGCGACTTACTTCGATCATCGATCTCTCCTGGTGCGTGGCCCCGGTCGTTGTCCGCCCATCGCCACAATCTCGATTGCACGCGCACCTTCGCCGCGCGGGCGCTCACTTGCAAGCGCGCATCGGCGCCGGCGCGGCCTGATCACGGCGGATCGCGTCGAAATTCGGTGAACCGGATCACTACAGCGGCGTTGGCATCATCTAACATAGGTTCGGATTGCCGGCTTGATCGACCAACAGACAGATGCCGCCTTTCTCGGCGATGCTCCCGCAGCGGCGGACCGGAGCGCCCTCCCCGATCGTCGCGAACTCGCGCTGGTGGCGGTGGAGCGGACCCGCATGCCGATGGTGGTGAGCGACCCCACCCTGCCCGATGCACCGATCGTGCTGGCGAACCAGGCGTTCCTCGATCTCACCGGCTACGGATCGGACGAGGTCATCGGCCGCAACTGCCGCTTCCTCCAAGGCCCCGACACCGACCCGGCCGACGTGCGGGCGATCCGCGATGGTCTGGCCGGCGGCGACGATCATCTGTCGGTCGAACTCCTCAATTACCGCAAGGACGGCAGCGCGTTCTGGAACCAGCTGGTGATCAGCCCGGTCTATGACGATGACGGCAGCCTGATCTACTATTTCGCGTCGCAAAAGGACGTCACCGCCCGCCGCCGCGCGGAGGAGCTGGAGGCGAGCGAGCGGTTGCTGCTGCTGGAGGTGGATCACCGCGCGATGAACGCGCTCGCGCTGGTCCAGAGCATCGTCCGGCTAAGCCGCGCCGATACGATCGACGATTATTCGTCGCTGGTGCTCGGCCGCGTGGATGCGCTGGCGCGCGCGCACCGCCTGCTCGCGGCATCGGGTTGGAAGGGCGAGGATCTCGCGCGATTGATCCAGGCCGAGACCCCCGCGCTGGGCCGGGTTCGCGCCAACGGCCCCGCGCTGTCGGTGCCGGCAGCGATGGTCCAGCCGCTGGTGCTGATCCTGCACGAGATGATGGCGAATGCGTGCCGCCACGGTGCGCTGGCGACGCCGCACGGCGCGCTCGCAATAGACTGGCGGGTGGAGGCGGACCGGCTGGTGCTCGACTGGATCGAGACCGGCGGGCCGGCCACGGTCGCACCGACCCGCAACGGCTTCGGCCTGTCGATGATCCGCGGGATCGCCGAACGCCAGCTCGGCGGTAGCGTCACGCTCGATTGGCGCGATACCGGTCTGCACGCGCGGCTGACGCTCCCCTGCACACCGCGGAGCGCCAAGCCGGCGGGCTGACCCCTCCGTCAGTCGTGGTCCTTGCCGTCCGCGCGCCCGGTGGCTTCGGCGAAGGCGGTGCCGGAGGTTTCCTGCACGACGATCTCGCCGTTGGCGGTGTCGGTCGGGTGGCGCAGCGCGGGATCGTCGACATGCTGATCCGCGCTATGCTCGCCGCGCATGCCCTCCTTGCCGGGCTTTGCCTTGTCGTCGTCGTCGGCGGTGCCGTAGATGCGTGGTTTCTCGGTCATACGGGTTCTCCGTTCGGGTCGCCCCGGTCACGCCCGACGATCCGCGCGATCGCCAGGTCCCAGGTGACGTTGCCGACGGTCCGAAACAGGTCGGGTAGCGTCTCGATCGCCAGCAGCAGCGGCAACAGAACGACCGGCACCCCCATGACGATGCATACCGGCGCGATAATCGCGAAGAACGACACCTGGGCCGGCAGACCGACCGCGGCGATGCTCACTACCGCAGCGATCGCTGCGCCTGCGATCAGCGATCCGATGCCGACCGAGACGCCGTGGACATGCGCCAGATACACCGCCACAGCGACGTTCGCCCCGGCGCTGGTCGCGCGGAACAACGACACCGCGAGCGGCAGCACCACTCCCGCCGCACCTCGATCGATGCCGAGCGCCGCGGACGCGCCGACCATCGCCGGCAGCGAGGCGAGCGAGCTCTGCGTGCTGAGCGCGATCGCCTGCGACGGCAGCGCCGCCCGCGCGAACCCGATCGGCGTCATTCGCCCCGCGACCGCCACCACGACATAGGCGAGCAGCAACGTCGCGAGCGCCGCCACCACCACGATCCCGACATAATGCGCGAGCACCCCGGCGCCCCCCGCCCCGGTCCTGATCCCGACGCCCAGCGCCAGCGCGAACACCCCGATCGGCGCGACGACCAGCACCCAATGCACGATCTGCAACATGGTCTTGGCGATCGCGTCGAACACCCGGGCAAGGCTTGCGCGCAGATCGGGTTCGATCCGGCTCGCCGCGAACCCGAAGATCAGCGCGAAGAACACCAGCGGCACCATCGCGGTTTCGGCTGCGGCGCGCACCGGGTTCATCGGCGCGATCGCCGCCAGCCAGTTCTGCGCCTGCGGCACCAGCGCGTCGTGGCTACCCGGCCGCAACGCCGACGCAGCCTGCGGCACCGGCGAGATCAGCAGCGCGCCGGAGGTCACCGCCGCGCACAGCAGCGACGTCGTGAGCAGCATCGCCGCGAACCACAGCAGCGCCCGCAACGCGACCACTCCGCCCGACGCATGAGCGACCGCGGCGATCACACCGGTGACCAGCAGCGCGAAGACCAAGGGCACTACGGTCATCGTCAGCGCATCGAGCCACAATTGGCCGATCGGCGCGGCGACCGCTGCCGCGGGTCCGGCGACACCGGTCCCCGCAATCGCGGTGCCGATCGCCCAGCCGAGGACCAGCGCGGTGAGGATCGCGATCGAGAGGCGGCTCACGCCGCGGCTGCTCTTGGATCGACGATCCGACCGGCGAGATCGAACACGTTGCCCTCGCTCAACAGGTGCAGCCGGACGTCGCGGATCGACAGCGTGCCCGACGCCCCCCGATCCGGCAGGCTCGCGCCGCTCGCATCGACGATCGTCACCGCGCCGTCGCCGATCACGGAGAAGCCGCCATCTTCGACGACGATCGCGGTGTCCTCGTCGATCCCGATCCCGATCGCCTCGGGATGCGCCGCGACCGCACCAAGCAATCGGCCGATGCGGCCCCGCTCGGCGAAATGCTGGTCGATGATCACGCCCTGGATCAGCCCCAATCCCTCGGTCATCCGCAGATCGCCGATGCGGTGCGATTGTTCGCTCGCACCCCCGACCATCATCGTCGTCCCCATCATCGATGCACCTGCCGACGTACCGGCGATCACCCCGCCCCGCGCGCGCAGCCGGCGCAACTGCTGCTCCACCGGCGTGCCGCGGATCATGTCGGCGATCCGCTGCTGGTCGCCGCCGCTGAAGAACACGCCCGTGGCGCCCTCGATCAGCACGCCCTGTGCCGGATCGAACGCATCGTCGCGGCTGTCGAGGTAGAGCTCGACCAGATCGGTCACGCCGAGCGGCGCCATCGCCTCGCGATAGGCATCGAAATAGCCTTCGGGCTTGCGGCTGGCGACGGTCGCGATCACCAGCCGCCCGCCCGCCACGCGGCGCGCCACCTCGGCGAGGATCGCGCGGTCGCCTTCCTTGTCCTCATGCCCGCCGATGATGATCAGGGGGCCATTGGTGTCAGTCATCGTTCAACAGGTCCTTCAACTCGTCATAATGGATCCCCGCACGCGGTTCGATCCTGGCGCCGGCGAAGCCCAGCGCAAAATGGCTGCTGTTGTGCGCGATCCCCGGGCGTCCGTCGCGATCGATCACGATCGCCCCCGCCTCGCCGCCGACACGGCGCAGATGATCGAGCGCCGATCGCGCCGCCGCGCTGGCCGGTCGATCGCCGAGCGCGCTCATCACCCGCGCGGCCAGCATCGTCCGCATGATGCTCTCGCCGTCGCCCGACAACGACACTGCGCCGAGCAGATCGTCGGCGTACAGCCCGCAGCCCGGCAGCGGCGAGTCCCCGACCCGGCCCGTCTCGGTGCCCGCCAGTCCACCGGTCGAGGTTCCCGCCGCGAACCGCCCGTTCGCATCGCGCACGACGCACCCGACGGTATCGTGGCCGCTGTCCTGCGCCGGCAGTGCCGCCCAGCCGGGCTCGAGCAGCGCGATGCCCTGTCCCGCGGCGAAGCGTTCCGCCCCCGGCCCGACCAGCAGCGTCGGTCCGGCGCGGAGCACCGCGTGCGCCGCCTCGATCGGATTGCGCACGCGCCGCACCGCCGCGACCGCGCCGAGGTCGAGAGTCGCACCGTCCATCAACGCCGCGTCCATCTCCTGCTCGCCCTCGGCGTTGGCGACCGAACCGCGCCCGGCGTTGAAGGTCGGATCGTCTTCGAGGGTGCGGATCGCGGCGACGGCGGCATCGACCGCGCTGCCGCCGTCGCGCAGCACCGCCGCGCCCGCGATCGTCGCGGCGAGGCAGCCCGCCCGGTTCGCCGTCGCCCGGTCCGGCGCGATCGGTTTCGCACCGCCATGGACGATCAGCGACCAGCCCGCACCGCGTTCAGGCATCGAGCGCCGCCGGCATGCGTGACGTGACCTGCGCCCGGTCGTGGATCGGACGATAATCGACCACGCGGTTCCAGATCCCCTCGACGTCGGTCGGCATCAGCACCACCAGGTCGCCGGGCGCCGCCGCGGCGAGGCACGCATCGGTCGCGGCCTCCTCGTTCTTCAGCCGGTGCAGCCGATCGATCGGCAACCCCGCCGCCATCGCGCCTTCGGACATCAGCGCGTTGATCGACCCCGCCGGACGGCCGCGACCATCGGGTGCCTCGCGGAACATCACCTCGTCGAAGATGCTCGCGGCGAGGCGCCCCATCTCCTTCAGATCGTCGTCACGCCGGTCGCCCGGGATCGACACCATCCCGTACACCCGCCCGTGATGCGGGCGCATCGCGTCGATCAGTCGCCCGAGTGCGGTGATCGCGGCAGGATTGTGCGCATAATCGACGATGACGCGGAAACCGTGGTCGTCATGGATGTTGAGGCGCCCCGGGCTGTCCGCGAAGGAGGTGGTGAAGGCGCGCAGCCCCTGCCGGATCACGTCCGCCGCGACGCCGTGCGCGATGCACATCGCGGCCGCGGCGAGCGCGTTCTGGATATTGAACTCGGCGGTGCCGTCCAGAGTGGCGGGAATGTCCGCCGCTGCGATCAGCTCGGTCCGCTCACCGTCCCGGTGCACGACCAGCATGCCGCCGCGTTCTCCCGCCTCGCGCACCACCGCGACGCCGCCCGCGTCGACATGCGCGCGCAACCGCGGGCCCAGCCCCTTGGCGGAGAACCACACCACCCGCCCGCGCGTCCGCCGTGCCATCGCCACCGTCATCGGATCGTCCGCGTTGAGCACGCAATGCCCGCGCCGCGCGACGCTGCGCGCGACTACCGCCTTCACCCGCGCAAGGTCCTCCAGCGTGTCGATGCCCTTCAGTCCGAGGTGATCAGCGGTGACGTTCAGCACCGCGCCGACATCGCATGCCGGGAAGCCGAGCCCCTCGCGCAGGATACCGCCCCGCGCAGTCTCCAGCACCGCGACATCCACGACCGGGTTCCGCAGCACCGCCCGTGCGCTTTTCGGCCCGCTGCTGTCGGCGGCAACAAGCAGATTGTCGTCGACATAGATGCCGGAGGTCGAGGTCATGCCGACGGTGAGCCCGCCCTCGCGCAGGATCCGCGCGACCATCCGCGCAGTGGTCGACTTGCCGTTGGTGCCGGTGATCGCGAAGATCGGTATGCGGCTGCGGGTGCCGCGCGGGAACAGCATGTCGATCACCGGGGTGGCGACGTCGCGCGGCGTCCCTTCGGACGGCTCGAGATGCATCCGGAAGCCCGGCGCGGCGTTGATCTCGACGATGCCGCCGCCGGTCTCGCGCGCCGGCCGCGCGATGTCGGTGGTGAGGAAATCGATCCCCGCGACATCGAGACCGATTACCGCCGCCGCCTGCTCCGCGATCGCGACGGTCTCGGGGTGGATCTCGTCGGTCCGATCGATTGCGGTGCCCCCGGTCGATAGGTTTGCTGTGCCGCGTAAGATCACTTCCGCGCCCGCGGGCGGCACCGTGGCGAGCGTCTGCCCCCGCGCCTCCAGCAACGCGCGCATGGCCGCGTCGGGAACGATCCGGGTGAGCACCGCTTCATGACCGACGCCGCGCCGCGGGTCCTGGTTGGCGAGCGCGATCAGTTCGTCGATGCTGTGGATGCCGTCGCCGAACACCCGCGCCGGAACGCGCTCGGCGACCGCGACGACCTTCCCGCCGACGACGAGGATGCGGTGATCGCGCCCCGGCAGCTCGCGCTCGACGATGACGCGCCGGCCATGCTGCACCGCCAGCGCAAAGCCTTGTTCGACCCCCGCCGCATCGACGATCCCGGTGGTAACGCCGCGCCCGTGATTGCCGTCGAGCGGCTTGGTGACGACCGGCCAGCCGAGCCGTCGCGCCTCACGCACCGCCTCCTCGACGCTGCCGACCAGCGCCCCGCGCGGCACCGGCAGGCCCGCTTCGGCGAGCAGCGCCTTCGCCGCATTCTTGTTGCCCGCGAGTTCGGCACCGATGAGCGACGTACCGCCGGTGACGCTCGCGCGGATCCGGCGCTGCCGCCGACCGTGACCGAGCTGGATCAGGCTCGCGGTATTGAGGCGCGTCACCGGGATCCCCCGTCGCAACGCCGCATCGACCAGCGACCGGGTGGTCGGCCCGAGCGCGCTCGCCTTAGCCAGCGCGCGGAGCGTCGCCACCACCGGGGCGAGATCGAGCGGATCGTCCGCGACGATGACCTTCAACAGCGACAGCCCGGCGACCCGGCAGCGATCGGGCGGCAGCAGTGCCGCGACCAGCGCGATCGCATGCGCTCCCGCGGCGAGCCCGACCGCCTCGTCCAGATAAGCGTAAAGGATGTTGTACACCCCCGGCCGCCCGCGCACTGACCGGGTCTTGCCGCGGGTGACCGCATGGCCCGCGAGGTTCTGCAGCTCCAGCGCGACATGTTCGATGACATGGCCGAGCCAGGTGCCCTCGCGCAGCCGCCGTTCGAAGCCGCCCGCCTGCCGACAACTGCACCCGTGCGCCGTAAGCCCGGGCAGGACCGTCAGCAACCGATCCACGAAGCCCGGCAACCGGTCGCTCGGCGACTCTTCGAGCGCGCCGAGATCGACCTGGATGCGGATCATCGGCCGCGCACCGAACAGGTTCGGCCCGCGGTAGATGCTGCGTTCCGTTACCCGAAGCCCCGTGATCTCCGCCGCGCCGGCGTTCTTCAAGGGATCGGATCCGCCATCGGCTGCGCCACGCCGGCCGGACGCGTCAGGCACAAGCCCACCGCGGCGATGCGATCGACCTCGGCATAGGCGGGTTGATCCAGCTCGTCTCCGAAGATGTCCGGGTCGAGCTCGTGATAATCAAACCCCCAGCCGCCCTCGGGCAGCGCCGCGCGGAGTGGCCCGACCAGCACGTCGGTGCGGTCGACGATCGACACCCCGGTATGCAGCACCAGCCGCCCGCCGGGACGCAACTTCGCCATGCCCGAGACGACCCAGTCGAGCGACAGCTTGGCCCCGTACAGGTCGCCGCCGTCACGATAGGCGCGGCGATCGGGGTCCATCATGAACGGCGGGTGGGTGACGATCACGTCGAAGCTGCCGGGCACCTCGTCGGGCGTGGTCGCCTCGACCACCTGATGCTCGACCTCGGCGAACTCGGCATTGATCGACGACAGGAACAACGCATGCGGATTGATGTCCGCGAGCGTCAGCCGGGTGCCCGGCGCAAGCCGCGCCGCGGTGATCCCGCCGACGCCGGCGCCCGCGCCATAATCCATGATCCGCTCGCCACGCCCGACCCGCGCCTTCGCCGCGATCAGGTCCGCGAACCGGTAGCTGTCGGGGCCGAGGAATACCGACAGCATGTCCGTCGTCGGATAGGCCGAGTGCAGGAACAGCGTACCGCGCACCGAAGAAACCCGCACGGTAGCGGCGAACAAGCCGTCCTCGCGCCCGCGAACGACACCTGCCTCTTCCATTAGTGCGAAAACCGCCGCGGGCAGACAATCGGGCGCGAACGGCAGGCTCCAGCCCAACACGTCGAAGATCGACCGCGCACGCTGCCGATCGGGCCGCGCGACCACGCGCGCATGGGTCGCAGGGGTCGGCGTGACGAAGGAATAATCTAGATCGCGCAACGTACCGAGCAGCCGCAGCAGCGCCGCGCGCTTACCGGCGGCAACGCTGGAGCCCGATTCCGGCGCCTTTACAGCCGCTTCTCCGGTCACTGTAACGATCCTGTTAGCATAGGTTAAAAGCCTGTTTTCCCGTCATTTTCATGCAATGACGCCCTAACCCGCAACTGCGCAGGTCGGTTCCGGCGAGGGTGCGATGGTTAGCGAAGGTCGCGTTGGCGCTCGACGCAACCCAACTTGGTGCTCCCTCGCTTCTGAGCTGCAGGCGGATCGACAGGAGGATCCTGCTCGTGCTCCCGCGAAGGCGGGAGCCCAGTACTGGGTCGCCGCCTTCGCGGGGACACATAGACCGTAGCTAGATCGGGTTGGATCCTACCCCGACCCAGCCGTCGGCGTCAGCGAGCCACGCTCGGCAGCGGCCGGCGCACCAGCAAGGTCGCCGCCGCCGCGACCAGCATGAAGGCTCCGGCCAGGTACAGGATGTTGCGCGCGTCGCCGCCCAGCCACGCGCGGTAGAACAGCGGCACCGTCACGCTCTGGATCAGCATCGGCACGACGATGAACATGTTGAAGATGCCCATGTAGATGCCGGTCCGCGCCGGCGGGATCGCGTCGGTCAGCATGACATAGGGGTTGCCCATCATGCTCGCCCAGCCCACCTCGATGCCGAGCATCGGCGCGAACAGCCATGCCTTGTCCGTCATCCCCGGAATCGCCAGCATCGCCGCGCCCGACGCGACCAGGCACAGGGCGTGGACGTTGCGCGCGCCGAACCGCTTGGTGACCGGCACCAGCGCGAACGCCGCGACGAAGGCGATAAAATTGTAGAAGCCGCCCAATTGACCGGTGGTCAGCGCGGCGTCGCGGAAACCGGCCGTGGCCGCGTCGCTGGTGCCGTTGAGCGATCGGGCGACCGCGAAGGTGATGTACTGCCAGTAACAGAACATCGCATACCATTGGAACAGCATCGCCAGCGCCAGTTGCCGCATCGGCACCGGCATCTCGACGATCGCATCGCGCACGTCGCGCAGCGCGCCGGCGAACGACAGCGGCACCGCGGTCATCTCGGCGCGCTCGGCTGGGGTCAGCGGCAGTTCGGGGACGCGCAGGATCGACCACAGGATCGTCGACAGCGACAGCACCGCGCCGATGACGAACGCGACCCGCGTGATGTGCGGGATGTTGTTCCCGTCGACCGCGTTCGCATCCATGCCCCAGAACACCAGGATCGACGGCGCGAGATAGGACAGCGTCTGCGCTAGGCCGGTGAACGCGCTCTGCGTCAGGAAGCCCAATGGACGCTGCGCCTCGCTCAGCCGGTCGCCGACATAGGCGCGGTACGGCTCCATCGTGATGTTGTTCGCGGCATCGAGCACCCACAACAGGCTGGCGGCCACCCACAAGGCGCGGCTGTACGGCATCGCGAACAGGCACAGGCTGCACAGGATCGCGCCGATCAGGAAATAGGGCGTGCGCCGGCCCCAGCGGCTGGCGGTGCGGTCGCTCAGCGCGCCGACCAGCGGCTGGACGATCAGCCCGGTCATCGGCCCCGCCAGCCACAGCAGCGGCAGCGTCGCCTCGTCGGCGCCGAGATAGCTGTAGATCGGCCCCATGTTGCTTTGCTGCAAACCGAAGCTAAATTGCAGCCCCAGGAAGCCGATGTTCATCTGGATGATCCGCCCCAGCGACAGCCGGGGCTTCGTGCCCGTGGCGGCGGCGGTCATCGCGCTGCGCACCACAGCACGCCGAGCGGCGGCACGATCGCGCGGGTCGTAGCCGTCGCGTCGCTCAGCCGATCGGCCCAGGCGAAGGGCATGTCGACCTCCGCATCACGGTCCGCGAAGTTGATGAGGACGATGTCCTTGCCCGCCTCCAGCCCGAGCACGGCGTCGTCATGCGTCGCCCAGATCGCGCTCGGCCCGCTGCCGCCGCCCGCGACGCGCGCGCGCAACAACGCGGCGAGATCGGCGTGGACTTGGGCCGCGGCGTCATCGGCCCCGCGGTCCCAGTCCATCGCCGGACGGTGCAGCCAGCGGCCTTCGTGCGCGCGCAACGGGTCTTGGCGGAACCGGTAGTCGTTCAACATCGCCGCTTCGTCCCCCATATAGATCGTCGGCAGGCCGCCGCTGGCGATCATTAGCGCATTGAGCAGCCTGATGCGCGCGATCGCTTTCGTCGCCGCCGCTTCGTCGAACGCGCTTTCCAGCCCGGCGAGCGACGCCATCGTGCCGTTGGTGCCGTGCAGCCCGCCGCCCTCCGCCTGGAACGACTCGCCGCGCCCAAAGCCGCCGCCTTCCAACACTGCCGCCACCGCTTTCAGGCGGCGTTCGGGATCGGCCTCGAACGCTGTCAGATCGCCGAGCAGCGCGCCCCAGCCGATATCGTCGTGGCACCGCGCATAGGTCAGCCAGTTGGCGGCGGCGGGCAGCCGCACGGTTTCCGCCTGGATCGCGCGCGGCACCTGGGCGCTTTGTTCGACCAGCGCGGTCCAGCCCGCCACCATCAGCGAATTATTGTAGAGCAGGTGGCATTCGGGTCCGTCAGCGGTGCCGAAATACGGGATCACGTCGCGCGTCGGCACGATCGCCTCGCCCTTCAGCAGCACCCCGGGCGCGACGATGTCGATCGCGGCGCGAAGCGCGCGGACGATCGCGTGGACTTGGCGGCGGTTGCGGCTGTCGGTGCCCGCCTGCTTCCACAGGAAGGCGATCGAATCGAGCCGGAACGCCTCGACGCCGTGGTTGGCGAGCCGCAGCATCATATCGAGCATCGCCGCGAACAGCCGCGGATTGGCCCAGTTCAGATCCCATTGGAACGGGTAGAAGGTCGTCCACACCCAGCCCATGTCCGGCACGTGCGTGAAATTGCCCGGTGCGGTGACGGGAAAGACCTGGCCCAACTCGGTCTCGCGTGCGGCGACCTCGGCCGCGTCGTCCAGCACGATGTAGAAATCGCGATAGAGCGGGTCGCCGGCACGCGCGCGCCGCGCCCATTCATGGTCGTCGGCGGTGTGGTTGAGCGCGAAATCGACGCACAGGCTGATCCCAGCCCCGCGCAGCCGTGCAGTCAGAGCTTCGAGATCGGGGATCGTGCCGAGTCGTGGCTCCACCGCCAGGTAATCGGCGACCGCGAAGCCGCCGTCGCTATCCCCGCCACGCGCCTTCAGCAGCGCGAGCAGATGGAGATAGCGGACGCCGAGATCCTCCAGATAGCCGATCCGATCGCCGACCCCGGCGAGCGTGCCGCCGAACCGGTCGACATAGGCCGAATAGCCGAGCATCTCGGGCGCGCGGAACCACGCCGGATCGGCTTCGCGCGCGGCGTCCAGCGCGGCGAGCGGCGCGGGGCGATCGATCGCGCGCGCCTTCAGGCTGGCCGTCACTTCTGCGACGAAATCGTCGTGGCCGGGCAGGTCGCCGTAGAGCGCGTCGAGTTCCCGCGTCAGGCGTAAGCCGTGACGATCCCAGCGTTCGGCGAAGCTCACAGCCGGTACAATCGCGCTTCCCACGGGCTTAGTGCCAGAGCGCCGCCCTTGGAGGGAGCAGCATCAAAATTGCCGAGCACCAGCGCGCCGGGGCGCTGGCCCGCGGGCAGCGTCCACGACACTGCCTCACCCGACATGTTCAGCACGACGAGATACCCCTTCGCGCCAATCGTGCGGCGGTAGGCGAAGACCTTGGGATGGCCGGGGTCCAGATCGGCATAGTCGCCGTAGATCAGCGGCAAATTGCCCTTCCGGTACGCCAGCATCCGGCGGTAGAAGGCGAGGATCGAGCGCGGGTCCTTCTCCTCGGCCGCGACGTTGATCGCGCTATGGTTGGGATTGACCGGCAGCCAGGTCTTCGCCGCGCTGCTGAACCCCGCCTGCGGCCCCGCGGTCCATTGCATCGGGGTGCGCGCATTGTCGCGGCCGGTGCGTTTCAGGGCAGCGAGATACTCGGCGGCGGGCACCTTGCCGGTCAGCACCTGCGCCGCGTAATTGCCCTTCACCTCGACATCGTCGAACTGGTCGATCGCGGTGAAGGGATACTTGGTCATCCCGATCTCGTCGCCCTGGTACAGGAACGGCGTACCCTTCTGGGTGAGCAACAGCATCGCGAGCAGCTTGGCCGACGGCACGCGGTGCTGCGCGCTCGCGTCGCCGAACGCGTTGACGATGCGCGGATTGTCGTGGTTCGACAGGAACACGGTGTTCCACAGATGGCGGTCGGTGACGCCGCCGGCGCGGTCCCAGAGCGGCTTCCACTCAGCCAATGTCCACGGATTCTGGCGCCAGTTGTCGCGGCCGATCCGCGAGACGTCGAACTGGAAGATCAGGTTCAGCTCACCCCGGCGATCGTCGATCAGCAGCGGCGCGCGCGACAGCGGCGTGCCCGCCGCCTCGCCGACCGTCACCACGTCGTACTTCGCCATCACCTCGCGGTTCATCTCCTGGATATATTCGTGGAGATGCGGGCCGGATGCATAGAGTTCGTCCGGCGCGCGCAGCTGTTCGGGGGTCAGGTCGGGCAGCCCCGGCTGTTTGGAGATGAACGGGATCACGTCCATCCGGAACCCGTCGACGCCCTTGTCGAGCCAGAAGCGCATCAGCGCATAGACTTCCTCGCGCAGCCTGGGATTATCCCAGTTGAGGTCGGGCTGTTTCTTCGCGAACAGGTGCAGATACCAGTCGCCGTCCGGCCCGTCCTGCGTCCAGGCCGATCCGCCGAAGAACGAGCGCATGTTGTTGGGCGGGCCGCCGTCCTTGCCCGGTTTCCAGATGTAATAGTCGCGGTAAGGATTGGTGCGGCTCTTGCGGCTTTCCTGGAACCAGCGATGCTCGTCGCTGCTGTGGTTGACCACCAGGTCGAGGATCAGCCGCATCCCCCGCGCCTTGATCCCCGCGAGCATCGCATCGAAATCGGCCATCGTGCCGAATTGCGCCATGACCGCGCGATAATCGCTGATGTCATAGCCGTTGTCGGCGTTGGGCGACTGGAAATGCGGGCTCAGCCAGATGACGTCGATGCCGAGCGCCTTCAGATAATCGAGCCGCCGCGTGATCCCCGGCAGGTCGCCGACCCCATCGCCATTCGTGTCCTGGAACGAGCGCGGGTAGATCTGGTAGAACACGCCCTCCTTCCACCATTTGCGGCGATAGCCGTTGGCGGCAGGCGCCGCATCGTCGCGGAACATCGCCAGGCTGCGGCTGGCGGGCAGCACCGCGGCGAGCGAGGCCGCGGCACCGATCGCGCCGCGGCGGGTGACGCCTGCATCGTGCATCAGAAGTTCAGCCGCGCAGTGGCGCTGATCGTGCGGCCGTTGATCGAGCGCGCGCGGACGAAGTTGGTGACGCCGCTGGTGATCGATCCTTCTTCCTCTTCGGTCAGCCCGAAGGTGTTGAACAGATTGTTCGCGTTGACCGACAGCGCGAGCGACGGCAGCACCCGCGCCTCGATGAAGCCATTCACCACCGTATAGCCCGGCATGATCAGGCCGTTGGTATTGGTCGAATAGCTCTTGGTCGTCCCCACCAGGTTCCCGCCCACCGTAAACCGGTCGTAGGTGTAGCGCGGCGTCACCGCATAGAGGAAGGTCGCCTGGCGCTGCGGACGGTTACCGTTCAGCGCCGGCGCCACGTCGTCGCGCTTGATCTGGGCGTCGGTGAGCGTGCCGGTGGCGTTGATCGAGAAACCGCCGCTGCGATAGCTGCCCTCCAGCTCGATACCCTTCGATTCATAAACGCGGTTGGTGATGAACCGCCCGGCGCGATCGTCGGTGAGGAGCTCGCTGGTGCGCGCATAGAAGCCGGTGGCGAACAGCCCGAAATTGCTGGCGCGATACTTCACGCCGGCTTCCGCCTGCTTCACCGGATTGACGATATCGCCCGGCCTTGCCGAGCCGTCGGGGCGGATGCGGTCGATCAGCAGGCGATCGTTATTGGCGCGCGCACCCTTGCTGTAGCGCGCGAACAACGCGAGGTCGGGCGTCACCAGATAGTTGAGGCCCGCCGAATAGGACCAGTAGCCATAGTCGAAATCGATGACGCGGCGCGTCGCAGCGTCAAAGGCGGTGACGCGGCGTTCGATCGGCGAGATCGTGCCGCTGCTATCGACGTCGAGATTCTGCTGCACGGTGCCGCTGATGAAATAGCCCGTCGTCGAACCCTCGTCGCGGCGGAGGCTGAGATCCACGTTCACCGGCTGGAAATCGGCGACCACCGATCCGAAAAAGGCATCGGTCTGCGTCTCGGTATAGGAGGTGCGGATACAGCAATTGCCGAAGGTCGGCACGCCGTACGCCCATTGCCCGCCTTGCGTCAGCTTGTTGCCCGCGGGATCATAGACGTCGAGGTACGCCGACTTGCCGTCGCCGCGCACGTCCTGAAGATAGCTCGCCCAGGTCCAGGTGGTGCCGACCTCCTGATAGCTGTGATAATAGCCCGCGCTCGCGCTGATCGATCCACCACCGACGTCGAAGGTCTTCGACAGCCGCAGATTGTTCATCCAGTTGTCGAGCGTATCGAGCTTGGTGTTGAAGATGTTGGTCTGCATGGCGAGACCGTTGCCGTTCAGCGCCGCCGGGTTCACCACCTGCCCCGCATTCGGGCCGGTCGCATAACGCAGGCTGTAATTGGTCGCGGTCGGGGTCAGGTTGCCGGTGTCGATATAGGCACCGACCTGGTTGGCGGCGGCCTGAGCCCCGATCACGCTCGACGGGAAGGGCGAGATGAATTCGCCGCCGACATCCGCGATCTTGAACCGGTTCTCCACCACCCAGCCAGGTGAGAATTCATAACTGCCCTCCAGCCCGATCTGCTTGACCACCGGGTGCATGCCTTCGGCCAGATCGTCCTCGGCACGGCGATTGCCGGTGGTCAGCGAGGCGATGTCGCGGGTGAAGGCGCTGTGCGGGGTATCGCGCTTGATGTCGAAGCCGGGGATCGACGCATATTCGGGATCGCTGTTGCTCCCGGTCACCTGCAATGGCATCGGCAGGTAGGAAATCGCGCGGTCGTTCAGGTATTTGAAGTTCGCGCGGACATAGCCGCCGTCGAACGTCTTGGTGATGTTGCCGCGGAACTGCCCGCCCTTTTCCGCGGTATAGCCGGTGCGGCGCGCGCCCTCGCCCCAACGATAGAAGCCGCCGACATGCGCGGTCCAGCCTTCCCCGAAGTTGTGCCCGTAATCGCCGTCGAAGCGGTTGGTGCCGAAATCCAGCCCCTTGGTGAAGGCGAGCGCGCCGCCGGTCTTGGCGCCGGTCTTGCTGATGAAGTTGATGACGCCGCCCGGCGAATTGCTGGCAAGCGTGGAGGCGGAGCCGCCGCGGATGCTCTCGATCGTCGCGACGTTATAATCGGCGCGCAGGAAGATGTCGGCGTTGCCGAAGGCGATGTCGCCATATTCCAGCACCGGCAGGCCGTCTTCCCACAATTGCAGGAACTTGGCGCCGCCCGCCGATATCGGCAGGCCGCGTACCGCGATGTTGGCATTGCCCTCGCCGCCCGAACTTTCCGACCGGACACCGGGGATGCTGCGCAGCAGTTCCGCGGTAGAACGTGGTGCGTTCTCCAGCGCCGCGGTGACATCGAGGCTGCTGACCGAGACGCTGGTGTCGAGCCGGGTCTGGCCACGGCGGGTCGCCGTGACGACGATATCGCCGAGGCCGAGTGCGTCGTCCGATCCCTGAGCCGCGGCGCCGGCCTCCGCAGCCGCCGGATCGGCTTGTTGTGCATGAGCGCCGCTGGCGCCGGCGATCGTTACGAGCGAACTTAGTCCGTAGAGCGCGAATTTGACGGTCATGACGATCCTCCCCTGATGACACTCTCGGGTGCCGTATCATTCGCTCTACGCTCATTGGAAACGTTTGCAAGCGGGATTGTGCAAACGTTTCCAAGGTGTGGCGATTTCATTGCAACGCATCCAAGGGACCAAGAATCTACCAACGTCCGAGTGATGGTTGCACCAACACGCACACGGCTCGCCCACTGATCGTGCTGAACATTACCGCTCCGACATCGTTGATGCCGTCCTACCCGAATGCAGCGCCGTAACCGGCTGCGAGTGGGGGCGAACAACGGAAGGTAATCTCATGGGTCTCATCATTCTCCTCATCGTCGGCGGCATCGTCGGCTGGCTGGCGAGCCTCATCATGCGCACCGACGGCCAGCAGGGCATCGTCCTCAACGTCGTCGTCGGCATCGTCGGCGCACTGCTCGCGGGCTTCATCGTCACACCGCTGATCGGCGGCGCCCCGATCACCAGCGGCGCCATTTCGATCCAGTCGGTGCTGGTCTCGCTGCTCGGCGCGGTGATCCTGCTCGCGCTGATCAACCTGTTCCGTCGTGGTGCGGTGCGCTGATCGCAACCACGAACATCTGATGCGGGGGCGCGATCGTCATGTCGGACTGGTGCCGAAGACGGTCGCGCCGTCGCATTCGACCGGGAACGCGACGGCGTGGAGCGGTTTTCCGAATTAGTGCGTTGGCGAAACAGGATACCAGCAACAGGAGAGCAACTATGGTTGATCCGGAAGACCGGCGCACCGACGGCGCGCCACCGAACCACATTCACATCGAGAAGAACAAGAAGACCAACTGGCTCGCGTGGATCCTCCTCGCGCTCGGCTTGTTGGCGCTGCTCTTCGCGCTCAGCCGTTGCGGCCGGGACGACGAAGCGGCAGTTGCGCCCGTGCCTTCGCCGACTGCCAGCGCGACCAGCGACGGCGTCGTCGCCGCCACCGCCGATGCGGGGCAGTCGACCGTTCTCGCCACCACCGCCGGTCTCGGCGCCTATCTGGCGGGCAATGAAGCCGTGCCGCGCAGCTTCACGTTCGAAAAGCTGAACTTCGACACCGCCAAGAGCGACATCCGTTCGGAAGACGCCGACGAGGTCGCGACGGTAGCCGCGACGCTGAAGCAGTATCCAAACACAAAGGTGCGCGTTGCCGGTTATGCCGATGCCCGTGGCGCGGAACCCGCCAACGTCGCGCTCGGCAAGGCACGCGCCGACAGCGTGAAGGCCGCACTGGTCGCGCAGGGCATCGACGCGAACCGGATCGAGACCGGCAGCGGTGGCGAAGCCGACCCCGTCGGCTCCAACGCCACGACCCCAGGTCAGGCGGAAAACCGCCGCACCGAGATCGTCGTCACGCAGCGTTGATCCTTGGGATCGACGCACTCGAACGAAGGAACGAACCATGTCACGTACCATCACCGCGCTGTTCGACACTCGCGCCGATGCCGAAGCTGGGGGCGAGCGCCTCCGCCAGGCAGGTATTGACGCGAGCCACGTCAACATCCACGATCAATCGTCGCACACGACATCGGGCAGCTACTCGACGCACCAGGATCGCGGCCTGTGGGCGTCGATCAAGAACGCCTTCCTGCCGGACGAGGATCGCCATACCTATGAGGAGGGCATCCGTCGTGGTGGCTTCCTGCTGACCGCCGATGTCGATGAGGACAATACGGCAGCCGCAGTCCGCGCGCTCGAGGAAGCGAATTCAATCGATCTCGACGAACGGTCGCAGCAGTGGCGTTCCGACGGATGGGATTATGCGGGCAGCACGGGAACCGGCCTTGGCGCCGACCGCGATACGGACATCGGTACCGCGACCACCGAGAACGATCGGGCCGGCGGCTCGGTGCTCACCGGGTTCCGCGACACCGACCAGAGCAGCAATCGGTATCGCTCCTATTACCGGTCGGACGACGACCGGATCTGACGACCGGATCTAAAGCCGACGCTGAAGGGCGTCGTTCTTCTCTACCCAACGGCCGCGCGGAACCCCCGCGCGGCCGTCACTCGTTTTCGTCCGCTTCTCGCTTGCCGAACACCGCATCGACGGCAAGTTCGGCAGCGACGCCCACGACCGCGCCTGCGGCGAGATCGCTCAGATAATGTTTGCTGCGCGGGATCTGGATAAGCGCGACGGCCGCGGCGGTGCCATAGGCGGAAAGGCGATGTTCGGGATAGACGCGGGCAAACGCACGCGCGACCGTGACCGCACCCGCGGTGTGTCCCGAGGGAAAGCTGCTGTCTTCGCTTTCCCGACTATCCCCGGCTTCCATCGTATAGTCGCGGCCGTCGTCGACGGCCTCGGGCCGGGTCCGATCGACCCGCTTCTTGACGCTGGTCTTGATCTGCGTGGCCAGCAACTCGGAGGCCAGCATCGTCGCGCCCGCCCGGATCATCCGCGGATTGTGCGCGATCGCACCGATCAGGGTGGTCGCGACGCAAATCGAGATTAGCGGCGGTTGATCGGCAAGCTCGCTCACCCAGCCCACGGCCCTCACGATAGGATTGCGGCGGGCGGGCGCCGCACGTTCGGCGAGATCCAGGTCGACCCGTTCGACCGCGGTGGTTTGGTTCATGCCGTCAGTTAGCGGCACCGGAGCGCGGCGTCGATGCGCCGTCGGCATGGGTCGCGGAAAGATCGCGGCGGTCGATCGTTCGTCACCAATCGCAACGACCAGGGAGCAGGCGATGCCCGCAAGGAACAGGGAAGCCGCAACCCCGAGCTGCGGGGCGCCGAGATGATCGACCGACACCTCGCCAAGCTACGCGCGCGAGACACGATCTCGCCGGAGGAGGAAAAGGCGATTCGCGACTCGGTGTCGGGCTACAAGGATCTGCCCGCCGATCACACGCTGATCTATCCGGGCGTCGATCTCGATCACTGCACGCTGCTGCTCTCCGGCATAATGTGCCGGTACAAGGACCTGCGCGGGGGCAGTCGCCAGATCACCGAACTCCATGTCGCGGGCGACTTCGTCGACCTCCACAGCTTCACCTTGAAGCATCTCGACCATGCGATCATGTCGCTCAGCCCTTGCCGGGTCGCGTTCGTGCCGCATGCTCGGCTGCGCGAGATCACCGAACGTTTCCCGCATCTCGCGCGGGTCTATTGGTTCGCGACCAACCTGGACGCGGCAATCCACCGCGAATGGACGTTCTCGCTCGGGCGCCGCAGCGCGCGTGCCAAGCTCGCCGCGCTGTTCTGCGAACTACAACTGCGCTTGCAGGTGGTCGGGCTTGCCGACGAGACCGGCTACGATCTGCCGATCACGCAGACCGACCTCGCCGAATGTACCGGGCTGACCAACGTCCACGTCAACCGTACGCTGAAGGATCTGCGCGAGAGCGATCTCGTCAATTTCCGCAGCGGTCGGGTGACGATCCTCGATCTTCCGAAGCTGCGGCGCGCGGGCGAGTTCGACCCGTCCTATCTGTATCTCGACGGGCGTCGCTGACCCGTCATTCCTTCTTCAGCGCCGTCGGCTTGTGCGCGGCCTGCTTACCCGCATCGGTCTCGACGATGTATTGCGGATCGTCCTTGCTCGCGGCGACCTTGTGCCCCTTGATCTCGGTTTCGCTGGTCTGCTTCTTCACCACCTTGCCATGCGCGGTGCCGCCATGGCTCTTCCACGAAACCTTGTCGCCCTTGTGCAATTCGTCGGCCATCGTCGATCTCCTTGCCATACGAAACCGTTAAGCCTGCGAACCAGTTCCGGCCCAGTTCCGGTGGCTCCGAGACATGGTAATCGGCGGCGGCGATCCCCACCTCCCGCGCTTCACCAACGCATACGAACGATTGCCCTCATGGAGATCATGGGTCGATGAACCTGCGCGCCGATCCCTTCGTCCTCGCTTTCGGCGACAGCCTGACCGCGGGCTATGGCCTGACCCGCGCCGAGGCGTTCCCAGCCCGGCTGGAGGCGCTGCTGCGTGAGCGCGCGCCTGCCGCCAGCGTCCAGAATGCCGGCGTGTCGGGCGACACCACCGGCAGCGGCCTAGCCCGACTGCCGCGGCTGCTAGCGAGCCTGCGCCGCAAACCCGACCTCGCGATCGTCGAACTCGGCGCCAACGATATGCTGCGCTTCGTCGATCCCGTCGTCACCGAACGCAATCTCGGCGCGATCCTCGACCAGTTCGAGGCGTGCGACATCCGCGTGCTGCTCGCAGGGATGATGGCGCCGCCGTTCCTCGGCGAACGTGCGCTGCGCTTCAACGCGCTGTTCCCGGCGCTGGCCGCACGGCGCGGCGTCTCGCTATACCCGTTCTTCATGGCGGGCGCGATCGGCCGGCCCGAGCTGACGCTGCGCGACGGCCTCCACCCCAGCGCCCGCGCGATCGAGATCATCGCGCGATCCATCCTGCCGAGCGTCGAAGCCGCGCTCGTTTAGACGGCGCCCTCGTCGACGTCGGGTGCGTCGTCGGCCGCTACGCCCTGCTCGAGCGCCGCTTCATCGGCTGCCAGTCCCGCCTCGTCGGCCGCGGTGATGCCGAAGCGCGCGGCGACGTCGGGGGCGAAGCGGAGCAGGTCGGGACGCAGCTTCAACAGGCTGATGTCCTTCGACTTGCCCTCCATCATTACATCGAACTCCAGCCCCTCGGCCATCCGCATGAACGTTGCGAATTCGAACGGGTTGGTGAAGTCGGCATGCCCGGTCCAGATCGGCGGCCGCAGCACCGTCTTCACCCGCGCGGTAGCCTTTACCGGCGCCTTGGTGATCTCGCCCTTCTTGGGGCGAGCGGTGCCCGCCTTCGCGGCCGCGCGCTGCTTCGGGGTGATCGCCTGCTTGACCTCGCGCATTTCGGTACGCGGCGACGAGAAGTGGATCTTCGGCCGCACACCCGCAGGCCAGCTCGCGAGGAAGCGTTCGAGCGTCGCACGCATGTCGAGCCGTTCGGGGTTGAGACACCAGAAATGCTGATAGTCAAAGATCAACCGCACGCCCGTTCGTTCATGGATCCACAGGACGTCCGCGGCGGAGAAGCGGATATCGTCGTTCTCCAGCACCAGCCGCCGGCGCACATGATCGGGGCATTTCTCCCACCCCTCGATCCAGCGTGCGCGGCTCGCCTCGCGGTCGTCATAGACTCCGCCGACATGCGTCACCATCACCGCCTCGTCGTCGAGCCCCATGCGATCGAGCATCTCGGCCTGGCTCGCCAGATCCCAGATGCTTTTCCTGGTCAGCGTCTCGTCCGGCGAATTCAGCAGCACATATTGCGACGGATGGAACGACAGGCGGATATCGAGCGCCTTCGCCTTGGCCCCGAACGCGCGTAGTTCGGCATCGCTTTCCGCGACCATGTCGTGGAATTGCGGCATGTCCGGATGCGTCGCGTAGGGCGCGAGATCCGACGACAGTCGGTACATGTCGAGATGCTGCGAAGCGAGATAGTCGAGTATCCGGTCGACCCCCTCCAGCGAACATTTCAGATGCGGGTTCTTCTGCCATCGGCGCGTGTCGTTCGACTTCATGTCGGGTCGGCCCATGACCTTCACGGGAAAGCCGAGTCGTAGCGGTCGAGTCATGCAGGCACCTGTTCGGAAGGAAAGCCGAGATCGCGGACGAACGCGTTCCACTCGGCGGGTCGCAAGGCGCCACCGGTGGCCTGGACATGGCCGTTGCCGTAGTGGGCGCCGGCGCCTGCCGGGCGGTGGTCGGCGAGGAACGCGATCAGGTCCCGGCCGCTGGCGGATCGTGCGGCGAAATGGACCCAGCCGTCGCGGTAGCCGGTGTTGGCGGCGAGCACGATCTTGTCCTTCAGCCGCCCGCGCCATTGCTGCGCGATCAGCGGATGGATCTGGCACGGCGACGCGAAACGGATCAGCGCGACGTCGCCCTGCACCCGCGGCGGCACCCGCTTCGCCTCCGCGAGCGCGGCGTTCACCTCGGCCTTGGCGTCGAGCAACGCCTGGGTCTCGGGATGCGCGCCGGACAACACGTCCTTGGGTCCGCCCGCCTTCATCAGTAGCGCTAGTGCCGGACTTGCGTCGGCGGCGGCCGCGCGGCGCGGCGCATTGATCAGCGACACCGCATTGCGCAGCGCGGTCTTGCCCCAGCGCGCCTGCGCGGTCGCGAGTTCGGGAAACGCGTCCTCTGGCGCCATGTCGCCGATCAGGCCGAGCGCGGCGAGCCACAGCCAAGCGTCCGCATCCCCCAACGCCTGCGCGCACCACCACGCTAGCAGCGCCGAAGTCGGTTCGGGCACCAGGCCGTTGCCGCTGATCGCGGTGGTCTCGCCGCCGGGCTCGCCGGTCGGCACATGATGATCAATCAAGATGGTCGGCACGCCCGACGCTATCGGCTCGCTCCGCACGCCGAGATCGGTGACGATCAGCCCGCCCGGGTCACGCGCGCGAACCTCGTCCGCGAACGCAGCGTCCCATGGGTTCTCGCCCTTGCCAAGGATGCGGACCGCATGATCGATCCGCGCCGCGCCCAACGCCCGTGCGAGTGTAGCGACGGCGGCAAGCCCATCGGCATCGAAATGGCCGACGATCAGGATCGGGCGGGTGCGATCGCACCCATCGAGCGCCGCGATGAAGGCGGCACCCACGGCTTGGCGGAGGTCGGTGGGATCGAGCAGGACGCGAGGCATTGATAAGGTAACGTCCTTCCCTGCCGATCGGCTCCCCCGCAATCGACCAGGCTACCGCGCTGGGCGAGACCGGCGCGCGTCAACCCGTTCGGCCGCCGATCCCGCGTTCGCGCGCCCAGATCACCGCGGCGCTGCGCCGGTTGACGCCGATCTTCGCGTAGAGCCGCGACACGTGGTTGCGCACGGTGTTGCTCGACAGCGCAAGCCGCGCCGCGATCGCCTTGTCGTCGCGGCCCTCGCAGAT
The DNA here is from genome assembly GCF_964243315.1 of uncultured Sphingomonas sp. Lineage (GTDB taxonomy): Bacteria > Pseudomonadota > Alphaproteobacteria > Sphingomonadales > Sphingomonadaceae > Sphingomonas. Next base: position 30,517 of record NZ_CAXTEM010000004.1, on the reverse strand, counting down.
CAGCTCCAGCACCTCGCGTTCGCGCCGGCTCAGCTCCTGCGAGGCGGGTTGCGCGGATGTGCCCTCGCTCGCGTTGCCGCGAACGGTGGCGAGCTTGTCCATGATCGATCGGCTGAACCAGCTCGCATCCTTCATCACCGCGTCGATGGCGTCGACCAGCTCCAGTTCGGTATGCCTGCGCGCGCTGATGTCCTGGTACAGCCACAGCACGCAGCGATCGCCGCGCAGCGCGATCACCTCGGCGGACACCAGGCAGTCGCTGGTCGACCCGTCCTTGTGGAGCACGCGGACATCATGGTTGCGGATGCCGCCGCGCCGCTTGATCTCATCCTCCAGCACGCGGCGCTGGTCGCCGTCGTTCCATAGCTGCAGGTCGTCGGGAGCATGGCCGAGCAGTGCTTCGGTGGCATGGCCGGTCAGCCGCCGGAACGCCTCGTTGACCTCGACGATGCGGTGGTCGTCGCCGCTGGTCACCGCCATCGCCACCGGCGCCATCCGGAACACCGTCGCGAAATGCCGCTCGCTCGCGCGCAACGCGCCCTCCGCCTGTCGCCGCGGCTCCAGATCGGCGAAGGTGAACAACATGCAACGCTCGTCGGCGATTTCGATCGGCTGGCCGGCGAGGATCACCAGCTTGGTGCCGCCGTCGGGCAGCGGCACCTCCGCCTCTACCTGCGGAATCGTCGTGCCCGCGGCGAGGTGATCGGCGACGACCTTGTGGCGTTCGGCACGCGCGAGCACGTCGATCTCGCGCAGCGGCCGCCCCAGCACCGCGGCGCGCTCGTAGCCGGTCATGTCAAGGAACCCCGCATTGACGCGTACATAACGCTGGTCGCTAAGCCGCACGATCGCGGCGGGCGCCGGATTGGCCTGGAACATCGCCTCGAACCGCGCCTCCGCTTCGAACCGGTCGGACACATCTTGGATGACGAGCGCGAGGCAATCGGGATCGCCGCCGTCGATGTCCATCACCACGTCATGAACCTGGTGCGTCCAGCGCGGCTCGTTGTCGCCGACCCGTGCCACCTCGACGATCATGTCGGGAAATTGTTCGCCCGCGAGCATCCGCATGATCGGGTATTCGCGCCGGTCGAGCCGGTGGTGGTTGCGGTGCCGCAGGCAGAAGCGCTGGCAATATTCGTCGGCGGTCGCGCCGAGGTCCTTGGGCTTGGTGACGCCGTGCATCTTGCACGCGGCGGGATTGGCGGTGAGGATCACGCCGGTCGGGTCGACCAGGATGACGCCAGCGGTGAGGCCCTGCACCAGTTGCTCGAGATGCTGAAGCGTCGGCGTTGCCAGCTTGTCTGCGGAAGGGCGTGCCATTCAGCGCAAGCGAACGCGCAGCGTCGCGGTTCCCGCGCCGTCGATGGTCGCTTGCGACCCGAAGTCGCCAACATGGATCAACATTGGGGATGGGAGACCGGCAAACCGCTGTGATCCCGATCAATTCGGAACAAAGTTTTGGGCGGTTCGCTTGGTGACCTTACCGCAGACAGGAGTGTTCCATGGCAGATCAGAGCGTCCACGACGACGCCCCGCTGACCGCATCGAATCGTCATGACGCAATCGACGAGGCGACCGGCGGCAGCTTCGAGAAACGCGGCGATCAACTCGTCGGACGGTCGGTCACGATCAATCGTCCCGTCGGTGAACTCTTCGCCTATTTCCGCGATTTCACCAATCTTCCGACGTTCATGGAGAATGTCGAGCGCATCGACATCCTCGACCAGAAGCGGTCGCATTGGGTCGTGAAAGGCCCCGCCGGCAAGGCATACGAATGGGACTCGCTGATCACCGAGGAAGCTCAGGATCGGTTCATCGCCTGGGCGTCCGAGCCCGGTGCGGATGTCCCCAACAGCGGCCGGATCGACTTCCGCGACGCGGGTGCGCGCGGCACCGTCGTCACCGCGACGATCCTCTACGATCCCCCCGGCGGCGCGATCGGCAAGTTCATCGCCAAGATGTTCCAGCGCGAGCCTGCGATCCAGGCGCGCCGCGACCTGCGTCGCTTCAAGCAACTGATGGAAACTGGCGAGATCGCGACTTCCGCGATGACCCGCAAGCAACATGAAGAGGAGGCCGCCTGATGCGCGCCCTGGCCTGGCACGGCAAGCACGACGTCCGCGTCGATACCGTCGATGATCCCGAGATCGTCAATCCCCGCGACTGCATCATCAAGGTCACCGCGACCGCGATCTGCGGGTCCGACCTCCATCTCTACGACGGCTACATTCCGACGATGCAGGCTGGCGACATCCTAGGCCATGAATTCATGGGCGAGGTCGTCGAGATCGGCGCGAAATCGACGCTGAAGAAGGGCCAGAAGGTCGTGGTCCCGTTCACGATCTCGTGCGGCAGCTGCTATCATTGCGGCAAGCATCAATATTCGGCGTGCGACAACGGCCTGCCCGCCGATAATCAGGATATCGCGCAGACGATCTACGGCCAGCCGATGTCGGGACTGTTCGGCTACAGCCACATGACCGGCGGCTATGCCGGCGGCCAGGCCGAATATGTCCGCGTGCCGTTCAGTGATGTCGGCCCGATCGTCATTCCCGACGGTGTCGAGGACGAGAAGGTCCTGTTCCTGTCGGACATCCTGCCAACCGGCTGGATGGCAGCCGAAAATGCGCAGATCGAGCCCGGCGATACCGTCGCGGTCTGGGGTTGCGGCCCGGTCGGCCTGTTCGCGGTGCAGTCGGCGTTCCTGATGGGCGCCGAGCGCGTCATCGCGATCGACCACTTCCCGCACCGCCTCGAACTCGCCAAGCGCTTCGGCGCGGAGACGATCAACTTCGAACAGACCGCGGTCTACGAAGCGCTGATGGAGATGACCGGCGGGATCGGCCCCGATGCGGTGATCGACAGCGTCGGGCTGGAGGCGCACGGCGCGTTCGTCGACAACATCGTCGACCAGATCAAGGCGTCGACCTTCCTCGGCACCGATCGCGCGCATTCGATCCGCCAAGCGATCATCGCCTGCCGCAAGGGCGGACGCGTCTCGATGCCCGCGGTCTATGGCGGCTTCATCGACAAGTTCCCGCTCGGTGCGTTCATGGAAAAGGGGCTGACGCTCAAGACCGGGCAGACCCACGTCCAGCATTACATGCCCGCGCTGCTCAACGCGATCATGGAAGGGAAGATCGACACCACCTTCCTGATCTCGCACCGCATGGCGCTCGAAGACGCGCCCAAGGGCTACGACATGTTCAAGAACAACCAGAACGAGGTGACGAAGGTCGTGCTTCGCCCCGACTTCGCCGCTGCTTGAGGAAAATAGACCATGGCCAATAAATTCGCGATCATCACCGGCGCATCGACCGGCATCGGCTTCGAACTAGCCACCCTCGCCGCCAAGGACGGCTACGACATCCTGGTAGTCGCCGACGAACCGCTGGTCGAGGCTGCAGCGGCGGACTTCAAGCAGTTCGGCACCGACGTCCAGTCGGTCGAGGCCGATCTGTCGACGATCGAGGGCGTCGATCGTCTCCTCGCGGCCGCCGGCGGGCGCCAGATCGACCTGGTCTGCGCCAATGCCGGTCGCGGGCTCGGCCACGGCTTCCTCGATCAGTCGGTCGCGGACTGGCGCAAGGTCGTCGACACCAATGTCGTCGGCACACTCTACCTGCTTCACAAGACGTTACCCGCGATGGTCGCGCGCAACGAGGGCAAGGTGCTGGTGGTCGGCTCGATCGCGGGCTTCATCCCGGGCAGCTTCCAGGCGGTCTACAACGGCACCAAGGCGTTCGTGGACAGCTTCACCGATGCGCTGCGCAACGAGCTGAAGGAATCGGACGGCGTCACGATCACCACGCTGATGCCGGGCCCGGTCGAGACCGAGTTCTTCGACCGCGCCGACATGATGGACACGTCGGTCGGCACCAACCCCAACAAGAGCGATCCGGTCGATGTCGCCAAGGACGGCTGGGACGCGCTGATGGCCGGCAAGGCGTCGATCGTATCGGGCTGGAAGAACAAGCTGCAAGTCGCCGCGGCGCACATCACCCCGGCCGCAGTGTTGGCGGAACAGCACCGCAAGATGGCGGAGCCGGGCACGGCGGATTGATCCTCCCCACGGCGTCTACTCAACCGTTCGTGCTGAGTAGAGACCGAGTAGCCCCGCAGGGGCGTATCGAGGGCTCGTATCGAAGCACAGGTTCCGCGCGCCAACCTGTCCTCCGATACGGGCTCTCGATACGCTGCTGACGCAGCTACTCGATCCCTACTCCGACGAACGGGTCGGAGAGGATCAGTCGTTTTCGGCCAGTGCTCCGCATAACGAACAACGACGAAGGCAAACCGCTCCGTCATCCCCGCGAAGGGCGGGGATGACGGGATCATTCGGGGTTACCGTCAGTCCTTCAGAATATCCCCAAAAAATTCTTCTTCTTTCCCGATTTCTTGTCGGTCTTCCCCGTCCCGACATCATCGCGCCGCTCGCCTTCCGTCGTCCGCTGGGCCGCGGCCGGTGCCCCGCGCAGCACCGGACCGCAGGCTGCCGCTTCCGCATCGCCGACATCGACGAACGCGAGAATGCCCGCCACCGGCGTCGCGAGCAGCGCGAGGCCGAGCCCCGCACCCGCGCGGTTGAGCAGTTCGGGGCTGATCACGTCGATCCGCGGTTCCGCGAAATAACCCTTCAACCCGACCGGCGACTGGCCGGAGAACACGCTGAACTTCTTACCGTCGGCGCGAAAGGCGAGGTCCATCGCCTCGGTGCCGAAGCTGAAGCCGCCGCGCCCGACGATCACGTTCTTGGTGGTGTCGATCAGGATCGGATCCGCCGCCGCGACGCCGCGCCGGACGGTGAAGGCGATCACGCCGCAATTGATCTCCACCGGCTTTTTCAGCCGGCCCTGGAACATCTTCTGCACGAAGGTGCCGACATCGAGTTCGGCGAGCTGGACGTTGCGCGTCCAAAAGGTGCCGTGCGGCATCGTCAGCGCGATGCGACCATTCGCCGCCGACAGCGATTCATGGATGGTCTCGCCGTCACCTTCGAGCTGGAGCCGGCCCTTGATCATGCCGGTGGTACCTGCCTCGGCCACCCCGAAGCCCGCGAGCAGCCGGCTCATCGGGGTCGGCGCGAGGCGGATGTCGTAGCGGGTATGGGTCGGGCGCTTGCTCGCGTCGATCGTCACGTCGGCAGCGACGTTGCCGCGCGCCATCGCGAAGGTCAGCGGCGACAGCTGGAGCACGCCGTTCTTCAATCGCGTCGTCAGCGCGACGTTCGAGATCGGCACCTTGCGCGATCGCACGGTACCGACGGTGTAGCGGACATCGGCATCGAACTGCCGCATCGCCTCCACCCGCAGCCGCGCATCGGGCAGCATTCGCGCGGGCGCGGCGCCGGTCGCACGCGCCGCGGCGACCACGCCCTTGGCGGCGACGAGATCGGGATTGTAGCCGATGAATGGCGCGACATCGACGATGTCTAGCTGCCGGGTGGCGAGCGTCGCGTCGATGTGGATCCGAGGTTCGATCTGCTGGACGGTGAAGCTGCCCGCGATGTCGCTGTCGCCGAACCGCCCCTTCATCCCCGTGAAGCGATAGTCGGTGCCGCGCTTCACCAGGCTGGCCGTGAGCCGGTAGCGCCGGGTTTCCGGCACCACCACGCCGATAATGTTGAGCAGTTCGTCGATGTTGCGCCCGCGCGCCGCGACCGCCAGCGGCACGCCTTCGATATCGGCGACGCTCGGCAGCGTGCCGGCGACGTCGATCACATTATGGGCGGCGACCGCGCGAAGTGTGAGCTTGTTCTGCCCGCGGGCGACGGTGCGGTCGGGGGACAGCAGCGCGCCGGTCAGCGTGAACGGGGTCGCGCGGACCATGCCCGTGCCGGTGAAGTCGACCGATTGCCCGATCCGCGCGGCGTTCGAGCGGATCGTCTCGAAGCGGAGATCGGCGAGCAGCTTCATCCGCGGATCACGGTAGCGGATCGTGGTGCCCGCCACCGTCGCGACGTCGATCGTCGGGAACTCGAGCGGCTTGCCGCCCTTCTTGTCGCCGAAGGTCCAGCTGTTGCGATCGTGCGCGGCGTTCCATTCCAGATCGACCGCACCGTTGACCAGATCGAGCGAATAAAGTCGCCGCCGCCCGAACAGCAGCGACAGCGGGGCGATCCGCGCCTCGACATGATCAGCGCTGAACAGATGCGGTCGCGTCGTCCAGCCGGGGTTGGAGACGCTCGCGCGGTCCGCGACGAGCCGAATCGCGAACGGCGCGAAATAAAGCTGGAAATCGCCCCCTACCCGCACCTCGCGATCGGTTAGCGACCCGACGACGCGCTCGAACGGGTGGCGCAGGAACCGACCCTTGGTGATGTAGAGCAGCAGCCACACTGCAAAGATCGCCACCACGATACCGACGAGCACCCGCACCACGATCTTGCGCCGCCGGCCCGGCCGCTCGGCGGCGATCGGCTCGTCAGGCGCAGCGGAGATCTCGGTCATCGTCGTACCTCGCCCTGTTCGCTCCGCGCTTCTTCCGCGCGTGACCGGCGATCAGACTAGCGAAACGCGCGGAGGTTCCTAGATGCCTTTGCCTGCCTGAACCATCAATGACCCATCGCGTCAGCGGCGGCGGCGACCGGCGCGGCGCCCCTCGGCCGCTTCAGCACTAAGACCAGCGGCAACGCCGCGAGCGTCAGGATCATCATCAGCTTGAAGTCGTCGATATAGGCGATCATCGCCGCTTGCTTGTTGATCAGCGCATCCGCGAGCATCAGCGCCTGGTCGGTGGTGCCGCCGACAGCGCTCGACACGACCGGATCCGCGCCGCCGATCACGCCGGTGGTCAGATGCCCGCCGAGCACCTCGTGGCTGATCTGGACGTTGCGCGCGAGCAGCGCGGTGACCACTGAGATGCCGACCGAACCGCCGATGTTGCGCGACAGGTTCATCAGGCTGGCGCCGTCGGTGCGCTTCATCGGGGACAGCGTCGCGAAGGCCATGACGTTCAGGGGTATGAAGATCAGGCCAAGCCCGACGCCCTGGACGACGCCGGTGACAATGAACGGCATCGATCCCATCTGTAGGTTCCAGCCGGTCATCTCCCACAGCGAATACGCCGCGATGCTCAGCCCCAGTCCGACCATGATCCGCGGATCGACGTTGCGCTGCATCAGCCGCCCGGCGATCCACATGCTCGCGACGATCCCGATCCCGCGCGGCATCAACAGCAGCCCGATGGTCAGCACCGGATAATTGTACAGGCTCTGGAGCATCGGCGGCAGCAGCGCGAGCGTCGCGGTCATCAGCACGCCGATCACGAACATGAAGCCGAGCCCGGTGATGAGGTTGCGGTTCGCGAACAGGCTGCGATCGAACATCGGGTGATCGGCGAGGAACAGGTGAACGACGAACATCCACGTTGCCGCGAGTGCGACCATGCCCTCGATCCACACCTCCCACGAACTGAACCAGTCCTGCGTCTGGCCACGGTCGAGCATCAGCTGGAACACGCTTATCGCGACCGCCAGCGAGGCGAAGCCGAACAGGTCGAACCGCCGCCGGGTGATGCCGCGGCCGGGCAGCAGCGCCCACAGGATCGCGAAGCAGCCGATCCCGACCGGCACGTTGACGTAGAAGCACCAGCGCCAGTCGTAATAGTCGGTCAGCCAGCCGCCGATCACCGGGCCGAGGATCGGGCCGACCATCACCCCCATTCCCCAGATCGACATCGCGCTCGCCTGTTTGGACTTGGGGTTGATGTCCATCATCACGGTCTGGCTAAGCGGGTTCATGAACGCCGCAGCGATTCCCTGGAGCACGCGGAACACGACCATCTCGGGCAGGCTCGTCGCCAGCCCGCACAGCATCGACGCGATCACGAAGCCGACCACCGCACCGAGGAACAGGTTGCGGCTGCCGACCCGGTCGGACAACCAGCCGGTCAGCGGGATCGCGACCGCGGACGCGACGATGTAGCTGGTAAGCACCCAGGTCACGGTGTCGGCGGTCGCCCCGAGCGACGCCTGCATGTGCGGCAGCGCGACATTAGCGATCGTCGAATCGAGGATCTGCATGATCGTCGCCGCCATCACCCCCAGCGTCAGCAGCGGGCGATTGGACGTATGGAGAGCCGGCGCCTCGTCGTTCACGCGCGCGGCCCTACTCGACCCGGACGGTCACGTCGGCCGATTGCCCCGCGATCAGCTGACGCGGGCTCTTCTCGTCGATCGCGATCCGCACCGGCACGCGCTGCGTCACCTTCACCCAATTGCCGGTCGCGTTCTGCGCCGGGAGCACGGAGAATTCGCTGCCGGTTCCCGCACCGATCGACTGGACATGGCCCTTCAGCGTCAGCCCCGGATACGCATCGAAGCCGATCTCGGCCCACTGGCCGACGCGCATCTTGTTGAGATCGGTTTCCTTGAAGTTCGCCTCGACCCACGACCGGCCGTTGGCGACGATGCTGACCGCGGGCAGTCCGGTGATCATCATCTGCCCGACCTGGAGCCGATCGGCCTGGCTCACCGTGCCGCCGACCGGGGCACGAACGACGGTGCGCGCGAGATCGAGCGCGGCGCGCGACCGCTGGACCTGCGCGGCGGCGATCGCGGGCGCAGTGCCCGGCACCGCCGACCCTGCCGAGAGCTTGGCCTGCGCCTCCGCTGCTGCCGCCTGCGCATTGGCAAGCTGCGCGCGGGCCTGCTCCACCGCATGCTGAGCCTGCTGGAGCCGCGCGCGCGTGGTGAAGCCGCTGCTCATCAGCGCTGCCTGCCGCTGGTAATCCTCCTGCGCATTGGTGATCGCATCGCGCGCCGCCTCGATATCTGCGTTGGTGCCGCGGTAGTTCGCCTGCAAGGTCGCAACGTCGACCTGCGCGGTCGCGATCGATGCGTTCGCCTGGGCGACCGCGATCCGGTACGGGTCGGGATCGATCCGGAACAGCATGTCGCCGGCACGCACCTGCTGGTTCTCGCGCGCATTCACCTCGACGATCCGGCCCGCGACATCGGCCGACACCGCCACCTTGTCCTGCGAGACATAGGCGTTGTCGGTCGATACCGTCCGGCCCGAGGTCACCCACAGATACGCGCCGATCAGGACGATCAGCAGCGGCACACTCAGCAGCAGCGCCAGCCGCCCCCAGCGGCGTGGCTTCGCAACCTGGACCTGTGCCGCCTCCGCGCTACGCAGGTCGGTGACGGGATCGGCATCAGCCATGTGCACTATCCTTCCCGGTTTCGGGTGTGGCGAGATTGTCGCGAATACGGTCGAGCGTCGCGGTCAGGCGGGTGCGATCCTCCGCCGCCACGCCCGCCAGCGCGGTCGCGAACAGGTCGTCCGCGATCCGGCCCAATTGCTCCAGCAGCGGTCGCGATCGGTCGGTCAGGAAGATATTCCAGGCGCGGCGATCGCCCGGATCGCGCCGCCGCTCGACATGCCCCGCGTCCTCCAGCCGATCGACCATCCGGCACAGCGTGATCGGCTCGACCTCGAGCAGATCGGCCAGTTGGCCCTGGTTGATGCCTTCGTGCCGGGAAAGCGCGGTCAACGCGCGCCATTGCGGCCGCGTCACCCCGATTGCGCGTGCACGCTCGTCGAACCGCCGCCGCATCAGCCGGGAGACATCGCTGATTAGAAAACCGATGCTGTCACTCATGAGCGCAGATATAGTGAGTATCCTCATGTCTGCAATTTGTGTGCTGACGATAATCACGGGGAACAAGAAGTTGATCCATATCAACGTCATCGATTAGGCGTGGTGATACCCGGCACCCCGCTAGGAGGTCTCTTGCGTCAGGTTCTTTACGTCAGCACGAGTACGGCACCCCCGCGACAAGCGGTGGTTGACGCCATCCTCCAGCAATCGCGCCACAACAACGCGCTCGAAAGCGTCACCGGGCTGCTCTGGGTCCGCCGTGACCGCTTCCTCCAAGTGCTCGAAGGACCCGACGAGGCGGTCCGCCTCACCCTCGACCGGATCGTCAAGGATCCTAGGCACCGCGATGTCGAGGTGCTTGTCGATCGCGATCTCGATCAGCGGGAATTCGGCAGCTGGTCGATGGCCCTGCGCCACAGCGGGGAAACCGACGACGACGTCGACGGCCGTGTCCGCACGCTGATCGCGTCGAAGCCGGACGCGACGCATGCTCATTTCGAGCGTTTTCTAGGATAAAGGGCGGGCCCTCTGGCCAACGAGGGTGAGCCGCTCTATCGGCTCACGCGCGGCACCTGGCGTGCACGTGCCGGGTTCCCGGCGAGACGGAGCGTATTTCTTGAAGCAGCGTGACGACTGGCACCTGACGGATAAGGTGCATCATGAATCCGGCGAGGGCGATCCGTTCGCCGCGGCGGTCCGCGCGACCCGCATGCCGATGGTGATCACCGATCCCCAGCAGGACGACAATCCGATCATCTTCGTCAACGAAGCCTTCCAGAAGCTCACCGGCTATGACCGCGACGAGATCATCGGCCGCAACTGCCGCTTTCTCCAGGGGTCCGACACCGATCAGGTCGAGGTCCGCAAGCTGCGCGAGGCGATCGCCGCGGGGACGAGCGTCGATGTCGACCTGCTCAACTACCGCAAAGACGGGTCGACCTTCTGGAACGCGCTCTATGTCAGCCCGGTGCGCAACGAGGCCGGCGCGATCCAGTTCTTCTTCGCCTCGCAAATGGATGTCACGAGCCGGGTCGAAGCGCAGCAGACGATCGCGCTGCAGAAGGCGGAGATCGAACGCGAGGTCGAACGGCGCACCGCCGCGCTCGCCATGGCGCTGGAAGCCAAGACGGTGCTTCTCCACGAGGTCGATCACCGCGTGAAGAACAACCTGACGATGATCGGGTCGCTGCTTCGGCTCCAGGCACGCACGATCGACGATCCCGCGATCACCAGCAAGCTGGAGGCGATGCTGGAACGCGTCGATGCACTCGCGACCGTTCACCGCCGGCTCTACCAGTCGGACGACGTGACCCGGTTCGACGTCGCTGCCTTCGCGGTGAACCTCGCCACCGACGTGATCGGCGCCAGCGGGCGCGACGACATCGTGGTGGACAGCGTGGTCGAGCCGATCGACGTGCCGTCCGCCAGTGCCGCCGCGTTCGGCTTGGTCCTGAACGAGGTCGTGACCAACGCGATTAAGCATGCTTATGCCGACGGCCGACCGGGCACCCTGACCATCCGTGCCGATGTCGCCGACGATCAGGCGCGGATCGTCGTCGCGGATGACGGACCTGGCTTCACCGACGGCCCCGGTCGCGAAGGCGGGCTCGGGCGCACGCTGATCGACCGGATGGCGCGCCAGGTCGGCGCGGCCGCGGTCTATACCAGCGCGGCGCCGGGCACCCGGGTGACCATCTCCTTCCCCGTGGCGCGCTAGGTGGATCCGATCGCCAAGACCCTTGCCGTCCTCATCGTCGAGGACGAGGCGTTGCTGGCGATGGATCTCGAGGCGATGGTGACCGACTGTGGCCACCGCGTGATCGGGGAGGCGGCGTCGTTCGACGAAGTCGAGGCGCTGACGATCGACGCGCCCGATCTGGTGTTTCTCGACATGCACCTGGCAAAGGGATCGAGCGGGCTGGACGTCGCCGCGCTCATCCGCGAGCGCTGGACCAGCGCGGTCATCGTCTTCGTCACCGCGAACCCGATGAAGATCCCGTCGGACTTCGCGGGTGCGCACGGCGTCATTCCAAAACCATTCTCGCGCAACGGGCTGATGTCGGCGATCCGCTACCTGCAACAGGGCATGACCGCGCCACCGCCGTCGATCCCGCGCCCAATCAGCTTCGTCCCCGCGCCGATCATCGAGGCGCGCTGGAGCGAAAGCGAGATGACCTGAAGCAGACCCAGTCACCTTCTTCGTCGTCCCCGCTCTAGACCCGCGGCCGTCGACGCTCGGCGCAGGTACTAGATGCAATCGTGGTTCGGTAAAGCACGACGGCCAGGCTCCAAGCAGTCGCAAACATAGATCAAGATCTTCAAGGCGGTCCTTCCGACTACGACCCGCAGGATCGCCACCTGATCCCGCGATTTGCTCGTACATTGCCCGCACTATTATCGTGCGCCTTCGACCGATCGTGCTGAAACAGGACAGTTTAACCATGCTTCGATACGTCGGCATGGAAAAACCGGCCAAATTCAAACCGAGAAGTCGTTTGAATCTAATGCTCTAGGCGCCCCGCAATGATCATAAGCAAGAACAGGGTTAACGCGCACATGGTCCATGTGCGGTCCTTAACTTGCTGTTAATCGATGGTGGTGGGTTCCGAGGGAGACTCGCTCGAAAGGGCGCAAGCGGGTCGAAGTCACTCTCACTGGATCAATCGTCTAACTCGGGAGGTAAACATGTCATCTATTCTGAAGTCGGTACTCGCTACTGGTCTTGTCGCAAGCGTTGCCGTGTTTGCGGCCCCCGCAAGCGCAGCGACGTTCGCATTCATGCCAATGGGTGCTTCGCCATCGAATGGCTATACCGTAATCAACACGTTCGACACTGCAGCGGGGCTGATCGGTGAGAAGTTCCAGATCAAGGTTCCGCCGGCCGATGGCAGCGGTGCACCGCCCGCCAACTCGCAGCCGGCAGGCACCGCCTATTTGTCGGTCCTTAACGGCGGGTTCGCGACCTACACCTTTATGAACGCGGTCAAGTCATTCCAGTTCGACTGGGGCTCGATCGACTCGTACAACCAGCTCACGATCGGCAGCAGCACCGGCATCGACATCGTCATCCCCGGCAGCAGCAGCTTCGAGAACCCAGCCAACGGCAATCAGTCCGATCCTTCGACGAATGGCCTGTTCACCATCACCGGCGACGAGGGCGAGTTCTTCACCAACGTGACCTTCTCGTCGACCGGCAATTCGTTCGAGGTCGACAACCTCGCGATCGCAGCGGTTCCGGAGCCGGCGACCTGGGCGATGATGCTGATCGGCTTCGGCCTGATCGGTGCGACCGCACGGTATCGTCGTCGTCACAGCGCCGTTACCTACGCCTGATTTTCCCTGACAGATGTGCGGAAGCCGTCGGCCGAAAGGCTGGCGGCTTCCTGCCGTCAGCATGCATATCGATCGCTACGCCGTGCATCCTACCGCGCGGCGGTACGTTGCCCGCCATGACCAGGCGACCGTCCCGTCGCCTGACTGTGCGAGCGCAAGACGATGACCATCGTGGAACGAATCCGGGCCAACATCGTGCTGTACGGCGCGCTCGCCGCCAATGTCGGCATCGCGATCGCCAAATTCGTCGCGGCGGCGATCAGCGGATCGTCGTCGATGCTGACCGAGGGCGTGCACTCGCTAGTCGACAGCGGCAACCAGGTCCTGCTCCTCTACGGCCAGCATCGCGCCCGCCGCGCACCCGATCGGCTCCACCCGTTCGGCTATGGCCGCGAGCTGTACTTCTGGGCGTTCATCGTCGCGATCCTGATCTTCGCGGTGGGCGCGGGCGTATCGGTCTACGAGGGCTGGCAGCATATCCGCGAACCCGAACCACTCGGCAATCCGCTGATCAACTATGTCGTACTCGGCGTCGCTTTCCTGCTGGAGGGTAGCTCCTGGACGATCGCGGTCCGCGAACTGGGCGCCAAGCGCGGCGAGCTCGGCTGGTGGGCGATGATCCACCGATCGAAGGATCCTGCCGGATTCATCGTGCTGTTCGAGGACAGCGCGGCATTGGTCGGCCTCGCCTTCGCCGCGCTCGGGGTCTGGGCAAGCCACCACTTCGGCGATCCCCGCATCGACGGCGTCGCGTCGATCCTGATCGGCCTCGTCCTCGGGCTCGTCGCCGTCCTGCTCGCGCGCGAGGCGAAGGGATTGCTGATCGGCGAGAGCGCCGCGCCCGCGCTGATCGAGCAGGTCCGCACGATGATCGCGCGGCAGCCGCGGATCACTTCGGTCAGCGAAGTCCGCACCATCCACACCGCGCCCGAGGCGGTGTTCGTCGCGGTCACCGCCGACTTCGACGACACGCTGACGATGGGCGAAGGCGAGACCCTCGTCACCGCGATCGAGCACGAACTGAAGGCCGCGATACCGACCCTCACCTCGGTCTACATCCGCCCGCGCAAGGTCGGGACCTAACCGCCGCTACAGCCCGACGCGGTCCAATGCGCTCGCCAGTTCGTCGCTGATCGCCGCGTCGTCCTTCGGCACCAACCGGTTGAGCGCGGTCTGCACCCGGGTCTGCGCGACCTGCAGCGCCTTGTGACGAACGCCGCGGATCATGTTGGTACGCGACGACCTGCTCGCACCGAGCAGCGCGGACCATTTCTCCTCCTCCGCCGCCAGGATCGCCAGCGCGAGACGAAGGCCATCGCGTCGGCCGTGGGCGTAATCTTCGGACATCCGCCGGACTGTAGAGCGCGACCGCCGCAACGCCTAGCGCCGCTCGTCAGGCCGCCGCCCCTACCCCGACCCGACCGGTCCGCTCGAGCTTGCCCCAGCCCACCGTCCAGCCGCCGATCGCCGCCGCAATCGCGCGCAGCACGACGCCGTACATGATCTGCCGGTATACCAGCCGCTGCGCGATCAGCAGGAACGCGGGGAAGCGCGCGCGGTTACCGTCGAGCCAATAGCCGATCCACCCGCACGCCACGTCGATCGCGGTGAACGCGGTCCAGTAGACCGCCATCCGTCCGACATCGCCGCTGGTCTGCGCCCAGCCATGCTGCCCGACCCGCAGGATGGTCCCGATGATCGATACGATCAGCGCGAGATCGATCAGCGGCGAGATCGCGGCGAACGCGATCTGGAACAACCACGCCTGCGGCAACCCAACCCAGGCGAGCCCCGACGGCTTGCCGGTTCGCAGGATCCCGCGGTGCTTCCACAGGCATTGCAGCGTCCCGAACGCCCAGCGGAACCGCTGCTTGGCGAGCGCACGGAACGTCTCGGGCGCCTCGGTCCAGGCGACCGCATCGGGATCGTAGGTGATCCGCCACCCCGCCCGCTGGACCGCGATCGACAGGTCCTGGTCCTCCGCCAGCGTATCCTCGGGATAGCCGCCGACCGCATCCAGCGCGGCGCGGCGCCATGCACCGACCGCGCCCGGCACGACCGTCATCGCGTCGAACCCGGCAAGCGCCCTGCGTTCCAGATTCTGCGCGGTGATATACTCCACCGCCTGCCAACGCGTGACCAGGTTGACGCGGTTGCCGACCCGCGCATCGCCCGCGACCGCGCCGATCCGCGGGTCGGCGAACCACCGCGCCAGCCGCGTGATCGTCTCCGGCTCGAATTGCGTATCGGCATCGAGCGCGATGATCACCTCGCCGCCCGCATCGAGCAGCGCACGGTTGAGCGCCGCCGCCTTGCCGCCATTCTCGAGCGTCAGCAGCCGCACCCGCGGATCGCCCGCGAACGCCTCGCGCACCCGCGCGCTGGTCGCGTCCTTCGAACCGTCGTCGGCGACGATCACCTCCAGCCCGGCATAGTCGCTCGCCAGCACGCGCTGCACCGACGAGACGATCACGCGTTCCTCGTTATAGGCGGGGACGATCACCGATACGGTCGGCGTGAACGCCGGCGGGTCCGCGCGGCGATGGCGCGCCTGCAACCAGGCGAGCGCCGCCATCATCATAGCGCGCGCGATACCGAGGGAGATGGCGACGTAGAACAGCCAGGTGATCCCCGCGACCAGCGCTGCCAGGATCACGAACACCGCGACATCGGTACGCACCGCCCACAGGTCGCCACCCGACACCGTCGGCATCGCCTGCGCGGGGCTGACGCCAACCAGCTGCGATGCGGTGACGAACCGATACCCCTGCTGCTTCAGTGCCGCGATGATCCGCGGTAGCGCCGCCACGGTCTGCGCGCGGTCGCCACCGCCGTCGTGGAGCAGGATGACGTTGCCGCTGTTGGTCGGTGTCGCCGCCGCCACCTGATCGAGCACCTGCCGGACGATCGCGTCGGTCCCCGGCCGCTGCCAGTCGTTCGGATCGACATGGAGCCCGACCACCGTATAGCCGAGCTGCTGCGCGCGCAGGGCGGGCTCCAGCTCGTCGATCGTGGTCGGCTCCGCATCGCCGAAATAGGGCGCACGGAACAGCGTCATCGATCGCCCGGTATAGGCCTGCACCAGCCGCTGCGTCGCGTTCAGTTCGAGCGAGGTCGCCCGCGGCCCGAGCCGCGCCATGTTGGGATGCGTGTAGCTGTGGTTGCCGATCTCGTTGCCGCCCGCGATGATGTCGTTGAGCAGACGTGGATGCGCGAGCGCGTTCTCGCCGATCACGAAGAAGGTCCCGGGCACCCGCGCAGCCTTCAGTTCGTCGAGGATGCGCGGCGTCCAAACGCCGTCGGGCCCATCGTCGAAGGTCAGCGCCAACAGCTTCGGGTTCGCGGCGCCCGCGCGCTGGACCACATAGGGGGTCGGCAGCGCGTCGTAGCGCTCGTCGCGGATGATCCCCTGCGCATCTATCCGCGTCGTGCGCTTGCCGGTGGTGGGGGTCGCGGTGATGCGCAGGATCTCGCCCGATCCCTCGACATCGGTGTTCAGCATCGCCGCCGGGCGCGACAGATCAGGCACGCCGCCGGTGCGCATCGCCGCCAGATCGGCCCAGAAGCCCTGATCCTCGGTGCCGAGCCGCCAGAGCGCGACATTGTCGATGTCGAGCCGCTTCAGCACCTGCATCTGGTTCCAGCTGGTTGCCGCATCCATCATCCAGATAGAATGTCGCACGCCGTCCTCGTCATAGCCGAAGCTGGCATTGCCGCTGGCGGCGTCGAACGCGGGCGAGGCGTCGCTGTCGTGGGCGGCGAGCCACGCCTCCTCGATCGACAGTGCGTCGGTGTCGCCGCCATGCCAGTCATAGCCATAGCTGCCGAGCGCGATGACGAGTTGGTCACCGGGCACCGCGCGGCGCGCGGCCTGCACCTGCCGCACGAACCAGTCCTGCGCCGCAATCGGACCGGGCTCGCCGCCCTCCCAATGCTGGTCATAGGCCATGAACACGATCTTGTCCGCGACCTGCGCCAGCGCGCGCAGCGGCCAGCGATCGTCCTCGGCGGGCGCGGTGACCGCCAGGATGGCGCCCTTCGGCATCGCCGCGCGCAACTGGCGCAGGAATCCGAGATACGGGCGCATCGCGGGGGCGGGCAGCGATTCGAAGTCCATCACCAGCCCGGCCGCATGGCGCGCCACCACATAAGCCGCCAGCTGCCGCACGGTCGCGGCGCTCTGTGCCGGATCGGCGAGCAGCGCCGCGGCACCGGCGCCGTCCCATGCGTCGGTGCCGTAATTCTGCACCATCGGCAGTATCTTGGGCGGGTTCGGCAGCGCCGCGACGCTGCGATCGAATGCGTCGTCGTGCTGCACCGACACCTGATGCTGCGGCCCCGCGATGCTGACCAGCGCGGGCACTACCCAGTCGAGCGCACTGCCGTTACGCCGCAGCGACGCCAGGCTGGCATCGTCGCCGGGCACGTAGAAGCCGACGCTCAGCGCCGCGCCGGTGTCCTGCGCCATCCGCCGCGGCAGCCAGGCCGCGATCCCGTGCCGGTGCCGCTGCCCGCGCGCGGCGGCGGCATGCGGCTGCGGCAGGGGCAGCCGCAGGTCGCGGCGGGACGGCACCAGGATCAGCGTCGTCGCGAACGCGATCGACGCCAGCACCAGCGCGAGCATCACGATCCCGAGCGCCCGGCGCGACATCCGGCTGCGGCGGCCGGAGGGATCGAAGAACACGGGCGCTGGCATCGCTGGGCCTTTTCGAACGGCGCGCCAGGCAAATCCGACGCGGCTTTGACCGGCGCTTGTAGCGCGCGCGGCTAAGCGGAGGCTGGGCTGCGCCTTACATCTTTGTCATGTTCAGCCGAGTTGCCCCGATCGATACCAGCGCCGGATCGACTGCAGCCGCGACAGGGAACATCCGCAATGCCGGCACTTCGCGTGACGCGTGCCGTGCTCGTCGACGACGATCGCGCCGCCCGGCACGTGACGCCCGACGCTGCACGCGGCCGCGGGATCCGCGGCTCTCGTATCGGGCCCGGTCATGACCCGCTCGCCTCCGGCACCCCGCGCCCGACCAGCAGCGAGAGGTCGCGCAATGCCTGGATGAGCGCGACGCCGCGCGGGCCCGCAATGTACCGCGGCTCCCATGCGGGATCGAACTTCGCCTTGTAGCTCCTGAGCCCGCGGAACCCGTAGAAACGCTCGCCATGCTGGAACACCAGCGCCGCCGCCCGCGCCCAGGCCGGCGCCAGCCGCCCGCCCTCGATCCCCGACAGCGGCGCGATCCCCAGCGTGAAGCGCGCATAGCCGCGCTCCTGCGCCCATCGCAGGATGTGGACGAACAGGAAGTCCATCGTGCCGTTCGGCGCATCGTCGCGGTGGCGCATCAGGTCGACCGACGCCTCGCCGTGATCGGCGGTGAGCCACAGGTTGGCGAACGCGACGATCCGGTCCTCGATCATCACCAGCGCCACGTCGAAATGGTGCAGATAGGCGCGATCGAACCGGCCGAGGCTGAAATGCTTCTCGGCATGCCCCTTCGCCGCCATCCATTCCGCGGACACCGCGGCGAGGTCGTCGATCACCACCGGCACCGCGGCGGCGGGCACGATCCGGAAGGTCAGCCCATGCCGTGACGCGACGCGCTCCGCCTTGCGGATCGAGCGCAGCCGCGGCGTGTCGAGCGAAAAGGCCGCGAGATCGACCACCGCTTCCTCGCCATATTTGACGATCTGCAAGCCCATCCCGATCGCCAGATCGAGCACCGGTGCGGTGATCTGGTACAGCAGCAAGCGCCCCTGCGCGCGATCCGCCAGGTCGCGAATCCGCCAGAGCAGCGGCCCCCAGGCCGCCTGGTCGCCCACCGGATCGCCCATCACGATCCAGCTCGCCCCGCGCACCTGGTACATCAGCATCGCGCTGTCGTCCTCCGCGATCAGGAAGCGCTTGTCCCCGGTCAGCGCCAGCATCGCGTCGGTCCGGTCGCTGCGCGCGAGCACGTCGCGCACCTTGGCGGGGTCCGCCGCGACATCGCTCACGCGGTGCGCGGGGCCGAGCCAGCGCCACAAGGCCACCCCCGCGAGCAGCACCGCCACCCCGAGCATCGCGCGCAGGAACCGCGGCGCATCGCCGTGCAGCGCGAACCGCCACCACAGATCGTCCGAATAGGTGACGTGGCGATACGCGAACAGCCCGGCCCAGGTCGCGCCCGACACCGCAACCGCGACCGCCGCCAGCCACGCGCCCGAGAACGGCGTCTGGGTCAGCGCGGTACGGCGATAGAAGGCGGCACGCGTCGCCTGCAACAGCAGGGCGAGCGCGAGACAGGCGATCGCCTCCTCGTAATCGATTCCCTTGGCGAGCGAGAACACCGCACCCGCGACCAGCAAGGCTCGCGTCGCGACGAACGCGCCGTCGAGCCGCCGATAGAGACCGGGCGACAGCAGCAGCAGCCCCGTCCCGACCAGGCTCGCGGCGATATGGCTCGCCTCGATGAACGGCAGCGGCAGGATCTCGGCTAGAACGCCCATCCGCGCCTGCAGCGACGGCAGCGACCCAGACAGCAGCAGCATGCCGCCGCCGAAGAATGTCGCCGCGGCCAGCAACAGCGGCGCGATCCCAGTCGCCGCCGCCCGCCCGTCGCGCAATAGGCGCCCGGTCAGCGAGCGATGGCGAACGCCCTCGCGCCACACCAGCAACGCCGCTGCCAGCGCGAGGGGCAGCAGGTAGTAGATCAGCCGATACGCGATCAGCGCGGCGAAGATCGCGACCCGGTTCCCCGGCACGACCGCGAGCACCACCGCCTCGAACACCCCGACCCCGCCCGGCACATGGGTGAGCACCGCAGCGAGGATGCCGAGCGCATAGGCGAGGATAAAGGCGGGGAACGACGCCGGGGTGGCGCCGGGCACCAGCACGTACAGCGCCGCCGCGGCCGCTGCGGTGTCGATCACCGCGACGCCGATCTGCGCCAGCGCCTGCCGGCCGGTCGGCAACGGCACGCTGAACCGCCACAGCCGCAGCGGTGTCCGCCGACGACCGCACGTCACCACCAGCGCCGCGAGCGCAACCAGCGCGAGCGCTCCGATCGCATGCGCCGACGCGGTGCCGACGGTCAGCCCGCCGAGCGCGATTGGAGTTGGCTGCACGAGCAACGCGACGCCGGCTACCGCGACGATCCCCACCCAGAAGGTCGCGCCGGCGATGCCGATGACGCGGGCGACGTCTGGCCCGTCGAGCCCCGCCTCGTTGTAGACGCGATAGCGCGCCGATCCGCCGGTCAGCAGCGACAACCCGAGATTGTGGCTGAGCGTGTAGCTGGTGAACGACGCGAGCGCCGCGGTTCGCCACGGCAGCGCGCGCCCGATGATCCGTAGCGCGACGACATCGTACAGCGTCAGCATCAGGTAGCTTAGCGCGGTAAAGCCGAGCGCCGCCGCCAACTGCGCGGTCGACAGCTCATGCACCGCGCTGCGCACGTCGGCGAAGCGCACCTCGGCGGTCAATCGCTCGAGTGCGACGATCGCCACTGCCGCAAGCACCAGCGCCGCCACGATCGACAGCGCGAACCGGTGTCGTTGCATCCAGGCGACGGGGTCACGCATGCGACACCGCCTTTGCCGGGGTCGCGCGCAGGATTGTATCCCACAGCAGATCGGCGAGCCGCGGGCCGTCGTGATGCAGGTAATGCCCACCCGGCAGAGCCACCACGCGGACGTTCGCGGCGTGGAGCGAGGGGCAGAGACTGGTGGTCTCCTCGCGCCCGTACACGCACAGCACCGGCACCCAGTCGATGTGGCGTGCGCTGGGTAGCGCCGGGCCATCGGGCGGTCCGTCGAGCAGCCCGCCGGGCGACGCCGTGAACAGCAGCGTATCGCCCGGAACCGTCAGGATCACCTGCACCACCCGCGATCGCAATGCGGCCGGCAAATCCGCCACGCCATATTGCAGCATGTCGGCGCCGAACGACTGACCGATCAGCACCACCCGCCGCGCGCCGGGCAGCCGCAACGCGCGCCGCGTCGCGTCCGCGACCAGTGCGCGCGTCTCGGCGGGCGTCTTGCCGTTCTTGAACGCGGTCAGCGAATTGACACCCAGCACCGGGATACCGCGGTCAGCCAGCGTGCCCGTAACGGTGCTCGCCATCCCGGCATTCAGCCCGGAATCACCCGACAGGAACACCGCGACGATGCCAGCGCGCCCGGCAGGCGGTGCGCGCCTCGCGGGCTGCAGCCGGTAGATCTCGCTGCCGTAATAGCCGAGATGCGCCAGGTAGCCGACCGCACCCACCAACAGCAGCGCCATGCACGCGGCGACGATCCGGACCGGGCGCGCGATCACGCGCTCAACGCATAGGTGATCACGAAGCACGCCGCGGTCAGCACCAGCATCGCGATGATGAAGGTCATATCCGCGATCCGCTCCATCCCGTGCAGCCGACGCTGGTCCAGGCTGCGCAGCGACAGGTAGGACGCGAGCGTCGCGACCAGGAACAGCAGCGCGTCGATCGCCAGCATGTCGTCCGCGAAGCTGGCGCGGCGTCCCACCACGACGCCGAGACGGAGCAGCCCGATCCCCGTCAGGCACACGCCGACCATCCCCGACGCGATCGGGCAGATCATCCGGCAGATGCGCTCGTCCAGCCGGGCACGGCGATAGGCGATGGTCGTCATGCGCTGTCGATGCACCTGCGCACTTGTCGATCGGCTGACGGGAAGATGAGCGATATGTCATCTTTGCGCGCTTGCCGTCCGGGAAGCCGCGATGGCATCACCCCCCGCGACCCGCCCGGCGCAGCGTTCCGGCGGACCAGCGAGGTGGAGCCGTGTCGCAGAGGATCCTGTTGATCGAGGACGACGACGCCACCGCCGATTACGTCGCCACCGGGCTGCGCGAACAAGGCTTCGTCGTCGATCGGGTCGCGAAGGGCCGCGACGGCTTGTTCCATGCCACCGACGCCGGCTACGACTGTATCGTGCTCGATCGGATGCTGCCCGGGATCGACGGCATGGCGGTGCTGTCGGGCATGCGCGGCGCGGGCGTCGAGACGCCGGTCATCATCCTGTCCGCGCTCGGGTCCGCCGAGGACCGGGTGAAGGGGCTGACCGAGGGATCGAGCGACTATCTGACCAAGCCGTTCGCCTTCGCCGAACTGCTCGCGCGGATCAGGATCCTCGTCCGTCGCGGCAAGGGGGGCTCCGGGGTCGAGACCGCGTTACGCTGCGACGATCTCGAGATGGACCTCCTCGCGCACCGCGTGACCCGCGCGGGGCGGCCGATTCCGCTGCAGCCGCGTGAGTTCGGGCTCCTTGAATACCTGCTGCGCCATGCCGACCAGGTCGTCACCCGGACGATGCTGCTCGAAGGCGTCTGGGACTATCACTTCGATCCTGGCACCAACGTCATCGACGTCCATATCAGCCGCTTGCGCAAGAAGATCGACGACGGCTCCGCCCGCTCGCTACTGCATACCGTCCGCGGCGCCGGCTACCGGCTGAGCGCGACGCCCTGACATGCACCCCCGATCGACCACCGCGCGGTTCGCTGCGCTAGTCTTCCTGCTCCAGATCGCCGCCGCCGCCGCGCTGCTGCTGCCGGTACGCACCCTGGTGCGCGATCAGGTCTATGCGAGCGCCAGCGCCACCGCCGACATGATCCGGCAGGACCTGCTCGCGATCCGCTCCGAAGCCGGCGACCGCGGGTTGATCGAGGCGGTGACGCTCCGCGCGCGAGACGCCGCCGGTTCGGACGCGGTGCTGCTGCTGGCGGATCCGGATGGCCGCGCTATCGCCGGCAATCTCGCCGCCTGGCCGGCCGGAGTGACGTTGGACGACCGCGCGGCTCACGTCGAGCTTCGCCGCCGCGGCCATGCCGCGCCCGAGGCGATGCTGATCCGCGCGACCCGCTTGCCGGGCGGCGCTCGCCTGCTCACCGGCAGCGTCGTCGACGACGAGCGCCGGATCGTGCGACTGCTCGAACGCGCCACCCTGATCGCGCTCGCGCTGGCGGTCGCCTTCGCAGCCCTTGCGGCGTGGCTCGCGGCGCGGATGATCGTCACCCGCCTGAATGACACCGTCGCGACGCTGCGCACGGTGCGCGACGGAGACCTGTCTCGCCGCGTCGCCGACGATTCCAGCGGCGATGCCTTCGCGGCGCTCGCCATGTCGGTCAACGCCACGCTCGATCGCGTCCAGTCGCTGGTCGCCGAATTGACGCTGGCAACCGACATCATCGCGCATGACCTAAAATCCCCGCTCACCCGATTGCGGTCTGCCCTCGAGCGTGCCGCGGTGACGGTTCGCGAGCCCGCCGCGCAGGAGGACGTCGATCGCGCGCTCGCCGAGGGTGATCGCCTGCTCGCCACCGTCGAGACCGCGCTGCGCATCTCGCGCGCCGAGGCCGGGATCGGCCGCGAAGCCTTCGTCCCGCTCGATCTCGGCGACGCATTGCGCGAACTGGCCGAGATGTACGCACCGGTGATCGAGGATGCAGGTCGCCATATCCGGCTCGCGATCGACGATGACGTGACCCGCCCCGCGCACCGCGAACTGATCGCGCAGGCGCTCGGCAACCTCGTCGACAACGCACTGAAATACGGCGTCGGCACCATCACCCTCGGTCTCGCCCGGTCCGCGGACCGCATCCATTTGTCGGTCGCCGACGAGGGCGCGGGCATCGCCCCCGAAGATCACCACACCGCGCTTCGCCGCTTCGGCCGCATCGACGAGGCGCGCGGCGGTGCGGGCGTCGGGCTCGGCCTGTCGCTCGTCGCCGCGGTCGCCCGGCTCCATGACGGCGAGGTGAGGCTGGAGGCCGCCTCCCCCGGGTTGCGCGTGGTGATCGATCTGCCGGCAATCAGCTGATCCCACCATCGTTGCCAGTATGATCGCTCGTTGCTAGCGATGGCATCAACGCGGCGCACGAGCCTGAACCTGGCAAGCGACAAGCCGTGGGAGGACGTTTCGATGCCTTGGGTTCGCATTCCTGCCGCCATGTTGCTGCTCTCCGTCTCGGCGGGGTCGCTCGCGCAGGACCCCGCGGTTCCGATCCAGCCGCAGGCCGACGCGGCGCGACCCGATTGGGAGAACCCAGCGGTGTTCGCGGCCGGCAAGATGCCCGCCCGCGCCACCGGCTTCCCGTTCGAAAGTCGCGCCAAGGCGATTGCCGGAGAACGGGCGAGATCGGACCGCTTCCTGCCGCTGAACGGCCGATGGAAGTTCGCCTTGTCGCCCGATGCCGATCGGCTGCCGACAGGGTTCGAACAGCCCGCCTACGATGTCTCGACCTGGAAGGAGATCAAGGTCCCGGCCGATTGGCAGGCCGAGGGTTACGACCAGCCGCGCTACAACAACATCACCTATCCCTTCCCTGCCAATCGCCCGCTGATCCCGCACAAGACCAACCCGGTGGGATCCTATCGCCGCGACGTCGATCTGCCCGCGGGGTGGGCGGGCACCGACGTGATCCTCCACATCGGTGCGGCGGGATCGGCCTATTACGTCTGGGTCAACGGCAAGAAGGTCGGCTATTCGGAAGATTCGAAGCTGCCGTCGGAATTCGACGTGACCGCGCATGCGCGACCCGGCCGGAATACGATCGCGATCCAGGTCTATCGCTGGTCCGACGGCTCGTATCTCGAGGATCAGGATTTCTGGCGCGTCTCGGGGATTGAGCGCGAGGTCTTCCTGATGTCGGCGCCGAAGACGCGGGTGCGCGACTTCTTCGTCCATGCAGGGCTGACGAACGACTATCGCGATGGCGCGCTGTCGATCGATCTCGCGGTCGTCCCCGGTTCACGCGCGACCAGCGCGCGCGCGGTCTTGCTCGACGGCGATCGCAAGGTACTGGAAACCACGCAGGCCGTGCCCGCCGCCAACAAGGAACGGACCGTAACGCTGAAGGCGATCCTGCCGAACGCCAGGCCTTGGACCGCGGAAATGCCCAATCTCTACACGCTGCTGGTCGAACTCTACGACGCCAAGGGCAGGATCCTCCAGTCTACCCCCAGCCGAATCGGTTTTCGCATCGTCGAAATGCGCAACGGCCTCGTCACGGTCAACGGCAAGCCGATCACGATCCGCGGCGTCAATCGCCATGAACATGATCCCGAGACCTTCCACGTCATCTCCGACGAAGCGATGGATCGCGACATCCAGCTGATGAAGCGCGCGAACATCAACGCGCTGCGCACCTCGCACTACCCCAATGATCCGCGGCTCTACGAACTCGCCGACCGCTACGGGCTGTACGTGATGGACGAAGCGAACATCGAGAGCCACGGCTACATGGATTACGCCAACCGGCACCCCGAAGTGCGCGCGAAATTCCAGTTGGGCTTCGATCCCGCCTGGGAAGGCGCGCATGTCAGCCGCGTCACCAACATGGTCGAACGCGACAAGAACCACCCGTCGATCATCTTCTGGTCGCTCGGCAACGAGGCGGGGATCGGTCCCTCCTTCAACAAGGCCGTGGCGGCGGTGAAGGCGCGCGATCCCGGGCGGCTGTTGAGTTATCTCGGCTGGGGCACCTGGCCGGGGCCGCGCGATCACCGGCCCAACGACTATGCCGACATCTATGCGCCGATGTACGACAGCGTCGAACGGATCGTCGACTATGCGGAGAACTGGGCGTTTCGGCAGCCGCTGATCCAGTGCGAATATGCGCATATGCAGGGCAATTCGGGCGGCAATCTGAAGGAATATTGGGACGCGATCTACGCGCACCCGACGAAGCTGCAGGGCGGGTTCATCTGGGACTGGGTCGATCAGTCGATGTACCGGTACACCACCGACGGCCGCCGCTACTGGGGCACCGGCGGCGAATACGGACCCAACCCCGGCGGCGATATCGAGTTCGGCGACGGGCTGATGCAGGCGGACCGCACCCCCAACCCGCAACTGTTCGAACTCCGCAAGGTCTATGCGCCGGTCCAGTTCGCGGATTTCGATCGCACCACGGGCGAGGTGACGGTGATCAACCGCCACGATTTCGTCGATCTGTCTGGCTATTCCTTCGCCTACGAGTTGCTCGAAGACGGCGTGGCGGTGGCGCAGTCGACCCTTCCGGCGATCCGCGTCGACCCGCATGGCCGCAAGCGGCTGAAGCTCGACCTCCCGCGCGACGCGAAGCCGGGTGCGGAGTATGTGCTGACCGTAATGGCCAAGGCGACCGAAGGCGCGGTGGCGGGCGTGGACGCCGGCAGCGTGATCGGCTGGGAACAATTCGAGCTCGGCCGCACGCCCCTCGCCGCCGCACCAGCGGATGGCGCGGTGCAACTCGTCGAGAGCGGCGGCAAAGTGCGGCTTTCGGCACGCGGCGCGGAGCTGGTGATCGATCGCCGCAGCGGGCTCGTCGATCGCTACACCGCGGGCGGGCGGCTGCTGCTCCAGGGCGGTGCGCCCAATTTCCAGCGGGCACCGACCGACAACGACATCGGCACCGGTATCGAGAAGAGCCATATGGTCTGGCAGCAGGCATCCGATCGCCGCAAGGTCGAGGCCGTCACCACGCGCACGCTCGGCGATGGCAGCCGGGAGGTCATGGTTCGCTATGCGGTCGGCGAGGGCACAGGCACCTTCGTGTCGCGCTATCGGATGACGGGCGACGGGTCGGTCGCGGTGCAGGCGGACTTCACGCCCTCGCGCACCGACCTGCCCGATCCGCTGCGGATCGGCCTCTTCTTCACGATGCCGACCAGCATCGACACCGTCGAATGGTATGGCCGCGGACCGCACGAGACCTATGCGGATCGCAAGACCGGCGCGCCGATCGGCCTGTGGCGCGGGCCGATCGCGGACCAATATCATGATTACATGCGGCCGCAGGAAAGCGGCAACAAGGTCGATGTCCGCTGGATGGAACTGCTCCAGGCGAAGACGGCAGGCCTGCGCGTGACCGGTGACGCGCCCTTGTCGATGAACGTCCTCGCCTTCCCCTATGCCGACCTGTCGCGCCGCGCGCCCGGCACGCGACGCAGCACCGACATCGTGCCACACGGATCGGTGTCGCTGATGATCGACGCGGTCCAGGCAGGAGTCGGCGGCGACAATAGCTGGGACCAGGGCGGTCGCCCGATGCCGCAATACCGCATCCCGGTCGCGCCCCGTAGCTACGGCTTCCGGCTGACCCCCTTCACCGGGGACGGCACCAACCCCGCCGCTGCCAAGCCCGCAAGTGCCGCCGCGCTCCGCTGATCGCCGTCGCGTCACTCGCCTTCGCGCCGCACGCGAGGCGGACAAAGGCTGTCATGAGCCCGGCGCGCGCGCTATGACCGGATCGTGACGGCGCGACGCACCATCCTCATCGTCGGCGGCGGCACCGCCGGGTGGCTGACCGCCGCCTATCTCGCAAAGGCACTGGGTCCGTCGGTCGGGATCACGCTGCTCGAATCGCCCGATATCGGTATCATCGGTGTCGGCGAGGGCACCTTCCCGACGATCCGCGAAACCCTGCGCTTCCTCGGGATCGACGAGGCGGCGTTCGTTCGCGAAACCTCGGCGACGTTCAAGCAGGGCGTTCGCTTCAGGAACTGGTTGCACCAAGCGGGCAACGGCGCGGAACATTCCTACTTCCACCCCTTCGAACCCCCCTTCTATGCCGAGGGCACCAGTCTGGTGCCCTATTGGCTGCTCCAAGACGACGCGGCACGGCCGCCGTTCGCCGAAGCGGTCACGATCCAGAACCGCGTCGCCGAGGCGCAGCGCGGGCCCAAGCAATCGAGCGAAGGCGATTTCGAAGGTCCCCTCAACTACGCCTATCATTTCGATGCGGTCGGCTTGTCGCGGGTGCTCGCCGATCGCGCGCGGGAACTGGGCGTCACGCATCTGCCGGGGCGGGTCGGCGAGGTGGTCCTCGCGGAAAATGGCTGGATCGAGCATCTCGACACCGATGTCGGGCGGCTCCGTGCTGACCTGTATATCGACTGCACCGGGTTCCGCGCCGAGCTGATCGCGCGTGCGATGGGCTCCGCGTTCCATTCGGTGTCGGACCAGCTGTTCACCGATCGCGCGATCACCTGCAAGCTGCCCTATGACCGGGCCGACGCGCCGATCGAAAGCTACACCGTCGCCAGCGCGCACGAAGCCGGCTGGATCTGGGACATCGGCTTGGCCGGCGCGCGCGGCATCGGCTGCGTCTATGCCAGCCGCTACATCGACGATGCGCGCGCAGAGGCGATCCTCGCGGACTATGTCGGCCCACGCGCAGGGGAGATCCAGACCCGGCGGCTCAGCTTCGACGCCGGTTACCGCGAACGCGCGTGGATCGGCAATTGCGTCGCGGTCGGCCTCGCCGGCGGCTTCCTCGAACCGCTCGAATCGACCGGCGTCGTGCTGATCGAGGCGGCGATCGGGATGATCGCGGAGCTGTTCCCTCATCACGGCCCGGTCGACCTGCCCGCGCGCCGGTTCAACGAGCTGATGACCGCGCGCTATGCGACGATCGTGAGCTTCCTGAAGCTGCATTATTGCCTCAGTGAGCGTCCCGAGCCGTTCTGGCGCGACAATGCGGATCCGGCGACGATCCCGGACCGGCTTCGCGAGCTACTCGATCAGTGGCGCTATCGCCCGCCGAGCCGGTTCGATTTCACGATCGACGTCGAATCCTTCGCCTTCTTCAACTACCAATATATCCTCTACGGCATGGACTTCCGCACCGATCTGTCGGCCGGGCGCCGCGATTTCCCCGACACCGCGGAGGCCGAACGGCTGTTCGCGCGGATCAAGGGCTATGGCGAGCGCGCGGCGCTCGACCTGCCGATGCACCGCACGCTGGTGGAGCAGTTCGCCGCGAGCGCGCCGAGACGGATCAGCCGCGAACGAACAGGCTCTTGAGCCATTGCGGCCCGGGCCGGGTCGCCTCGCGCCAGTCGGTGCCGATTTCCGCCGCGTCGGGTTGGAAGCCCCAGGGATCGAAGGTCCTGACCTTGCCGAGCCGGAACGCGGGCGCGCGGCGAGTGACCAGGACCAGCCCATGTTCCAGCGCGGTCGCTGCGATCAGCGCGTCGCGCATGTCGGAATAGCCGAGCGCCGCGGCACGCCCCGCGACCGCCGCATCGACCGGCAGCACGCGTCCGTCGAATGCGGCGACCACCTTGGTGTCGACCCAACGCTTGATAATGGCCGCACCTGCCTTGTCGGTGCGCGCCACCTGCGCCGCCGCCGCCCCGAGTTCCGCGATCGCCAGCGCCGAGACGAACAGCTCGGTCCGCAGCCGCGCGCTCGTCCAGGCCGCGACGCCGGCATCGCATCGCCCGGCACGCGCCCCGCGAAGCTCCCAAACCACGCTGGTGTCGAGCAGGTGCATCAGGGCGTCTCCCCCCGCCCCCATGAAGCGGCCGCCCGCCAATCGGGCTCCGCAGCGACCGGTTCGTCGATCGCCAACAGATCGATCAGCGTTTCGGCGGGCGATGCGAGCGCGCGGAACGCGTCGATGCTCATCAACACATGAGTCGGCTTGCCGCGATCGGTGACGAACACCGGCTCGACGCGGGCCAGTCGCTTGGCTTGGCTGACATCCTGGTTGAACGCACGGCTCGTCACCGTTTTCATGTGGCTACCTGCCTACCGAATAGCTCGATCCTTGTAGGTACATACCTATCCTGTGTCACCCCGGCAACGCTTTGCCCCACCAGGCGATAATTCGCCATCGCGCGCTCGGAAAAGATGTTGCGCG
Organism: uncultured Sphingomonas sp.; assembly: GCF_964243315.1. Lineage (GTDB taxonomy): Bacteria > Pseudomonadota > Alphaproteobacteria > Sphingomonadales > Sphingomonadaceae > Sphingomonas. Next base: position 954 of record NZ_CAXTEM010000004.1, on the reverse strand, counting down.
CACCACCGATCCTCGGGCTTCTGCCGCCGACGGAAACCACGGAACGGCGTGGATCCGGGGGTGGAGACGATAGATGCAAGGCTGGATGGACAGTTTGGGCAAGACGCTGGGCGGCGTGCTCGGCGCGCACGGCCCCGCGGCGCCGGGAACGGCAGCCTCCTATGCGCCGGGCGACTTCAGCATCCACTTCTTCCTCCAGCTCGCGGTCATCCTGGTCGCCTGTCGCGTCGTCGGCTGGCTCGGAAAGAAGCTGCTCGGCCAGCCTCAGGTCGTCGGCGAGATGATCGCGGGTGTGGTGCTCGGCCCCTCGCTGCTCGGCTTGTTCTTCCCCGGCCTCCAGGGCGCGATCTTCCCCAAGGAGACGCGCAACGTCCTCTATGCGGGCGCGCAGCTCGGCGTCGGGCTCTACATGTTTCTGGTCGGGACGACGCTGCGGCTCGACCATTTCCGCTCCAAGGCGAAGAGCGCGTCGATGGTGTCGTTCGCCGGCATTGCCGCGCCGTTCGGCATCGCGGTGCTGATCACGCCGTGGCTGCTGACCGTGCCCGGCCTGTTCGCCGACGGGATCAGCACCGGCAACGCCACGCTGTTCCTCGGCGCCTGCATCGCGCTCACCGCCTTCCCGATGCTGGCGCGGATCATTAACGAGCGCGGCCTCGCCGATTCGTCGCTCGGCACGCTGTCGCTGACCGCGGGCGCGTTCGACGACGCCTGTTCCTGGTGCGTGCTGGCGATCGTGCTCGCGACCTTCGGCGGTGGCGCTGGCGTTGCGATCCTCGCGATCGGCGGCGGGCTGCTCTGGGCGGCGTTCGTGATCCTCGCCGGACCGCGCCTGCTCGCGCCACTCGCGCGGATCGTCGAACGCGAGGGCGAGATGAGCCATTTCGTCCTCGCCATCGTCCTCGCCGCCTTCTGCATCTCGGCATTCCTGATGGACGCGGTCGGCATCCACGC
>NZ_CAXTEM010000003.1:116744-122605 GCF_964243315.1 uncultured Sphingomonas sp. | reverse complement strand
TGGTGCGCGCGCCTTCCGCATTCTCGATCACCTTGGGCTTGCCGCCCTCCATCACCGCAACGCAGCTGTTGGTGGTGCCGAGATCGATTCCGATAACTTTAGCCATGTGTGCTTTCTAGCCCCTCACAAACGAAATACCCGTGGTTCCACCCCGTTACGGCGGCGCAACCGTTGATGCTTGGCCGGATATAGGTGGGGTTCGGCTTGCCGCAAGAAGCCACGGAACCTAGAGCGGTCTCGGGTTTTCGCGAAGCGGGAGGGTGACGAGATGCGCATGGTTCCGACTTTGGCGGCTGCGCTCACGAGTGCGGCCACGGGTGCGGCGATGATGCTGGCATCGTGCGCGCAGCCGAAGGTCCTCTACGGCGATCGCGCCTGGGTCCGGCTCGGCGCGGTGAAGGGTCGGCCGGCGGCCGCCTATCTGAACATCCATGGCGGGCCGACTCCGACGACGTTGGTGTCGATCACCACCGACGTCGCGGTGAAGGCGGAGCTGCACCGGTCGATGCAGCAGGGCACGATGTCGACGATGAAGCCGCTCGCGAAGGTGGAGATCCCCGCCAATCAGGTGGTGAAGTTCGAGCCCGGCGGGCTACACGTGATGTTCTTCGACATGAACCCCGGGATCAAGCCGGGCAGCACGATCACGCTGACGCTGACCTTCTCGGACGGCACCCGCATCCTGCAGGACGCCGGCGTGATCGGCGCGGGCGATCCGGCGCCCGAGTGACCGCGGAGAAGCGTCCGCTCACCCCGGGCGAGACCGCGCTGGCGCAGTCGGTGTTCGGCAGCGCGATCGACTATGCGCAGGTCAGGCTGGCGCGGCACAAATGGGCGTTCTTCCAGCCGCGTGACACCGTTATGGCGCCGCGCGGGTGCATCCACTTCCACCCCAAGGGCAGCAGCTGGCGCGACGATTTCGCGGCGTGTGCGCTAACCGACCAAGGACTGTTCATCCATGAGATGACCCATGTCTGGCAGCATCAGAAGGGCATCTACCTGCCGCTGGCCCGGCACCCGTGGTGCCGATACGATTACGCGCTGAAGCCGGGCCAGCCGCTGCACCGCTACGGCATCGAGCAGCAAGGCGAGATCGTGCGCCACGCCTTCCTCTTGCGACGGGGAGCGACGGTGCCGGGCGCGCCGGCGCTGGCGCAGTACGAGACGTTGCTGCCGTTCTGACCGGGCGCCAACGACGCCTCCTCAAGCCAGGGGAGAACTAGGCAAGCGCCACGCACCCTTCCTTAACCCCTCGCCTGCTACACTCGCCCCATGCTCAAGTTCGTCCTCGCCGCAGTGCTCATGCTCGTGATGGTCGACTGCGCGGTCGACCGCGGTGCCTACACGCTCGTCGCGGTCCGCGCGACCGAGCGGGGGGTGCACAGCTTCGCGCATATGGGCGACGGGTCGCTGTTCAGCTGGTAATCGCTCGGCGCGTCACAGCGCGTCGAAGTCGATCGGCGCGTGACGGTCGAGCGTCCACGGCGCGGGCGGCAACGGGTATTTCAGCCCGGTCGCGCAATTGAACAGCACCACGCGTTCGTCCTCGTCGACCAGGCCGGTCTTCACCGCCTGCTTGTACGCCGCGAGCGTCGCGCCGCCTTCGGGGCACATCAGCAGCCCGTCCTTGCGCGCGCAGTCGTCGACCGCCTGGAGGATCGCGGGATCGCCTACAGCCAGCGCCTGCCCGCCGCTCTCCCGCACCGCGCGCAGGATCAGGAAGTCGCCGACCGCCCTTGGCACACGAATCCCCGCAGCGACGGTGCTGGCGTCTTCCCAACGCTCGGCATGCTCCTCGCCCGCCTCGAACGCGCGGACGATAGGCGCGCAGCCGCTCGCCTGTACCGCATACATTCGCGGCCGGGCTGACCCGATCCAGCCAAGCCTTTCGAGTTCGTCGAACGCCTTCCACATGCCGATCAGGCCGGTGCCGCCGCCGGTCGGGTAGAAGATCGCATCCGGCAGCGTCCAGCCGCCCTGCGCGGCGAGCTCCAGACCCATCGTCTTCTTGCCCTCGATCCGGTAGGGCTCCTTCAACGTCGAGAAGTCGAACCAGCGCCCCTCCGCGGCACCCTTGCCGACGATCGCGCCGCAATCGTCGATCAGCCCGTTCACCCGCCACACCCGCGCGCCCTGCGCGGCGATCTCGCGGACGTTCACCTCGGGCGTGTCGTCGGGGCAGAACACGATCGTCTCGATCCCGACGCGTGTCGCATAGGCGGCGAGCGCGGCGCCGGCATTGCCGTTGGTCGGCATCGCGATTTTGGTGACGCCGAGTTCCTTGGCCGTCGCCACCGCCATCACCAGCCCACGCGCCTTAAACGACCCGGTCGGCAACCGCCCCTCGTCTTTTACCACGACGTTGGCGCCGCCCGACCGCGGGATCGGGATCAACGGCGTCTCGATCTCGCCCAGGCTGACGATGTTGGCGGTATGCCGCACCGGCAGCAGCTCACGCCACCGCCAGAGATCGGTCTCCCGTGCCGCCAAGGCATCGCGCGACAGGCTGGCACCCATCGCGTCCAGATCGTAGCGCACCAGCAACGGCCGACCCGCTCGCGACAGACCATGGAGCTGGTCGGCCTCGTAGCGCTCCCCGGTCAGCGAGCATTCGAGATGGGTGACGAAGGTGGGGCGATCGGTGGTAATGTTCGTCATTGGTGCCTCTCGACCGAGCGTCTCCATCGCTTCCGCTTATCCGGCGCGAGCGACGCCAACCAGCGCGGGCCGTAGCAGGCGATCCTTGATCATGTAGCCGGACTGCATTTCCTGGACGATCGTGCCGGGGGCGGCATCGCTCGGTACTTCGAGCATCGCCTGGTGCTTGTTCGGGTCGAGTGCGACGCCCATGGATTCGATGCGGGTGATTCCGTGGCGTGCGAAGACCGATTCCAGCTCGCGGCCGGTCGCCTCCAGGCCGGTGACGAGACCCTTCATCTTGTCATCCGCCCGCAGGTCGTCCGGAATCGCGGCGAGCCCGCGCGCGAGGTTGTCGGACACCGACAGCACGTCGCGCGCAAAGTTCGTGGCGGCATAGGCACGCGCGTCCTGCGCCTCCTTTTCGGCGCGGCGGCGGACGTTCTGGACCTCGGCCTGGGCGTAGAGCACCTGCTGCTTCGCCTCGGCGAGCTGCGTCTCCAGTTCGGCCACGCGGCTCTGGGTCTCGTCATGCTCCGCGACTTCGGGTGCGGCGTCGGCGGTATCCTGGCGCAGGTCGGCGCCGGTGTCGGTAGCTTGATCGGTCATCGATATTCCTGTGTCAGCCCATCAATCGGGCGAGCGTTGCAGCGGTAAAATCAACCATGGGCACGACGCGGGCATAGTTCAACCGGGTCGGTCCGATCACCGCGACCACCCCGACGACACGCCCTCCGGGCCCGCGAAACGGCCGGGCGATCACCGAGGATCCCGACAGCGCGAACAATTTGTTCTCCGCGCCGATGAAGATCCGGGTCGCGTCGCCCGCGCTGGCGCTGTCGAGCAGGCTCGCGACCTCCTGCTTGCCCTCGAGATCGTCGAGCAGGTCGCGGACGCGGTCGAGATCGGCGGCGACGGCGGTATCGATCAGCCGCCCCTGCCCGCGCACGATCAGCACCGGGCGGCGGGTGCCGTCCTCGCTCCACACTGCGATGCCGCGCTCGACCAGCGTCCGTGCCGCGGCGTCGAGCGCCGCGCGACCTTCGCCGAGTTCGCGGTCGATCCGCGCCCGCGCCTCGGCGAGCGTCAGCCCGGCGAGGGTCGCGGACATGTAGTTGCCAGCCTCGACCAGCGCGGACGCGTTCATGCCCGCGGGCAGCTGGACGACGCGGTTCTCGACCGATCCGTCCTCCGCGACCAGCACCGCCATGCCCTGGGTCGGCGACAGCGCGACGAAGCCGATCGAGCGCAGCGTTAGTTCGCGCTTGGGCACCATTACCAGCCCGGCGCAGGCCGACAAGCCTGACAGCGCCGCGGTGGTCGCGGCGAGCGCTTCCTCGACCGGGCCACCCGCGCCGGCACGCGATTCGATCGCGACGCGTTCCTCGATCGAGGGTTCGAGCACCTGCATCATGCCGTCGACGAACAGCCGCAGCCCCCGTTCCGTGGGGATGCGCCCGGCGCTGGTGTGCGGGCTGGCGAGCAGGCCCAACTCCTCCAGCTCCTGCATCACCCCGCGGATCGACGCCGGCGAAAGGTTCAGCCCCGATGCCGCCGCGATCGTCTTCGACCCCATCGGCATGCCGTTGGCGACATAGCCGTCCACCACCGTGCGGAAGATGTCGCGGGCGCGGTCGGTCAATTCGGTGACGGGTGGAGCCATGCAGCGCTATCTAAGCCACCACTGGCGCGGCGCAACTGCGGCAGCTAGGGCGTTGCCGCTCTGGACCCATAGGAGAGTATCATGCGCCCCAGCGGCCGCGCCCCCGATCAGATGCGTGCGATCACCATCGAACCCAATTTCACCCGCCATGCGGAAGGATCGGTGCTGGTCGGCTTCGGCGACACCAAGGTGCTGGTGACCGCCAGCATCGAAGAGCGCGTGCCACCGTTCCTGCGCGGCAAGGGCGAAGGCTGGGTGACCGCCGAATATGGCATGCTGCCCCGCGCCACGCACACCCGCGGCAACCGCGAGGCCGCCAAGGGCAAGCAGTCGGGCCGCACCCAGGAGATCCAGCGGCTGATCGGCCGGTCGCTCCGCTCGGTGGTCGACATGAAGCTGCTCGGCGAGCGCCAGATCGTGCTCGATTGCGACGTCATCCAGGCCGATGGCGGCACCCGCACCGCGTCGATCTCGGGCGCGTGGGTGGCGCTTCGGCTCGCGGTGAACAAGCTGATGACCGACGGCAAGCTGGCGGTCGACCCGATCCAGCAGAAGGTCGCGGCGGTCAGTTGCGGCATCTACCAGGGCAATCCGGTGCTCGACCTCGATTACATCGAAGATTCGGGCGCGGATGCGGACGGCAATTTCGTGCTGCTGGAAAACGGCAACATCGCCGAGGCGCAGGCGACCGCCGAACACGCGACGTACGACGAAGAGGCGCTCCTCCGCCTGCTTCGCCTGGCGCGGATCGGGTGCACCGAGATCTTCGCGGCGCAGGATCGCGCGGTTAAATGAGCGGCGAGGGAGAAGGCCGGCAGGCGATCCGCAAGCTCGGCCCGGGCAAGCTGGTGATCGCGAGCCACAATCCCGGCAAGGTGCGCGAGATCACCGCGCTGCTCGGTGCTTATGGCATCGAACCTGTGTCGGCAGCGGAACTGGACCTGCCCGAGCCCGAGGAAACCGGCACCACCTTCGTTGCGAATGCCGAGTTGAAGGCGTTGCAGGCGGCGGACCTGTCGGGCTTGCCCGCATTGGCGGACGACAGCGGGCTGTGCGTCGATGCTTTGGGCGGTGATCCTGGCATCTTTTCGGCGCGCTGGGCGGGAGAAGCGAAGGACTTCGACCTGGCGATGCGGCTGGTCGAGGATCGTCTCGCCGAGAAGCCCGATCTTCCCCGCGATGCGCATTTCGTCTGCGCGCTGGCGCTGGCGTGGCCGGATGGGCATGTCGAGTGGTTCGAGGGGCGGGTCGACGGCACGCTGGTGTGGCCACCGCGCGGCGACAAGGGCTTCGGCTATGACGCGATGTTCCTGCCGGTCGGCGGCGAGAAGACCTTCGGTGAGATGGACCCGGACGCCAAGCACGCGATCAGCCACCGCGCGGACGCGTTTCGTCAGCTGGTGAACGCGGTGCTGTGACCCAGGCGGGGTGACGGAGGGGGAGGGGAACGGCCAAGTCACGGTACGCGGCGGCCCCGCCCCCCCACCCCCCGCCCCCCCCCCGGCCCCCCCCCCCCCCCCCTTGGCAAGGGGGGAGCTTCCCCCCCCTTTGGCTTTCGCCT
>NZ_CAXTEM010000003.1:0-116734 GCF_964243315.1 uncultured Sphingomonas sp. | reverse complement strand
CTGCTGTCGAGCGCAGACTTCCGCCGGGTCAGCTCCCGCGCCTTGCGCGCCGCCTCACGGGCCGCGGCGGCCTCCACGATCTTGGCGACGATCGCCTTGGCCTCGACCGGGTGCTCTTCGAACCAGCGGCTCAGCATGTCGCCGACCAGCCCCTCCACCACCGGCTGCACTGGCGGCCCCCCCCCCCCGCTTGAGCGAAGGAGGAACTTACACCTTCATTGGCATTCGCTTCCAATCACCGCCATATCGCGCCCATCATGATCCCCGACACGCCGCTCGCGCTTTACGTCCATTGGCCGTTCTGCGTCTTGAAATGCCCCTATTGCGACTTCAACAGCCACGTCCGCGATACCGTGGACCAGGACGCATGGCGCGACGCGTTGCTCGCCGATCTGGCGCATGAGACACGCGTGCTGCCGGGGAGGACATTGGGGTCGATCTTCTTCGGCGGCGGCACGCCGTCGCTGATGCCGCCCGCCACCGTCGCCGCGATCCTCGACGCCGCGCAACAGGCCTGGACGCCCGCGGCCGACATCGAGATCACGCTGGAGGCCAACCCTTCCTCGGTCGAGGCCGCGCGCTTCGCCGATCTCGCCGCCGCCGGGGTCAATCGCGTGTCGCTCGGGTTGCAGGCGCTTGAGGAAGATGCGCTGCGCTTCCTCGGCCGGGCGCACGGGGTGGCGGAGGGTCTGGCGGCGCTTGACACTGCGCAGCGCGCGTTCGCACGGGTGAGCTTCGACCTGATCTATGCACTGCCCGATCAAGGGCTGGCGGCGTGGGAGGCGGAGCTCGCGCGGGCGCTGTCGTTCGGCACCGAGCATCTGTCGCTCTACCAGTTGACGATCGAGCCGGGCACGCGCTTCGCGACCGAGGCCGCCAAGGGTCGGCTGACGGTGCCCGACGGCGACGCCGCCGCCGACCTGTTCGAGGCGACCCGCGCGATGACCGCCGCCGCAGGGCTGCCCGCCTATGAGACCAGCAACCATGCGCGGACCGGCGCGGAGAGCCGCCACAACCTCACCTATTGGCGCTACGGCGACTATGCAGGGGTAGGGCCCGGCGCGCATGGTCGCCGCGGCGGGCTGGCGACAGCGCGACGCAAGAAGCCGGAGAACTGGCTCGCCGCGGTGGCGCGCAACGGCCACGGGATCGAGATTGAGGAGCCGCTGGCGCCGCATGATCGCGCGACCGAGGCATTGCTGATGGGATTGCGGCTGGCGGAGGGCGTGGCGTTGTCGCGCATCGCCGGGCTCGCGGGCGGCACCGCGCCGATCGACCACGCCGCAGCGGGGAGGCTCGAAACGCTCGGCCTGATCGCTATCGACAGCAAGCGGTTGCGGGTCACCGAGGCCGGAGCGTTGCTGCTCGACGCGATCCTGCCGCAGATCGTCGCCGATCGCGCTGCAGCCTGAATCGGACCTAGTTGCCGAACCCGGCCGGCGCCGGGGATACCGTCACCAGCGTCCCGCCGCGCACCTCCTGCACTTCCAGCGCGCGTTCGGCGATGCCGTCGCGGCCGAACCTGAACGCTCCGTCTATGCCCGCGAAACCGTCCGCACCGCGCAACTTCGCCTCCGGGAACGGCCGTCCGACCGGCCAGTCGCGCGCGATCCGCACTGTCAGCAGCACCGCATCGTAACCGAGGCTCGAAAGCCGGTAGGGCGACGTGCCGAAGCGCGTGCGGTATTTGGTCGCGTATTGCCGATAGAGCGTGTTCGAGACGCTCGCGAACCAGGCGCCGGACAGCGCAGGCTTGGCGGCGAGCCCGGCCTCTGAATTCCACAGCTCGGTGCCGAGAATATGCGTCCGGCCGCCACCGCCGCGCCGGATCAGCGGCGCCGCAGCCGCCGCGGTCGCGCCATTGTCTGCGATCAGCACCGCGTCATAGGGAGCCTTGGCGCCGAGCCGCGAGACTGCGCCCGCGACCCCGCCGGCGACGCGACCATAGGTCTGCAGCGACACGACCTGCCCGCCAGCCGTCTCGACCGCGCGCAGGAAGGCGGTCGAGGCGCGCTCGCCATAGACGCCGTTGGGCACCACCGCCGCGAACGTCGACACGCCGCGGCCGCGCGCATAGGCGACGACCCGCTCGATCGACTGGGTCGGGGCATAGCCCATCAAATAGGCGCCGCTGCCCGCGACACTGGAATCGTTGGAAAAGCTCAACACCGGCACCCCGGCCGCGCGCGCGATCGGCGCGACCGCGCGGACGTCGTCGGCGAGCAACGGCCCGAGGATCAGCTGTGCGCCCTCCGCGATCGCGCGCCGCGCCGCCGCCGCGGCGCCGCCGGCGGTGTCGTAATTGGTGATGCGGACCTTGTCGGTACCGGTGTCGAGCACCGCGAGCATCGTCGCATTGGCGATCGACTGCCCGACCCCCGCATTGCTGCCCGACAGCGGCACCAGCAGCGCAACGCGGTTGCGCGCAGTGTCGCGCGGGATGCCGGCCTCGACCGCATCGGGACGGGTGTCGGCCGCGACCGGGCGCTCGGCCGGGACGACGGGGCCGCGCGGGATGACCGTAGAGCAGGCCGCGAGCAATCCGGCCGCGGCGATCGCCACCCAGCGGCCGATCGACGCGCGCATGCCCATGCGCTGTTGTGCAACCCCAACGGGCTCTGCCATGACGGTCATCGTGAATCCTCTCGAACCCGGGCTCTATATCGTCGCCACGCCGATCGGCAATCTCGGTGATCTGTCGCCGCGCGCCGCCGACGTGCTTTCGCGTGCCGATGTGATCGCGGTCGAGGACAGTCGGGTGACCGCGGGGCTGCTCCGGCATGTCGGATCGAAGCGGCCGATGCTGCCCTATCACGATCATAATGCCGAAGGCGTGCGACCGGGGCTGGTGGCGCGAATGGCGGGTGAGGCGGTGGCGCTGGTTTCCGACGCGGGCACGCCGCTAATCTCCGATCCCGGCTTCAAGCTGGTGCGCGACGCGCGGGCGGCGGGGCATGCGGTCGTGACGATCCCCGGCCCGTGTGCGGCGGTGGCGGCGTTGACGCTGGCCGGGTTGCCGACCGATCGGTTCCTGTATCTCGGTTTCCTGCCGCCCAAGGAGAAGGCGCGCGCCGAGGCAATCGCGGAGATCGCCGCGGTGCGCGCGACGCTGGTGCTGTACGAATCCGGGCCGCGGCTGGGTGCCTGCCTTGCGGCGCTGGCGGAGGGACTCGGGGAGCGCGAGGCTGCGGTGACGCGCGAGATCACCAAGCGGTTCGAAGAAGCGGTGACGGGGTCGTTGTCGATGCTGGCGGCACGCTATGCCGATGCGCCGCCCAAGGGAGAGATCGTGGTCGTGGTCGCGCCGCCGGGCGAGGCCCCGCCCGCGAGCGCGGCGGATGCGGATGCCGCGCTGGCGGAGGCGCTGACCCGGCTGACGGTGTCCCAGGCTGCGGGTGAGGTGGCGAAGGCGCTCGGGCTCGACCGCAAGCTGCTCTATGCGCGAGCGCTGGCGATGAAGGCGCAGACGTAGTTTCTCCAGTGCGAAGCTGGGATAGGTCGGAGCTCTTGCCGTGATCGCGACCCTCCGGCACCGTCGACGTATGTCGCGCCCGCCCCGCCCCCGTAGCCTGAGCGACCGCCGCGCCGCCGAGGCCGCGGGACGGCGGGGCGAGCGGATCGCGGGGTGGTGGTTGCGGCTGAAGGGCTGGCGCATTCTTGATCGCCGGGTGCGTACGCCTGCGGGCGAGGTCGACATCGTCGCGCGGCGCGGCAATCTCATCGCCTTCGTCGAGGTGAAGGCGCGCGCGACCGACGCCGAGCTCGATTTCGCGATCGACGAGCGGCGGCTGGCGCGGGTCGCGGCGGCGGCGGAGATGCTGATGCCGCGCTACGCAGGTCCCTGCGATGACATCCGCGTCGACGTGATCCTGATCGCACCGGGCAGCAGGCCGCGCCACATCGAGAACGCGTGGATCGGGTGACTTCGCCGCCGCGCGATCCTACATGCGCCGACGAACCAGGAGAACAGCCGCATGAGCCTGACCGTCGCCGTCCAGATGGACCCGCTCGCCGGGATCAACATCGCGGGTGATTCGACCTTCGCGCTGATGTTGTCGGCGCAGGCGCGCGGGCACCGGCTGTTCCACTATGGCGCGGAGGATCTGAACTACGAGGCGGGTCGCGTCTGGGCGCGGGCGCATCCGGTGACCGTCCAGCGCGTCGTCGGCGATCATTTCGCGTTCGGCGAGCCGGTGTCGCTCGATCTGGGCGCGGAGGCCGACGTGGTGCTGATGCGGCAGGACCCGCCGTTCGACGTCGGCTATATCACCGCGACGCATCTGCTGGAGCGGATCGCGGATCGTACGCTGGTGGTCAACGACCCGGTCGAGGTCCGCAACGCGCCCGAAAAGATGTTCGTGCTCGATTACGCGCGTTTCATGCCGCCGACGCTAATTACCCGCAGCCTCGACGAGGCGCGCGCGTTCCTCGCCACCCACGGCGCGATCGTCGTCAAGCCGCTGCACGGCAATGGCGGCAAGGCGATCTTCAAGGTCGAGCGGGACGGCGCCAATCTGTCGGCGCTGATCGAGGTGTTCAACATGACCTGGCGCGAGCCGCACATGGTCCAGGCGTTCCTGCCCGACGTCGCCAAGGGCGACAAACGGATCGTACTGGTCGACGGCGAAGTCGCGGGCGCGATCAACCGCCTGCCCGGCGAAGGCGAGATCCGGTCGAACCTCGCGGTCGGCGGGTCGGCGGTGAGGACCGAACTCACGGCCAAGGAGCGCGAGATCTGCGCGGTGCTCGGCCCCGAGCTGAAGAAGCGCGGATTGCTGTTCGTCGGCATCGACGTGATCGGCGGCGAATGGCTGACCGAGATCAACGTCACCTCGCCCACCGGCATCGTCGCGATCGAGCGGTTCGACGGCACCGATGTAGCGGGGATGATCTGGGACGCGATCGAAGCCAAGGTGCGGCGCTGACCCGCGCCGCACCGGCTTCGCGCCGTAATCAATCTTCGGCGGCGATCTTCACCTTCAGCCCGTCGAGCGCGGGGCCGAATGCGATTTGGCAGGACAGCCGCGAGGTCGCGTCGCGATCGCTGGTCGATTCAAGCAGATCGTTCTCGTCTTCGCTCATCTTCGGCAATTCGCCAGCGAAAGCCGGGTCGACATGGACGTGGCACGTCGCGCAGCTGCAGCACCCACCGCAAAGCGCCAGCAGTTCGTCGATGCCGGCGTCGCGGATGACCTCCATCACCGACAGGCCGGTCTCGCCCATGATCTCGCGTTCTTCCCCCTCGCGCGTGACGACGATAAGCTTAGGCATGCTCGACTCCCTGAAATTCGCGGCTGCCAATGCAGTGCGGGGGCAGCGCGATCAAGGGGCAGATGCCTTATGGGCCTGAGCGCACAACAGCTTACCGACGCGATCGATGCGCTGGCAGCCGGCGAGCCCGCCTTCGCCGCGGCCTTGGGTCGCGTCGGCTATCCAGCGCCGCGGATCCGGGCGCGCGGTTATGCGACCTTGCTGCGCACGATCGTCGGGCAGCAGGTGAGCGTCAAGGCCGCAGATGCGGTCTGGCGCAAGCTGGAGGCACTGGTCGGCGATGCAACGGATCCGCATGCGGTCGCCGCTGCCAGCGACGAGGACCTGCGCGCCTGCGGCTTTTCACGGCAGAAATCGAGCTATGCGAAAAGCCTTGCAGACGAGGTGATCAGCGGGCGCCTCGATCTCGCCCGCCTGCCCGAGGACGACGAGGAAGCGATTGAGGCACTGGTACGTGTGAAAGGGATCGGCCGCTGGTCGGCGGAGATCTACCTGCTGTTCGCCGAGGGCCGGCCCGATATCTGGCCTGCGGGCGATTTGGCGGTGCAGATCGAGGTCGGTCGTATCCTGGGTCATGAGGGACGCCCGAGCGAGAAGCTGGTGCGCCAGCTTGCCGAAAACTGGCGCCCGCACCGCGGCGCGGCCGCGATCTTCGCCTGGCATCATTATGGTGCCGACAGCGACCCGGTTTGACCCGTTAGTATCTTAAGTCCCTGTAACTACGTCGCAGTGCACCAAGGATGCTGTGCCATAGCGGGACGAGCCGAACGCGATCTACGGCGGGTATATGGTGCACTGCGGAACTTTTTGTTAACTGATGACTTGCGATGTGAACCTCCCTGTCACCCGATGTGACCGGCGGGCCATCAACAGGAGATTAGTTAATGCGTTTGATGAAGCTCGCCCTGGCGGCGACCGCACTTTGTGCACTGCCCTCCGTCGCTAACGCGGCGGTCATCGGATCGCTCGGTGGCAACACTGGCTCGTATTCGACGCTGACGTCGGCCGGCCTTGACGGCGGCGCGACCGCGACCCTGACGGGCGGGACTGTCTACAACTCGGATCGTCCGTTCGCGGACATTCCCAAGGGCGGCGTTTTCGGTGGCAACTTCCTGGCGGCGGGCCTGCTGGCCGGTCAGCCTGCGATCCTGACGTTCAAGGCGCCGGTCAACTTTCTCAGCTTTCTCTGGGGTTCGCCGGACACGTACAACTTGCTGACCATCGTCAGCAGCACGGGCAACTACTCGTTCACGGCGCAGGGCCTTGGCTTCAGCCAGACGAACGGCAACCAGGCGTTCTCGCAGTATGCGCAGTTCACTACCGACGCCGGCGAGACGATCCAGAGCGTCGTGTTCAGCAACCTGCCCGCGCAGGACGCATTCGAGGTCGCGAACTTTAGCGTCACCGCAGTGCCGGAGCCTGCTACCTGGGGTATGATGCTCGTCGGCTTCGGCATGGTTGCCGGCGCGTCGCGCTATCGTCGTCGCAGCACCAAGACCGTCTACGCCTGAGACTCCCTCTCTATCGTAGAAGCGAAGCCGTCGGCCGAAAGGTCGGCGGCTTTTCGCTGTTTGAGCAGGTTGGCGCTAATCCCGCGAACACGAAACCATGTCGAACCCCACCCGTTGTCCCCGCGAACGCCGGCGATGATCGACCGGTATGCTTTCGCACAGGAGAATCGACATGGGCTTGTTCAGCAAGGAAATCGCGACGTTCGAAGATCTGTTCCTGCATCAGCTGCAGGACGTCTATTATGCCGAGAACCAGATCACCAAAGCGCTGCCCAAGATGATCGACAAGGCGACGGCCGCTGGCCTGAAGCAGGGCTTCGAGACGCATTTGCGTGAAACCGAGGGCCAGATCGAGCGGCTCGAGCGCATCTTCGGGTTGATCGGCGAGAAGGCGAAGGCGGTGACCTGCCCCGCGATCGACGGCATTATTAAGGAAGCCAACGAAGTCGCGGGCGAGATCGCCGACAAGGCGGTGCTCGACGCGGCGCTTATCGCGTCTGCACAGGCCGTCGAGCATTACGAGATCACGCGCTATGGCACGCTGATCGCGTGGGCCAATCAGCTCGGTCGCAGCGAAGTCGCCGCGATCCTGAAGGAAACGCTCGACGAGGAATATGCCACCGACGATAAGCTGACCGCGATGGCGACGGGCAAGATCAACGCAAAGGCCGAGGCAGTCACCGCTTGATCAACGGTTCGCCGCACGCCTACGCCGCCTCATGACGATATGACGGAGTATGGTGTTGCGGGTGATTGCACGGCCGATCGTCTTCGGCTGTAATTCAACTGTCACTACGGGCTGAAGGCGGTTCCCATCCGGGAGCCGCCTTTGGTTTGATAGGCAGAGGCGCGGCGTAAGGTGCTTGCCCCTCCCCGCGCGGTCCGCCAGAGCACCCTACGATGCCGCCGAACTCCGCCTCCCTGCCCGGTCTCTCGCACGGAGAGACCCACCGCTCGATCGCGATCCCGAAGGGTGGTCCGTTCTGGCGCCGGCTGGGCGCGTATATGGGCCCGGGCTTCCTAGTCGCGGTCGGCTATATGGATCCGGGCAATTGGGCGACCGACATCGCCGGCGGCTCGGCATTCGGCTATACGCTGTTGTCGGTCGTGCTGCTGTCCAACCTGATGGCGATCGTCTTGCAGGCGCTGTCGGCGCGGCTCGGGATCGCGGCGGGGCTCGACCTCGCCCAGGCATGTCGCGCCTATTGCTCGCGGCCGGTATCCTTCGCGCTTTGGGTGCTCGCCGAGATCGCGATCATCGCGTGCGACCTCGCCGAGGTGCTCGGCACAGCGATCGCGCTGAAGCTGTTGTTCGGGATCGACCTTGTGTGGGGCGTGATGCTGACCGCACTCGACGTGTTCCTGATCCTCGCGCTGCAACGGTTCGGTTTCCGCAAGCTCGAGGCTTTCATCGTCGCGCTGTTGCTGATCATCGCGGGGTGTTTCGCGTTCGAGCTGTTCCATGCCGCACCGGACATGGGCGATGTCATGGCGGGGTTGGTGCCGACGTTCGGGATCGTTACCGATCCGGCCAAGCTCTACCTCGCGATCGGCATCCTCGGCGCGACGGTGATGCCGCACAATCTCTACCTCCATTCGTCGATCGTCCAGACCCGCGCATTCGACGACAAGCGCGAGGCGGTGACGCTGGCAACGATCGACAGCACCGTCGCGCTCGGCCTCGCCTTCTTCATCAACGCCGCGATCCTGATTGTCGCCGCGGCGACCTTCCACACCGCGGGGCGGACCGACGTGGCGGAGATCGATGAGGCTTACCGGCTGTTGTCGCCGATGATGGGCGTGGGCGCGGCGAGCGTGGTGTTCGCGGTGGCGCTGCTCGCCTCGGGTCAGAATTCGACGGTGACCGGCACGCTCGCCGGCCAGATCGTCATGGAAGGTTTCCTCAACCTGCGCCTGCCGCTTTGGGCACGGCGGATGGTCACGCGGCTGATCGCGATCGTTCCCGCGGTGTTCGTCGTGGCGGCGACGGGCGACACGGGCGCGACCAAGCTGCTGGTGCTGAGCCAGGTGATACTGAGCCTGCAACTGCCGTTCGCGGTGGTGCCGCTGGTGGCGTTCACTGCGCGGCGATCGATCATGGGCGAGTTCGCCAGTGCGGTCTGGCTGCGGGTGCTGGCGTGGACGATCACCGCGGTGATCATCGGGCTGAACGTGACGCTGCTTTGGGGGATGATCTAGGGGCTCGCCATTAGCGGCGGGCCGTCATTCCCTGCCGACCCAATCGCCCGAACCCTAATCGTCGACCAGCGCGTCGATCGCCTCGGCCATCTCGATGTCACGCGGAGACAGGCCACCGGCGTCGTGCGTGGTCAACAGGATGTCCACGCGGTTGTAGACGTTCTTCCATTCGGGATGATGATCCGCCTTCTCCGCCATCAGCGCGACCTGGGTCATGAAGCCGAACGCCTCAACGAAATCCGCGAACACCAGCGCGCGGGTGATCGCGTCGCGCGCCTCGTCATAATCCCAATCGGGCAAGCCATCGAGCGCCTCGGCGCGTTCGGTCTCGTTCAACGCCTCGATCATGCGTGCCGCTCCTTGCCGCGTGTATCCGCGACCGACTATGGCTCGGGCCATGGACGGGCAAGGGGCAATCGGAACCGCGCCGGACGCGGCGGCGATCGAGGCGATCGCGCGCGCGACGATCGCGGCGTTGCCCGAGCCGTTCGCGGCGCACCTCACCGACATCGTGCTGATCATCGAGGAGATCGCCGAAGACCATGTCCTCGCGAACCTCGGTATCGATCATCCGCTCGACCTGACCGGGATCTATCACGGCAATCCGGTCGGGCAGAAATCCTCCGCCGAGTCGGGCAGCTTGCCGGATCGCATTCACCTTTATCGCCGCGCGATCCTGGACGAATGGATCGAGACCGGCGTCCGGCTGGACGATCTGGTCGCGCACGTCACGATCCACGAGATCGGCCATCATTTCGGGCTGAGCGACGCCGACATGCACGCCCTCGAGGATCTGGTGACCGACGCGTGACCGCAGCCCTGGCGTTTGACCGCGTGTCGGCGATACGCCGGGACAAGCTGTTGTTCGAGGCGCTATCCTTCAAACTTGCGATGGGCGAGGCGGCGCTGGTGACGGGGGCGAACGGCGCCGGTAAATCGACGCTGATCCGTATCGCGGCCGGGCTGCTGGCGCCGGCAGCGGGGACGGTGAGCCGCGGCACGACCGCCCCCGCGCTGCTCGGCGAGGCTAGCGCGCTCGATCCCGATCTTACGCTGGCCAACGCCCTGGCATTTTGGACGAAGCTCGATCACGACGAGGCCGGACGTGCGGCGGCGGCGCTCGCGAGGATGGACCTGGCGCCGCTCGCCGAAGTGCCCGTGCGGCTGCTGTCGACCGGCCAGCGGCGGCGTGCGGGGATCGCGCGGGTTCTAGCGTCGGGGGCGAGACTGTGGCTGCTCGACGAACCCGCCAACGGGCTCGATGCGCGGGCAGTGGCCGCGCTCGGCAGCGTCATCGCGGATCACCGGGCACAGGGTGGGACCGTGCTCGTCGCGACCCATCTGCCGATCGATCTGCCCGGCGCGCTGTCGATCGAGCTGGGCGCGGCATGAGCGTCGTCGCGAGCCTCGTCGCGCGCGACCTGCGCCGGGCATGGCGCGGTGGCGGACTGTGGTGGCCGATCGCCTTCTTCCTGATGACCGCGACGCTGTTCCCGTTCGCCGTCGGGCCGGATCTGGCGCTGCTCGCGCGGATCGGCGGTGGCGTGATCTGGGCGGCGGCACTGCTTGCGGCGCTGCTGCCGGTGGAGCGGCTGGTCGCGCCCGATCTGGAGGCGGGGATCCTCGATCAGCTGGCAGTGCGCGGGGCCTCGATGGCGCTCGTCGCGGCGGCGAAGATCGTCGCCCACTGGGTTGCCTTCGCGCCGCCGCTGATGCTCGCGGCGGTGATCGTCGCCGGGCTGTTCGACCTGCCCGCGACGACGCTCGCGACCGTGGAGATCGGGTTGCTGATCGGCACCCCCGGACTTGCGGCATTGGCGGTGGCGACGGGTGCCCTGACCGCAGGGCTGCGCAGTGCGGGCGCGGTCGCGGGACTGGTGATGCTGCCGCTCGCGCTGCCGCTGCTGATCTTCGGGGTCGGTTCGATCGAGGGTGGTGGGGGTGCGTTGAAGCTGCTCGCGGCGGTGTCGCTGCTGATCGCCGCGGGAGCACCGTTTGTCGCCGCGGCTGCGATGCGTGCCGGGATGGATTGAGCTCAGCGGCTCCAGCGTGCCCAGATCGCGGTGGGCAGTACCAGGCCCCTCGCCTCCTCGCGAACGCCGAGCTCGCCCGCCTCGACGTTGCCCGGCAGATCCGCGAACAATTGGCGGAGCAGTTCACCGATCGCGAGCGCGGACATTCGCACCGCGTAGACCGTCAGGAACAGGAACCGCGAGTCGGCGTCGAGCAGCTTGCGGCAGTCTGCCATCAAGCGCGGCAGATCCTCCTCCAGCCGCCATACCTCGCCCTCCGGCCCGCGACCATATTTGGGCGGATCGAGCAGGATGCCGTCATAGCGGCGCCCGCGACGAACCTCGCGCGCGACGAACTTGGCAGCGTCGTCGACGATCCAGCGCACCGGCGCCGCGCTCATCCCCGACAGAACGGCATTGGCACGGGCGGCTTCGACCGACTTCTTCGACGCATCGACATGCACCATCTTCGCCCCGCGACTTGCGAGCGCGAGCGTGCCGACCCCGGTATAGCCGAACAGGTTCATGCAATCGGGCGCGTCGAGCCCCTCGAGCCGCTTGCGCATCCAGCTCCACACCGGTGCCATGTCCGGAAAGAAACCGAGATGGCGGAACGGCGTCGTCTGCGCGCCGAAGCGCACCTCGTTCCATTCGAGTGGCCAGCCGTCACGCGGCACCGGCTCCGCGAACCGCCACTGGCCGCCGCCATCCTCGTCCGAGCCGGGCACGAACTCGCCCTGTGCGTGCCAGTCGTCGCTATGCGGCGCCCACATCGCCTGCGGCTCGGGGCGAATGAAGCGGAACCGGCCATAGCGTTCGAGCTTGCGGCCATGCCCGCTGTCGACCAGCCCGTAATCGGCCCAGGGCTCGCCGATCATGGTGACCAGCGTCATGTCCGGACCGCGTGCTCGTCGAGATAGGACGCGATCGCGGCCTTGGTCGCGGGTAAGGTAACGTAGCGTTCGGTGCGGTCGAACAGGTCGCCAACGCGGGCGGGCAGCTCGGGACGGACGCCCGTCGCGCGCTCGACGGCGTCGCGAAACTTGGCGGGGTGCGCGGTGGCGAGCGTGACCACGGGCACGTCGAGCCGGGCCCGCTGTGCCGCGGCCAGGCCGATCGCGGTGTGCGGATCGATGATCTGGCCGGCATTCTCGGATGCCCAGCGCATCGTCATCGACATGGTATCGACATCGACCCGCTCGCTCGCCAGCAACGCCGCGGCACCCTCGGACTGGGCGTTAGTGAGGCGCATGCTGCCCGCGGATTCGAACCCCGCCATCTGCGCCGC
This sequence comes from uncultured Sphingomonas sp., assembly GCF_964243315.1. Taxonomy (GTDB): domain Bacteria; phylum Pseudomonadota; class Alphaproteobacteria; order Sphingomonadales; family Sphingomonadaceae; genus Sphingomonas. Next base: position 104,453 of record NZ_CAXTEM010000003.1, on the reverse strand, counting down.
CAACGCCGCGCCGTCGCGACCGCCGAGATCGAACAACAGCCGTTCGAAGTTCGAGCTGATCTGGATGTCCATCGACGGCGTCGGGGTCTGCTGGACGATGCCCTTCGAATAGTCGCCCGCGGACAAAGCACGGTAGAGGATGTCGTTGACGTTGGTAGCGACGATCAGCCTGGCGACCGGCAGGCCCATCTGCGCGGCGACGTAACCGGCGAAGATGTCACCGAAATTGCCGGTCGGGACCGAGAAGGCGACCGGGCGATCGGGTGCGCCGAGCCGGACCGCGGCGTAGAAATAATAGACGATCTGCGCCATCAGCCGCGCCCAGTTGATCGAATTCACCGCCGACAGATCGTAGCGCGCGGACAGATCGGGGTCGTTGAAGACCGCCTTCACCAGCGCCTGCGCGGTATCGAAGTCGCCGTCGATCGCGATGTTGTGGACGTTGGGCGCGAGCACCGTCGTCATCTGGCGCCGCTGGACATCCGACACCCGGCCGACCGGGTGAAGCATGAAGATGTCGACCCCGCTACGTCCCGCGACCGCGTCGATCGCCGCCGATCCGGTATCGCCGGAGGTTGCGCCGATCACGGTGAGATGCTGGTTAGTGCCCGTCAGGAACCGTTCGAAGAGCAGCCCCAGCAGCTGCAGCGCGACGTCCTTGAACGCGAGTGTCGGGCCGTGGAAAAGCTCGAGCAGCCACTGGTCGTGATCGATCTGCACCAGCGGGGTCACCGCGCCGTGCGAGAAGCGGCCATAGGCGATGTCGCACAGGCCCTTCAGCTCCGCGCGCGACAACGTGTCGCCGACGAACGGCAGCATGATCTCGACCGCGGTATCGGCATAGGAAAGCCCGGCGAGCCCAGCGATCGTTTCGCGCGACAGCGTCGGCCATGCCTCGGGCAGGTAAAGCCCACCATCGGCGGCCAGCCCGTTGAGCGTCGCGCCGCGGAAATCGAGGATGGGGGCCGCCCCCCGCGTGCTGATGTACCGCATGGCCGCGCGGCTTAGCGACGCAGCGGGTGGGCGGCAACCTGCGGGATAGCGGCAGAGGGTGGATGAGGTCGGAACCAGCTATAGTCGTCATCCCCGCGCAGGCGGGGATCCATACTGGCTGCCTGGGCTTAAGCCGCGACGCTTGCCAGTCTGGATCCCCGCCTGCGCGGGGATAACGGAACGGGTGAGATTATCCTGTCGCGTCGTCCTCACATCAGGAGGACGGGCCGGCTCCGGGTGCGCGGAGGCTGCGTCGCCGCGATGCAAGCACGTAGATCACGCTCGCGATCGCGGCGAAGAAGAACCATTGCCCGGCATAGGCCAGATGGCTGTTGGGGATGGCGGAAAGGTCGGGCGGGCGGTTGGCGGCGAGGCCCGCGGGTGGCGCCGCTGCGACCAGCATCATTTCCTGTGCGCGGTGATCGAACAGCGTCGTGATCAGCGCGCGCGAATCCGGTGCGTGGCTGATGTAGCCGTCTATCCTGCCGCCCGACCACGCGATCCTGTCCTTCGGATCGCGCGTGGTGCCGAGCTGGACCGCGACGCCGCCCGCGCACCGCACGATCACGCGATACCCGGCACCACCGGCGCCGGCGAGTTGCTGATCGCGCGGGTCGCGGCAGTCGATCGAGGATCGGCGGAAGAGCAGGCGATCGTCGGGCGATCGTGGGAACGCGACAGGGGGCCTGGCGGGATTGCGCTCGATCTGCGCGAGAAACGCCTCCTTCTTCGGCAGCCGGTCGAGCAACTGCCACAGGCACAGCGCGATCATCGTAGCGACCGCGAGCGCGACGATGATCGTCGGGATGACGGGAAACCGTCGCGCGTTCATGGCCGCAGGTCGATCTTGCCCTCGCGCGCGGCGTTGCGAAATTCGGCGGCGAGCAGCGCGCCCTTGGTCAGGCGCAAGGTGCCGATCGTGCCGGCGAGCGTGACGGGTATCCAGATCAGCATGTGCAGCCACAAGGGCGGGCTGAGCGTCAGTTCGAGCGCGATCGCCATGATCACCACCAGCGTACCGAGGATCAGTGTGAGGAACGCCGCTGGGCCGTCGCCGACGTTGAAGGAGGAGATGTCGAGCCCGCAGGCGCTGCACTTGTCGGCGAACCGGAGCATGCCCGCGAACAGCGTCGGTTCGCCGCAGCGTGGGCAGAGGCCCTTCAACCCGGCCTGGACGACCGAAGGCCGGCGGTCGGGTTCAGCCGGCTCCGGAGTAGCCGGCGCGGGAAGATCGTCCACGATGATCCCGCGCCCTGGTTCGATCAGCCGCCGTGGACCGGCGCGCCCCAGCCACCCCAGACATAGACGGTGACGAAGAGGAACAGCCACACCACGTCGACGAAATGCCAGTACCAGGCGGCGGCTTCGAAGCCGAAATGCTGGCGTGGGGTGAAGTCGCCCTTGTACGCGCGGACGAGGCAGACGATCAGGAAGATCGTGCCGATGAGCACGTGGAAACCGTGGAACCCGGTCGCCATAAAGAACGCCGCGCCATAGTTGATGCCCTTGAACGGGAACGGCGCGTGGGCGTATTCATAAGCCTGGATCGAGGTGAACAGCGCGCCGAGGATGACGGTGAGCCACAGCCCCTTCAGCACGCCGTCGCGGTTGCCGACGCCGATCATGCCCCACAGCCCGGTCTTCTCGCCGCCACGTTCGTTGTGGATCAACGCATGGTGCGCCCAGGTGACGGTGGTGCCGCTGGTCAACAGGATCAGCGTGTTCAGCAGCGGCAGTTCGAAGGCGTTGATCACCTCCAGCCCCTTGGGCGGCCAGGTCGCGGCGATCGCCGCAGCGCCTTCGGCCGCGCGCTCGACCTGTCCGTCGACGATGCTCATCGCGGTCGGGAACAGCGAGAAATCGAAGAACGCCCAGAACCAGCCGACGAAGAACATCACCTCGGAGGCGATGAACAGGATCATCCCATAGCGGAAATGAAGCTGCACCACCGGCGTGTGATCGCCGTGATGCGCCTCGTCGATGACCTTCGCCCACCACGAATACATCGTGAACAGCACCGCCGCGAGGCCGATGAAGAAGATCCAGCCGCCGCCATTGCCCTTGTCGGGGCCGAGGTGACCGCCATGCATCCACATGATGCCGCCGACCGCCATGGTCAGCGCCGAGAACGCGCCCATGATCGGGACGATGTCGGGCGGAAGGATATGGTAGTCGTGGTTCTTGGCGCCGGCCATTCGTCGCTTCCCTGTTCGTCTGGTGCCCCATTGCCGGGGCGATTATGCCTCTACCCTAGCCCGCAGCCTTGGCGGAATCCACCTCGTAAAACGTGTAGCTGAGCGTGATCGTGTCGATGTCGGCGGCGTCGGGATCCTTCAGGATCTTCGGGTCGACGTAGAAGATCACCGGCATCCGCGCGGTTTCCCCGGGCTTCAGCGTCTGTTCGGTGAAGCAGAAACACTGGATCTTGGTGAAGTATTTGCCCGCGGTCGCTGGCGTCACGTTGAAGGTGGCGGTGCCGGTGATCGGCTTGTCGCTGGTGTTCGTCGCGGTGAAGAACGCCATGTCGCGCGCGCCGATCTCGACCACGTCGGACGGGCTTTCCGGGCGGAACCGCCACGGCATCTTCTTGGCGACGTTGGCATCGAAATCGACCGTGATGCGGCGGTTGATCGCGCCGGGCGCGTTGAGGCCGCGGTTCGTGGTGCCGTTGAACCCGGTCGCCTCGCAGAACATCCGGTAGAGCGGCACGCTGGCGAAGGCGAGCCCGCCCATGAAGCTGATCCCGAGCACCGCGAGCAGCGCGGTCCGCGACTGGCGGTTCATTGCATCTGCCCCCGGATCCGCACCAGCGTGATGAAGAAGATCAGCACGACGAGCGCACCGAGCAGCAGCGCCAGCACCAATGCACGGCTCTTCTGGCGACGGCGGATCAGGTCTTGGTCGTGATTTTGCTCGGGGGGGATCATGACAACATCCAGCGATCGGCGACGAGCGCGCCGAAGATGACGAACAGATAGAGGATCGAATATTTGAACAGCCGCTTTTCGGGCGTCATCGCGTCGTCCGCCGCGGTGGCGCGGGTCGCGACCACCAGCGCCAGCGCGGCGAAGATGGCCGTGGTGACGACCGCGACGGCGCCGTAGATAAAGCCGGTCAGCCCCAGCGGCCAGGGCGCGATCGCGACCGCCGCCATTGGGATGGTGTAGAGCCCGATCTGGCGACGGGTGACCCGCTCGCCCGCGACAACCGGCAGCATCGGCACCCCGGCATTGGCGTAATCGGTCTTCACGAACAGCGCGAGCGCCCAGAAATGCGGCGGCGTCCACAGGAACACGAGCAGGAACAGCAGCACCGGCAGCGTCGCGACGTCATTGGTTGCCGCCGCCCAGCCGATCAGCGGCGGAAACGCGCCCGCCGCACCACCGATGACGATGTTCTGTGGGGTCCGGCGCTTCAGCCAGACGGTGTAGACGAACACGTAGAACAGGATCGACACGGTAAGGATCGCGGCCGCGGCGAGGTTGATCGCGAGCCCCATCAGCAGCACCGAGAACACGCTGAGCCCGACCCCGAAATGGAGCGCCGACTGACGGTCCATCCGGCCCGCCGGCAACGGCCGCTTCTGCGTCCGCCGCATCACCGCGTCGATATCCGCCTCATACCATTGGTTCAGCGCACCCGCCGCCCCGGCGCCGAGCGCGATGCAGAGGATCGCCGTGAAGCCGAGCACGGGATGGATCGAGGTCGGCGCGGCGAGCATGCCGCACAGCCCGGTGAAGACCACGAGCGTCATCACCCGCGGCTTCGTCAGCGCGAGGAAGTCCCGCCAGTCGGCAGGCGGCAGCAGGGGAGTCGCGGTGGTCATGCGTGTACTGCGCTATAGGCCCTTGGGCAGACGAGGAAAAGCGATGGTTGGCTTACCAGTCAGAGGCTGTTTGAAACTCGCGAAAGAGCGAGTTTATAAGGCGGTGCCGGCCCGCTCCCCCTCCCGACCTCCCATCAGGATACCGTGTGGGAGGTCGGGAGGGGGAGCGGGCCGGCACCGTGAAACGCGCTACAGCGCGTTCTCAAACGGGCTCTCAGCGACGCCGCATTCGCTTACGCAACGCTTTCGGCGTCCATCGCGCCGCGAACGCCAGGCGATGCGCGGTCTTGCCGACATAGGTGTGGACCTTGTCGCCGTGGACCGCGGCCCAGGCGGCTTCGGCGACCGTATCGGCGGAGGTCAGCTCCATCCCGGCCGCGGTCACCGCCTCGCGGATCGTGCGGTTGCTGTTGCCGGGCAGCGCATCGAGCAGCGGGGTTTCGATGAAGCCGGGAATGAGATCGCGAACCTTGATCCCCGCGCCATGCCATTCGCCGTCGAGCGCCTCAGTCAGCGCGCGCACCGCGAACTTGGTCGCGGAATAGGTGGCAAGGCCCGAGGTGCCATAGATCGCGGAAGCCGATGCGGTGTTGAGCAGGCACGATCCCGGGGTCCGCGCCAGATACTCGTAGCCGATCCGTGCACCGTTCAGCACCCCGACGAAGTTGACCGCGACGACCCGGTCGATCTCCTCGAACGTCGCTTGTGCCAGCGGACCGCCCGAACCGATCCCGGCATTGTTGAACAGCACGTCGAGCCGCCCGCCGCTCGCGGTGACGAAGGCATCGAGGCTCGCGGTCCAGGCGCCGCGGTCGCGGACGTCCATGACGTAGCTGCTCGCCATGCCACCGAACATGCCGCGGGTTTCGTTCAGCCCGGCCTCGTCGACATCGGCGAGCCCGACGCGCCAGCCGCGATTGGCGAACAGCCGCGCGGTGGCCCGGCCGATGCCCGATCCGCCGCCGGTGATGAAGATTGCCCGGACTTCGCTCATGCACCCTCGCCTATCGTCGTCGCTGGCCGTTTGACCTTGCAGGGTCTTTCCCGCATCGTCGGTGGCAATGCCAGCGATATCGCTTCGGTTCGAAGGCGTCAGCCGCCGCTTCGGCGCCACGCTGGCGGTCGACGACGTCTCGCTGAAGATCGCCGGCGGCAGCTTCGTCGCGCTGGTCGGCACCTCGGGATCGGGCAAGTCGACGCTGCTCAAGACGGTCAACCGGCTGGTCGAGCCGAGCGCGGGACGCGTCCTGATCGCCGACGCGGACGTCGCCGACGCGCCTGCCCCGATCCTGCGTCGGGGGATCGGCTATGTGTTCCAGGAGGTCGGGTTGTTCCCGCACATGACGGTCGCGGAGAACGTCGCGATCGGCGCGCGGATCGCAGGCAAGACCGCCGATGTCGGCGCGCTGCTCGACCTGGTGTCGCTGCCCCGCGAGCTGGCAGCGCGGATGCCCGCCGAACTGTCGGGCGGGCAGCGCCAGCGGGTCGGGATCGCGCGCGCGCTGGCGCCCGGGGCACGGCTGTTGCTGCTCGACGAGGCGATGGGTGCGCTCGATCCTGTCACCCGCGACGCGCTGGGCGGCGAAATCCGTCGGCTCCACGACCGGCTGGGGCTGACGACGATCCTGGTCACCCACGACATGGCCGAGGCCTTGCTGCTCGCGGACCGCGTGCTGGTGATGACCGCGGGGCGGATCGTCGCCGACGCGACACCGGCGACGCTGCTGGCGGGCGGCGGCGGCGATGCGGCGCAGGCGCTGGTCGCGGTGCCGCGCGATCAGGCCGAGCGGTTGCGGGTCCTGGCCGGGTGAGCGCCTTCGTCGAGGCGCTCGGCCGCGTCCCGCCGCTGCTGGCGCAGCACGTCCTGCTCGCGGCGGCGGCGCTATTGATCGGCATCGCGATCAGCCTGCCCCTGGCGATCTGGTCAGCGCGCTCTCCCCGCGTCGCGCAGGTCGCGCTGGGCTTCGCGAGCCTTGTCCAGACGATTCCGTCGCTGGCGCTGCTGGCGCTGTTCTATCCGTTGCTGCTGTGGCTATCGGGGCTGGTCGGCGGGGGCATTCCCGCGCTCGGCTTCCTGCCGTCGCTGATCGCACTGACGCTCTACGCGCTACTGCCGATCCTCCGCAACGGCGTGGCGGGACTGCACGGAATCGATCCTGCGATCCTGCAAGCCGCGGATGCGGTCGGAATGGCGCCCGCGCAGAAGCTGCGGCTGGTGGAGGCGCCGCTGGTCGCGCCGGTGCTGGTCGCGGGCATCCGCACCGCCGCGGTGTGGACGATCGGTGCGGCAACGCTGTCGACGACGGTCGGGCAGCCGAGCCTCGGCGACCTGATCTTTGCGGGGCTTCAGACGCAGAATTGGGCGCTGGTGCTGGCGGGATGCGTCGCGGCGGCGGGGCTGGCGCTTGCAGTCGATGCGTTGATCGGCGCGATCGAGCGCGGCATCCGTACCCGGCGTCGTGGAGTGTGGGTGACTGCGACCGCTGTGCTGATCATCGGCCTCGCTGCGGCGACAACGCCTTTGTGGTCGCGCGACGACGACCGCCGCGTCGTCGTCGGCGCCAAGAACTTCTCCGAGCAATATATACTGGCGCGGCTGATCGGCGCACGACTGGCGGCGGCGGGCTACACGGTCGAGTATCGCGACGGGCTCGGTTCCGCGGTGGTGTTCGGCGCGGTCGCGGGGGGCGATGTCGATGTCTATGTCGATTATGCCGGGACGATCTGGACCGGGGCGATGCAGCGCAAGGACGTGCCGCCGCCCGCGCGGATGATCGCCGCGATCACCGACTGGGCGCGACAGACCAGCGGCGTCGGGGTGATCGGCGCGCTGGGGTTCGAGAATGCCTATGCGTTCGCAATGAAGGCCGACGAGGCGAAACGGCTGGGCATTGCGACACTCGACGATCTGGTGCCCGCGTCGCCCGATCTGACGCTCGGCAGCGACCTCGAATTTCTCGAACGTCCGGAATGGGCGGCGGTGAAGCGGGCCTATCCCCTGCGCTTCGCCGCGACCAAGCCGTACAGCCCGACCTTCATGTATCGCGCGCTGGCGAGCGGCGATGCCGACGTGATCTCCGCCTTCTCATCGGATGGGCGGATCGCCGCGGACAAGCTGGTGGTGCTCGCCGACCCGCGCCACGCGATCCCGAGCTACGACGCGATCCTGCTGGTGGCGCCCGCCCACGCGCGTGATGCGGCGTTCCTGGCGGCGATCAAGCCGCTGGTCGGGCGCATCCCGGTCGCCGCGATGCGCGCCGCCAATTATCAGGTCGATCGGGATGCGGACAAGCGGACGCCCGAACAGGCGGCGGCTTGGCTGGAGCAGCGCATCGGGAGGTGAAGCGGGACGACATTGCCTCACTTCCCCGTCATCCCCGCCTGCGCGGGGATGACGACAGAGGTGAATGGTCCAACTTGAAGTCGTCTGGCCCTAGAAGAACAGCTTCCGCAGGCTGATCCGCACCGATCGGCCGAGCGGATCGAGGTAATCGGGCTGGAAGCTGATCGGTGTCGCGCCGGTGGCGTCGGTGACCTGCTGGCGGGTGTTGAAGAGGTTGTCGATCGAGAAGGTCACGCGGGTGCCGCGGATCCACGGATGCGCCTTCACCAGACCGAGCTGCTGGCCGAGATCGGCGAAGATCCGCAGGTTCGCGGTCGCGAGCCCGCCGAACCGCAGCGCCTCCGGATTGGCTGCGGTGCCGCCGTTCACCCGCGTACCCGTAGCGTAGTTGGCGGACAGGCGCACGCCGATGCCGTTGTTCGAATAACCCGCCTGCCCTTCGAATTCGTGGCGCGGCTCCCCGCCCGACAGCCCGATCGCGTCGCCGCGCAGCAGATCGAGACTGGGCCCGCCGTCCGCGACCAGCACCCGTTCGGTCAGATGCCAGGTGTGGTAGAGCGCGAACTGAATACGGCCGCCGCCCTGCCCGCGACCGCCCCCGCCCCCGCCGAAGCCGCCACCGCCGCGGAATCCTCTACCGCCACCACCACCGGCGCCGCCGCGACCTTCACCTCCCGGTCCGCCGGCTCCGCCTGGGCCGCCCTCGCCGGGGCGTCGACCGCCCGGCGGCTGGAGGCCGGCGAACGGGTTGGGCCCGGTGCCCGCACGGAATGCCTCGAGCTCCTTCTGGATCTTCGACTTGATCGGCTTGGAGAAGTTGATCCCCCAGCGCACTTCGGAACTTTCAGACCGCGCGAAGTTGATCGGCCGCGCGTCGATCCGGGTCAGCGCGCCGCCCGCGTCGCGCGTGAACCGATCCGGAAACGCCGCCTCGATCGCCGCGGTCGGCGACGGGAAGGACACGATCGGGTTGTCGATCCGGGTGTCGGTGAAGTTCGCGGTGAGCGTCAGGTCCTTCTCGCTCCACGGCTTCAGCGTCAGGCCGAGCCGCTGGACGCGGCGATCGTCGGCGCGCAGCAGCGGGTTGCCGCCGCTGAGCGTGGTCACCGTCACGGTCCGACCCTGGACGTAGTCGAACACCCGCGCATTGGGCGTCGTGATCACCGGGTTGCCGAGCTGGTTCGCGCTCGGCGCGCCCTCCTGATTGTTGATCGACCCGATGATCCGTACCGCCTCGATCGGTGACCAGTTGGCGCCATAGCCATAGGAGATCAGCGTGCCGAAATCCGACAACTGGTTGATCGCGGCATTGGCGCTGAGCGAGAAATTACCGATCGCACCGAGCACGTCGCGCGAGCGGCTGGCGATCGGCAGGTCGATGTTGATCCGGCCATTGGCGCCGTCCCGGGAAACCTCGCCGGTCTGGACCAGGCCGGAACGGAAGGATCGGCTGGAGAAATCGCTGGTGGTCGCGCCGACGCGGATCGCGGTCGATACCTTGCCCGCGGGCAGTTCGAACAGTGAGCCGTTGACCAGCGCATCGATCGCCCCGACGCTGGAGGTCGATTCACCGCGGTTGCTGGGCAGCGCGCCGATGTCGCGCGCGGTGAGCGTCGAGAGCGGGTTGGCGGACGGGTCGCCGGCGTCGAGCCGCGCCTGGAACGCCGAGGTATCGACCCCGACATCGGTGATCGTCTCGCTTTCCACGCGGTCGTAGCTGCCGGTGAGCGACCAGTTCCAGCCACTGACCACGCCCGTCAGCGTCGTGCCGAGATGGCTGGTGATCGCCGCGTTGCGCTGCTTCAGCGGACCGAAGTCGCCACCGTCGAGCACCCGCGTCAGCGCGGTCGCGGTGCCGTCGGTCGCGAAGGGCGAGCCCGCGGGGACGGTCAGCTGCGCGGTCGGCAGCCCGAAGCGACCGACGCTGTCGGTCGCCTGGATCTGCGCGTTGAGCGTCGCCGACACCGATCCGATCGGGCGCGCGTAGATCGTGTTGATCGACATATCGCGACTGAAGTTCTGCAGCGTCCGGTAGGGGCGCTGGTCGAACGCGGTGCCGCCCGTGCCTTCGGTCGGCGCGGCGAGGATCGAGCGTTCGGATTCCAACAGCGGCGACTGTTCCTGGTACTCCGCGTGAACGTTGAACCGCCCGCCGTTGCGGATCTGGAGAAGGTCGAGCTCGCCCTGCGGATTGGTCCGCCCGCCTTCGGTGGCGACGCGGTTCGCCGCTTCGACGGTGGTGGCGCGGAAGCGGCGGCGGAGGACGAAATTGACCACGCGCTGATCCGCGGAATAGCCGTATTTGAGCGCGACCTCCTCGGGCAGGATATCGACCCGTGCGATCGCTTCGGTCGGGATATCGCGGATCTCCTGGAACCCAGCGATCCGGCGCCCGTCGAGCAACACCACCGGCGCCCCGCCCGCACCGCTCCGCGTCTGCGGCGCCAGCTCCGTCAGCAGGTCCGACACCGAGCTGACGCCGTAGCTGCGGATGTCCGCGGGGCCGAGCTGCTGGTCGGGCGGAATGTCGCCGACCACCGAGCCGGGCAGGTTGCGCTGGCCGGTGACGATGATGTCGGGTTCGTCCGACACCTCTCCTTCCGGCTCCTGAGCGGCAGGCGCCCCGCCAGTGGCCGGGATTGCTGCCGTCGGATCGGCGGGTGCGGCTTCAGCAGCGGAAGCGGGTGCGGGTGCGGGTGCGGGTGCGGGTTCAGGCGCCGGTGCCTGTTGCGCCGTGGCGGTCGCGGTCCAGCTCGATGCCGCCAGTAGAACCATCAAATACCGCATCGACTCATCACCCAACAATCGTGAGCGAAGCGCCTAACCCGCAATTGTCGCAAGAATGTGCCCGCGTTCAGGCCGCGAGCGAATATCCCGCGATCGGCACCAGCGCGGCGAGGAACTGCCGCGCGCTGGCGGGCCAGCTGAACCGCCCCGCATAGGCGGCGCAGGCGACGCGCTCACGGGTCAACGCCTGGGCGATTGCGACGTCGAGGTCGGCGTGCATCGCCCCGACGCGCTCGTCGAGGACGTCGACCGGGCCGGTCACCGGATAGGCGGCGACCGGCGTGCCGCAGGCGAGCGCCTCGATCATCACCAGGCCGAACGTGTCGGTGCGGCTCGGGAAGACCAGCACGTCGGCGGCGCGATACGCTGCGGCGAGCGCGGTGCCCGACCGAACGCCGAGGAAATGCGCGTCGGGGAAGCGGCGTTCGAGCGCGGCCCGGGCCGGTCCTTCACCGATCACGACCTTCGATCCGGGGTGTGCGGACGATAGGAAGGCCTCGAGGTTCTTCTCGACCGCGATGCGCCCGACATAGAGCTGCACCGGCTCCGGCAGCGTGGCGATGTCCGGATCGCGCGCGCCGGCCATGCCGAAGAGCGAGAAATCGACGCCGCGTCCCCACGCCCGCACCTGGGCCAGGCCATGCTGGTTCAACGTCCGCGCGATCGACGGCGTCGCCGCGAGGATCGCCTGCGCAGGCGCGTGGAACCAGCGAATGTAGCGCCAGATCCAGTCGGGATTGGCGCCGGTGCGCGCGGCGACGTAATCGGGGAACTGGGTGTGATAGGCGGTGGTGAAGGGTAGCCCGCGCACCAGGCAATGCTTGCGCGCGGCGAGGCATACCGGACCCTCCGTCGCGAGGTGGATCGCATCGGGCCCGAAATCGTCGATCAGTCGCGCGACCGCTGCGGTGCTGGCCAGCGCCAGGCGGATCTCGGGATAGGTCGGGCATGGCACCGACACGAACCGGTCGGGCGCGATCACCAGCACCTCGTGCCCGATCGCTTCGAGTTCGCGGGTGACCGCCTGAAGTGTGCGGACGACGCCGTTGATCTGCGGCGTCCAGGCGTCGGTGACGATGGCGATACGCATCGGCTATTCTCCTCAGGCGGCGAGCGGGACGATCGTGGCGGTGGAGGCGATGGGCCGGCGGGCGATCTCGTCGGCCCAGTGAAGCAGCTCGATCCGACCGTCGTGATGCTCGACGAGCGCGGTGCAGCCTTCGACCCAGTCGCCGTCGTTGTAATAGGCGACGCCCGCGATCTCGCGGATCTCGGCGGTGTGGATGTGACCGCAGACCACGCCGTCGACCCCGCGCACCCCGGCGGCGTGGGCGACGACCTCCTCGAAATGCGAGATGAACGCGACCGCGTTCTTGACCTTGGCCTTGGCGTGCTTCGACAGCGACCAATAGGGCATGCCGAGCCGGCGGCGGGCGGCGTTGACCCAGCGGTTGACCACCATCAGCGCGGTGTAGGCACCGTCGCCGAGGTGCGCGAGCCAGCGGTGCGCCAAAGTGATCGCGTCGAACTCGTCGCCGTGCAGCACCAGCAGGCGGCGGCCGTCGGCGGTCTCGTGGATCGCTTTCCGCATGATCTGGATGCCGCCGAAGTCGAGCCCGGTGAACTGGCGGAACACCTCGTCGTGATTGCCGGGGATGTAGATCACGCGGGTGCCGCGGCGCGCGCGCTTCAGCAATCGCCAGACCACGTCGTTGTGCGCGGCGGGCCAGTAGAAGCGTTTCTTCAGGCGCCAGCCGTCGATCATGTCGCCGACCAGATAGAGCTGCTCGCTGTCGACATGGTCGAGGAAGTCGATCAGCAGATCCGCGTTGCAGCCGCGGGTGCCGAGATGGACGTCGCTGATCCAGATCGTCCGGTACTGCCGCCGCTCGACGATCCGTTCGGGGATCGCGGGTGTCGAATGGACGAAATCCGCGATGTCGGTGACGTTGTCGAATGGCGGCATGGGTTCCCCCCGGAGCTGTCGCCTCCAGCTTATGCCCGCCGATTAAGTCACCCACATCTCGTGGCGGTTACAGTTTCGAGTCGGCCGCCATCGCCTTCTTCATCGCGCGGAAGCGGTGGAGGAGCGGTTCGGTGTAGCCGTTGGGTTGTTGCAGCCCCTCGAACACCAGCGCGCGGGCCGCCTGGAAGGCGAGGCTGGTGGCTTCGTTGCCCGCCATGTCTTCGTACAGCGGGTCGCCCGCATTCTGCGCGTCGACCTTCGCAGCCATTCGGACCAGCGCGGCGTCGGCATCTTCGGGCGTCGCGACGCCGTGGCGCAGCCAGTTGGCCATGTGCTGCGAACTGATGCGGAGCGTCGCGCGGTCTTCCATCAGGCCGATGTCGTGGATGTCGGGGACCTTGGAACAGCCGATGCCCTGGTCGATCCAGCGGACCACATAGCCGAGGATGCCCTGCGCATTGTTGTCGAGTTCCTCGCGTACTTCCTCTGGCGCCCAGTTTCGGCCGGATGCGACGGGGATGTCGAGCAGCGCGTCGAGCGACGCGATCGACTCCGCGGCGCGTTCCCGGCGGCGGGCGAAGACGTCGACGCGGTGATAGTGCGTCGCATGGAGCGTCGCCGCAGTCGGGCTAGGGACCCAGGCGGTATTGGCGCCGGTCAGCGGGTGGGCGGTCTTCTGGTCGAGCATGTCGGCCATCCGATCGGGCGCCGCCCACATCCCCTTGCCGATCTGCGCACGGCCCGACAGCCCGCAGGCGAGCCCGATCTGGACGTTGCGATCCTCATACGCCTTGATCCAGGATGCGTTCTTCATCTCGCCCTTCGGGATCATCGCGCCGGCCAGCATCGACGTGTGCATCTCGTCGCCGGTGCGATCGAGGAAGCCAGTGTTGATGAAGACGATGCGGTCCTTCACCGCATGGATGCACGCGGCGAGATTGGCGGAGGTGCGGCGCTCCTCGTCCATCACCCCGACCTTCACGGTGTGCCGCGCGAGGCCGAGCAGGTCCTCGACCGCGTCGAACAGGCGATCGGTGAAGGCGGCTTCTTCGGGGCCGTGCATCTTGGGTTTGACGATATAGACCGATCCGGTGCGGCTGTTGGTGCCGCCTCGGAGATCGTGGACCGCGATCAGGCTGGTGACGATCGCGTCGAGAATGCCTTCGGGCGCCCCGCTGCCGTCGGCGAGGCGGACCGCGGGTGTGGTCATCAGGTGACCGACGTTGCGCACGAACAGCAGGCTGCGGCCGGGCAGCACGAGCTCGCTGCCGTCGATCGCAGTGTAGCGGCGGTCGGGCTCCAGCGTGCGCGTCTGGGTGCGCCCGTTCTTGTCGAAACTCGCCGCCAGGTCGCCCTTCATCAGCCCGAGCCAATTGGCATAGGCCGCCACCTTGTCCTCGGCATCGACCGCGGCGATCGAATCCTCGAGGTCGACGATCGCGGTGAGCGCGGATTCGAGCACCACGTCCGCAAGCCCCGCGGGATCGCCGCGACCGATCGGGTGCGCGGGGTCGATCACCAATTCGATATGGAGGCCATTGTGGCGGAGCAGCAGGTTGGCGCCGGCGTGTCCGACCAGTTGTGCCGGGTCGGCGAGCGCGGGATCGCCGCCCGCCCAATCGCTCCATGACCCCGACGCGAGCGGCACCGCGTCGTCGAGGAACGCTTTTGCCCAGGCGATCACCTGCGCACCGCGAACCGGGTCGTAGCCCTTGCCCGCCGCGGTGCCCGGAATCGCATCGGTGCCGTAGAGCGCGTCGTAGAGGCTGCCCCAGCGCGCATTGGCGGCGTTGAGCACGAAGCGCGCGTTGAGCACCGGAACGACGACTTGCGGACCCGCGAGCGTCGCGATCTCATCGTCGACGCTGGTGGTGGCGATCATGAACGGCGCGGGTTCGGGGACGAGGTAGCCGATGTCGCGCAGGAAGGCCTGATAAGCGCGCCGATCGACCGGCCGGTCGGCATTGGCACGGTGCCAGGCGTCGATCTCGCCCTGCATCCGGTCGCGGGTGCGGAGCAGCGCGGCGTTTTCGGGGGCGAAGCGCGTGAAGATCGCGGCGGCACCCGCCCAGAACGCGTCGGGCGAGATACCAGTGCCGGGCAGCGCGGCATCGTCGATGAAGCGCGCCAGCGAATCCGCGACGTGGAGACCCGACCGGTCGACCATGGCTACGACGTTCATTGCGCATACTCCTTCGACCACCGCGGCGCGGTTCGCTCTGCCCTGGGGAAGGAACCCTGCGCTTGCCCCGGAAACGGCGGCGAGCGCAAGGGGGCGTATATCGACACAGGCAATGGTGGGTTACGTGGGCAGGTTTAGCGCACCCGCTGACTCAGTCCTCCAGCGACAGTGCGATCGTTTCGATGCGCTGGAGCATTGCGGTGAAGGTCGCCACCTCGTCGCGGTCGAATTGCGAGAAGATCCGGCGTTCGAGTTCCAGGGCCTTGGGCGCGACCACTGCATAGAGATCGCGACCGGCGTCGGTGAGTTCGAGCAGGTGGGACCGGCGATCCTCGGCATTGGCGATGCGGCGCAGCAGCCCGCGCTCGACGAGCGCGATCGCGGCGCGGCTGACCGTGACCTTGTCCATCCGAATCTGCAACCCGATCGCCTGCTGCGTCACGCCCGACTTTTCTGCGGTGACTGCGATCAGCCTCCATTGCGGGATGCTCAGCCCGTATAGCGCTTCATAGGTCCGCGCGATCGTGTCGCTGACGAGATTCGAGGTCAGCGACAGCCGGTATGGGATGAAATTCTCGAGGACGAGCCGCTTCATGGCGGAACCGTAACAGTTGACATCGGTTTGGCAAACGCCCACGAATTGGTAACACAAGATACCAGTTAAGGACTCGCGACGATGGATCATTTCGACGTCAATCCGATGGGGCTCGACGGCTTCGAATTCGCCGAATTCACCTCGCCCGATCCGGATGCGCTCGCGCGGCAGTTCGAGATGCTGGGGTTCGTGCCGGCGTCGACCCATCCCACCAAGGCGGTGACGCGGTACAAGCAGGGGCGCATCAACCTGCTGCTTAACCGCGAGAGCGGCGGACAGGCGACCGCGTTCGCCGCGGCACATGGCCCTTCGGCGAACGGCATGGCGTTCCGCGTCGCCAATGCCGAACAGGCGCATGCCGCAGCGATCGAGCGCGGGGCGAAGGCCGCGGACGCGTCGCAGGGCGCGCTGGGCGAGGGATCGTGGGTGCTGGAGGGGATCGGCGGATCGCTGCTGTACCTGGTCGACCGCCACGGCGCGAACGGCAGCCTGTACGACGATTGGGACGCTGTGCCCGGTGCCGCCGAGGCGGAGGCCGAGAACAATGTCGGGCTGGACCTGCTCGACCACCTCACCCACAATGTCCGTCGCGGCGAGATGCGGACCTGGTCGTCCTTCTACGGGCGGATCTTCGGCTTCGAGGAGCAGAAGTATTTCGACATCAAGGGCAAGGCGACAGGGCTGTTCAGCCAGGCGATGATCGCGCCCGACAAGGCGATCCGCATCCCGCTGAACGAAAGCCAGGACGAGCATAGCCAGATCGAGGAATTCATTCGCGACTATAAGGGCGAAGGCATCCAGCATCTCGCGCTGACCACCGACGACATCTACGCCACCGTGGAAAAGCTGCGGTCGCGCGGGGTGCGTTTGCAGGACACGATCGAGACCTATTACGAGCTGGTCGACAAGCGCGTGCCGGGGCACGGCGAGGATCTGGAACGGCTGCGCCGCAACCGCATCCTGATCGATGGCGACGTCGAGAACGAGGGGCTGTTGCTGCAGATCTTCACCGAGGCGATGGTGGGGCCGATCTTCTTCGAGATCATCCAGCGCAAGGGAAACGAAGGGTTCGGCAACGGCAATTTTCAGGCGTTGTACGAGTCGATCGAGTTGGATCAGATCCGGCGCGGGGTGATTTCGGTCGACGCCTGATCGATGGGCGAGGATCGCCCGAGCTGCGGCGCGCAGGCGCCGCCGTCGACCGGGCGGCGCGGCGGAGCCGGTCCATAGGGGCCGGCTTTGCCGGGTCCGACGGGCCGGCGGGTGGTCGGTCGATGCGGGGTTCACGCGAAGGCGGGCGCACAAGAAGGGGGAGGTGGCTTACCCCTCTTAGCACCCCGGCGGAGGCCGGGGCCCAGGTAGGAAGGCGGATGTGGTGAGGTGCGATACGCTGTTACAATCGTCTCCCAACTGGGCCCCGGCTTTCGCCGGGGTGGTCTAATATGGGGTGGTGCATCAACATTCGCGGGACAGAGACATCGATTACCCGATGCACGACTTCTTCGGGCCTTTGCGCCTTCGCGTGACCGACCAGCCCCCGACGGGAGAGGATGACATGAGCGACTATATCCCAGGCTTTGGCAATCACGTGTCCACGGAGGCGATCCCCGGCGCGCTGCCGATCGGGCGGAATTCGCCGCAGCGGCCAGCATTTGGGCTGTATGCCGAGCAGTTGTCGGGCACCGCCTTCACCGCGCCGCGGCACGAGAACCGGCGGAGCTGGCTGTACCGCATGCGCCCGACAGCCGAGCATCCGCCGTATCGGCGCTACGAAGGCGCGCCGCGGCTGGCGCCCGGCACCACCGACGCGCCGCTCGCGCCGAACCGGCTGCGCTGGGACCCGGCGCCAATCCCCGACGCGCCGACCGACCTGATCGACGGCATGACGACGATGCTTGCCAACCGCGACCCGGCGGATCTCGAGGGCGTGGCGCTCCACGTCTACGCAGCCAATCGCGATATGACCGATCGGGTGTTCACCAATGCCGATGGCGAGTTGCTGTTCATCCCGCAGCATGGCCGGCTGACGCTGTTCACCGAGCTCGGCCGGATCGAGGTCGCACCCGGGCAGATCGCGCTGATCCCGCGCGGCGTCCGGTTCCGCGCGACCCTGCCCGACGGCAGCGCGAGCGGCTATGTCGCGGAGAATCACGGGAGCTTGTTCCGGTTGCCCGATCTCGGCCCGATCGGCGCCAACGGCCTTGCCAATCCGCGTGATTTCGAGACGCCGGTGGCGTGGTTCGAGGACCGCGACGACGCAACCGAGGTGGTGCAGAAGTTCATGGGATCGCTGTGGACGACGACGCTCGATCACTCGCCGCTCGACGTCGTCGCGTGGCACGGCAACCTCGCGCCGTGGCGCTACGACCTGTCACGCTTCAACACGATCAACACGGTCAGCTTCGATCATCCCGATCCGTCGATCTTCACGCTGCTGACCTCGCCCAGCGACGTGCCCGGCCGCGCCAATGCCGATTTCGTGATCTTCCCGCCACGCTGGATGGTCGCGGAGGGGACGTTCCGGCCGCCCTGGTTCCACCGCAACGTGATGTCGGAGGCGATGGGGCTGATCATGGGGGCGTACGACGCCAAGGCGGAGGGGTTCGCGCCGGGCGGGGTTTCGCTGCACAATCTGATGGCGGGCCACGGCCCCGATTTGGCGAGTTGGCAGGGCGCGTCGGCGGCGGACCTGAAGCCGCACAAGATCGAGGGCACGATGGCGTTCATGCTGGAGAGCTGCTGGCCGTACAAGCCGACGACCTATGCGCTCGACCATGCGCAGCTCGATTACGATGCGGTGTGGAGCGACTTCCCGAAGGCGCAGCTGCCCCGCGAAGGATCGGCGTGAAGCTGCACGGCTATTGGCGGTCGAGCGCGGCCTATCGCGTGCGGATCGCGCTAGCGTTGAAGGGTGTCGCGTACGAGCAGGTGACGCACGATCTGCGCACTGGCGAACAGGGCGCAGACGCGTATCGCGCGCTCAATCCGCAGGGGTTGGTTCCCGCGCTCGAGACCGGCGACAGCGTGATCGTGCAGAGCCCGGCGATCCTCGAATGGATCGAGGAGCGGTTTCCCGACCCCGCGCTGCTGCCCGCGGGCACGGACGATCGCGCCGCGGTGCGGGCGATGATGGGGATCGTCGCGTGTGACATCCATCCGCTCAACAATTTGCGGGTGCAGACGATGCTGCGCCGGGACCTGGGCGCGGACGATGCCGCGGTAACGGCGTGGATCGCGCGGTGGATCGGTGACGGCTTCGCGGCGCTGGACGTGCTGATCACGCGGCACGGCCGCGGCTTCGCGTTCGGAGATGCGCCGGGGCTCGCGGATTGCGTGCTGGTGCCGCAAGTCTATTCGGCGGAGCGGTTCGCGGTGGATCTCGCGCCTTATCCGGCGTTGATGGCGGCGGCGGACCGCGCGCGGGCGCTCGACGCCTTCGCCGCTGCGCATCCCGATCGCCAGCCGGACGCGCCGTGACCGAGCGGTTGCTTGCGACCCCCGCGGGCGTGACGCTGGCGCGGTTGGAGGCGGTGGCGGACGGCGCGGCGCGCAACTTCGTGTTGCAGATGAAGGCGGGGCGGTTCCACGGCTTCGTGGTCCGGCGCGGCGACACGGTGACGGGCTATGTCGATCGGTGCCCGCATATGGGCGTGCCGCTGGCGCAGACGCTCGATCAGTATCTTGCGCCCGACGGCGCGCTGATCGCGTGCAGTTGGCACGGCGCGCTGTTCGAGATCGACGACGGTCGCTGCGTCGGCGGGCCGTGCGTCGGTGCGCGGCTGACGCCTTGGCCCGTCGCGGTCGTCGACGGCGCGATCGTCACCGCCTGATCAAACCGCGATGTCGGCGTCGCCGGTGTCCGCCAAGGCGTCGGCATAGCGGCGCGCGATAAAGGCGCAGGCGATCAGCTGGATCTGGTGGAACAGCATCACCGGCAGCAGCACGACCCCGACCTGCGCGGCGGGAAACAACACGCCGGCCATCGGCACGCCGGAAGCGAGGCTCTTCTTCGACCCGCAGAACAGCAGCACGATCGCGTCGCCGCGCTCCAGCTTCATCAGCCGCGCCAGCAGCGTGGTGAAGAGCATGACGATTCCAAGCAGCAATGTGCAGAGCAGCGCGATCAACGCCAGGTCCGCGGCGGACACACGGTGCCACAGCCCCTCGACCACCGCGGCACCGAATGCGGCGTAGACGACGAGCAGGATCGAGCCGCGATCGACGACGCTCAGCACCGCCTTGTGCCGCGTGACCAACTCGCCGATCCATGGTCGCAGCAGATGCCCGACGATGAACGGCACGAGCAACTGGAGCACGATCGCCTCCACCGCGGCGATCGACACCCCCGCGCCCTCCCCGCCGACGCCGCCGATCGTCAACGCCACCAGCGCCGGCGTCAGCGCGATGCCGATCAGGTTGGAGAAGGACGCACTGCACACCGCCGCGGCGACGTTGCCGCGCGCGATCGCGGTGAAGGCGATCGACGATTGCACCGTGGAGGGGAGCAGCGTCAGGAACAGTAATCCCTGCAGCACGAGAGGCGGCAGCGCGGCGAAATTGCCGAACGCTAGGCCGAGCAACGGAAAGATCAGGAAGGTGGTGCCGAGTACCGCGAGGTGGAGCCGCCAGTTGCGCGCGCCGTCGACGATCGCCTCGCGCGACAGCTTCGCACCGTGGAGGAAGAACAGCAGGACGATACCGACATCCGCGGCGACGCTCGCGACCGTCGCCCAGACGCCGCGCGGCGGCAGCAGCGTCGCCAGCAACACGGTGCCGAGCAACAGCAGGATGAAGGGTTCGACGAGCGCGAGGATGCGGCGGATCATGCGGCGGCCCTATCGTTGCCACCGCCGCGACGCATCAGCTGCTCCGGAAGGTAGAATAGGCGTAGGGCGAGACGAACAGCGGCACGTGGTGGTGCGCCTCCTCGTTCGCGACGCCGAACTCGACGGGCACGACGTCGAGGAACGGCGGATCGGCGGGCGCGAGCCCCTTCGCTGCGAAATAGGCGCCGACGCCGAACTCGAGTCGGTAGCGGCCGGGACGCAGCGGTGCGTCGAGCAACAGCGCCTCGCAGCGCCCGTCCGCGTCGGTGACACAGGCGGACAGCAGGTCGCCGTCGACGAACAGCCGCACCGCCATGCCCACAGCGGGGCAGCCGTGCATCGTGTCGAGCACATGGGAGGTTAGGCCGGTCACGCGATAACGACGGTGTGAGCGGCGGCCGGATGGTCGGTCAGGGTGGCGTCCTCGTCAGCGGCTGGTCAGGCCGTCATTCGCGGAGCGCGCGGCGGGATACAAGCGGGAAGCGTTTGACGCTGCTCAAGTGGATCGGCGCTAGTTGTGCTCCCGCGAAGGCGGGAAGCAGTACTGGGTCCGCGCTTTCGCGGGGACACAATCTTGCGGCCGCTCCCGCTCATCACGCCGCGAACTGGTTCATCGTGTTGTGCGCGCCGCCGGCCTTCAGCGCGGCTTCTCCCGCGAAATATTCCTTGTGGTCGTCGCCGAGGTCACTGCCGGACATGTTCTGGTGCTTGACGCAGGCGATCCCCTCGCGAATCTCCTTGCGCTGGACGCCCTTCACATAGCCGAGCATCCCAGCCTCGCCGAAATACTCCTTGGCGAGATTGTCGGTGCTGAGCGCCGCGGTGTGGTAGGTCGGCAGGGTGATGAGGTGGTGGAAGATGCCCGCCCGCGCCGCCGCGTCCTTCTGGAAGGTGCGGATACGCTCGTCGGCCTCGGCGCCGAGATCGGTGGCGTCATATTGCACCGACATCAGCTTCGCGCGATCGTACGCCGACACGTCGCGCCCTGCCTCCATCCAGGCGTCGTAGACCTGCTGGCGGAAGTTCAGCGTCCAGTTGAAGCTGGGCGAATTGTTGTAGACCAGCTTGGCGTTGGGCACGACCTGCCGGATGCGGTCGACCATCGATGCGATCTGCTCGATGTGCGGCTTCTCGGTCTCGATCCAGAGCAAATCCGCGCCATGTTGCAACGACGCGATGCAGTCCATCACGCAGCGATCGGCGCCGGTGCCCTCGCGGAACTGGAAGAGGTTCGAGGGCAGCCGCTTCGGGCGCATCAGCTTGCCGTCGCGGTTGAGGATGACGTCGCCGTTGCGCGCGGTGGTCGGGTCGATCTCCTCGCAATCGAGATAGCCGTTATACTGGTCGCCGAGGTCGCCCGGCTCCTTGCTGACCGCGATCTGCTTGGTGAGGCCGGCGCCGAGCGAGTCGGTGCGGGTGACGATGATGCCGTCGTCGACGCCGAGTTCGAGGAAGGCGTAGCGGCAGGCGCGGACCTTCGCGAGGAAGTCCTCGTGCGGCACGGTGACCTTGCCGTCCTGGTGGCCGCACTGCTTTTCGTCGCTGACTTGGTTTTCGATCTGGAGCGCGCAGGCGCCCGCCTCGATCATCTTCTTGGCGAGCAAATAGGTCGCCTCGGCGTTGCCGAAGCCCGCGTCGATGTCGGCGATGATCGGCACGACATGGGTCTGGTAGTTCTCGACCGCGTTGAGCAGGCGCTTCTCCTCGATCTCGTTGCCCGCCGCACGCGCGGCGTCGATGTCGCGGAACATCATGCCGAGTTCGCGGGCATCGGCCTGGCGCAGGAAGGTGTAGAGTTCCTCGATCAGCGCGGGGACGCTGGTCTTCTCGTGCATCGACTGATCGGGCAGCGGGCCGAATTCGCTGCGCAGCGCGGCGACCATCCATCCCGAGAGATAGAGATAGCGGCGCTCGGTCGAGCCGAAATGCTTCTTGATGCTGATCATCTTCTGCTGGCCGATGAAACCGTGCCAGCAGCCGAGCGATTGGGTGTAGGCGGCGGGATCGGCGTCATAGGCGGCCATGTCGCGGCGCATGATCGCGGCGGTGTAGCGCGCGATCTCGATGCCCGTCTGGAACCGGTTCTGGAGCTTCATCCGCGCCACGGCCTCTGCATCGATGCCGTCCCAGCTGCCCTTGTAGCTGCGGATAAGTTGGCCGGTCTGCGCGATGCTGTCCTGGTAGGTCATGGTTGAAGCCCCTTGCGAGTCGATGTTGCAAAGGTACGTACATGATGCTCGGGCGCTCGATGCCGGATTTCCGTCGGTGATCGCGTGCTGATGACCAGAACGGAGGCGCGGACTTAGTCGCGCTGTAAGTTCTTTACAGGTTCGTCGGTCTGGGAGGCTCGTCCTCCGACACCTCAGGCCAGCGCGAGGGCCGCCACGCTTGCAGCCAGGTCAGCCTGGCGGAACGGTTTAGCGAGGCGCGGGACGTCCGGCGCCATTTCCGCGACTTCGGCATAGCCCGACACGATCAGGATCGGCAGGTCCGGTCGGAGATCGCGGAGGATGCGCGCGAGTTCGGCGCCCGAGATGCCTGCCATTAGGTGATCGGTGACGAGCAGGTCGATCCGCCTGCCGCTCTGGATGATCGCCAAGGCGTCCTCCGCCGACGGCGACTCGATCACGTCATAGCCCAGCTGGACGAGCATGTCGGCGGTGCTGGTGCGCACCAGTTCCTCGTCATCGACCAGCAGCGCAATGCCGCGGGCGCGGATCAGCGGCAGGATCTCGGCGGGGCGCGCGCTGCGTGGTGCGGGCTGGGCGCTGGCGGGCAGCCAGAGATCGACGCGCGCGCCTTCGCCGGGCGCCGAGTCGATCGCCATCGCGCCGCCGAGCTGCGCGACAAGCCCGTGGACCATCGACAGCCCCAGCCCGGTGCCCTTGCCGATGCCCTTCGTCGAATAGAAGGGCTCGACGGCACGCGTCCGTACCTCGTCGGCCATGCCGACGCCGGTATCCGCGACCCGCAGTCGCAGATAGACGCCCGGTGCGAGATCCAGGCGGTGTCGCACGCCGACGGTTTCGAGATGCGCGGAGATCGTCAGGACGCCGCCATCGGGCATGGCATCGCCGGCGTTCACCCCGAGATTGAGGATCGCCATCTCAAGCTGGTGGGGATCGGCCTGCGCGGCGGGCGTATCGGCGGGCACCTCGACCTTGACGATGATCTTGGGGCCGAGCGTGCTCGAGATCAGGCCGGCCATGCTGCCGACCAGCTCCGCCAGATCGACCGGGGTCGAGCGCAGCGGCTGACGGCGGGCGAAGGCGAGCAGGCGCTGGACCAGCGTCTTGGCGCGATCCGCGGCCTGCATTGCGCCGTCGATCAGCCGATGTTCGCGGTCGCCGCCGACCCCGCGACGCTGGAGCATGTCCAGCGCGCCGATGATCGGGGTAAGCAGATTGTTGAAATCGTGAGCGACGCCGCCGGTGAGCTGGCCCATCGCCTCAAGTTTCTGCGACTGGCGCAGCGCTTCCTCGGCGACACGGCGGCGGGTGGTCTCGATCGCTTCGGCAACGATCGCGACGACGGTGCCGCTACGGTCGGCGATCGGGCGCATCGCGAAATCATACCAGCGCCATCCGCCGACCGGGAGATCGAGATGAATCGACTGGCGGAAGATCCCGCCGCTAGCCGCGCGCGCGAAGCCGGCGCGCACCGCCTCCGCCATGCCGGGCGTCGCGGCGAACCAGGGCGTGTCCCAGAAGGGGCGTCCGACCACGTCGCCGAGCCCGGCGCCGATCGTGGCGAGCGAGGTGGCGTTGGCATCGAGCAGCACGCCGTCCGCATCCATCAGCGCCTGGAAGCCGAAGCTGGTCTCGAAGATCGTGCGCAGCCGGTCCTGACTGGCGCGAAGCTCCGCGGTGCGGGTCGCGATCTCGGCTTCGAGCGTATCGCGAGCATGTGCCAGCTCGTCTTCGAGCCGGCGGCGCTCGGTCACGTCGAACGCGACCGCAAGGATGGATTCGAGCCGGCCGTCGGCGCCGCGGATCGCGGAGACGCCGTTGCGGATCCAGACCTCGCTGCCGTCGGGACGGCGGAACCGGCGTTCGCTCTCGAACGGCGCGCCGCCGTCGACCAGCGCGGCGATGTCGGTGACGTCGCGGTCCAGATCGATCGCGCTGGTCAGATCCTGGATCCGCAGCCGCAGCAATTCCTCCCGCGCGCGGCCGAGCATCTCGCAATAGCGATCGTTGACGAAGGTGAAGCGGCCCTGCGCATCGAGATTGGCGATACCGGCCGCGGCCTGCGCGACGACCGCCTCCATCCGCTGCGACACGCGCAAGACGTTGCGGGTCTCGGCAAGCGCTGCCTCGGCCTGCAGCCGCGCGCTGATATCCTGCGCGTGGTGGAAGGCGCCGAAGATGGTGCCGTCGGCGTCGCGGAGCGGCGCGTAATGGATCTCCCAATAGGGCCGCTCGATGTCGGGATCGCCGAACTCCTCGACAACGCTGAAGACCTCGCCGGCGAGGGCACGAGCCATAAAGCCGCGGATCACCGGTGCCTGTTCGGGAAGGAAGAGGTCGGGGAAAACGTCGCCGATCTGCACGCGGTACGCGTAGATGCGGAAGAATTCGTCGCTGTGCGCCTGGTTGAAGCCGATCAGGCGAAAATCACGGTCGAACGCGCAAATCGGGCCACGCCCCGATTGGACGATGCTCTCCCAAAGACCGGCAGGTACGCTTGTCAATCGTAGCCCTCCCCTACGCCATTGAAACGCCTACCAGAAAAGTAGCGCGCCCCCGCGTTCCGAGTATCGGCTTAGGACAGTCGTTCGATGAATGAAAGCCGCTTCGGCGAGCGCTTCTGACCTATTGCAGACGCGAAAAGCACGTGCGGGGGATATCGTGCCGCCAAGAAAGGTTTAAGGGGCTGGTTCGAACGCCCGCAGAGTAGCGGGCCGCGACGAACGACTAGAGGACGACGAGAATGGCGGGGTTCAAGCTTCCCGATTACAACGACCGGATGGGCGCGTCCGCGCTTGCCAAGCAAAAGGCGCTCGAACAGCTGAAGGCGAAACCGCCGGTCGACGAGTCAGTCGTCGCGGCCCGCGCCGCCGCGCGTGAGGCGCGCGAGGCCGCCGAGGCCGAAAAGCGCGCCGCCAAGCGCGCCGCCGAAGAGGAAGCCAAGCGCCTCAAGCGCGAGAAGGCCGAGGCCGCGGCCGCGGTGCCCGTCCCGGTAGCCGCACCCGAGCTGACGGAGGCCGAGCGCAAGGCGATCCGCGACGCTAAATACGCCGCTCGCAAGAACCGCACGCGCTCGCGCTAACGTAGTAGAGCGACGACGAGTCATCGTCGTCGCTCCATGAAGGTTACTACGCCGACACCGCAGCCTTAGACCGGGCCGCGAACGACTTGCGCAGCTTCTGCAGCTTCGGCGGGATCACCGCCATGCAGTAGGGATTGGCGCGGCCCGAGGTCTCCCAATAATCCTGGTGGTAGATCTCTGCTGGATACCAGGTGCTCATCGGCTCGACCGTGGTGACGATCGGCTTGCTCTGATCGGCCTGGGCACGCTGTATTCCGGCGAGCGCCTGACGTTCCTGATCCGCATTCTCCGGGAAGATCGCCGACCGGTATTGCGTGCCGATATCGCCACCCTGCCGATTGAGTTGCGTCGGATCGTGGGTCGCGAAGAAGATGTCGAGCAGGTCGCCATAGTTCAGCTGTTCGGGATCGTAGCCAATCCGAATCGCCTCGGCATGGCCAGTTTCGCCGCCGCAGACCTGCTTGTACGTCGGATCGGGCACGGTGCCGCCGATATAGCCGCTCTCGACGCTTTCGACGCCGATCACGTCCTTGAACACAGCTTCGGTGCACCAGAAGCAGCCGCCCGCTAACGTGGCATAGTCGGTCATTACGATCTCCTTTCCGCCAAGATAGGAAGCCGCTAGGGCCCGCGCAAAGTTGGAGAGTCGAAAATGGCGCGATTGCAAGGCAAGGTGATGGTGACCGGCGGGGCAGGCTATATCGGCAGCCACGCGGTGCTCGCGCTGCTCGATGCCGGCTATGACGTGGTCGTGCTCGACAATCTGGTCACCGGGTTCGATTGGGCGGTTGACAGGCGCGCGTCGCTGGTGGTGGCCGATGTGTCCGACGATGCCAAGGTCCGCGCGGCGCTGCGCGATCACGGGGTCCGCGCGATCATGCATTTCGCCGGATCGGTCGTGGTGCCCGAGTCGGTGGTGGATCCGCTCAAATATTATCGCAACAACACCGCTGCCTCGCGCGCGTTGATCGAAAGCGCGGTGGCGGAGGGAGTGCCGCACTTCATCTTCTCGTCGACCGCCGCAACCTACGGCACGCCGGCCAAGGTGCCGGTGGCGGAGGGCGATCCGACGGTGCCGATCAATCCCTATGGCATGTCGAAGCTGATGACCGAGGCAATGTTGCGCGATGTCGCTGCGGCGCACCCGATGAACTATGCGGCGCTGCGCTATTTCAATGTCGCGGGCGCGGATCCGCAGGCGCGCAGCGGCCAATCGACGATTGGCGCGACGCACCTGATCAAGATCGCGGTCGAGGCGGCAACCGGCAAGCGCGATGCGGTCGGGGTCTACGGCACCGATTTCGACACGCCGGATGGCACCGGGGTGCGCGATTACATCCATGTCAGCGATCTCGCCGCCGCGCACGTCGCCGCGCTCGCGTTGCTGGTCGACGAACCTACACGGTCGCACACACTCAACGCGGGCTATGGCCGCGGATTTTCGGTGCTCGAGGTGCTCGACGCGGTCGATCGGGTGACCAACCATGTCATCAATCGCCGTCTGGAGGGACGCCGGGCGGGCGATCCGGCCGAACTGGTCGCCGACAACAGCGCAATCCTGCGCACGCTCGACTGGCGTCCGGAACGCGACGATCTCGACGGCATCGTCCGTGATGCGCTCGCCTGGGAGCGCAAGCTAGCCGAGATGGGTCGCTGATCCGGCGGCGCTAGCGCTCGCCGCCGATCGCGACGCGGGTGCGGGCGGTGGCGATCCACCAGCCTAGTGCCCAGAGCGTGCCGAAGCTCCAGCCGACGAGCACGTCGCTAGGCCAATGCACGCCGAGATAGACCCGGCTGCTGCCGATCACGCCGACGAGCAGGATCGCACAGCCGAGCAGATAGCGGCGGATCGCGCGGGTCGGGGTGACCTGCCCCGCGATCGCTGCGATCGTCAGATAGACCACTGCGCTACTCGCGGCATGGCCACTCGGGAAACTGTAGCCCGAAGCGGGCACCAGGTGCGGGACCAGATCGGGACGCGCGCGGAGCACCTGGCTCTTGATCAGGTCGACGGCGATGCCGCCAGTGGTGCTGGCGAGGAGGATCGAGGCCGCGCTGAGCCACAGCCGCTGAACCGCGAGCAGGCCGGCGACCAGGATCACGACGATCGTCAGCACGGTCCCACCGCCGAGCGCGGTGACGTCGCCCGCGGCATGCGCGAGCCAGCGCGGTCCGCCCCAGTGCCGCAGCCCGGTCACGATCGGCCCGTCGAACGGGAACGGCCAGCGGCCAATCGCGAGACCCGCCAGCAGGACCAGGACGATGCCGGCCGCGATCACGCCCGCGCCGGCGAGCACGCGGGGCATGTGCCGCGTGCCGACCGTGGTCGGGCCGGACGCAGGTGGGGTCGCGTCCGCAGCGCCGATGTCAGATCTCGATCGGGAAGGTGGGCGCGCGGCGCAGTGCGCGGATCTCCGACCAGGCCAGCGGCTTCTTCGCGCCGACGCAGTCGATCGACAGCAACTGACCCTCGTCCTCGTCGACATCGGCCGCCAGTTTGACCATTTCCTCGAGCGGCCCATGCGCGATCTCCAGCCGATCACTGCCATGACCACCATCGGCCGCCGCGTCTCGCTTGCGCCACAGGCGGGCGGGCATCTTCCACATAGTATTGAACAAGAATCGAACTCCAGCCCCCCGGCATGCCCAGGCAATGACCTGCGAAACCGGCTTCGTCCATGGCGCGAAGCGGCGATTGCGACAGCCGCCCCGCCCAACACGGTGAACCGCAACACGGTCGATTCCGTCGCTCGAGCCATGTCTCATCGCGGGACGGAAAGGCCAGGAACATGGTTCGCAGGCGAAATAAGTTTGCGATTCCTTAACGCGTGCGACATCCTTTGATCTTGGGGGCCAAGATAGGCACGATCAACAATCAGTCAGGGACGGTTTGTCATGAGGACGGTTTTAGCGGCGGCGCTGCTCGTAGGAATAACATCCCCGGCGCTGGCAGCGAAGGTAGTTCTGCCAGGCAACACCACCGGCGGTCCGACGTATAATCGTCCAGTGACGACCGTGAATGAGTCGACCATCGGAACGGCAGTGCGATTTCAAGTAACCGAATTCGTCGTCGACGCCGACGGTACTTACATCCTGACTTTGCTCAATGTCCCACTTACCTACGATCCCTTCCTGGCGCTGTATGATGGCACCTTCGAACCGTCGGCCCCGTTGGCCGGTCTGATCGCCTTAGACGATGATATCGCCGAAAATGTTCTTCAGTCACGCATCGAAATTCAACTGACTGCCGCAAGCTTCTATCAAGCGGTCGTAAGCGGCTTCGATAACGCGGACTTCGGCGCTTATTCACTGACGATCGAAGGACCTGGCACCATCTTCGCCGAAACGATCAGCCCGGTTCCGGAACCCGCCACCTGGGGAATGATGCTCGTCGGCTTCGGCCTGATCGGCGCGTCGATGCGCTATCGCCAGCGTCGCTCCGTGGTATCCTACGGCCAATAGCTTTTCGCGGGGGCGAAAAGACGACCGGCGGCATCGCAAGATGCCGCCGGTCTAAGTCGCCATGCTGAAGCGATGGCAGTTTACGCCCTGGTAGGTCGGTCGGTTCCCGATTTTTCGGTGAACCATGCCCGATGCTCTTACCTGGCGGCTTCCAGCACAGCGCGCCGCTTAGGCGTTTCCGCGAGCGGCTGCCCCGCATATTCCCGCATACCCCATGATCCATATTGCGAGATCGTGCCGGTCGCGGAGTAGAGCGTCATGGTGTCGCCCATCTGCGCCTTCCAATCGGCAATGTAGCGCTTGTAGATGTCGTACATCAGCGGGCTGCGCTGCAACGCGGCGTCGAGCGTCGCCTTTGCCGCCGGCGCGATAATGTGCTGCCCGGCCTCGTAGGCGACGTAGCGCTTGCCGTATTTGTCCGCGATCGCCTTGTTCTCGCGCGCCTTCGCCAGCGCGCTGACGCGCATCGCCTCAAGCGAGACGAACAGCTTCGACAAATCGGTAACGTAGGTGTTCGCCCCCGTATAGAAGCTGTGCCCGAAATAGGGTGCCGTCGCCAGGGCATCGACCCACTTCGCGGTATCGCGGAAGGCCATGATCGTCCGCGCGCTGAAGCTGTTGTCGTTCTGCGCACTGACCACCCGTACCAACCGAGCCGGATTGTCGGCGAAAGCCGTGGTCAGGAACTTGTGCATCCAGATCGACTTTTCCGCATACCGCATCAGCCCGTTGCTGTATTTGTCGGTCGACAGCTTCTCGGCGATGCCCTCGTTCAATGCCTGGGACGCTACCGGGAAGGAGTAGTTCCAGACCTCGTTCGACAGCTCGAAATAGGCCCGGCGACCGGGGGCCAGCCGGTCGTGGACCAGCTTGCCCATGTTGCGGATATAGTTCTCATCGGCATTGTACGGGACTGTGAACCACGGATCCGATCCTACGGCGTTGGCAAGATCGATTTCGTGTTCCAACGCGGTGCCATCGGTGCCCGCTCTGTCGAGCGTCGACCGGTTCGCCCAGGTCACACTCGCGGGGTTGCCGTTGGTATTCGACCAATCGAGGAAGCGCAGAACGCCGAACGGCTTCATGTCGTCGACGAAGCGCTGGTCGAATTGGCCGTTCGCGACCAGACCGGGCTCGCGACAATCGAGTGCTCGGAACGGCGCAGCGGTGTTTGCCCCTGAAACATTGACGAGAATGTTCGGCCGATTAGTGCCCGTCCTGCCGGGCCAAGTGAATGACACGCGGTTGTTGGCGCCGACCACACGCGCATCGCCGTCGATTCGGACTGTTCCGCTGCCGAGCCATGTGCAGGTGACCGCAACGGCCTTGCCCGCCCAGGCCGGCTGCGGCACATTGAGCGCCAACACACCGGCGCTAATGGGGAAGCCGTAGGCGTTGAGCTTGCTGGCGGCCATGGCGGCATAGCCGGCGCTCGGATCTTTCCACGGGCCTGCGATCTGCGCCAGATTTGCGAACACACGCTCGGTATTGTAGTAGACACTACCCGCGACGTTTACCCCTAGCCGCAACGAGCGTCCTGCCGGGGCGGTCGGGACGGTCACCGGGGCGGGCGTTGGAGTGGGTGTTGGGCTTGGCGTCGAGGTGCCGGGCACGACGACGACGGGGTAATCTTCGCCGTAAGGCTCTTTCACCTCGGCCCAGGCGGTTGCTGCGACGACGAAGACGAGGGTAGTGGCCATCAGGCGGCGCTTGGTGAGGATCGATCTGGTGGACTGCGCGGTGACGTGCATGGAGAGCCCTTTGTGGCGAAAAGGCAGCCGCGCGCGAACAGCGCGACGCCCTGTTTATCGATGTGGAGGACAGGCCGGGAGAGATCGTTGCCTCCGTCCTGCATTTTCCTCAAAGCGCGGGCAGAGCCTTGATACAAGGCGATTCCCGGCGTGCGTCGACCGCCGGTGCATTCGGCGGGACGAACCCCCCAAATAGGGGGAACTCATCTTTATTATTGAGCCAGATCAATCTGCTCAGCGTTCTCGCGTCGCGGCGAAGCGAACCTTTGCGTAACGGTCGGCAATGTAGCCGACTTCCCACGCGCTCTTCGCCAGGAATACCGGATTGCCGTCGCGGTCCTTGGCCATCGCGGCACGGTTGATGTCGGTGAAGGCCTTCAGGTCAGCGGCGTCCTCCGCCGATACCCAGCGCGCGGTGTCAAACGGCGCGGGTTCGAGCCCGGCAGCGACCTTGTATTCCGCGTCGAGCCGGCTGAGCAGCACCTCGAGCTGGAGCTGGCCGACCACGCCGATGATCCAGTTCGACCCGATCTCCGGGTAGAAGACCTGGGTCACGCCCTCCTCGGCCATGTCGTCGAGCGCCTTGCGCAGCTGCTTGGTCTTGGTCGGGTCCTTCAGGACGACGCGGCGCAGAATCTCGGGCGCGAAATTGGGCAAGCCGGTGAAGCGAACCGCCGCGCGTTCGGACAGCGTGTCGCCGACCCGCAGCGTGCCGTGGTTGGGGATGCCGATGATGTCGCCGGGAAACGCCTCGTCCGCGAGTTCGCGGTTCTGCGCGAAGAACAGGATCGGCGAATGCACCGCGATCGGCTTGCCGCTGCCGGAGGGGGTCAGCTTCATGCCGCGCTTGAACACCCCCGAGCAGAGCCGCATGAACGCAATCCGGTCGCGGTGGTTGGGGTCCATGTTGGCCTGGACCTTGAAGATGAAGCCGGTGACCTCCTTCTCGTCGGGCAGCACCGGAGCCGGCTCGGCGGGCTGCGGCCGCGGGCTGGGGGCGAACTCGGCGAGCGCCGCGATCAACTCGGCGACGCCGAAATCCTTCAGCGCCGATCCGAAATAGACCGGAGTCAGGTCGCCGTTGCGGTACGCCTCCGCATCGAAGGCAGGATAGCCCATCTGCGCGAGCTCGATCTCCTCTGCGAATCGATCGGGCAAGGTGACGTCGGTGTCGATCCTGCCGAGGAAGGCGCGGCTGTCGCCTTCGGGGCGGCTGACCTTACCGGTCGCGAGTTCCTGCACGCCCTCGAACTCGCCGCCCATACCGATTGGCCAGCTCATCGGGCAGACGTCGAGCGCCAGCATGTCGGCGATCTCGTCGAGCAGCTCGAACACCGGGCGGCCTTCACGATCGACCTTGTTGACGAAGGTGATGATCGGGACGCTGCGCAGACGGCAGACTTCGAACAGCTTGCGGGTCTGCGGCTCGATGCCCTTGGCCGCGTCGATCACCATCACCGCGGAATCGACCGCGGTCAGGGTGCGATAGGTGTCCTCGCTGAAATCTTCATGCCCCGGCGTGTCGAGCAGGTTGAAGGTAATCCCTTCCCGCTCGAAGGTCATCACCGAGGAGGTGACCGAGATCCCGCGCTGCTGCTCGATCTTCATCCAGTCGGATCGCGCCCGGCGGTTCTGGCCGCGGGCCTTCACTTCGCCGGCGAGGTGGATCGCGCCGCCGAAGTAGAGCAGCTTTTCGGTCAGGGTGGTCTTGCCGGCGTCGGGGTGCGAGATGATCGCGAAGGTGCGGCGGGGGGACTGGGTCATGGCAACTCTTCGTCATGCCGGACTGGTTCCGGCATCCACCGGGCCGCAGGTCCGCGGCCGGTGCGTCGGGGCAAATACCGGCATGGCGCCGGCATGACGAGGGGTCGCTACGGCACCAGCGTCACGCTCATGCCGATCCGCTTCTCGCCACCGACGGGGACGATGAACACCCCGGGCTTGTCGCGATACTCGCCAGTATAGCCCTCGGGATCGGCGATGCCGTGCCACGGCTCGACGCAGACATAGGCGGCACCGGGCTTGGTCCAGATGCCGAGCATCGGCGTATCGGGAAACCGGATGTCGAGCCGCGGCCCGGCCGTTGCGCCGTAGGTGACCTTGTCGGAGCGCACCCGGTCCCACACCAGCGCGTCCTTCCCGAACAGCGCGTCGGCGAGATGGAGCGTGCGGCCGTCGAGCGGCGTCCCGCGGGTAGCTTGCGCGATCGTCCCGTCCGCGGCGATCGCCTTCAGCGCGTCGGGTTCGTCGGCGGAGAACATGATGCGGTGCGCGCCGCGATCCTGGCCGTAAGGCAGCGGCCACGCGAAGGCGGGGTGGAAGCCGAAGCTGGCCGGCATCTCGACAGCGCCGCGGTTAGCGACGACGACGTCGACCGACAGCGTCGGTCCGGTGATCCGGAACGTCACCGCGAGTTCGAACGCGAACGGGTAGCTCGCCCGCGTCTCGTCGCTATCGACGAGCACGAACCGCGCTTGATCCGCCCCGACCTCCGCGACCGCAAAGCGTGCGCGGCGGGCGAAGCCGTGCTTCTTCATAGGGTATTCGACGCCGTCGACGCGGATCGTCTCGCGGAACGGCATGCCGACGACGGGGAAGAGCAACGGCGCGCGCCCGGTCCAGAACGCCGGATCGGCGTCGGTCATCAGCTCGCGTCCCTCGACGTCGCGCAGGCTCGACAACTCCGCACCGTTCGGGTCGATCGCGGCGCTGAGCGTGTCCGAGGCGATACGGATGAGGTCAGCCACGCAGCGATGCTCCCAGTTTCGTCGCGGTCGCGACGACCTTGTCGGCCACCGCCTTCAGCTCGGCTTCGGTGTAGCTCTTATCACCCGGCTGGAGCACGATTTCGACAGCCACGGATTTTTCGCCGTCGCGCTCGAACACGTCGAAGATGCGGGCTGCGACGATCGCCGTCTTGTCGGCGCCGCGGATCGCGCGGACCAGGGTGTCGGCGGTGAGACCGGGCGGAACCAGGAAGGCGAAGTCGCGCCGGACCGGCTGAAGCGTCGGCGGCGTATAGGCAGGACGCATGAAGCCCGCAGCGCGCTTCAGCGGCACTGCGTCCAGATAGAGCTCGACCGCGGCGATCGGGCCGTCGAGGTCGAACGCCTTCAGCACGCGCGGGTGGAGCATGCCGAATGCCGCGAGCACCGTCTTCGGCCCGAGCCGCAGCGTCGCCGACTGGCCGGCGTGCCAGGCGTCGCCTGCTGCAGTCGCGTCGACAGGC
Source organism: uncultured Sphingomonas sp. (assembly GCF_964243315.1). Taxonomy (GTDB): domain Bacteria; phylum Pseudomonadota; class Alphaproteobacteria; order Sphingomonadales; family Sphingomonadaceae; genus Sphingomonas. Next base: position 70,222 of record NZ_CAXTEM010000003.1, on the reverse strand, counting down.
ATGACTTGCAGATTGTCGATCGGCGCGCCTGCCGCGGCGAGCAGCGCGATGGCCTCCGCCTTAGCGTCGAAGGCGTCGAACGCCGCCGCCTTACCCTCGCGCCAGCCCCGCGCGCGGCGCTCGCCGGCGAGCAGGACGCCCAAGGTCGGGTGCTCGCCAGCGGCCAGATACCGGCGGCCGAGTTCGAACAGCCGCACGCTGGTCGCGCCCCGACGCAGGTTGCGCGCGGTCGCGGACAGCAGGCCGGGCAGCAGCGAGGGGCGCATCACCTTCAGGTCTTCGCTGATCGGATTGGCGAGCGACCAGGCGCCGCCGCCGAACGGCGTGGCCTCCGCCTCCGATACGAAGCTCCACGTCACCGCCTCGTCGAGACCGCGCGCCGCGGCGGCCCGGCGGACCCGGCGCTCGCGCTTCTGTTCGGGTGTCGCGGTCGGCCGCGCTACGCCGGGCACCCGCGGGAGGGGCGTCGACGGGACCTTGTCGATGCCCTCGATGCGGACGATTTCCTCGACCAGATCGGCGGGGCCGTCGACGTCGCGGCGCCAGCTCGGCACGGTCACCGGCCATGCGGACCCGATCGTCGCGAACAGCGCGTCGGCGAACGCGTCGGGCCGGTGGATCGCGCCGACCGAGAAGCCGAGCGACAGCAGGATCCTTGCCTGCCGTTCGGGCGCGACGTGGAGCCCGGCGAGGTAGCTGCACAGCCGCGGGTCGTAGCTGACAATTCGGGGTGCGGTCGGCGGGCTACCCGCGCGGGTGACGCCGCTGGCGGTGCCGCCGCACAACGCGGTCACCAGCCGGGCCGCGATCGCGAGTCCCTCGTCGAGGAATGCCGGGTCGACCCCGCGTTCGAAGCGGGTGCGCGCATCGGACGTAAGCAGCAGCTTCTGCCCGGTACGCGCGATCGCGTCGGGATCGAAATAGGCGCATTCGATCAGCACGTCGGTCGTCGTCGCCGATACCCCCGAATGCTCGCCGCCCATGATCCCGCCGATGTCGTGGACCTGCGCGTCATCCGCGATCACGGTCACGTCCTCGTCGAGCGTGTAGCTCTTGCCGTTGAGCGCGAGCACCTGCTCCCCCGCCCTCGCCTTGCGCGCGACCAGCCCGCCCGACAGCGTCGCGCGGTCATAGACGTGGAGCGGCCGGCCGAGATCGATCATCACGTAATTGGTAATGTCGACCAGCGTCGAGATCGGCTTCTGCCCGATTGCGATCAGCCGCCGGCGCATCCAATCGGGGGATTCGCCGTTCGTCACGCCCGACACCGCCTGCGCGTAGAAGGCAGGGCATCCTGCCGCGTCTTCGATATGGATGTCGGGACCCTCGCCCTCCCCCGGTGTGGTATCGACGGCGAGCGGCTTCAGCGTGCCGAGACCCGCCGCAGCCAGATCGCGCGCGATGCCGCGTACGCCCATGCAATCCTGGCGGTTGGGCGTGATCGCGACGTCGATCACCGGATCGGCTAGCCCTGCATAGTCGGGATAGGATGTGCCGACCGGCGCATCGGCGGGCAATTCGATGATGCCGTCGTGATCGTCGCCGAGTTCCAGCTCGCGCGTCGAACACATCATGCCGTTCGATTCGACGCCGCGGATGCTCGCGACCTTCAACGTCACGTCGAGCCCGGGCACATAGGCACCCGGCGCGCCGAACACGCCGACCATCCCGGCGCGCGCGTTGGGCGCGCCGCAGACCACCTGCAACGGACCGTCGCCGGCATCGACCGACAAGACCTGCAGCTTGTCGGCCTGCGGATGGCGTCCGGCCGACAGCACGCGCGCGACGCGGAACGCCGCGAGCTTGGCGGCGGGATCCTCGACGCCCTCGACCTCGAGCCCGATGCGGGTCAGCGCCTCGACGATGTCGTCGAGCGTCGCGTCGCCGTCCAGATGCTCGCGGAGCCAGCCTAGCGTGAACTTCATGCGCCGACTCCCCCGGACAAGGTGGGCACGTCGAGGCTCGAGAACCCGTAATGCTTCAGCCAGCGGACATCGCCGTCGAAGAACGCACGCAGATCGTCCATTCCGTATTTGAGCATCGCCAGTCGATCGATCCCGCAGCCGAACGCGAAGCCCTGCCATTCGGCGGGGTCGTAGCCGCCCGCCTCCAATACGGTGTGGTGAACCATGCCGCTGCCGAGCACCTCCATCCAGCCATCCCCGCCGCCGATCACGCGCTTGCCCTTCACCACCGAATAGCCGACGTCGATCTCGGCGCTGGGCTCGGTGAACGGGAAGTAGCTGGGGCGCAGCCGCAGGACGATGTCGTCGCGCTCGAAGAACGCCTTCAGGAACGTCTCGAGCGTCCATTTCAGATGGCCGAGCGTGATCCCCTTGTCGATAACCAGCCCTTCGACCTGATGGAACATCGGCGTGTGGGTGGCGTCGCTGTCGGACCGATAGGTGCGGCCGGGAGCGATGATCCGGATCGGCGTGTTGCCGCCCGCCGCCTGCATCGCACGGATCTGCACCGGCGAGGTGTGGGTGCGGAGCACGGTGCGCTTGGTCACCTTGCCGCTGTCCGCGTCGACCACGTCGGGGAAGTAAAACGTGTCGTGCATCGCCCGCGCCGGATGCGTCTCCGGGATGTTGAGCGCGGTGAAGTTGTACCAGTCGTCCTCGATCTCCGGCCCGGTGGCGACCGCGAAGCCGAGGTCGGCGAAGATCTCCGCGAGTTCGTCCATCACCTGGCTGACCGGGTGGATCGTGCCCGCGAGCGGTGCGTCGGCGGGGAGCGTGAGGTCGATCGTCTCCGCCGCCAGCCGCGTGTCGAGCGCGATCGTCTCTAGCGTCGCCTTGCGCGCCGCGATCGCGGTCGCGACCGCCTCGCGCAGGCCGTTGATCCGCGGGCCCTGCTCCTGCCGCTCCTCTGGGGTCATGCCGCCGAGCGTCTTCAGCAACTGCGTCACCCGCCCCTGCTTGCCGAGCGCCTCGACCCGCACCGCGTCAAGCGCATCGAGCCCCGCCGCCGCGTCGATCGCGGTGAGCATATGGTCGCGCATCTGGTCGAGGTCGTCGGTCACTTCATGCTCACTTTCGATGATGCCGGCGCGAGGCGAGGCAGTCCCAATGCGATGCCGAGATCGGCCCAGTCTTCGTTGTGCGCTTCGATCAGCTCGATCTTCCACGCCCGCCGCCATTCCTTCAGCCGCTTCTCGCGAAGGATGGCGCTCTCCATCGTGTCATGCACCTCACACCAGACGAGGCGATCGACGCCGTACCGCCTCGTGAAGCCGGGGATCAACCCCTCGCGGTGCTGCACCGTTCGCGCGAGCAGGTTCGAGGTGACGCCGATGTAGAGCGTACCGTGGCGGCGGCTGGCGAGGATGTACACGCAAGGCTGGAAGTCGTTGCGCATGTGCCTGATCCCTTTCCCCGCATCCGTCATCCCGGCGAACGCCGGGACCCATGGTAGCGGTTTGGCTGGTGGTAGCACGCGATCACTAGCCGCCCGAGTCCATGGGTCCCCGGCGTTCGCCGGGATGACGGGGAGGGGAATGCACGGCCAGAACAACCAAGAAAAAGGGCGCCGGTGTTGCCACCGACGCCCCCGATCTCGTCCTCGCGGACAGGCGCCTTCAGGCGGCCTGGGGCAAGGCTGCCTTCGCCTGCGCGACGATCGCGGTAAACGCGGCTTCCTCGTGCATCGCGATGTCGGCCAGGACCTTGCGGTCGAGTTCGATGCCGGCCAGCTTGCAGCCGTGCATGAACTGCGAATAGGTCAAGCCCTCGGCGCGGACGCCGGCGTTGATGCGCTGGATCCACAGGCCGCGGAAGGTGCGCTTCTTAACCTTGCGGTCGCGATACGCGTATTGGCCGGCCTTTTCGACGGCCTGCCGCGCGATGCGGATGGTGTTCTTGCGGCGGCCATAATAGCCTTTTGCCTGCTCAAGTATGTTCTTGTGCTTGGCGCGGGTGGTTACACCCCGTTTGACGCGTGCCATAGTCTAATCCCTTCCGCTCAACCGAGGCCGTAAGGCGCCCAGGCCTTCACTGCTGCGGTGTCGGCCTTGGCCAATACCTTGGTGCCGCGATTCTGGCGGATGTACTTGCCGTTGTGATGCAGCAGGCGGTGGCGCTTGCCGGCGACGCCGTGCTTCAACAGGCCGGTGGCGGTGAGCTTGAAGCGTTTCTTGACGCCGCTCTTCGTCTTGAGTTTGGGCATTTTCGTCCTTTCGATGACGATCTTCGCTAAAAACCGCCGCGGCAGCCCACACTGGCCGGGCAATCTGTTCCACGCGAAGTTCGAGGAAGCGGGGCCGTTAGCCGAACGCCGCGCGAAACGCAATCGCCGTCACGCGTGCGGTACGGCGTGGAGCGCCTCCAGCACGTCGTCGGTGCGCGCGGGGTCGCCGATCGCGAGGACGTGGCCCTCGCTGGCAGCGGTCAACGGGTCGCCGTTCCAGTCGCACATCCGCCCGCCCGCGCCCTCGACGACGGGCACCAGCGCGGCGAAGTCGTAAAGCTGGAGCCCCGATTCGCAGACGATGTCGAGGTGACCGCTGGCGAGCAGGCCGTAGTTGTAGCAATCCCCGCCATAGACCGGCCCCTGACGCGCATTGCCGCCCGTTACCGCCGCGACCAGCGCCATGTAGTGCGGGACGTCGCCCTCGCCGAACAGATGCGGGCTGGTGGTCGCGGTGATCGCGCCCTCCAGCGCTGCGCAGGTGCGGGTGTTCGCGGGAGCGCCGTTGAACAGCGTCGGCCGGCCGGTGACGCCGATCCAGCGCTCGCGCTGCACCGGCTGGTCGATCACGCCGAGCACCGGCCAGCCGTCCTCGACCAGCGCGATCAGCGTGCCGAAGATCGCGCGGCCGACGGTGAAGCTGCGGGTGCCGTCGATAGGGTCGAGCACCCATTGCCGTCCGGTCACACCCTCCTTGGTGCCGAATTCCTCGCCGACGATGCCGTCGCCCGATCGTTCGGCGTCGATCAGCCGGCGCATCGCGGTCTCCGCGGCGCGATCCGCCAGCGTGACGGGCGAGCGATCCTCCTTCAGCTCGACGCCGTGCTCGCGGCGGAAATAGGGGCGGATCGCGGCGCCGGCGGCGTCGGCGAGGCGGTGGGCGAGATCGATATCGGCTTGGCTGACGGGCATGGCCGCAGCGGTATCGCCAATGGACGCGGCGGGCAACGACGCCTAGCGTATCGCATCCATCCAGGAGTTTTCCGCCATGCGCTATCTCGCCGCCGCCGCCCTGCTTCTCGCCTCGCCGGCAACCGCTGCGCTGGCACCGGGCGCAAAGGCCCCCGATTTCGCGACCCGCGGCGCGATCGCGGGCAAGGTGTTCAACCTGAAGCTGTCGAATGCGCTGAAGAAGGGGCCGGTCGTGCTCTACTTCTTCCCCGCGGCATTCACCGGCGGCTGCAACGCCGAGGCTCGCGCGTTCGCGGAAGCGATCCCCGACTTCACCAAGGCGGGCGCGACCGTGATCGGCATGTCGGCAGACACCGTCGACACGCTGGCGAAGTTCTCCTCCGAGAAATGCGCGGGCAAGTTCGCGGTGGCGAGCGCGGGGCCGAAGGTGATCGCGGAGTATGACGTCGGGCTGCCGCAGAAGATGCAGGGCCGCGCGATCACCAGCCGCACCAGCTACGTGATCGGCCGTAACGGCCGCGTGCTGTTCGTGCATAGCGACATGGACGCAAGCGAGCATGTCGCCAAGACGCTGGCGGCGGTACGCGGTTCGGCGCGCGGCTGACGCGGTGGGGTAGCGATGGCGCCGAAGCCGAGGGATCGTCAACGCTACCCTAACCATTTCCGGCGTATGGCCGTCCGTCGCATAGGATGGTAAATGAACGCGTCGGGCTTGGCACGGCATGGGGATAACGAGGTGGACGATCTGTACGATCGGATCGGTCGCTTCCTCGCCGACCACCGGCTGAGCCCTGATCCCGCGCATTACAGCTTCGCCTACCAAATCCTGACCGAGCCGAACGGAACGATTGCGCAGGCGGTGGACCGGCTCAGTGACGGACGGGTCCGCCTTACCGCCCGCGATATCGAGAAGCTCGGGGTCGGCGCGACGGGAGAAGCGCCGGCAAGCGAGCCGGGTGTCGTCGCGCTGCGGCAGGACGATATCGCCGAGGCCATGGCCGACGGCGCCGATCGTCTGGTCGCGCAGACCCAGGCGCAGGTCGAGGGCTTCGCGATGATGGTGCGCGCGATGCACGACGAGACCCGCGGCTTCGGTCGCGATCTCGAACAGAGCGCGGCGGCGATCGTCCGCCAGCCGGATATCGAGGGGATCGACGAGATTGCGCGGGTCACAGGCGCGATGATCGCGCGGATCCACGATGCGGAAAAGCGGCTGGCGCGCGCCACCGACGAGACCGACGACCTGCGCGAGAAGTTGGCCGAGGCGCATCTCGCCGCGCGCCGCGATCCGCTGACCGCCCTGCCCAACCGCCGCGCGTTCGACGAAGCCTTCGCTGGACGCGACACATCGCGCGGCGTGTGGTGCCTCGCGGTGTGCGATATCGACCGGTTCAAGCGCGTGAACGACGAACACGGACACGCGGTCGGCGACCGGGTGTTGAGCGTCGTCGGGCACACCATCGCCGAAGCGTGCGGCGAGCATCTGGTGGTGCGGCATGGCGGCGAGGAATTCGCGGTGCTGATCGGCCCGACGACGCTGGCGAAAGCCGCGGCACTGATCGAGCTGGCGCGGACCGCGGTCGCCGCGAAGCGCTTCCGCAACCGCGACACCGATCGATCGCTCGGCGCGGTGACGATGTCGGTGGGGATAACGACGATCCGCGACGGCGAGACGGGCGAACAGGCTTTCGTTCGTGCGGACCAGCTGTTGTACGCGGCGAAGACCGCGGGGCGGAACCAGGTCGTGGCGGGGTAAGCTCCGGCTGGGCTGGGACGGTTCTCGCATGTGGGCGGCAGCGTGATGCTTCTGTGGTCCCGCGGAGCCGCGCCCCTCCTGCAAGGCACCTATTGTTCTCCCAGCAATGCGGGAGTCCAGGGTCTGGCAGAGTAACGGATCGTGGTGCTGCTTGGTCCTGGGCTCCCGCCTCCGCGGGAGCACAAGATGGGTTGGGTGCATCCAACGTCGCTCGCGTCAGCGACGCGCGCCGAGCTTTGGCGAATTTCGCCGGACGACTTGGCGGATCATACCACCCCCAAACCGTCGCGAATGCCATATCACTGCGGATCAACTACTTACCAATTCTGGCACGGCGGTTGCAAAGCCTTGGACATCGGCAGCGGATGGTCCGCCCCGATCACGACAAGGAGTTCAACCATGGCCTATCGTTTCCAGAACGCTCAGCGCATCGCTCTCTCGCTCGCCAGCGCGCTGTTCTTCGCTGCCGTCGCCGTCAGCGCTGCCGTTCCCGTCGTGCCGGTCGCGTGATCGCGATCGGCTGGAGCAGAGCGCAATTGGTGCTTCGCAGTTTCCTGATCGCCGCGGCGGCCTTCGCCATGACCGCGCTGTTGATCGTCGGCCAGGGCGGCACGACGATCGGCTGAGACCGCACGGTGCCGAACACCGCGCCGCCGCCCTCCCCTTTCATTTTCAGGCCGGCGCCACGGCTCCGACCGGACCGACCGGCGCTTCCTCGCCACGGCTATAGGTGCCGATCAGCAGTCCGGCGGCGAGCACATGCCCGCTCATCGCGTCGATCATCGCGGTCCGGCCAGGTGTCGGGCCGGGATCGCCGCACCCCGCGGACAGCGCGAACAGCTGGAAGGCATAGCGATGCTCGCCATGCCCCGTCGGCGGGTCGGGCGGCAGCCAGCCTTCGCGGCGGTAGGAGTTGCGACCGACATCGCCTGCCCCGTCGCCGGTGCCGTCCGCGGCGATATCGCCCTCCGCAAGGCGGCCCGCGTCCGCGGCGAGCGCCCAGATCGCGGCGTGGACCAGCGGCTGCGGGGTCGGCGCGTCGGCATCCTCGACCAGCAACGCCAGGCATGCGGTGCCCGCAGGCGGATCGCCCCAGACGAGCGGCGGGGAACGGCCCTCTCCATCGGCGGTAAAGCGTTCCGGCAGCCGTGCGCCATCGGCGAAGGCCGGGCTCGACAACGCCAGCGCGGGATAGCTGCCGCCGAGTTCGTCGCGCGCGATCGCGAGCTTGTCGGCACCGGCACGCAGGCCGGTCAGGGCCTTGCCCAGCCACGAGGGAAGATGTTCGAGCATCAGGCGCTCGGGCAATCGCCGGGGCGGACGACCGGCTTGTCACCCGAATACCAGCGGCTGTTGGCGCCGTCCGATGCGACGTGGTGGCAGGCTAGCCCACCGGTGCCGTTCGGACGGACCAGGAACGTCCAGTTGTTGTCGCCGCAATTATGCGGCTCACAGCCATGCGCGCCGATCCGCCCGCCGCGCGCGAAGATCGGCGTCTCGGTGACGTCGCGGCTGGTTATTGCACGCCGGAACTTGGGGTCGGGCACCGCTTCGATCAGCGCGGACGCGACCTCGGTGCGATCGAAGAAGCCGACGCCGTCGACCGCGTCGCCCGGGTATTTGCCGACATAGGCGGTGAGCGGGTTCGATTGCGCCTGCCCGGGCAGCGGTGCGGGGGCCTGGACCGCGGGGGGCACGAACGCCGCCGCGTTGCCGGGCGGCGCATCGTTGCCGTCGCCGCACCCGGCCAGCAAGGCCAGCGCCGTCATTCCGATGATCGCCCGCATGCGCTGCTCCCCGTCGTTACGGAATCAGAACGCATCGCTGCCACGACGGTTGCGGTCGCCGCGTCGGTTGCCCAGATGGGGCGCATGAATGCTCTCGACCGCTTCGTCCGTGCGCAGCAGACCAGCTATGCCGCGGCGATCGCCGAGCTTCGTCGCGGGCGGAAGGCCAGCCACTGGATGTGGTTCGTGTTCCCGCAGATCGCCGGGCTGGGGCGGAGCGAGACCGCGCGCTTCTATGCGATCGCGTCGGCCGCAGAGGCACGCGCGTATCTGGCACACCCGCTGCTGGGTGCGCGGCTGATCGAGGCGACCGGCGTGGCGACGGCGACGGCGGGGAGCGCGGAGGCGATCTTCGGCGGGATCGACGCGGTCAAGCTGCGGTCGTCGATGACGTTGTTCGAGGCGGTCGCGGAGGATGGGGCGCCGTTCGCTACTGCGCTCGAACGATTCTTCGGGGGCGAGCGGGATGCGGAGACGCTGCGGCTGTTGGGGTGAGGGTGAGGTGGAGTTAGATGGAACCACCCCACCCCGTTCGTGCTGAGTAGAGACTGAGTAGGCTCGAAGAGCCGTATCGAAGGCTCGTATCGAAGCATGGGTTCCGCACGCCAACCTGTCCTTCGATACGGGCTCTCGATACACTGCTGACGCAGCTACTCGATCCCTACTCAGGACGAACGGGGTTGGTGTCAGGACGAACGGGGGTGGTGGCTGCGAGCAAGGATCGGCTGGCGGACAGGAACGCTGGACGTACCGAGGGGTGACTGGACAAACGGGTGAACGGAAGGCGCCCGACCCTACCCGTCAGAAATCCACATTATCATAATGAGCCGGCGGATTGATCATTTCCATCCGTTCCGACAGCAACGGGCGGAAGGCTGGGCGGCTTTTCAGGCCGCGATACCAGCGGGCGGTCTGTTCGTGGCCCTTCCAGTCGATCCCGCCGAGATAGTCGGTGACCGAGATCTGCGCGGCGGCGGCGAGATCGGCGAGGCTCATCGTCGCGCCCGCCAGCCAGTTCCGGTGATCGAGCAGGTAATCGATATAATCGAGGTGCCCGACCGCCCCCTTCATCGCATCGCGCAGGCCGCGCGCGTCCGGCGCCGAGCGCTGCGCGATGCGCTTGACGACGCGTTCGTGGAGCAGCAGCCCGGTGACGTCGCGGTAGAATTGAGTGTCGAACCACGTCACGAGCCGCCGGATCTCGGCGCGATTGGCGGCGGTGCCGTTGATCATCGCGGCCTTGTCGACGGTCTCCTCGACATATTCGCAGATCGCGACCGAATCGATCAGCGGCGCCGACGCGCGGGCGACGTCGACCATCACCGGGGTCTGGCCGGCGGGGTTCATGTCGATGAACTCGTCGCGCCGTTCCCAGGGATATTCCTTCACCAGTTCATAGCCGACGCCCTTCTCGCCCAGCAACAGCCGGACCTTGCGGGAGAAGGGGCACAGGGGGAATTGGTAAAGCTGCCACATCATCTCGCTGTAGCGGCGGCGGAGGCGCGGCTGCAAGGGGCGGTGCCGTGAAGTCGGTGACGCCGCAGCTGTCCCGAAACTCATCCCGTCACCCCGGACTCGATCCGGGGTCCCGCTTGCCTCGCAATCATTGGCTGCGGCTCACGCGCGTTAGCGGGACCCCGGATCAAGTCCGGGGTGACGGAGATATTTGGCCGCGTCACCGTCCATCGAGAGGACGTGCGACGACAAACCCACTCTCCGCCTTATTCCGCGGCGATCGCCTCTTCCTCCGACAGCGGATGTGGCAGGCGGGTGAGCATTTCCTTCGGCACGACCTGCCAGAAATCACCAACGACCCGCGGCCAATCTTCGATCAGCCCCTTCGACCATTTGCTGTCGGTCGCCTTGGCGTGGTCGGCGACCAGATCGTAGAGCGTGTTCTCCCAATGCTGGGTGGCGACGCGCTGCCAGACGATGCTGTCGGGGTTGGCTCGGCGTTCGAAAGTCGCGTCGGGATCGTAGACGAACGCCATCCCCCCGGTCATGCCCGCGCCAAAGTTCTGCCCGACCTTGCCGAGCAGCACCGCGACGCCGCCAGTCATATATTCGCAGCCGTTCGCGCCGCAGCCCTCGACCACCACGGTCGCGCCCGAATTGCGGACCGCGAAGCGTTCCCCCGCCTGCCCGGCCGCGAGCAATTTGCCCGAGGTCGCGCCGTAAAGCACGGTGTTGCCGAGGATCGTGTTGTCTTGGCTCGCGAGCGGTGAACTGACCGCAGGGCGGAGGATGATGATCCCGCCCGACAATCCCTTGCCGACATAGTCGTTGGCGTCGCCGAATACCTCGAGCGTGATGCCCTTGCACAGGAACGCGCCGAGGCTCTGCCCCGCCGAGCCGCGCAGACGGATGGTGACGTGACCGTCGGCGAGCTTCGACATGCCGAAGGTGCGCGTGACCTCGCTCGACAGCCGGGTGCCGACCGCGCGGTGGGTGTTGCGCACCGAATAGGTCAGCTGCATCTTCTCGCCGCGGCTGAACACCGCGGCGCTGTCCTTGATGATCTGCGCGTCGAGGCTGTCGGGGACGTCGTTACGGAAGGTCGACAGGCTGAACCGGCGCTCGGCGTCGGTCGCGTCGACCTTGGCGAGGATCGGGTTGAGATCGAGATCGTCGAGATGCTCGGCCCCGCGGCTGACCTGGCGGAGGAGCTCGGTGCGGCCGATCACCTCGTCGAGGCTCTTCATGCCTAGCCGCGCGAGGATGTCGCGAACCTCTTCGGCAATGAAGGTCATCAGGTTGATCACCTTTTCCGGCGTGCCGACGAACTTGTCGCGCAGCCGCGCATCCTGGGTGCAGATGCCGACCGGGCAGGTGTTTGAATGGCATTGCCGGACCATGATGCAACCCATCGCGACCAGCGACAGCGTGCCGATCCCGAACTCCTCGGCGCCGAGAATCGCGGCGATGACGATGTCGCGCCCGGTCTTCAGCCCGCCGTCGGTGCGCAGCCGTACCCGCCCGCGCAGGCCGTTGAGCGTCAGCACCTGGTTGACCTCGCTGAGGCCCATTTCCCACGGGGTGCCGGCATATTTGATCGAGGTCTGTGGGCTGGCGCCGGTGCCGCCGACATGGCCGGCGACGAGGATCACGTCGGCATGCGCCTTCGCGACGCCCGCGGCGACGGTGCCGATCCCGGCCGACGAGACGAGCTTGACGCAGACCCGCGCGCGCGGGTTGATCTGCTTGCAGTCGTAGATGAGCTGCGCGAGATCTTCGATCGAATAGATGTCGTGATGCGGCGGCGGGCTGATCAGCGTGACGCCCGGGGTCGCATGGCGCAGCTGTGCGATGAATTCGGTGACCTTGAAGCCGGGCAACTGCCCGCCCTCGCCGGGCTTGGCACCTTGGGCGACCTTGATCTCGATCTCGTCGCAGGCGTTGAGATACTCCGCGGTGACGCCGAACCGGCCGGACGCGATCTGCTTGATCGTCGAGTTCGCATTGTCGCCGTTCGGATAGGGCGTGTAGCGCGCCTTGTCCTCGCCGCCCTCGCCCGACACCGCCTTGGCCCCGATCCGGTTCATCGCGATCGCCATCGTCTCATGCGCTTCGGGGCTGAGCGCGCCGAGCGACATGCCGGGGGTGACGAAGCGCTTGCGGATCTCGGTGATCGCCTCGACCTGGTCGACGGGAACCCCCTCCGCGGGGAAGTTGAATTGCAGCAGGTCGCGCAGATAGACCGGCGGGAGATCGGACACCCCGCGCGAGAATTGCAGATAGCTGGTGTAGCTGTCGGTCGCGACCGCGGTCTGCAACAGGTGCATCAACTGCGCCGAATAGGCATGCGTCTCGCCGGTGTGGCGCTGGCGGTAGAAGCCGCCGATCGGCAGCGTCGCGACCGCCTCGTCGAACGCCGCCTCGTGACGGATCGTCGCGCTGTGATGGAGCGAGGCATAGCCTTCGCCCGAGATCTTCGCGGGCATGCCGGGGAAGAGATCGTTGACCAGCGCCCGGCTGAGCCCGACCGCCTCGAAATTGTAGCCGCCGCGATAGGAGGAGATCACCGCGATCCCCATCTTCGACATGATCTTGAGCAGCCCCTCCTCGATCGCGACGCGGTGGCGGCGCAGGCAATCCTCGAGGCTGAGGTCGCCGAACAGGCCGCGCGCCTGACGATCGACGATCGCGGCCTCGGCGAGATAGGCGTTCACGGTGGTGGCGCCGACGCCGATCAGCACCGCATAATAATGCGTGTCGAGGCATTCGGCGGTGCGGACGTTGATCGACGCGAAGGAACGCAGCCCGCGCCGGACGAGATGGGTGTGCACCGCCGCGGCGGCGAGCACGCCGGCGATCGCGACGCGATCCTCCGACACGTTCTCGTCGGTCAGGAAGAGCTCGCTCTTGCCCTCGCGCACCGCCTGTTCGGCCTGGTTGCGGATCCGCTGGATCGCCGCGCGGAGCTTTTCGGGGCCGCCGCCGGCGTCGAACGTGCAGTCGATCTCGGCCGCGCTGGTGCCGAAATGCGCCTTCAGCCGCACCCAATGTTCGCCGGTGAGCACAGGCGAATCGAGCACCAGCACGCGTTCGCGCTGGTCGCGCAGGTCGAGGATATTGGCGAGATTGCCGAACCGCGTCTTCAGCGACATTACATGGCGTTCGCGCAGCGAATCGATCGGCGGGTTGGTGACCTGGCTGAAATTCTGGCGGAAGAACTGGCTGATCAGCCGCGGCTTGTCGCTGATGACGGCAAGCGGCGTGTCGTCGCCCATCGACCCGATCGCCTCCTTGGCGCCGTCGACCATCGGCGACAGGATCAGCTCCATGTCCTCCAGCGTCTGCCCGGCCGCGACCTGGCGCCGCGCGAGTTCGGCGCGGTCGTAGCGGACGATCACGCCCCCTTCGACCACCGGCAGGTCCTTCATGGTGTGGAACTCGCCGATCATCCCGGCATAGTCCTGCTCGCCGGCGATCCGGTCCTTCACCTCGCGGTCTTCGAGCACGCGGCCTTCGTCGAGATCGACCGCGATCATCTGCCCCGGCCCGAGCCGGCCCTTGGCGATCACGGTGCTCTCCGGCACCACGACCATGCCGCTCTCGGAACCCACGATCAGCAACCCGTCGGCGGTGCGGGTGTAGCGCAAGGGGCGCAGCGCGTTGCGGTCCATGCCCGCGACCGCCCAGCGGCCGTCGGTCATCGCCAGCGCGGCGGGACCGTCCCACGGCTCCATCACCGACGACAGATAGGAATACATCGCGGCGTGATCGTCGGGCACGTCGCCGCGCTTCTGCCAGGCTTCGGGCACCAGCATCAGCTTGGCGGTCGGGGCGTCGCGGCCGGAGCGGCAGATCGCCTCGAACACCGCGTCGAGCGCGGCGGTATCGGACGCGCCCGCCGGGATCACCGGCTTGATGTCTTCCGAATTGTCGCCGAACGCGAGGCTCGCCATCCGGATCTCGTGGCTGAGCATCCAGTTCTTGTTGCCGCGGATCGTGTTGATCTCGCCGTTGTGCGCGAGGCAGCGGAACGGCTGCGCCAGCCACCATTGCGGGAAGGTGTTGGTCGAATAGCGCTGGTGGAAGATCGCGACCCGCGATTCGAAGCGCTGGTCCTGCAGGTCGGGGTAGAAGACGGACAGGCTCTCGGCGAGGAACAGCCCCTTGTAGACGATCGAGCGGCACGACAGGGAACAGATGTAGAAACCCTGGATCTGCGCGGCGATCACGCGCTTCTCGATCCGGCGGCGGACGAGGTACAGGTTCTTCTCGAACTCCGCCGCATCGACCTCGTCGGGCAGCGGGCCCGCGATCATGATCTGCTCGATCTCCGGCCGGGTAGCCTGCGCCTTCAGCCCGATTACCGACACGTCGACCGGCACCTGCCGCCAACCATAGATGGTGTAGCCCGCCTCGATGATCGCGCTCTCGACGATCGTCCGGCAGCTTTCCGACGCGCCGAGATCGGTGCGCGGCAGGAAGATCATGCCGACCGCGAGCCGGTTCGGCAGCACCTTGTGCCCCGACGCGACCACCGCATCGTCGAAGAAGCGGTGCGGCAGATCGATGTGCAGCCCGGCGCCGTCGCCGGTCTTGCCATCGGCGTCGACCGCGCCGCGGTGCCACACTGCCTTCAGCGCATCGATGGCGGACTGGACGACCCGGCGCGACGCCCTGCCGTCGGTCGCCGCGACCATGCCGACGCCGCATGCGTCGCCCTCGAATTCGGGACGGTACATGCCGTGCTCGGCGAGACGAAGGCGTTCGGCTTCGGTGGTCATATCAGCTTCTCCGCGCGAAGCGCTTGAATGGTCTGGCGAGTGGCGGCGATCAGCGGTGGCAGATCCGCCCAGGCGCGATTGGCGCGCTGCACGCGCGCCGGCATATTGGTCGGGTAGTCGTGCACCAGGATATTGCGGGTGACGCCGATCTCGATCCAACGATCGGCGCTCTCGATGCCCCCAAGCGCCTCGACACGCCGGAACTGGTTCTGCGCCGACAGCCCACCGACGACTTCCCCCGACAGGAACAGGAAACCACGGAACAGCTTGCGGCTGGTCAGATCGTAAAGCTGTTCGAACATGCGGAGCAATGCATGCAGGCGTTCCCACGGGTCATCGTCCCACGCCGCCAGCGCTTCCGGCTGCGCCGGGAGCAACGACGCCATTCGCGACGACAATCGTTCAAGATGCGCAGCGAGTTCGTCGGCAGCCTGAACGGCCTCGATCGTCGCCTCGCGAACCTCGTCGCGGGTCACAGGACGACGCCCTCTCGTGTGGCTGCACGATCGATCCAGCGGTCGTCGCCGTGTTTCGCGACGACCACGTCGATCTGCTCTTCGTCGAGCGCCTTCCAGATGAGCGAGCGGAACCGGACTTCATGATCGACGTCGGCCTTTTCCGGCGTCGTCTGGACATAGAGGTCGATGTCGCCGCCGCGTCGATCGTCGTGGACTCGACTGCCGAACAGCCGCACGATCACGTCATCGCCGAACGCGGTCGTCGCTGCAGCCTTGATGGCGCCGACCTGTTCGGCGGACAGCCTCACGCCGCCACCTTCGCGTTCTTCGCCCTTGCTTTCAGCCATTTGTGCATCGCCGAGGCGACGTCGCGGCCGTCGCGGATCGCCCACACCACCAAGCTCGCGCCGCGGACGATGTCGCCCGCCGCGAACACGCCGTCGAGGCTGGTCATCAGCGTCTTGCCGTCGACCAGCACGGTGCCCCAGCGGCTGACACCGAGTTCGGGCGCGCCGAAAAGCGCGGGCAGGTCCTCGGCATCGAAGCCCAGCGCCTTGATCACGAGATCGGCGTGGAGCGTGAAATCGCCCGCAGGATCGGGCTCGGGCGCACGGCGGCCGCTGGCGTCGGCGGCACCGAGCCGCATGCGCCGCGCGCGGACCACGCCGTCCGCCTCGAACGCGGCGGGGGCGGAGAGCCAGATGAACTCGACGCCCTCCTCCTCCGCATTGCCGACTTCGCGTTGCGAGCCGGGCATGTTGGCGCGATCGCGGCGGTAGAGGCATTTGACCGAGCGGGCGCCCTGGCGGATCGCGGTGCGCACGCAATCCATCGCGGTGTCGCCACCGCCGATCACCACCACGTCCTTGCCCGCTGCGTCCAGCGTGCCGTCGTCGAATTCGGGAACCGCGTCGCCGAAGCCCTTGCGGTTCGACGCAATCAGGAAATCGAGCGCTGCAATCGCGCCGCCCTTGCCGTTCGCGTCGCCGTCGGCGCCTGGCAGGTCGAGAGCGCGCGCGCGGTAGACGCCGGTCGCGATCAGCACCGCGTCGTGGCGGCGGCGGAGATCGTCGAGCGACGCGTCGTCGCCCACCGCGAAGCCTTCGTGGAAGATGATCCCGCCTGCCTTCAGCCGATCGACACGGCGCATCACCACTGGCTTTTCCAGCTTGAAGCCGGGAATGCCGTAGGTCAGCAGCCCGCCCGCGCGATCGTGGCGGTCGTAGACATGCACCTCATAGCCGTTGCCGCGTAGATATTCCGCCGCGGTGAGCCCCGCCGGCCCGGCGCCGATCACCGCGACAGACGCGCCACGCGACGGCCCCGGCACCAGCGGCTCGACCCAGCCCTGTTCCCAGGCATTGTCGGTGATGAACTTCTCGACGGAGCCGATCGTCACCGCCCCGTGACCGGAGAATTCGATGACGCAGTTGCCCTCGCACAACCGATCCTGCGGGCAGATCCGGCCGCAGATCTCGGGCATCGTCGAAGTTGCGTTGCTGAGCTCATACGCCTCGCGCAGCCGCCCCTCGGCGGTCAGCCGCAGCCAATCCGGGATATGGTTATGAAGCGGGCAATGGACCGAGCAATAGGGCACACCGCATTGCGAGCAGCGGCCGGCCTGATCCTCCGCCGCGACGATCGCGTATCGATCCGCGATCTCACGGAAATCGTCGGCGCGATCCTCAGCGGCTCGCTTGGCAGGATAGACCTGCTCCCGATCGACAAACTTCAGCAGGGAATCGTTCGCCATGGCAGCCTCCGCGACGGCGCATACGCGATCGTTAGCGGGTCGTCACGAACATATTGGCCGATACGGCAGCTATATTGACCTTATCCCGGCATCTTCTCTGCTGATAGCTTCTAGAGACGCATCAACTCACATATAACTATGTCCGGATCGTACCTAAACCCGAGACAGGAGAACCAATGCCAACGCCCCTGCGCCGATCCGATACCAGGCGAACGGCACAAAACCATGCTTGGTAACGATTCCGACGAACCAGCGAACCACCAGCAGCGCGACGATGAACGACACGATGAACCCGATTGCGATCGCGCCGAGCCCGACGCCCTCCCCGCTCATCAACGCCTCCCGGTTCTTGACCAGTTCCAGTGCGCTTGCTCCCAGCATCGTCGGAATGGCGAGGAAGAAGCTGAACTCGGCCGCGGTCCGCCGTTCCACCCCCAGCGCCAGCGCGCCGAGGATCGTCGCGCCCGATCGGCTGACACCCGGCACCATCGCCAGGCATTGCAGGAAGCCGATCCCAACGACCCGCGGCAACGGGATATCCGCCACCCCGACGATGTTGCCGCGCGGTGCGAACCGCTCCACCGCAATGATCGCGAACCCCCCGACGATCAGCGCTATCGAGACGATCTGCGCGTTGCCGAGCATCGCTTCGATCTGATTGTGGATCGCCAGGCCGATCACCGCGGCGGGGATGAACGCCACCAACAGGTTGCGCACGAAGCGCACCGCGACGGGATCGAGCCGCAGCAGTCCCATGCCGACCGCCCAGAAGGTCCGCCAGTACAGCACGACGATCGCGAGGATCGCGCCGAGCTGGATGACGACGTTAAAAACTTCCCAGCGGCCGGCATCATAGCCGAGCAGCTTGGTCGCGAGGATCAGGTGGCCGGTCGAGGAGACGGGCAGGAATTCGGTGATCCCCTCGACGATGCCGAGGAGAATGACGGTGATGAGTTCCATGGCTGCAGCGATCAGGCGGCGAGATCGGCGTTGCGGCGCCCGAACCGACCCTGACGGCGGAACCTCACCAGCCATTCCGGCGCGACCGCGGCGAGCGGCGTTGGCGTGACGCCGAGCGCAGCGAGCCCCTCCGCACCCGGCGCGACGACGTTGTCGCGCTGGAGCATCAGCCACTGGTCGCGAGTGATCGGTGCGCCCGGCAGGAACCCGGCGCGTGCGATCAGCGCGCCGGCGGCGTCGGGCAGTTCGACGATCGACGGCGTGCGGCCGATCGCGGCGGCGATCCAGCGGATGATCTCGCCCATCGTCATCACATCGGGCCCGCCGAGCTCGTAGGTCTTGCCCGCCGTCTCACCGGGACGATCGACGATCGCCGCGATCGCATCGCCGACATCGGCCGCGAACACCGGCTGAAAGCGCGTGCCGGCGCGCAGCACGGGAACCACCGGCGCCTTGGCGATCATGCCGGCGAAGCGATTGATGAAGGCGTCCTCGCGCCCGAACACGATCGACGGCCGCACGATCGTTGCCGCCGGGAACGCCGCGCGCACCGCGGCCTCGCCCTCGCCCTTCGACCGGCCATAAGCCGATGGCGACGCGGCGTCGGCACCGATCGCGGAGACATGGATCAGGGCCGATGCCCCCGCCTTCGCTGCCGCCTCGGCAACCGTCCGCGCGCCGTCGACATGATAACGTTGGAAATCGCCCGCAAGCACGCCGACGAGGTTGATGACGACATCCGCGCCGTCGACCGCGTGCGCGATGCTGTCGGGCCGGGTCACGTCGGCAGCGACGATCTGGGTCTGGCCCAGCGCGCTGAGCGGCTTCAGGAAATAGGCGGCGCGTGGGTCACGCTGCGCGATCCGCACCCGAATGCCCGTCTTGAACAAGGCTTGTGCGACATAGCGGCCGACGAAGCCGCCGCCACCGATCATCGTCACCAGTCCGTCTTTCATCACCCGACCTTTTCCCGTGGCATTTCGCCCAAGCCCCTTGCCCCAGCCCGAGGCCGGTTGACAAGCGCCGCGCCGCTCCCCTAGAGGCGCCGGCCTACCCCGTGCCCAGATGGCGGAATTGGTAGACGCACCAGCTTCAGGTGCTGGCGATCGCAAGGTCGTGGAGGTTCGAGTCCTCTTCTGGGCACCACTACACCGTCCGCGGTGTTCCTGCGTTGATTGAAAAATCCGCAGAAATCTGCCATTTCTTTCAGCTCGCAGGCCGCCAAGGTCCTAGTTGTTCCTGCCGGAGCCGGGAGCGAAATGGGGCCACAACGGGGGCCACCCGCAGGGTTTGCTTGGAGTGGCCCCCATGCCTTTGACTGACACAGCTATCCGCGCCGCAAAGGCATCAGCTAAACCGAGGAAGCTAACGGACGAGAAGGGGCTATTCCTGCTGATCCAGCCCTCCGGCGGAAAGCTGTGGCGGTTTAAATACCGGCATCTCGGCAGAGAGAAGAAATTGTCATTGGGTCGGTACCCCGATGTCCCGCTTAAAGAAGCTAGGTCGAAATGCGATGAGGCACGTAAGCTGGTTGCCGCTGGCATCGATCCGTCGGAGCACAGGCGGACAGCCAAGATTACTGCCATTAATCAGGCGGCTACTACCTTCAAACTCGTTGCAGACGAGTATCTTGATAAGGTTCAACGGGAGGGACGAGCGCACGTCACGATCAACAAATCCCGCTGGCTTCTGTCCCTGTTGGAACCAGCGATTGGTGGGTTGGCGATAGACGCAATTACGCCAGCAGACCTTCTTGCCTCGTTGAAGGCGGTCGAGAAGCAAGGGCATCTAGAAACCGCTCGCCGGATGCGCTCATTCGCAGGTCGCGTATTTAGATATGCGGTAGCCACATCGCGAGCACAGAGCGATCCCGCCGCGGCGCTTCGCGGCGCACTAATTGCGCCAATAGCGAAGCATCATGCTGCGCTGATCGAACCAAAGCAGGTTGGCGGATTGCTACGGGCCATAGACGGCTTTTCGGGACAGCCGATGACGAAACTGGCACTTCGACTCGCCCCGCTCGTCTATGCACGGCCCGGCGAACTCCGGGCTGCCGAATGGACGGAGTTTGACCTAGACGCAGCTGTTTGGTGCATCCCTGCCTTCAAAATGAAAATGCGAGATGGGCACGACGTTCCACTTTCAAAGCAAGCGGTTCGCATCCTCCGTGAGGCGATGGCGCTTACAAGCCGCTACAAATACGTGTTCTCGTCACTTTATCCCGGCACTCGCCCTATGTCGGAGAACACGTTGAATGCCGCTCTACGTCGTCTAGGGTATGGGCGTGAGGAGATGACCTCACACGGTTTTCGGGCAATGGCGAGTACGCTGTTGAATGAAAGCGGCCACTGGAACCCGGACGCCATAGAACGCGCCCTAGCTCATCGCGACAGAAGCGCGGTGCGGGCGGCGTACCACCGAGGCAGTCACTGGTCCGAGCGTGTGCGGATGGCACAGTGGTGGGCGGATTACCTCGATCACTTGCGTTCCGATGCAGGCGCTACATAGCCGGACTTTGACACTTGAGGTGTGCACCGCTGTCGATAGCGGTCGCTGTCGCCGAGCAGCTATCCCTAACCCTCAAGCGGACACTCCATAGCGAGCGGCGCTTGATGAGTACCTAGCGCCAAACGCTACAAATATCGCCCATTTCAGCTTGAGTATGGGCGATTAGAGCCGCTAATCGATTTGGGTCGCTAATCAAATATCATATTGTGACAAATTGGACGCCAAAATAGGCATAGAATTATCTTGGGATCGCACATCGTTGCTTGCTTGTGTAACATTCAGGCTGTTTTGACCGCCCTACTCGGATCAGCTAATAGAGGCGTTGCGAGGTGAAGAATGAAATTGGATAGGATTATGCGTCGCTTCGATGTTGAGGCAGTTACGGGATTATCGAGAAGCTCAATTTATGCTGCTATCGCCCGCGGTGATTTTCCCCGTCCTTTCACGTTGCTTGGAAGTAGAAGCGTGGCTGGAAGCAATCTGATATCGAGCGCTGGTTACAAGAAAGAAAACAGGCCTAATCAGTTAACCTGAGGACGAATTACACAATGAGCTTTCGAGAAGACATGGACGAACGTACCCGAAAAAAGCACGCGCGAGAAAGGGCCAAGCTTACTGAAACCATTATTGACGTATGCGGCAAGCTTTACACGGTCCACGCCAGCAGATCGCTACGAAGCCTTGAGAGGATGCAGCTTGAAGGCGTAATAACTAGGCTCGATACTTTAAGATTCCAACTTGACGCGCGGGAGCTGGGCTAGACGACTCGCTCCCGTGCATCGGTTGTCGCTGGGCTTTCCATTACAATCAAAGCGACAGTAAGCGTGAAGATAGCGGTTCCGCGCCCATAAAAGACCTACCTTAGTCCCATGTACTTATGTGGGCATATATATTGCGCTGTTAAGCACCTCATCTTGTTATATAGGCATAATTATTATAGGCACTTTAAACGTTGGGTCGATGCAGACTTAACTGTTTTTTACATTGTCACCTAAACATACCTTATAGTTCTTTAAACAAAGAAGCTCCCATGCCCGATCGTCAAGCTCGAAACCCTAACTCTATATACCCTCTAAAACCTCAATCTTTTTTAGTTAAAGAAAACGATAGAAGCTGTCTTGGTTCGCCCGGACACAGCTCAGATTTACCTACAGCGAAGGCAGGTACGGTTGCTGCCAATGCCACGCCTTCGATCTGGCAAGGTGATGGTTATTATCTCTCATTGATCTACGGTGTAGGTAGTCCACAAGCGATCAGCTTCGTTGATGCTTTCGCAAATGAAATCGAAGTTGCTACAGCACGGACGTACAAACCAAGTAAGCAGTTCAAAATGGCATTAGCTGCGCTGCTCGCCAACCTTCTGCGTATCGAGGCCAAAGCCAATCCAGCTTATGGGTATCACGGGATGAGTCCCGATGCCTTTCGGCTTCTACAGGTAGGCTATTGGCCCTTCCGCGAAGTTGCAGACGGTATGGAAGCCCTTGGGTATCTGCACCGTGAAAAGGGCTATAAGGAGCATAGCGGCTTCTTTGCGAAGGCCGTCGCAACCCGGTTCAAAGCAACGGCGAGCCTTATCGATAAAGCAGGGAGCTACGGCATCGTACCTGCCGACTGGCGGACACACTTCCACCGGTTGCCACGACCTAGAGCAATCCCGCACCCCATCGTTCTTAAGGCTGAATGCAACCCAAAGGGTAAGGGCAAGCGGATGTACGTTGATAGGCGCGATCCTACCGTGATCGCCCTTGCAAGGCCCATCGATGAGCTAAATGCATACTTCTACGATGTCGTCATCGAACCCGACCGGCACTACGCCTTCCATCGCATCTTCGCCAAGGGCGTAGGTGGCAGCAAGACATATGGTTGGGATCAGGGAGCGCGCGTTTACTCGATTGGCGATGGCTATCAGCACATGTCCGAAATCGAACGGGCGGGCATCACTATCAACGGCGAAGCTACGGTGGAGCTAGATATCAAGGCGAGTCACATCACCATCCTTCATGCCAAGATGAAGGTGGACGTGCCGAACTACCCTGATCCCTACACAATAGATGGCTTCGACCGGGGCGCGATCAAGACATTCGTCACCATGACTTTGGGCCACACCAAATTTCATCCTGATTGGACGGACGACTCCCGGAAGAACTATGCGAAGAGCCGGACAAAACGGGGGCTGCCGCCACTCGCGCTTCCCCCATTCGACGACGTCAGGCGGGCTACGCTACAGGCTATACCTCTGTTAATCGATTGGCCCGATAGCTCCTACCGGTGGGGCGATCTGCAATTCATCGAGAGCGAAGCGGTACTGGAAGCCGTGCATACCTTGGCGATGGTCCGCGATGTACCTGTCTTACCGGTACATGACTCTATCATCGTACCTGTCTCGAAAAGAGCGCTTGCCGAAGCCGTGTTATCGGCAGCTTTTCAAAAGCACGTAGGTATCAAGCCCTTTATCGAAGCTAAACGCTGATACCCAACCGGCACCCGAAAGACCGGCAGAACAAGCCCTTTAGGGTGCCAGCCGGTGGGCAGCCAACGCCGAAAGGGTGTTGAGAGCTACTTGAGTAGCGGCGGACGCTAAAGGGACTGTAGGCGGCTAAAAAGGGGAGCGTTGCGTTTCCAGCGCTTACGAGGCGTGTCGCATCGCAACCTCTCGGGTCACCAAAGCATCCACATGACCACGACGTGCGAACACAAGGCTACGCGCTTCCCAGTCAACGGGCGGTAGCGAAACGGAACTACATGTGGCAAGCACCGGACGAGAGCTGCTACTCGCTGCGCCGGACCAAAGCTATGGAGCCTAATAGATGGCAAGAAAGCCGAAGATCGCACTGGTTCCAGCCAGCGAAATCGCACCGAGGTCGCGACCCGCAAACTCCACATCTCCATACTCATCCCGATCCTTCTATTTGGAGGACCTTCCAAGCACGCTTTACCCGCTAACTACTAATCGATTTCTTGTTGAGAACGGCGCACAAGAGCTTTTAGACTATGCCGCATCATTGCTCAAAGGAGATGGTTCGTTCCTGCCACAGCGCCGCGTCTATGCCAATAAGGACGGCATACATCTACGGCGTACGGTAAAATTGGACCCGGTTGCTGAGCTGTTCCTTTATGATATTATATTTCGAAACCGTGCAAAGTTTCGCAAACCGCACAATGAGGATCGGCGGCATTTTGGCTACCGATTTATCAAAGGTCGACCAGTAGCGGCGTCATCAAGTTACGCAGAGTTCCGCCGATTTGCGGCAGATGCAACGTTTGCTCATGAAGAGTACTTTTACTTCGATATTTCTTCGTATTTTAATGGCATATATCATCATGATCTACATGCATGGTTCGCTGCACTAAAGCCTGATGACCCCAGCGATGTAGAAGCCTTCGGAAGGTTCTTGCGCGAGATCAATGCGGGCCGCTCACTTGATTGCTTGCCGCAAGGCCTCTATCCAACAAAGATGATAGGTAATGACTTCTTACGTTTCTTGGAGTCTTCAGCTACAATCCGATCGCAAAAAATGTGCCGGTTCATGGATGATGTGTACATATTCGACGACAACATCAATGTACTTAACAATGACTTTGCGCATATTCAGCGCCTGCTAGGGCTAAAAGGTCTATCCGTCAATGCCAGCAAGACAAAATCTGGAACAATATGGGACTTCGATGATCACGATGAAACGCCGGTCAGTGCCCTTAAGCAACGGCTCCTAAAACGACGTCGCAGTCTTATCGTCTCTCATTACGATGAGTTTGACCAGTGCGTTTCCGAAGCGGATGACGACGAGGCAGATGGGGATTCAGCTGACTTAGGAGCAAATGGTACAGACGCTATAATCCCCCTTGATGATGAAGAGATAGCATTTGTCAAAGAAACACTAGACAGTGAAAAGCTTACCGAAGAAGATGCAGAACTACTGCTTGTTGTTCTTCGAGACAATGTATCGTTGGTTGAAGCTCACTTAGATAAATTCGCTAGCGGCTACCCCCATCTAGCCAAAAACTTTTACGGTCTTTGCGCGGCAGCATCGGACAAGGAACGGGTGGCAGAGGTCGTTCTCAGTGTCATCAACGGAAATGAGCATGTTGATGAGTACCAGCTTTTTTGGTTTGGTATGATGTTGGAGTCTTACCTGATGGACACGAAGCATGCTCCGGCGCTAGTCGACAGCCTGTTCAAGCATAGAAGCTCGACAGATATTTCGAAATCTAAGATTTTAGAGATTGCAGACCTTCGTTATGGTCTTCCGGAAATGCGTGAGTTTTACCTGCGCGAGGGGAGGTCTGACTGGCTGGCGTGGGCCTCCGCGGTTGGATCGCGTGCGATGGATCGGCAAGCTCGAAATTACTTACTCGGCTACTTCGCTAACGGCTCTGAGATGAACCGGCTCATCTCCAATATCGTACAGAAGAACTGAAATGCTATGTAGTTTCGCACGCAATATGGAGCGTCACATCGGCGCAATGCTCGACCGAGCAAATGACCTGTCACGATCGTTCCGAGAAGAGACGATGACCGATATCCTGATGGGTGGGTTAGTTTCTCTTCGTGCTTATGGTGTGACTGTAGACTTTCCCGTCGAGTCGCAGACTGGCGCAGATATGGAGTGGATATTTGCTGCTGAGGATGGCTCCTCGCATTTTACATTGCTTATCCAAGCCAAACGGCTTTACGGTAGCGGGGCGGTCTGGTCTCGCAGGAGCTACCCTGAAATTTTTCATAGAGTAGGAGGGCTTGCGCATGGCAAGCTCCAATCCAGTTTGCTCGTCTCCGAAGCGGCGCGGCGGTACGCTACTTTTCCTCTATATCTATTCTACACCCATAAATCTGTTCGAGACACAATGCGGATACGTGGCATGATTATGCACAGCTTATCCTTCGCGGGTGGTAAATTCATTGATGGGCTGGTTAAAGATAAACAGAGCGGTAAGCTTTCAGCAACGCGCACATCGAATCTTCGTACCATTCACCCCCGCATGTTCTCTATAAGTAAGATACTCTGTCCAAAGCCTCGCCGCTATCGTATAGCTAATAGCCGGTTGAGTAGAACGCTAGAGCTTCTTGAATTTGACAGACAGGCGTTGGTATCTCGAAGCTCGATATCACCGGCGACGGTACGATCCAGGCTTGTGCAAGCAATCGGTGACGATGACATAGTACCCCCGCTAGGTGAGGGCCCGCTCCCGCTCTTCCCTTACGATGAAGGCCTGCGGAGCAGGTACAAGGTGGTGTTTGTCTCGCCTCCTGAGGCACGAACAACATACGGGGAAGACGATTACCGCTGAGAGCCCACGGCAGTTTGGATCGTCTTCTTTGAGGGTGTGAGGATACCTGCAATCGAAGCCACCACACTGCATGGACTGGTGAGCGCCTTCTCCAATCCTCCTAGGACATCGCGCCCCTCGCGGTTTAGGTGCCGTTGCCCTTCCGATTCTCAACCCGGCGGTTCCGAGCTAGACGAATCGGAACAGATGAGGAACATGGACGTATGAACACGACCATGACCAACCTGCCGAACCAGCTTCTTGATGCCATCGCTGATGCACCGAAGTTCGCCGTTATAGGGCTTTCGATGAGGGACGCCGCTATGCGCGAGCGTGCCGCCTTGGTCCTAGCAAATCACCTAGCTGATAGGCTGGAACATCCCTTGCCAGCCTACGATATGGACCAGCTAAACCTCCCGCTACCCGTTGCCGGAATCACACCGCCTCGCCGTTTTACCATCGATGAGCGATGACGCACAAAGGACAGAAGCCGGTTCTGGTGAAGCTAAATAGGTGGACGCCCGATCACCCGGTTGCAAATGCCATCGCTACAGGTAGCTGCTGGTTTGCCGTATGGATGGAGTAGAAGGCTATACCGCTTGGGATGCTAGCTAAGCAGACGGGTATCGCAGCCCGCAGGCTGCTAGCCATCGATGCAGGTGACAGCGTGTCACGTGCCGCGCTTGATGCGTTAGCGCGTGCATGGGCGATAAGCAGGGTGACCTGATCGCGTCGATAGGCGATGCTGCTACCATCGCCCCGAGCGGGTAGCATGGCAGCACTCCTAAACGGCGAGCGCCCTGTACACGCTGGCACGACCGATCCCTAGCCGCTTAGCGATGTCGCTAGGGCCTATCCCGCCATCTCGCATCGTCCGCACGGCAGCAACGTCCACCGAAGCCTTACGGCCCTTATAGACGCCATTCGCCTTAGCCCGTGCGATGCCTTCCATCTGCCGCTCCTTACGGATCGCAGTCTCGAACTGCGCGAACACACCAAGCATCTGTAGGAAGGCAAGACCGGCAGGGGTGGACGTGTCGATAGGCTGCTCGGTAGCACGGAGGTACGCACCCTTCGCCTTCAACGCCGCTACGATCTTCTCTAGGTCGGCTACAGAGCGCGCTAGGCGATCAATACGCGTCACCATGAGGGTGTCGCCGGTACGGACGAACGACAGCAGCGTGTCGAGTTCCTGGCGGCCTTCCGTCGTGGTGCCGCTCTTCTTTTCCGAACGAACGATGGTGCAACCGGCGGCGCGGAGAGCTTCTTCCTGTACCGTGCAATCCTGATCGTCAGAGGAAACCCGCGCGTACCCGATGATCGTATTCATAGCTGCGATGTCTCATTAGCCTCTAGAGCATCAGCTATGACTGTCTCAATTAGCGGGGTCAAGCCCTATTGAGACACTTAGTGTGTACCATCGGCATGTCTCGTATCGGTTTACCCAAATGAGGAAGCGGCACTCGAAGCTCCGCGGCAAGGGGGATCGGTGCCGCTCGCCTCCGCTTTTTGTGGACAATTCGCAAAAAATCGCCTCTGGTCCCCTGGAACCGGGGATTTGCATGCTCATTTCATTCACACTTGAAAATTTCAAATCCTTTCAGGATCGTACCACGCTGAGCTTAATGGCTCGGAAGTCCGATAGAACACTTCCCGGCGCCCTTATCGGCCAAGAACGAGGCGCCACGAGCAAACACCGCTTACTTCCCGCAGTTGCGATCTACGGCTCAAATGCTTCCGGAAAGACTAATCTTCTCCTTGGCTTAGCTTACATGCGTCAAGCGGTCTTATCCTCGCAATCTGCATGGAAGTCGGGTACCGGCACTAGAGTCGATCCTAATGCAAGCAGTACAAAGAGACCTTCTTTCTTCGAAGTGAGCTTCCAAACTGGTGGCATACTCTATAGGTATGGCTTTAGGACCCGATTAACCCACTTCGAAGAGGAATGGCTGTATAGCTATCCACTTGGACGCGAGCGCCTGCTGTTCAAGAGAACGGCAAAGAGTGTTGCGAAGAACGGATCCGAATTGACCGCCGAGTATGAGCTTGAAACTGGGCCAAAGCTTTCGGGCGATAAGCGCGAGCACGAATCATCGTTCCGTAGGACGCGAGAGAACAGCCTATTGCTATCATCATTATCCCAAGACAATCAGGTCGAAAGCCTCCGAATTGAAAAATGGTTTCGTGACCGCTTCATCACAGAGATCAAGTTGAATGTTGCCGCCTTTGATCAAGGAGCCACATCAAAGCTTGCCCATGATCATAAGAACTTTAAGGCACTACTGCTACCACTTCTAAGAGCAGCGGACCCGTGCATCAGCGATATAGTCATTCGTAAGACACCGGATGATGGTGAGGATGCCAACGATGCGTTAGAGGATGCACGCCGTCACAAGGTAAGCTTCGTGGTAGTGCACAATGGAAAGAAGGCGGAAATACCGTTTGAGAAGCAATCCCGTGGTATCAAACGCCTATACGCTCTCTCTGCGGGAATGATCACAGCGCTCAAGTTCGGCAAGGTTTGCATTGTAGATGAATTAGAGACAAGCATGCATCCTCATGTAGCGAGTCAGCTACTAGCGCTGTTTCAGAATAAGGCTTCTAATCCAAAGGGCGCGCAGCTCATATTCTCTACTCACGAAACAAGGCTTTTGAATTTACAACATCTAAGACGAGACCAGATCTGGTTTTGTGAACGTGATATGGAGGGGCTATCCTCCCTCTTCTCGCTAATCGAGTTTTCGCCTCGTAAGGATGAAAACTTCGAGTCGGGATACCTCAAAGGTCGGTACGGTGCGGTGCCGCCAGCAGGGATAGACCCAACTTGGCTTACTGCCATAAACGACAAGAGACTGACTATTATCTCGGAAGACGATAATGGCTAAACGCTCGGTCTTTACTGCGGGGGAGCGAAGGGCGCACGGAAGGACAGCTAAAGATTATACCGTAGTGGTCGCCTACGACGGGGAGCGGACGGAAGACGACTATTTTCGCGGGTGGAAGCTCGTTATCCCGCCTAGCCGTTTGTCGTTAGAAAGTCTCTACATCAAAAGCGGCGGTAGTGCACTTAAAGCAGTTGAAGCGGCCGTTAAGCGGAAGAGGCGCTTTAAGGACTATGCCGAATTTTGGTGTGTATGTGACGTTGATGATACAAGCTCAGACGACGTAGCAAGAGCGCAGGAATTAGCTCGCGTAAATGACATTAAACTGTGTCTTTCAAATCGGTGCTTTGAAGTCTGGATCCTGCTTCATTATGAATTCTCCGGGGCTGCTATATGCAACGAGAAGGATGCAATTGATCGCGTCGGCAAGCATTGTCCGGATTATGGTAATCCCTACAAAACGTTGGCGTTCCATGAACTGCTACCTAACACTGAGATAGCGATTGATAATGCCGTAAAGCTACAAGCGGCCAATCCGTCAAACCCAATGACGTTAGTTCACCATCTTGTCCGAAAGCTCAAACAGAATTGCGTTTGACGGATGATATGCGAAGATAACGATTGCACGTGTAAACACTCTCCGCAGGTTGCGGGGGCTTATGGAATATCGACTTAGCATGGCGGCCTCACCGTCACTCGTCTCGCAGATCAGGGGCCACTTTGGGGGCCCATAAGATGGCATCGTCATTTTTTGATAGTTATCGCAGATCGTTAACGGTCATATTCGAGTCCTCTTCTGGCACCATTTTCGCCATCCACATGGTGGCGGACGGACACAATGTCCGATTTGGTTCAGTTCGGCCCATGCGGCTGGCGACTCTTATTGCAAAGTTGGATTTGTTCCTCAATTGTTCTCGCCGCATAGACGGGTGAGGCGACATGATCCAGACATCGGGCGACAAGCGGACACGCGATTTCTCGTATTGGCTGCGGACAGGTAGATTGCCGCAAGCCACGGGCCCCGACGGGCTGGAACTCAAATACAATCCTTGGCACGACCCGGACGACGGGCGGTTCACGTTCGCCCAATCGGGTCGCTTCTTCGGTGAGGGGGCATCCGGAGCGGCGGCCGGTGCTGGACAGGCCGGGCGCCAGAGTAGCCAGTCGGGGGGCGGCGCAGCTCGGGTGGAATATCGGGAAGATCCGAACAAGCCGCCGATCAGGACGATGGCGGAAGCCGACGCCTGGCGGGCCAAGCAACTCGCACGATACGGTGATCGATCGGCTTATCGAAGCGCAATAGAAGCACGCTACGAGCTTCTGAAGTCGGCCTTGAACGCGCGTCCCAGCGCGGTGACCGACTTCGGCATCGGTGCCGGAGAAGGCCTTGTGGAAGTCGGCAAGCAAACCGGCAAAGCAATCTACTCCGCGTTGACGACAAACCCGTTAACGACCGCACGCGAGACGATCGACAGCGTCGCCGGCATGATCGATACGGCGATCGCGGCTGAAGATACGCCGGCGCGTGTCCAAATTGCGCGCGCGGCCGATAGCGTCGCCAACGCGACTGCCCGCGAGATCGGCAACAACGTTGGATTGGTGGCCGGCAACGTTGCCATCGGAGTAATGCCTGGCGCCGGTGCTGCGAAGGTCGCCGCGCTCCGACGGCTTCGCACGGCCAGACCGCGTCCGATCCCGTTCGATCCGCCGCAGGTGCATTGGGTCAAAGAGAACCTTGGGAAAGAAAGCCCATCGACGCTGTACAATGATGCCGCCACCGGCGCACGGCAGGGTCAGGCTCCGGCATTGAAACGCACCATGCCGAACGGCTCGCAACGACCAGTGAAGTTCGACGGTGTCGACGGTGACTTTGTGATTGACCGGAAATACGGGATCTCTCTCAAGCCGCGATCAGCAGCACAGGCACTTCGGCAGTCAGCGGTGTTGGCGCAACACCGCCTTATCGAGACATGGGAGGTTCCCAATGACAAGCAGAGGCTGCTAGCTTTGAAGCTATTGAAGAAGAAGAACATCAGAAATATCAAGGTCAGGATTGTAAAGCCATGATAGCTCTGCAGATCGCGCGCTTGATCGCGAACTTCTCGCTATTCCTTGATCTCGCTGATGAGGATCTTCTCGATCCCGACGCGGCAGTGTAGACGATCGAAATCTTGGGGGTAAACCTACAGGCCATAGACCCGCCATTCCTTCGTGAACTGGTGGACGCCTTCGCGATAATCGCCGAGGAATATACGGGCGAGTCTCAACAGCTGGTGCGCAATATGGCATCCGACTTCTTCCTGGAGGAGACGATCGCGGCGGATGATCCGGTAAGGCTGGCCGAATTGGAGGCGCTCCGGGACGCGGATGATCTTCACTATCGGGAACTAAACGCGGCCGTCGACGATGTCGCCCCCAGCGAGCCGTTCGCCGAGGAATCCGCTTATTTGAACGAGCAACCGACAGCATGGCAACGGCTACGATCTTGGCCTCGTTCCCGTCTGTAGATGCCTTTCACTGCATGGCCTTGCCAACGCTGCCAGGCTCACCATCCATCGTCGTGATCAGAAAGGTCGGACCGACGGCCGCAGACCTCTACGACATCACGGACAAGCAGGTATGTCGCGACAGTCAATCCCATACACGACGATATGCCCAATCTTAAAATTCTACCTCTCTACGCAAATTTAGGCGCATCTATTATCCAAGCTGGAGTTCTAAATCAATGGTCGCACAGCAGGTTGCACGCATCATCGCGCACTTCGTGGTCTTTCTCGAATGTACGGATGAGGAAAACCTCGATCCCGATGCGGCAGTTCAAATTATGGAGCAATTGGCGGGCGACATGGGAGTTCTCGATCTCAGCTTCCGTC
This sequence comes from uncultured Sphingomonas sp., assembly GCF_964243315.1. Classification (GTDB taxonomy): domain Bacteria; phylum Pseudomonadota; class Alphaproteobacteria; order Sphingomonadales; family Sphingomonadaceae; genus Sphingomonas. The sequence continues at coordinate 38,647 of NZ_CAXTEM010000003.1, read as the reverse complement.
GCGAACTGGCCGCTGCCTTCGACGTAGTCGCGTTGGACTATGACGGAGAAGCTCGGGAGCGAGTCCGCGATATCGCCAACGCCTACGGCTTGTTCGAAGACGTCTCAGAAGCGGCCAGTCCTGGGCCGCCGGCCGATCGCGATGAGATTAGATGACCCTCGTGCATTGCTGCAGCGCTTAAAGTATCAAAGATCTTCAACATATGCGTCGTCGTAAGGAGTGGCCGGCGCGTCGCGTGCGCCGGCCCGATTGACGCGATCCGACGTCAGCCGCATCGCTCATGTCCGCGCGAGCCGGGATATGTACCCGCCGAGCATGATCGCGCGGCAATGCTCCCGGTCAGGTGCCGTCGATCAATATACCCGCTTCTTCGGCTTGATGTACTCGACGTCGTCGGTGAGCGTGTACTCGTGGACCGGGCGATAGGCGATCGCGGTCTTGCCGCCCTGCCCGCCCCAGCCGTCGAAGGTGGTGATGGTGTGCTTCATCCAGCCGGCGTCGTCGCGGTCGGGATGATCCTCGTTGACGTGCGCGCCGCGTGATTCCTTGCGGTTGGCCGCCGAATCCACCGTCACCACAGCCTGGCCGATCAGATTGTCGAGCTCGAGCGTCTCGATCAGGTCGGTGTTCCAGATCAGGCTGCGATCCTGGATGCCGATGTCGGCCATCCGCTTGTAGATGCCGCTGATCTTCTCCTGCCCCTCGGACAGCAGCGCGTTGTCGCGGAACACCGCGCAATGCTTCTGCATGGTCCGCTGCATGTCGAGCCGGATCTCCGAGGTCGTCGCTGCACCGCTGGAATGACGGAACTTGTCGAGTCGCCCGAGCGCCAGCTCTTCCGAACCCTGGGGAAGCGGGGCGTGGGCCGTGTCGGTCTTGGTGATGTCCGCGATCCGCTTGCCGGTGGCGCGGCCGAACACGACGAGATCGATCAGGCTGTTCGAGCCGAGCCGGTTGGCACCGTGGACCGACACGCACGCCGCCTCGCCGACCGCGAACAGGCCGGGGACGACGGTGTCGGGGTTGCCATCGACGAGGTTGACGACCTCGCCGTGGAAGTTGGTCGGGATCCCGCCCATGTTGTAATGCACCGTCGGCGTGACCGGCAGCGGCTGGCGGGTCAGGTCGACGCCGGCGAAGATCTTGCCGGTCTCGGTGATGCCCGGCAGGCGTTCGTGCAGCACCTTCGGGTCGATATGGTCGAGGTGCAGGAAGATGTGGTCGCCGTTCTTGCCGACGCCGCGGCCTTCGCGCATCTCCATCGCCATCGACCGCGACACGACGTCGCGCGACGCCAGGTCCTTCGCCGAGGGGGCATAGCGTTCCATGAAGCGCTCGCCTTCGGAATTGGTGAGGTAGCCACCCTCGCCGCGCGCGCCCTCGGTAATCAGCACGCCCGCGCCGTAGATGCCGGTCGGGTGGAACTGGACGAACTCCATGTCCTGGAGCGGCAGGCCCGCGCGGAGCACCATCGCGTTGCCGTCGCCGGTGCAGGTGTGCGCAGAGGTCGCGGAGAAATAGCAGCGGCCGTAGCCACCGGTCGCGAGCACGGTCTGGTGGCTGCGAAAGCGGTGGATCGAACCGTCTTCCATGCACAGCGCGATCACGCCGCGGCAGACGCCGTTTTCCATGATCAGGTCGAGCGCGAAATATTCGACGTAGAAGTCGGTGCTGTACTTCAGGCTCTGCTGGTACAGCGCGTGAAGCATGGCGTGGCCGGTGCGATCCGCGGCGGCGCAGGTGCGCTGCGCGGGCGGGCCCTCGCCCATATTCTGCATCATGCCGCCGAACGGGCGCTGGTAGATCTTGCCCTCGTCGGTACGGCTGAACGGCAGGCCGGCATGTTCGAGCTCGTAGACCGCAGCAGGCGCCTCGCGGACCATGTACTCGATCGCGTCCTGGTCGCCGAGCCAGTCGGATCCCTTCACGGTGTCGTACATGTGCCAGGTCCAGTGGTCCGGGCCCATGTTGCCGAGCGAGGCGGCGATGCCGCCCTGCGCGGCGACGGTGTGGCTGCGGGTCGGGAAGACCTTAGTAATGCAGGCGGTCTTCAGACCGCTTTCGGCGATGCCCATGGTGGCACGCAGGCCGGCGCCGCCGGCGCCGACGACGACGGCGTCATAGGTGTGGTCGATGATCTTGTAGGCGGCGGGAACGGAAGCGGACATCAGGCGGGGGCTCCGAATGCGACCTTCAGGATCGCGAAGATGGCAGTCGCGGCGGTCGCGACGGTGAACAGGTTCAGCAGGATCATCGCGGCCACCCGCGCCTGATCATGCTGATAATCCTCGATCACCACCTGAAGCCCCAGGCGGAAGTGATAGAAGACGGACGTGATCAACAGGATCATCGGCACCGCGACCCAGGTCGAGCGGAGCCAGGTATAGACGGTCGCGTGATCGTAGCCGGTCAATCGCGCGATCGAGAAGAAGAACCAGAGCATCAACAGCAGGTTCGATCCCGCGGTCAGCCGTTGGCGCCACCAATGATGCGTGCCTTCCTTGGCGCTGCCGAGCCCGCGGACGCGGCCGATGCTGGTGCCGTTACCCATCAGTTCAATCCCACATAGAGCCAGAAGACGACCGTCAGCACCACACCGCTCGCCATCGCGGCGAGCGCCGACATGCGGTTGCGCCGCAGCTCGAAATTGGCGCCGGCATCCATGAACAGATGGCGGATGCCGTTGCTCATATGGGTGAAGAACGACAGCGTCAGCCCGACGCCGAGGATCCAGCCGAGGATGTTGAGGTTACCCGTGCTCGTCGTGAACACGTCGAGGAAATCGGCATAGGCCTCCGCCCCCGCCGCGATCGACGCCAGCCACCACACCAGCAGCAGCGTCCCGACCGTCGCCATGCCGCTGCCGGTCGCGCGGTGCAGGATCGAGACCAGCATGTGCGGCCCCCAGCGATAGTTCAGGCGCATGAAGCCCGCGAAGAGATGCGGGCTGCGCGGACGGGCCGGAGTGCGGGATGCCATGTGTATCCTCAGGGTAGCGACGCCCGAACGGGCGATGCTGTCCATTTAGGCCGCGAACGGAGGGATGCAAGCTGCGAGCCGGGCCGCCGCGGAATACCGCGGTGCCTAACCCGGCGTTAACCCTTCGGGCCTACGCAGGACGCATCACCGAATTCCGGCCGATGGAGCATACCACCTTGACCGCTCTTACCGACGACGATCTTCCCGTTCCCGGCAGCATCGCCGCGCATATCGATCTCGCTGCGCGGATCGCTGCGTTCGATGCCGACGGCACGCTGGAATCCAGCGCGTGCGAGCTGTGGGGGATCCTGGAGCCGCAGGCGGACAAGATCGTCGACGCTTATTGGGGCCAATGGCTCAGCCAGACTCCGGGCCAGGCGCACTGGATCCAGCATAGCCGCGACCGCCGGGTCGAGCTCGGCGTGTTGTACCTGCGCAACCGCTTCTGCAAGGTCGCCGACCGCGCCTGGGTCGAATCGATGGAGCGTGCGGTCGCTGCCGGGTACAAGGCAGGGGTCAAGACGATGGCTCTGCTGTCGATGACCTGCGCGAGCGACCGGGCGGCGCTGGAGCTGGTGATGCGGCTGGTGCCGCTGGACGATCCGCGGATGACGCGCTTCGTCGACACGCTGATGCGGCTGTTCGGCATGGAAGCCGAGCTGACCGTCGCGCTGTATTCAGGCTTCCTCGCGCATACCGAGCGGCTCGACCGCGATCGGCTGGCGGGCGACTTCAACGTCAGCATCGGCCTGACCGTCGAATCGGCATCGGACGACAGCAACGCGCTGCGCCGGCAAAGCGATCAGGCGTCGCACGTCGCGCGCGGCATGCTCGGCAAGGCGAGCGAAGTGGCTGCGGCAGCGGAGCAGTCGGCGGTGGCGATGCGCGAAGCCGCGCAGACTGCGGCGGGCCTGATCCGCGCGATCGAGGACGCGCGCACCGAGGTCGAAGCCGCGGCCGATATCGCGACCCGCGCATCCGCGCAGGCCAGCGAAGCGGTCGGCATGAGCGAAGCACTGAGCGATCACGCCAAGTCGATCGAATCGATCCTCGGCCTGATCCGCGACATCGCCGGTCAGACCAACCTGCTCGCTCTAAACGCCACGATCGAGGCAGCGCGCGCTGGCGATGCCGGCCGCGGCTTCGCCGTCGTCGCGCAGGAGGTGAAGAGCCTCGCCAACCAGACCGCACGCGCCACCGACGACATCGCCGCCAAGATCGCCGCGATCCAGTCGGCGACCAAGGGCACGGTCGACACCAACGCGAGTATCAAGGCGACCGTCGCCGAAGTGCAGGAAAGCGCCAATCGCATCCGCTACGCGATGGAAGCGCAGGCGCAGACCGTCACCGCGATCACCGCGGCGGTCGACGAGACCGCGCTCGCCGCCGATTCGATGTCCTCGACGATCGCCGCGATCCGCGAGGATACGGAAACCGTCGCGTCCGAGATCGACGGCGTCGGTCGCGGCTTCGACATGCTCGACGGCCGCCTCAGCAGCCTGAAGAACAGCGCCGGAGAATTCGTGGCGAAGGTCGCAGCTTGAGCGATCGGGGGAGCACGCCGTGGCCGACCCGATCACGCTAGGCGGCTGGGGTGGCGCCGACCGCAGCGTCGCCCAGCATGTCGGCGACTATGACTGGGACGCCAGCATCGCCGATGCCTGCCGCGACATGTGCTCGCTGCTGACCGATGAGGATTACCGCACGATCGCTGAAGGCTTCTGGCACTATTACCTGTCGCTTCCCGCTACCCAGGGCGTGCGCGGCTATTTTACCCCGAAGCGGCTGGAACGCCGGATCACCGAGAGCACCGCCTACGCCGCCTGCAAATACCGCAACCCGTTCGGCGAGGAATGGAAGACGATCGCGACCGCGCATGCCGATATGTCGCGGCAGGCCGGCATCCCGCTGTCCACACTGCAGGCGGCGCTGTCGATGTCGCACAGCCGCACGCTGGCGCTACTCGAGGAGCGCATCGCCGGCGATACCAAGCGCCTGCTGAAGCTGTGCGACGCGATCCAGCGGATCACGCTGGTCGAATCGGACGTAATGAGCGCCTACCTCGCCGCCGCCGACGCCGCGCAGGCGCTGGCCGAGCGCCAGGCGCGCTCCGCCGACTTTCGCGACAGCATCGCACAATCGATCGAAGGCGCCGCGCAGCTCGGCAACAGCATCCGCATCCAGGCCGATGGTGCTTCCGGATCCACCCGCCAGGTGCTCGGCAAGGCGAATGAAGTGGCGGCCGCGGCGGCACAATCGGCGGCGGCGATGCGCACCGCCGCGGCGACCGCAGCGGGGCTGATCCACGCGATCGAGCACGCCCGTGCCGAGGTCGGTGCCGCGGCCGACATCGCGGCGCGCGCGTCGGCGCAGACCGGCGAAGCGGTGGGCATGAGCGAGGCGCTCACCGATCATGCCAAGTCGATCGAATCCATCCTCGGCCTGATCCGCGACATCGCCGGCCAGACCAACCTGCTCGCGCTCAACGCCACGATCGAGGCAGCGCGCGCGGGCGATGCCGGCCGCGGGTTCGCGGTGGTCGCGCAGGAGGTGAAGAGCCTCGCCAACCAGACCGCCCGCGCCACCGACGACATCGCCGCCAAGATTGCCGCGATCCAATCGGCGACGCGCAGCGCGGTGGAGACGAACTTCAGCATTCGATCGACCGTCGCCGACGTGCTGTCGGGCGCGCAGCGGATCCGGTTCGCGATGGAATCGCAGGCACAGACCGTCACCGCGATCACCGCCGCCGTCGAGGAGACAGCGCTGGCGGCCGATTCGATGTCGTCAAACGTTGCCCTCATCCGCGGCGACGCACAGATCGTGGCGCAGGAGATCGATGCGCTCGGCAAAGGCTTCGGCGCGGTCGGCGACCAGCTCGCGATGCTCAGGCAGGCCGCCGAGAGCTTCTCCGCCGACGTCGCCTGACGGGGTGACGTCCGCCCGCCGCTGCGGCTAAAGCGCGGGCATGACCAACATCCTCCTCACCGGATCGAGCCGCGGCATCGGTGCCGCCACCGCAGACGCGCTTGCTGCCGCCGGAGCCACCGTGATCGGCCACGGCACCGCCAGCGGCATCCCCGCCGACTTCGCCGATCCCGCCGCCCCCGCTGCACTGTGGAACGCCGCGCTCGACCGGGCCGACGGCGCGATCGACGTGCTCGTCAACAATGCCGGGGTGTTCGAAGCCAACCCGCTCGACGCCGATGACGATGCGTGGCTCGCGGGGTGGGAACGAACGATGCGGATCAACCTGACCGCGTCGGCCGAGCTTTGCCGGCTGGCGGTGCTGCACTGGCAGGCGCGAGGCTGTGGCGGCCGCATCGTCAACATCGCCAGCCGTGCGGCGTACCGCGGCGACAGCCCGGCGCACTGGCATTATGCCGCGTCCAAGGCGGGTATGGTCGCGATGACCAAGACGATCGCGCGCGGCTATGCCGCACAGGGCATCCTCGCCTTCGCGATTTGCCCGGGCTTCACGATGACCGGGATGGCGGAGGATTATCTCGCCAGTCGCGGCGGCGACAAGCTGCTGGCGGACATCCCGCTCGGCCGGGTCGCGGACCCGCAGGAGGTCGCGGTAGCGGCGCGCTTCCTCGCGCTGGAGGCGCCGGCGTCGATGACCGGCGCGGTGATCGACGTCAACGGGGCGAGCTATGTCCGCTGACAGCTGGAAGCTGACCCTGCCCTGCACCCGCGCCGAGGCCGAAGCGATCGACATCGCCGATCCCTGGGCAGATGGAGTCGACATCGATCCGATGCCGGTGCTGATGACCACCGAGGACGTGGTCGACGATGCCGAGCGCTGGCATCTCGACGCTTATTTCGACCGCGAACCCGATGCCGCGACGATCGCGCTGGTTCGCGCGCTGGTGCCGAGCGCGGGCGATCTCGCGCCCGTGGTCGAACGGCTGACGGGCGAGGATTGGGTGACGCTTAGCCAGGCGGGGCTCGAACCCGTCCGCGCAGGGCGCTTCGTCATCCACACCGCGGCCTATCCCGCTGAGGCGCCAGCGGGAGGCCGCGCGTTCAGGATCGAAGCGAGCCAGGCGTTCGGCACCGGGCATCACGAGACCACCGCCGGCTGCCTCGATATGCTCGACCGGCTGGCGAGCGCGGGTGGGACGTTCGCCAACATCGTCGACCTCGGCACCGGGACCGGGCTGCTGGCGTTCGCGGCGCGCGAACTCTGGCGCGATGCCGCGGTGATGGCGACCGACATCGACCCGATCGCGATCGAAGTGACCCGCGAGAACGCCGCGATCAACGCGATCCCCGCCGACGCGGTCGCGCTCGTGGTCGCGGACGGCGTCCACGACGCCGCGATCGCCGCCCGCGTGCCGTTCGATCTGGTGATCGCCAACATCCTCGCCGGGCCGCTGATCGACATGGCCGCCGACATCGCCTCGATCGCGGTGCCGGGGGCGACGGTGGTCCTCGCCGGGCTGCTCGGCACGCAGGCGGATGCGGTGGTCTCCGCCTATGAGGCGCAGGGCGTCGCGTGCGTTGAGCGGCTGGCGCGCGGCGACTGGACGATCCTGCAGCTGCGCGCGGTGACGTAAGAGAGCTTCCACCACTTTATGAGCACCACCCCGGCGGAGGCCGGGGCCCAGTTACGCAGGTCCATGTGACGACGGGAGGTGCTCCGTTACCTTCTATTCCCTACTGGGCCCCGGCCTCCGCCGGGGTGGTAGTAAGCGAAACGGCGCACCGATCTCACCGCTTAGCCACCTGCGGCTTCACCGCCACGGGCGTCACGTAACTCGGCCGCGGCGCCTGCCGCCGGGCCAGCGCCATCGTCAGCGCGGCCGCAGCCTTCGGCGTCATCGCGGCAAGGATCATCGCGGTCGATCGTTCGCGCATCCGCTGCGCGACGCGCATCTGGACGTCGAGATCGAGCTGTTCGAGCACCAGCGCCGCCGCGGCGGGCTTCATCGCCTGGTAGATCTTGGCGAGGTCGTCGAACTGATCGGGCACTGCCGGCTCGCCCGCGGCTACGATCCCCGGCGCCCCCGCACCCACCGGCGCGGCGCGGGTCTCCAGATCGGCCTTCAGCCGCGCCTCCGCCGCGCGGATCGCCTGTTCGCGCAGGTCGAGCGAACGGCCGCGCCGCACCGCGCTCTTGTCGCGCGCGTCGACGTCGTCGGCGATCGCCACGCCAAGCCGCGTCTGCGGCACGACCGGGTCGGGCGACGCTACGCCGACCGCGTTGGCGATGCCGGCGACCGCCGTCGCCGCGGCGGTCAGCAGCAGCAGGGATGGCCGTCCGATCATGCCACCGCCCCCTGCGCGCGGTCCGCGGCATGCTGGCGCCGCGCGGCGTGCGCGGCATCCGCCATCCGGTCCGCCGAGGCATTGGCGATCCCGACCATCACCGTCAGCTCGTCCGCGATCGCATGCCCGTCCGCCAGCGCCTTCGCCGCGCCGGCGCAATCGCCGAGCGCGGTCTTCAGTTCGGACAGCACCATCCGCGCCTCCGCGGTGGAGCGATCGAGCAGCGTCACGACCTCGACGATCGCGCCGCCGCGCACCGCCTTCAGCGACCGCATCATGCGCACGCTCTGCACCAGCACCGCGGCGCACAGGATCATCGTGCCGAGATCGGCGACGGTCGCGAAATTCATGACAGCGGTCCCTTGTCGATGTCGGTGGAAAGCCGGACGGCGATGTTGTTGCAGCGTTGCCCGATCTGCGCGCGTGCCAGCGGGATGCCGCCGACATGGAGTTCGAGCGGCTCGTCGGGCCGCTTGCCGAGCGGGATGATGCCGCCGACCGCGAGCGACTGGACCTCGCCCAGCGTCAGCGACGCCTCGCCGAGCACCACGTCGACCGACACTTCGGTGCGGCGGATCTCGGTCGCCATGTGCGATCCCCAGATATTGTCCGGGCCCAGCGTCTCGCCCATGAACCGCTGGCTGAGGGTGTAGCGGACCGGCTCGATCGTCGCATAGGGCAGCAGCACGTTAATGCAGCCGCCGCGGCCGTCCATGTCGATCCGCAGCGTCGCGATCGTGCAGATGTTGGTCGCCCCCGCGATCGACGCGAAGCGCGGGCTGGTCTCGACCCGTTCGAGCGCCATCGTCGCGGTGGTGATCGGCTGCATCGCGGCGCTGAGATCGGCGAGCGCGAGGTTGAGCATCCGCGCGACCAGCCCGGTCTCGATGCCGGTAAAGCCACGCCCGTCGATGACCGTCGGCCCGCCGCCCTTGCGGCCGCCGAGCAGCGCGTCGACCACCGAATAGATCAGCGCCGATTCGACCGTGATCAGCCCGTAGTTGCGCCATTCCTCGACCCGGAACACGCCGATCATCGCGGGCAATGCGATGCGGTTGACGAAATCGCCGAACCGGATCGAGCTGACTTCCTCGATACTGACGTCGATCGCGTCGGAGGTCAGGTTGCGCATCGATGTCGAGAAGGCGCGGACCATGCGGTCGTACACCACCTCCAGCATCGGCAGGCGTTCGTAGCTGATGACGTCGGATTCGATGACCGCCTTCAGCCCGCTGCGCGGCTTTTGCGGTCCGCCGACATCGCCGAACAGCGCATCGATCCCCGCCTGGTCGAGCGCGCCCATCGGGAAGTCCCCGCCCGCGGGCGGCTCCGGCAGCGCGAAGTCGTCGAAATCGTCGAGTTGGGCGCTCATTGCTGGATCAGATCCTGGACGAGCACGTCCTTCACCTGACCATCGCCCAATGTTTCGCGGGCGCGGACGAGCAATTGCTCCTTGATCCGGAACACCGCCGCGGAGCCGGCCAGATCCTCGGGCCGCAATTCGCGCAAGAACGGTTGATAGGCGTCGAGCAGCACCGGCACCTTGTTCTTGAGCGCTTCGGCGCTGCTCCGGGGGCCGGGGACGAGCATCACATGCACCTTCAGGAAATGCGGCGCATTGTCGGGCGACCGCAGGTTCACGAGCAGCGGCGGCACGTCGACCGGCTGATTGAGCACGTCGTCCTCGCCGCCCTCGTGCGCCGCGACCTCAGTCTCCGCCTCGCCGCTGCCGCTCATCAGCAACGCCGCACCGGTGCCGCCGAACAGGACCAGCGCCGCCGCGGCGCCGACGATCATCAGCTTCTTGCGGCGCGGGCGGGCGGCGGCAGCGGCACCGTCGCCGACCAGCACCTCCTCGCCGTCCGCAACGGGTTCGTCGTCCGCGGCCTTGTCGATGTCGTCGCTCGCCACGTGCGCTGCTCCTTCAAGTTTCCGCCCCGCAGCCGACCGGCCCGGCGCATTCCCGACTATTATAGGACGGGTGGCAGGCAGATTTTGCCTAGCCGCGGAAGAAACGAACATTTCGAAAGTCGCACCCGATGGACGTGTCCTCCTATGTGTTGCTGAGCCGGGAACAGGCGCTGCGCCGCCAGCTCGACGTCGCCGCGAACAACATGGCGAACATGACGACGGCGGGGTTCAAGCGCGAACGCCCGGTGTTCCGCGAATATGTCGAACGCAGCGCCGAGAACGCGGTCGATGCGGCGCAGGCCACCTCGTTCGTGCTCGATTACGGCGCGCTGCACGACACCAAGGCGGGCGCATTCCAGGCGACCGGCAACCCGCTCGACCTGATGATCGACGGCCCCGGCTATTTCGCGGTCGAGGCGCCGGGCGGCGGCACCGCCTATACCCGCGCGGGCTTCGTCAAGACCAACGAGACCGGCGAGCTGATCGCCGCGGACGGGCAGAAGCTGCTCGGCGAGGGCGGCCGGCCGATCGCGATCCCCGTGGAACAGCTCCCGACGCTGTCGATCGCGAGCGACGGCACCGTCTCGACGCGCGAAGGCATTCTCGGGCGGCTGGCGATCACGGTGTTCGGTGACGAGCGCATGCTGACGCCGCGGGGGGACGGGATGATGGCGGGCGGCGGCGGGCGCGAACTAGCCGCGACCGAGACCCGGCTGCGCAGCGGCGGGGTCGAGGGCTCCAACGTCGAACCGATCGTCGAGACCACCGCAATGGTCGACATCCTGCGCGCCTACCAAACGACGATGCGGATCGCCCAGGACATGGACGAACTGCGCAAGCGCGCGATCGGCTCGCTCAGCCGCATCAGCTGACCCCACTCACCATTCGAAAGGCCCCGCCATGCGTTCGCTTTCCATCGCCAGCACCGGGATGCTCGCCCAACAGACCAACGTCGACGTCATCTCGAACAACATCGCCAACATGAACACGACCGCGTTCAAGCGGCAGCGCGCGGCGTTCCAGGACCTGCTCTACCAGCAGGAGATCCGGCCCGGCTCGGCTGCGGCGGGCGACGGCGGCAACAAGGTGCCCGCGGGGATCCAGATCGGGTCGGGCGTCAAGACCGGCGGGATCTACCGGATCATCGAACAGGGATCGGCTAGCCAGACCGGCAACCGCTACGATCTGTCGATCGAGGGCCGTGGCTATTTCCAGGTGACGATGCCGAGCGGCGAGATCGGCTATACCCGCGACGGCGCATTTCAGCTGTCGGATCAGGGCGAGCTGGTGACCTCCGACGGCTATCCGATCGAGCCCGGCATCGTCGTGCCGCCCGAAGCGGTCGACGTCGCGATCAGCAAGACCGGTGAGGTCCAGGTCAAGCTGGCGGGCGCGAACGAGATGCAGACCGTCGGCCAGCTCCAGCTCGCGACCTTCGTCAACGAGGCGGGTCTGGAGGCGCTGGGCGGCAACATGCTGATGCCGTCGGGATCGTCGGGTCTGCCGACCGTCGCCAGCCCCGGCCAGCCCGGCTTCGGCACGACGATGCAGGGCTTCATCGAAAGCTCCAACGTCAATCCGGTGTCGGAGATCACCTCGCTGATCACCGCGCAGCGGGCGTACGAGATGAACAGCCGGGTGGTGAAGACCGCCGACGAGATGCTCGCCACCTCGAGCCAGCTGCGATGATCGCGCTGCTCGCGCTGCTACTCGCCGCGGACGCGCCGGCGACGACTACGGTCGAGGTGGCCGTGCTGACGCGTGCGGTAGAGCGCGGCGAGACGCTGGCGGTGTCGGATTTCGAACGTTCGCCCCGCGCGCCGGGCCTCGCCATCGGCGCGGTCGTTGCGACGCGGGCGGCGGGTCGCGAACTGGTCCGCGCGCTGCCCGCGGGCGCGGTGGTCCGCGCGAGCGACACGATCACGCCGCGGCTGGTGCGGCGCGGCGAGCCGGTCGCGATCAACCTGCGCGCGCGCGGCTTGCTGATCGCCACCGGCGGCCGGGCGCTGACCGCGGGCGGCATGGGCGATCTCGTCCGCGTCGTCGCCACCGCGACCAACCGCACTTTCGACGCGGTCGTCGAGGGCAGCGGCGCGGTGCGGCTCGGCACGCCCTGAACCAATCGGAGACGATCATGCGCAAGACAAGGACGTGGTGCACGGTCGCCGCGGGTGCGGTGCTGCTGTCGGGCTGCGGCACGCTGGGCCGGCTGAAGCAGGTCGGCAAGGCGCCGCCGCTTGCACCGGCCGAGGCGGTGCTCTCCCCCGAGATCGAGGACTCGATTGGCCAGGCGAGTGGCGTGCAGCGCCGCCGCGCAGTGACCCCGCAGGCGATCGTGCCCAGCGCGTCGCTGTTTCGCGCCGGCGCCGGCACCTTCCTGGGCGACCAGCGTGCCTCTCGCACCGGCGACATCGTCACTGTTCGGATCAACGTCGCCGACAAGGCCGATATCGGCAACACCACCGCCCGCACCCGCGGCGGCAACGAGAGTGCGGGGGTGAGCGCGCTGCTCGGCGTCGAGAAGTTCCTGCCTGGCGATCCCGCCAAGCTCGCCGCCGCCAACTCCGCGTCGCAATATACCGGCAGCGGGACGATCAGCCGCAGCGAGACGATCAATATGACGATGTCGGCGATCGTCACCGACGTGCTGCCCAACGGCAACCTCGCGATCCGCGGCCGGCAGGAGATCCGCGTCAATTACGAACTGCGCGAACTGATCGTCAGCGGCATCATCCGCCCACAGGACATTTCCCGCGACAACAGCATCCGCCACAGCCAGATCGCCGAAGCGCGGATCAGCTATGGCGGCCGCGGCCAGCTCACTCAGGCGCAACAGGCGCGCTGGGGCCAGCAGATCTACGACGCGCTGTTCCCGTTTTGAGGAACCGGCGCCGCGGAAAGCCTAACCACTTTTTCACCATCAAAATATTCGCACCCGCGACCGCCGCAACGCTTTCCTTCCCAGAATGAGGAACGCGCCGGATGTTCCGGCGGGTCGGGGGGTCCCCGGATGGGCCCACGGCCGCAGAACGGTCGCGCATTCTCGAAGGAAGAACCACCATGGCATTGTCCGTCAACACCAACATCGGCGCCGCCGCCGCGCTGCAGTCGCTCAATGCGACCAACCGTCAGCTCGAAACCGTGCAGAGCCGCATCAACACCGGCCTGAACGTGTCGTCCGCCAAGGACGACTCGGCTGCCTATGCGATCGCACAGAACCTACGTGGCGATCTCGGCGGCCTGCGCGCGGTCAGCTCTTCGCTGAGCCGCGCCAAGAGCGTCACCGACGTCGCCATAGCCGGCGCGGAACAGATCTCCGACGTCGTCAACAGCCTGCGGGAACTGGCGACGAAGGCGAAGGATACCGGCATCAGCGCCGATGCACGCACCACCTACAACCAGCAGTTCGAATCGCTGCGCGACCAGATCACGACGATCGTGAACTCATCGTCGTTCAACGATACCAACCTGCTGAAGACCAGCGGCGGCACGATCAGCGCGCTCCAGTCGCTGACCGCCGGCGACAATCTGACGCTCGCCAATCAGGAGCTGGACCTGCCTGCCACCGAAACCACCGGCAAGCTCGGCAAGGATTCGAAGATCGACACCGCGGTCAAGGCAGCGGCGATGGAGACGACGCTGAAGACACTGTCGACCACGATCGGCACCACGCTCAGCAACCTCGGCGCAGCCTCGCGCAAGATCGACTCGCAGGTGATCTTCACGAGCAAGCTGTCCGATACGATCGAGAGCGGCATCGGCAACCTCGTCGATGCGGATCTCGCGAAGGAATCGGCCCGGCTGCAGGCGCTGCAGGTCAAGCAGCAGCTCGGCGTCCAGGCGCTGTCGATCGCCAACCAGGCGCCGCAGACGATCGTTTCGCTCTTCCGTTAAGGGCTCACCGGCTCCGCCGGCACTCCCCCGAACGTCGGCGGAACGGGAGAACCGGGGTGAGCGGTGGCTCATCCCGGTTCTTTTTTCCCCGTTGCATCAATCGTTTGCACGAATTAACACAGATCAAGGTCGTTCACTATTGCAAATGTTTGCTTGACGCGACACTGTTATCACTAGTGAACAATAAAGTTCGCCTGTAAATACATCCATTCTGGTTTGAAGAGGCTTAGGACAGCGACAATCCAGCATATGCAGGTATTTACCACGGGAGAGATCGTTGTGGAGATGCGCTATCGGCTGACCCTTTCGCTTGCGGTGGCGGATGCCACTGCCCTCTGGGCCGCGGCCGCGGCGCTCGCCATGAACTCTCCCTATATGACGATGGACGACGTCATCGAGACGATTGGCCCGATCGATGCTCCCCAGATCGAAGACTGCCTGGCGTTGCTGATGCAGCCCGAACGGTTCGGCGGGTGTGACGTCGACGCGCTCGATATCGCAGCGGCGACGGCCGAGCACCGGCCCGCGGTCGCTACGACCTCATTGGGCATTCCCGGCAACGGCGTGGAAGCCCGGCGCGAGCGCTTCGCGTTCGAAACTCACCAGGCGGTGCCCGCCCAACGCGCGATCGATACCAATCCGCAGGGCACGTCGCCGATGCGCACGATCGCCGCCGCGACGGGATCGATGCTCGACCTGCGCTGAACGCCGCGCCGCCACTTTCGCTCAGGTGCGGACCGCGGCGACTTCGACCAGCAACACCGACCGGATCGCAGGGTCAAGTCCGCGCAGCGCGACGGTCATGTCGCGCGCCAGCAGCCGCGCATTCACCGGCGCGAATGGCGTCGCATAGAGCCGCGCGAACTCGCTTGCGGTCGCGAGCGTGATCTCCCGCAACGCGGGCATGTCGGCGCGCAGCCGCTCGAGATCGGCCGCGTCGACCGCACGTAGCACCAATTTCAGCCGCAACCGCCCGTCGGAGCGATCGCCCTCGACGATCGGCACGTCGAGCGGGGTCATCGGCAAGAGGAACACCGCCCCTGCCCCCTCATCCGCCAATTCGCTCCCGGCGCCGAGCGCGGTGCCGCCTTGCGTGGCCACGACCGCGGCGATGGCTAGGTAGAGGGGCGACCGCATGCACGAACTCCGACCGACGCGAAACCGGCCGCCCCCGTCGGGCGGCGTCGCTCCCTCCTATAATAGGCGGGTAGAAGGAGCCGCGGAGCGCGATGAGCCACGATCAGAAACCACCGCGCGTCCGCGTCGTGAAGAACGGCGGCGCGCCGGAGCAGCGCCGACGCGATGACCGCGGATCGGCGGCAGTGGCGGTACTCGACGGTGAGCCCGCGATCGCGCCCGCGATCGGCGCCGCGTCCGGCAGGGTAGCGGTAGTGCTCGGCGCGGCGTTCATGCTGGCCGCGGGCGCGGGGGGTATCCTCGTCGCGCTGCTCGCGCCGTCATGATCCGCGCGATCATGTCGCTGGCGCTGGCGGCGGTCACCTCTACCGCGGCGGTGCCGACGACCCCGCCCCCCTCGCCACCCGCCGCAGCGCCCCGCGCGCGGTTGCCGGGGTTCGCCGCCATGCTGATGGATCGCCCGATGGAGAGCGGCGCGGCGGCCTGGCCGCGCCTCGCGGAAGCGGACGCGTGGCGTGCCAACCTCGTCGGCGGCGTCGCGGCGCGGCAATCCTCCCGCTGGAACCAGGCGCGCAGCCTAATCGCGCGCAGCCGTGGCGGCGACGCGCTCGGCGTGATCGAAGTGATGGCGACCGACGATCCCGATCTCGCGATAGTCCCCGCCTGGCGCCGCGCCCGCGGTGCGGCGCTGACGCTGCTGCGCCGCCCCGACGATGCCGTCGCGGCGCTGGCGGACGACCGGCTGATCGGCGACCCGGAGGCGTGCCTGTGGCGGATGCGCGCGCTTGCCGAAGGGGGACGCGGCGCCCCGGCGCTGGCGCAGCTACGGTGCGCGATGCCGGCGCTGCGCGCCCGAAATGCCGCCGATCGCCGCCTCTTCCTGATCGCCTCGGGCAGCGCTGCGGTGGCGGCGGCACGTTACCGCCCCGCGCTCCGGTGGCTCGGCGCGTTGCCGGCGGACGACATCGCGGCGAACCTGCTGCGCGGCACCGCGACCACCGCGCTCGGTGATCTTCAAGGCGGCCGGCTGCTGCTCGACCGGGTCGTGCTGCGCGGCACCCCCGAGCAACGCGCCGCAGCACGGCTCGCGCTGATCGAGGGCAGCGTCGCGGCGCGCGCGATCGCCCCGGCCGCGGCGCTGAAGCAACTCGACGCGCTACGCTTCGGGTGGCGCGGCGGCGAGATCGAGCGCCGCGCGTTGTGGCTTTCGACGCAGCTGGCGGACCGGATCGGCGACGCCCCCGCGGCGCTCGCGGCGGGCGGCGTGTTGTTCCGCTATTTCCAGAACGGCACCCGGACCCCCGAGCTCGCGGCGCTGCTGCAAGCCCACCTCGCCAAGGCGCTCGCCCCCGGAACGACGGTTCCCCTCGGGCAAGGAGCAGGGCTGTTCTGGTCGTATCGCGACCTGATGCCGAGCGGGATCGAGGGCGATCGGCTGGTCGAGATGCTCGCGTCGCGGTTGCAGGTGGTAGGGCTATACGGGCGCGCCGCCGACCTGCTTCGCTACCGGTTGACCGCGCGCGCCGAGGACATCGAGCAAGGCCCGTTGTCGATTCGCGTCGCCAGCCTGTTCATCCTCGCCGGCGAGCCCGACAAGGCGATCGTGGCGCTGCGCGATACCGATGCCGTCGCCTATCCGCCGGCGATGCGGGCCGACCGGCGGCGGATCGAGGCGGTGGCGCTCGACTTGCTCGGCAAGCCGGCCGAAGCGCTGGCGACGATCCAGGATGTCGCCGACAGCGACATGCTGCGTGCCGAGATCCGCTGGCGCGCGCGTGACTGGGCCGCCTATGTCGCTGCCGCCGAGCCCGCCCTGCCTCGCGCCGCAACCTTGGACGAGGTCGCGCAGGCGGTGATCCTGCGCCATGCGATCGCGCTGGCGATGCTCGGCCGCGAGGATGCTTTGGCGCAGCTCAACGCGCGTTATGCCCGCGCCTTCGCGCCGCTGCCGACCGCCACGACCTTCGCGATGCTGACCGAACGGATCGGCGCGATCGACCCCACCGCGCTCGGCGATGCGCTGGCGGCGCTACCGTCGGCAAGCCCGGCGGGCGAGATCGGCGACCTGATCGCGGCCGGCGACGCGGCGCAGGAACGGCGACCAGGCTGACGATACGCGAAGGCTCGACTTCCGCGCAGCCCGGCGCGACAGTCCCCGCCCCTGCTCCCCGCGCGAGATCATCCATGCCCCATTATGGCGACTATCAGACCAGCATCTACGGCGCCGGACTGAGCGGCATCGTCCCCAAGGTGCCGGTCGATTTCGCCACGCTCGAACACCACGGCAGCGCCGCGCTGCCCGCATCGGTGCTGACCTACGTCCAGGGGGGTTGCGGCGACGAACATACTCAGCGCCACAATGCCGACGCCTTCCGCCACTGGGGCATGGTGCCGCGGATGATGGTCGACTGCGCGCGGCGCAACCTGTCGATCGAGCTGTTCGGCGTGACGCTGCCCAGCCCGATCTTCATGAGCCCGATCGGCGTGACCGGCATGTGCACGCAGGACGCGCATGGCGATCTCGCCGCGGCACGCGCATCGGCGGCGACGGGCGTGCCGCTCGTCGCGTCGACGCTGTCCAACGATCCGCTGGAGGATGTTGCGCAAGCGTGCGGCGACACGCCGGCGTTATTCCAGCTCTATACGCCCAAGAACCTCGATCTCGCCGCCAGCCTGGTGTCGCGGGCGGAGGCGGCGGGCTACAAGGGCATCATCGTCACGCTCGACACTTGGGTGACCGGCTGGCGCCCACGCGATCTCAACACCGCCAATTTCCCGCAATTGCGCGGGCATGTGCTCCAGAACTACTTCGTCGATCCGGTGTTTCGCAGCCTGCTCGCCAAGCCGCCCGAGGAGGATCCCCGCGCCGCGATCGGCACCTGGGGCGCGACGTTTGGCAAGGTGCTGACCTGGGACGACATGGCGTGGCTACGATCGCTGACCAAGCTGCCGATCATCCTGAAGGGGATCTGCCATCCCGACGACGCGCGCCGCGCGGTCGATAGCGGTGCCGACGCGATCTATTGCTCCAACCATGGCGGGCGTCAGGCGAATGGCGGGATCGCGGCGATCGATCTGCTCGCCGATGTCGTCGCTGCATCGGGCGATGTGCCGGTGCTGTTCGATTCAGGCGTACGCAGCGGCACCGACGTGGTGAAGGCGCTGGCGATGGGCGCGACCGCCGTCGGGGTCGGCCGGCCTTACCTCTATGGGTTGGCGCTGGATGGCGCCGAGGGCTGTGCGCATGTGCTGCGCTGCATCCTGGCGGAGGCAGACCTGCTGATGGCGGTCAACGGCTATCCGAATCTAGCCGCGGTTCGTGCGGCAGGAGTGGTGCGGCAGTAGCGTCGCGCAAACCTGCGAGACCAGGGGTCAAGCTCGTGCTCCCGTGAGGACGGCCCACATTCTCACCGCCGCACGTCGAGCCCGCCTGCCAGATACGCGTCGATGTCCGCCTGCCGGAACAGGCTCGCGTCCCCTGGCAGCGAGTGCTTGAGCGCCGCGAGCGCAAGCCCGGTGCGCGCCGCGGCTTCGCTATCGCCGCCGCCGCGCAGCGCGTGGAGCACGCCCGCGGCGAAGGCGTCGCCGCCGCCGATCCGGTCGACGATGCCGGCGAGCACGACCTCGCCGGTCTGCACCGCTCCCGCGCGAGTGTCGATCCGCGCCGAGAGCCGGTGGAGATCGACATGCTCGACGGTCCGCGCGGTCGATGCGATCGTCTGCAGTCGCGGAAAAGCGGCGAACGCGGCCTCGGCGGCCTCGCGCCGGCGATCCTCCGCCTCGCCCGAAAAATCGCGACCGAGCAGCAGCGCGATGTCGCGGTGGTTGCCGAACATCAGATCGGCATGCGCGACGATCGCCGACAGGATGCTGCGCGGATCGGCATCCCAGCGTTCCCACAACTTGCCGCGCCAATTGCCGTCGAACGACACCGCGACGCCGTGCGCGGTGGCGGCCTCGACCGCGGCGAGCGCGCTGGCGGCGGGCACCGGGCCGAGTGCGGGGGTGATCCCCGACAGATGCAGCCGATCGACCCCGTCAAGCAACGCCGGCCAGTCCCACGCTTCTGCCGGTGCCTCTGCGAAGGACGACCCGGCCCGATCGTAGATCACCTCGGTCGCGCGGAGCCCGGCGCCGCTGGTGACCAGATACAGCCCCATCCGCTCGCCGCGCGTCTGGATCCCGCGCACGTCGACGCCGTGCCCGCGAAGCGTCGTGATCGCGGCGCGGCCGAGATCGTTGGCGGGCACCGCGCTAGCGAACGCCACGTCCTGGCCGAGCCGCGCCAGCTGGGTCGCGACATTGGCCTCCGCCCCCGCGACCCACACGTCGAACCGCGGCGACTGCAACAACAGCTCGCGCCCGGGAGGTGATAGCCGCAGCATGATCTCGCCGAACGCCAGCAGCCGCTTCGACGAGGGGGCGGCGGTCGCGGTCATGCGGCCTGCGTGGCGATCAGCGGCTGATCGATGCGATAGGCGCGGCGAGCGAGGCCGCTGGTCAGCTCATGCGCCAGCTCGGCGGCTTCCCAATCCTCGATCCGGTGTTCGGCGACGAGCCGCGCGAGGTAACCGCAGTCGATCCGCCGCGCGACGTCGTGGCGGGCGGGGATCGACAGGAACGCGCGGGTATCGTCGTTGAAGCCGACGGTGTTGTAGAACCCCGCGGTCTCGGTGGTCATCTCGCGGAACCGCCACATGCCTTCGGGGCTGTCGTGGAACCACCAGGGGGGGCCGAGCTTCAGGCAGGGATAATGGCCGGCGAGCGGCGCGAGCTCGCGCGAATAGCTGCTTTCGTCGAGCGTGAAGAGGATGATCGACAGGTCGGTGCTGGTGCCGAAACGGTCGAGCAGCGGCTTTAGCGCCTCGACATAATCGGTGCGGCCGGGGATGTCGGCACCCTTGTCGCGGCCATGCGTCGCGAACAGTCCGGCATTGTGGTTGCGGCGGCTGCCGGGGTGGATCTGCATGACCATGCCGTCGTCGACCGACATCGCCGCCATCTCGGTCAGCATCTGCGCGCGGAACAGCTCGGCGTCAGCGGGAGTCCAGTCGCCCCGAGTGACCTTGGCGAACAGGGCTTCGGCTTCGACCGGCGACAGATTAGCGGTCGCCGCGGTGGCGTGGCCGTGGTCGGTCGCCGTGGCGCCCACGGCCCGGAAATCGGCGCGGCGCTTGCGGTGCGCGGCAAGGTAGCCCCGCCAGTCGTACACATCCTCGCCGGTGAGTTCGGCAAAGGCCGCCATCGCCGGGCCGAACGACTCGTGCTCGACATCGATCACGCCGTCGGGGCGATAGGTGGTCACGACCCGCCCCTGCCAGCCCGACTGGCGGATGCGGCGATGCGCGGCGAGATCGTCATGCGCGCCCTCGGTCGTCGCCAGGAAGTCGATCCGGAAACGCTCGAACAGCGCGCGCGGCTTGAACGCCGGGGTCGCGAGCGCGTCGGTGATCGTGTCGAAATACAGGTCCGCGGTCGCGGATTCGAGCGTCACCTCGATCCCGAACACCTCGGCGAAGACATGGTCGAGCCACAGCCGCGACGGCGTGCCGCGGAACAGCGCGTAATGATCCGCGAACAGCCGCCACGCGGCGCGCGGGTCGGTCGCTGGGGTGCCGTCGCGGCGCGGAATCGCGAGTGCGTCGAGATCGATGCCCTGGCTGTAGAGCATGCGGTAGAGATAATGATCGGGCGCGAGCAACAGGCTGGTCGCGTCGGTCCAATTGGCATTATCCGCGAACCAGGTCGGATCGACATGGCCGTGCGGGCTGATGATCGGCGACGCCGCGACCTCCGCATAGAGCGACCGGGCGATCGAACGGGTGGTCGGATCGGCGGGGAACAACCGATCGGGATGCAACGACAGCGGCCTCATCAATTCCTCGTCCTGTTGGCGTCCCGGTCCGGAACACGCTCGTGGTGACCGGTGTCAGTCACCGTTGCAAGTCATTCTGCGGGCGCGGCGACGGAGCCGCGGCGGATCAGCGTCGACAGGAACAGCGACGGTTCCTCGCCCCCGTCGTCCACCTCATTGCCCTCCTCGCCTTCGCCTGCGGTGAGCTTCAACGCCGCGGATCGCGCCATCGATGCACTCGGCCAGCGCACCGTGGTGAGCGGTGGCCAGACATGCGCGGCGATCGCGGTGTCGTCGAAGCCGATGATCGACAGGTCGCGCGGAACCTCGAGCCCGCGCTGCCGTGCCGCGTGGATCGTGCCCGCCGCCATCTCGTCGTTGCTCGCGAAAATGGCGGTCGGCCGCGGCAATACGTCGAGCAGCCGGTCTGCCGCGACGATCCCCGATTCGAACGTATAGTCGCCGTCGGCGATCATGCTGCGCGGCAGGGCGATCCCTGCCGAGGCGAGCGAGTCCTGAAAACCCTGCCGCCGCTCCCCGGCCGAGCGGAAGCCCTGCGGCCCGGCGATCAGCGCGATCCGGCGATGGCCCTGCGCGATCAGATAGTCGGTCGCAGCGCGTACCGCCTCGCGGTCGTTCGACGCGACCATGTGATCGGGCGTATCGAGCGCCACCGACCCCATCCGCACGTAGCGGCAGCCGATCGCATCGCACAGCGCGGCCACAGCGTCGTTCTCGCTGACCGGCGGCATCAGCACCACGCCGAACGGCCGCTGGCGTTCGAGGAAGCGGCGCAGATCGTCGAGCATCGTCGGCGACCGGCGATCGATCGGGCGCACCAGCATCTCGAACTCGGTCCCGCGCAGCGCCTCGAGCACGCCCTGCTGGACGTTCATCACGGTCTGCGCATTGGGATTGTCGTGGACCAGCCCGATCAGGAAATTGCGCCGCAGCGCCAGCGCGCGCGCCTGCGGATTGGGGACGTAGCCGAGATCGCCGATGATGGTTTCGACCCGCCGCCGCGTGCCTTCGTTGAGCAAGGGCGACCGGTTGATCACGCGGCTGACCGTCTTCTTCGACACGCCCGCCAGCCGCGCCACGTCGTTGATCGTCGGCTGGCCGGTCCTGTGCATGGCTCGACATACCGGCGCAAATCGCGGACGACCAGTGCGTGGGGCTTGCGTTCGGGGGCGCAAGTCGCGCATGCAGCGCCTGCGTGCCAGCGCTGGCGCATGGTGGGAGATTGTCAGTGACGATGGCGGTGCAGGTCGATCCGGGCGATAGCGTCGCGACGCTGCTCGACGACGCCCGCACAGGCGACCGGATTGAGATCGGCGACACGGTCGTAACGCTCGCGAGCGACATCGGGCGTGGGCACAAGGTCGCGCTGGTGCCGATCGCGGCGGGCGAGGCGGTCCTCAAATACGGCTTTCCGATCGGCGTCGCGCGGCAACCGATCGCGGTGGGCGAGCATGTCCATTCGCACAATGTCGCCACCGGGCTCGGCGGGACGCTCGACTATCGCTACGAACCCGTCGCCACCGCGCAGGCGGAGCCGGTCCGCGACCATGCGACCTTCCAGGGTTATGTCCGCGGCGACGGCCGGGTGGGCACCCGCAACGAGATCTGGGTGCTGCCGACCGTCGGCTGCGTCGCGCGCACCGCGGAACGGATTGCGACGAGATCCGCCGAGGCGGTCGCCGGGCAGGTCGACGGCGTCCATGCCTTCGCGCACCCGCATGGCTGTTCGCAGCTCGGCAACGATCTCGGCGGCACCCGGTCGATCCTGGCGTCGCTCGCCTGCCACCCCAATGCCGGCGGCGTGCTGATCATCGGGCTGGGCTGCGAGGAGAACCAGCTCGCCGCCTTGATGGCCGAGATCCCCGCCTGGCGCCACGGCGCGATCAGGACTTTGGTGGCACAGACCAGCGTCGACGAGGTCGCGGAGGGCTGCGCGCTGGTCGCCGAACTGGCGGCGCAGGCAGCGACTGCGCGCACGCCGGTGGGGCTCGACAGCTTAGTGCTCGGGGTGAAGTGCGGCGGTTCGGACGGGCTTTCCGGGCTGACCGCCAACCCGTTGGTCGGGCGGATCAGCGACCGTGTCGCCGCGGCGGGTGGCCGTGTGGTCGCGACCGAGATCCCCGAGATGTTCGGCGCCGAACGCACGCTGATGAACCGCGCCGCCGATGCCGACGTGTTCGACGCGATCGTCGGGGTGGTGAACGGCTTCAAGCAATATTTCATCGACCACGGCGAACCGGTGTCGGAGAACCCCTCCCCCGGCAATGTCGCGGGCGGGATCACCACGCTGGAGGAAAAGTCGCTCGGCGCGGTGCAGAAGGCAGGCCGTGCGCCGGTCGCGGACGTGATCGGCTATGGTCGCCGCGTCACCCGCGACGGACTGACCATCCTGGAGGCGCCGGGCAACGACGCGGTGTCGTCGACCGCCTTGGCCGCAGCGGGCGCGACCGCGATCCTGTTCACCACCGGTCGCGGCACGCCGATGGGCTTTCCGGTGCCGACGGTGAAGATCGCGTCGAACAGCGACCTCGCCGCGCGCAAGCCCGGCTGGATCGATTTCGATGCCGGCGCGGTCCTGGTCGACGGCTTCGACAATGCGACCGACGCCCTGCTCGCGCGGATCTGCGCGGTGGCGTCGGGCGAGGAAACCGCGGCAGAGCGCAACGGCGAGCGCGAGATCGCGATCTGGAAACGAGGAGTGACGTTGTGAAGCGATTGTCGGGCGACACCCTGGCGGACTTGCCCGCCCGCTTCGGGCGCAAGCGGCCGGAGTCGGATGCCGTCGGCATCGTGCATTTCGGCCCCGGCGCGTTCCACCGGGCGCATCAGGCGGACTATATCGATCGCGTGCTCGATCACGACCCGCGCTGGGGCATCGCCGCAGTGTCGCTGCGCACCCGCGGGACGATCGACGCGCTGGCGGCGCAGGACGGCTTCTATACGCTCGCGATCCGCGATGCCGTGTCGTCGATGCGGGTCCTCGCCGCGCACCGCCGCTTCCTCGGCCCCGACGATGCCGCGCAGACCCATCGGCTGCTCGCCGATCCCGCGGTCGGGCTGGTGACCACGACCGTCACCGAAAAGGGCTATTGCCTGGCGGCGGACGGCAGCCTCGACCTCGCGCATCCCGACATCGTCCACGATCTGGCGGCCGATCGGGTCCCACGCAGCGTCGTCGGCTGGATCGTCGCCGGTCTGGCCGCGCGCCGTGCCGCGGGCGTGGCGCCCTTCGTGCCGATGCCGTGCGACAATCTCGCGAACAACGGCGCCAAGCTCCACGCCGCGCTGGTCGCGTTCGCGGGCGAGCGCGACCGCGGGCTGGCCGACTGGATCGCGGGCGAGGTGCGGGTGCCCTCGACGATGGTCGACTCGATCACCCCCGCGTCCGACGACCGCCTCTACGCGGACGTCGCCGCCGCGCTCGGCGTCGAGGATGGCGCCGCGGTCCAGCGCGAGACCTTCGCGCAATGGGTTATCGAGGATATCGAGCGCCCGATCGGCCCTGATCTCTCCGCCGCGGGCGCGATCGTGACCGATGACGTCGCGGGCTATGAGAAAGCCAAGCTGCGCATCCTCAACGGCGCGCACTCCACCCTCGCCTATGCCGGCCTGCTGCGCGGCCATGCGAGCGTGGCGGAGGCGATGCGCGACGCCGCGCTGGCGGGGTTCGTCGACGCGATGATCCGCCGCGACATCATACCGATGCTGCCCGCGGTTCGGGGGCTCGATCTCGATGCGTACCGCGCCGCGGTGCTCGACCGGTTCCGCAATCCCTCGATCGTCCACCGCCTCGATCAGATCGCGCAGGACGGTTCGCAGAAGCTACCTTACCGATTGGGCGACACCCTGCTCGCCAATCGGGCGGCGGGCCGGGTGCCCGGCCATGTCGTCGCCGCGCTCGGCTGCTGGGTCGCATTCCTGATGCGCCAGGCGCGCGCGGGGGTCCCGATCGTCGATCCCGCGGACGCGCTCGCGTCGATCGCCAGCGACGGCAGCGCGGCGGAGGTGATCGATCGCCTGGTCGCAGCAGGGATCGGCATCCCGCGCGCGGTGGCCGACGACCCGGCGCTGCTCGCCGCCGTGAAGACCGCTGCGGCCGCGGCCGACCGCGGCGACTGGAACATCCTACTGATCGGTTGACCCGATCGCGGCCAATCGGCCGCCAAGACGATCAAAGCCCGTAAGAGGCAAAATGGGGAGAGGAACCGATGGCGACGAGGGAGGAGCCGGCGGTCGCCGGCGCGGCGGAACGAGTGGGGCGCTATCGCTGGGCGATCTGCGCGCTGCTATTTGCGGCGACTGCGATCAATTATGTCGATCGCCAGATGATCGGCGTGCTCAAGCCGACCATCTCCGCCGAACTCGGCTGGGACGATCTGACCTATGCCGACGTGATCTTCTGGTTTCAGGCGGCGTATGCGATCGGCTATCTGAGCTTCGGCAAGATCGTCGACATGCTCGGCGCGCGGATCGGCTATTCGATCGCCTTCGTGATCTGGACGCTCGGCCACACCCTGTGCGGCTTCGCGGGCAGCGCCTTCCAGTTCTCCGCGGCGCGCTTTGTGCTCGGCGTCGGCGAGGCGGGCAATTTCCCCGCAGGGATCAAGGCGGTGTCGGAATGGTTTCCTGCCCGCGAACGCGCGCTCGCGACGGGCGTGTTCAACGCCGGCGCGAACATCGGCGCGATCATCACGCCGCTGATCGTCCCGATCATCACTATCGCATTCGGCTGGCGGATGGCGTTCATCATCACCGGCGCGGTCAGCTTCATTTGGCTGGTGGCATGGATCGCGATCTACCGTCGCCCCCGCGAACTGCCGACGCTCGGCGCCGCCGAGCTCGCCCATATCGAGAGCGATCCCGCCGACCCGGTGGGCAAGATCGGCTGGCTGACGCTGCTCGGCTACCGCGAGACCTGGGCCTATGCGCTCGGCAAGTTCCTGATCGATCCGATCTGGTGGCTCTTCCTGTTCTGGACCCCCGATTTCCTCGCCAAGAACTACCAGCTCGACCTCAAGACCTTCGGCCCGCCGCTCGTCGTGATCTACCTGATCTCCGATTTCGGCAGCGTCGCGGGCGGCTGGTCGTCGTCGCGGCTGATGAAGCGCGGCTATTCGGCCAATCTCGCGCGCAAGCTGACGATGCTTGCCTGCGCGATCCTGGTGATTCCGATCTTCTTCGCGCAGTATGTCGACAATCTGTGGCTCGCGGTGCTGATCGTCGGGCTGGCGACCGCGGCACACCAGGGCTTCTCCGCCAATCTCTACACCATCCCGTCCGACATGTTCCCGCGCGCCGCGATCGGTTCTGTGGTCGGGATCGGCGGCACGTGCGGCGCGATCGGGGGCATGATGATGGCCAAGTTCACCGGCTACGTGCTCCAGACCACGGGCAGTTACACGCTGATCTTCGCGGTCGCGGGCAGCGTCTACCTGATCGCGGTCGGCGTCATCCACCTGCTGAGCCCGAGACTGGCGAGGGTGGATGCGGTTTGAGAGTGGAGAAGGGGGCTCACGCGAAGGCGCGAAGCCGCGAAGATGGTTCATTGCGTAGAGACGCGAGCCCGCGGACTGCTCCTAAGCCACGCCCAATCTGCTCCGCGTCTCGGCGCGAACACCTTCTTCGCGCCGTCGCGCCTTCACGTGACCCGATCAGCCCCCAAACAGCGTGAACACCCGCGACCTTAACGACCGCACCACCCGTTCCGCGCGCTCCGGCTGCGCCGCGGCGACCGCCACCGGCGCCTTGGCGCATGGTTCGTAAGGCACCCGCGACAGGTTGATCATCAACGCCGTCACCTCGGCACTCAACGTCTCGTGATTGTCCGCATCGTAGGTCGATCGCAGCGCCCGGCCGAGCGGATAGAGCGCGGCACCCTGGCGTTGCTCCAGGCGCTCGTCGTCAGCGTCGTACGGCTCGTCCATAACCACCTGCCTCGCCTCCCACAACGAACCGGGGTGCGGCAGGTTCAACGACGAACCTGATTTATGATAGAATCGTCCGCGCCCAATCCGTCGATGCGGCGACCGCTGCCGACCACGCCGCGACCTCGTCGTCCGCACGTGCGGCGATCTCCAACCCGCTCGCGACCCCGCGCTCGAGATCGACCGTCACCGCCCCGCGCCATTCGATCGTCGCATTGCCCATCAGCGTCACCATGCCGTCCGACGCCGCGATCGCGCGGACCAGGCCTCCGCGGTTGAAGACCGTCGTCTCGCGACCGAACGCAACGCGGCCGGTTAGACCAGCCGCATAGATCGACGCGCCCATCGCGCTGCCGCAGCTGTCGGTCAGCCCCACCCCGCGCTCGAAGGTACGGACGAACAGATCGTCGCCACGCGGCTCGACGAAACTGACATTGGCGCGGTTGGGCAGCCAGTCGGGCGCCGCCTCGCACACCGCCCCGATCGCGCTCAGCTCCGAATCGTCGATCGCGTCGACGAAGCTCACCAGATGCGGGTTGGGCATAGCGATTGCGGTGAAGCGCCGCGTTCCGGGCAGCGCGGCAATCGGCGCGTCGACGATCCGCGCCGGCGCGCCGTGCAGCGGCCATGCCGCCGCGTCGAGCGAGGCCGGCCCCGCGGTCTCGCGCACGGTATAGACCCCGGGCGCCAGAGCGGCGACGTGCTCGACCGCTGCGACCGACGTCTTCAACGCAACGTTCGCGCGCTCCAACCCCAGCGCCGCAAATCCCATCCGGGCGACGCAGCGCAGGCCGTTGAGGCAGGTCTCCGCCTCCGACCCGTCCGAATTGAACATCCGCATCGCGAAGGTGGCACCGCCCCACCCGGCACCGAGCAGCAACAACCCGTCGCCCCCGATGGGCCCGCTGCGATCCGCCAGCGCCCGCGCCACCGCCGCCCAGCCGGCATCGTCGAGGTCGGTCGCGCGCGCGTCGATCAACGGGAAGTCGTTGCCCGACCCGTGACATTTCACGACATCGAACCGCATCGCCGAACCCGATTGCCGCGCGTCCATCACCTATCCCTCGTCATCCGCGCGCGGCCTACACCGTCTTACCGCGCAAGGCGATAATGGTCGGCGAGCCGGTCCAGCGCGAGCGTCAGCACCAGCCGCCCGCTGCGCGTCGGCCAGCCGAGCGCCTTTTCCGCGACCGGCAGCGCCTCGCCTGCGCACACCACCTGCCACAGAACGTCGCCCAGCCCCGCGCCTACCGCGGCGATCGCGGCATCGAACCGGCGCTTGGCCGCGATCCGCGCGACCGTCGCGTCGCTCGCATCGCCGCCGCTGCCGCCATCCACCCGGGCCTCCCACCGCATCGTCACCGCCGCGCCGAGCGCGGCGGCATCGTAATCGCGGCGCAGCGCCTCCCCCGCATCGGCCTGGCGCGCATCGAGCAACCCGCGTGCGCGCAGCCAGCCGAGCGGCGATTCCGCAAGGTTGATCGTCACCCGCCGCCCGCCACCCCATGACCGTTCCACCAGTTCCTGCATCGATCGATCCCCTGCACGAGTCGGGGAGGGGGTTGCCACAACGGCACCTTTGTAGGACAGGTCGCAAACCGATCTGGTTGGAACGCACCCGATGATCACCGCCATACGCGATGTCCGCCGCAGCCGCGGCCTCACCCTCGACGAGGTTGCGCGGCGGTGCGATCCGCCGACGACGGCGCAGACGATCGGCCGCCTCGAAACCGGCACCCGCACCGTATCGGTCGGCTGGCTCAACCGTATCGCCGCGGCGCTCGACGTCGACGCCGCGGATCTGGTGACGCTGCCCGACCGCGCGGTGCTGCCCGTCGCGGCACAACTCGACGCGACCGGCGCACACGCGCTGCGCCGGTCGGCCACGATCATGCCCCCGACGGTGAGCGAAGGTCAGGTCGCGGTCACGGTGACCGCAAGCGTCGGCGACTATCGGGTCGGGGACGAGATCTGGTGCCAGCCGCTGGCGCCTGACGCCTACGCGACCGCTCTCAACCGCGACGTGCTGGTGCCGCGCCCCGCGGGACGCTTCCTGTTCGGCCGTCTCATCGGTCGCGAGGCCGGCGGCAAGCTCCATCTGCTGCCCCCCGGTCCCGGCAGCCGCCAACAGGTCGTGACCTCGCCGCCATGGATCGCGCAGGCGATCCGGCTGGTGCGGGCGTTGTAGCCAGGGGAGCGGCGATGGTGGGCGCTGACGGGTTCGAACCGCCGACCTACTCGGTGTAAACGAGCCGCTCTACCAGCTGAGCTAAGCGCCCGGGATCGTCCGGTCGCCACCGCGATGCCAAAATGATCGGCCGCCCGCAAGCCCCGGAACGGTCAGGCGCCGCTTCAGGCGCCCCTTCACGCGATCGCCAGCTGCGCGCGCCGCGCCGCCGCGACGTAGCTGCGCATCGCCTCGCTCGCCCGCGGCGACAATGCCATGAACGCGCGGCGGCGGTCCTGTGGGTCGGGCTGGCGGACGAACAACTCCGCCTCGGTCATCTTGCTGATCCAGCGTAGCGCGGTGGTCGGGGCGACCGCGGCGGCGATGCACAGGCTCGACACCGAGACGCGGGCATGTTCCAGCTCGGCGGCGAACAGGTCGAGCAGCATGTCCCACGCCGGATCCTCGAACAGCCCGGCGCCGAAGAACTGGTCGCGCAGTCGCCGCGCGCGGATGGCGCGGCGGATCTCCTGCGGATCGATCGGCGCCCCCGGCACCGGGCCGACGATGGCGGGGCCGGCATCGTAGCTGCGCCGGCGATCCTCCACCTCTGGCGGCTCGTCGCGCGTCAGCCGTGCCAGGATCTCGGCGATGCGGGCGACCTCCTGGTTGAGCCGCTGCAATCGTGCCGCCTCGCTCTCGCGCCAACTGTCGTCGAGCCGCGACGTGCCCGACAGTTTCGCCGCCACTGCGAGCGCCGCGACCCGATCGGCCATCGTCGGCGCGCAGAGCAGCTGGACCTGGCGCCCGAGCAGGTGCGCCGCGACCAGATCGATCTGGTCTTGCGCGAACGCGACGATCACCGGCAGATCCAGCGCCGACGCATAGGCGTCGATCCGCGGCAGCGCTGTGTCGAGCACCCCATCGTCGACGCCCTCCGCCTCGACCACGATCATCCGCACCGTCGCGGTGCACCCGGCGAGCGTCTCCGCCAGCACCGCCCAGTCGAGTTGCGCGACCACACGACCGCCGATCAGGTCGATCGCCGCCAGTGCCTCCCCGCACAGCGCAGACCGGCCGATCACGATCGCGGTGCAGCGATCGATCCGCGCATAGTCGGCGGTGTCCCCCTCGCCCTCACCCATGGCTGCTCTTCCCCATTATCGGGCGGACGATACGCGTGACCACGGACCGGCCACGCCCATTCACCTCCGAAATCGCGCTTTCAGGCGGCGCCGGTGCCGTGCCCGCCCGAAACTGGATCCATATCGGAGCCGATTGTCGTCAGCCGAGCGCCTTCACGATATCCTCGACCATCTTCTTGGCGTCGGCGAGCAGCATCATCGTGTTGTCCATGTAGAACACGTCGTTGTCGACGCCGGCATAGCCCACCCCGCCCATCGACCGCTTGATGAACAATACGGTCTTAGCCTTTTCCACGTCGAGGATCGGCATGCCGTAGATCGGGGAGGTCTTGTCGGTCTTGGCCGCGGGGTTGGTGACGTCGTTGGCGCCGATCACGAAGGCGACGTCGGTCTGCGCGAATTCGGAGTTGATGTCCTCCAGCTCGAACACCTCGTCATAGGGCACGTTGGCCTCGGCGAGCAGCACGTTCATGTGCCCCGGCATCCGCCCCGCGACCGGGTGGATCGCATATTTCACGCGGACGCCCTCGGCCTTCAGCTTGTCGCCCATCTCGCGCAGGACGTGCTGCGCCTGCGCCACTGCCATGCCGTAGCCGGGAACGATGACTACCTGCTCGGCCTGGCTCATCAGGAACGCCGCATCTTCGGCCGAGCCACGCTTCCACGGCCGGTCGGTCGCCGCAGCAGCTCCGCCGCCACCGCTCTCCGCGCCGAACCCGCCCGCGATGACGCTGATGAAGCTGCGGTTCATTGCCCGGCACATGATGTAGCTGAGGATCGCGCCCGACGACCCGACCAGCGCGCCGGTGATGATCATCGCGCTGTTGTGCAGCGTGAACCCCATCGCCGCCGCCGCCCAGCCCGAATAGCTGTTGAGCATCGAGACCACGACCGGCATGTCCGCGCCACCGATCGGGATGATCAGCAGGAACCCGATCGCGAAGGAGAGTCCAAGGATCGTCCAGAACACCCACGCGTCCTGATCCTGCGTGAAATAGCCGATCAGCCCGAGGATCCCGGCGAGTACCGCCAGATTGATGACGTGCCGTCCGGGCAGCATGATCGGCTTGCCGCCCATGTTGCCGTTCAGCTTCAGGAACGCGATGATCGATCCCGAGAAGGTGATCGCGCCGATCGCGACACCCAGTCCGAGTTCGACCCGGCTGGCGGGGTGGATGATCGCGACGGGCTGGCCTATCATCGGCACCATCAGCGTCGCGATCCCGAACGCCTCGGGGTTGAGATACGCCGCGCACCCGACCAGCACCGCCGCCAGTCCGACCAGGCTGTGGAACCCCGCGACCAGCTGCGGCATGTCGGTCATCGCGATCTTGCGCGCGATCACGAAGCCGATCGCGCCGCCGATCGCGATCGCCGCGACGATCTCGGGCAGGCTCGCGATCTCGTGCGTCACCAGCGTCGTCACCACCGCGATGGTCATGCCGATCATCCCGAAGCGGTTGCCGCGCTGGCTCGACACCGGGCTCGACAGTCCCCGCAACGCGAGGATGAAGCAAACCCCCGCGACGAGGTAGGCCAAGGCGACCCACGGGCTCGCCGCTATACTCTCCACCGCGCCATGCCCCATCTCAGCGCACCTTCTTCTTGTACATCGCCAGCATTCGCGCGGTCACCGCGAAGCCGCCGAAGATGTTGACGCTCGCCAACACCACCGCCAGCAGGCCGAGCCATTTGGCAATCGGCGATCCTGCCGCGGCTGACGCGATCAGCGCGCCGACGATGATGACGGACGAGATCGCGTTGGTCACCGCCATCAACGGCGTGTGCAGCGCCGGGGTGACCGACCACACCACAAAATAGCCGACGAAACACGCCAGCACGAAGATCGACAGGATCGCGATGAAGTCCATGATTGCTCCTCATGCCGCTGTCGCGCGGCGGGGTTGCGGTACGGCCCTGCCCATCTCGTGCGCCGCCTCGATCCAGCAGGCGATCGCATCATAGATGTTGTCGAGCGCCTCCTGCGGCGTCTCACCATCCGATCGGCAACCCGGCAATTCGGGTGCGACCGCGCTGAACCCACCGCCATCGTCCGCCGACAGCGGCAGGATGTCGACTTCGAAATCTTGCGGGTTCAAGGCGTTCCTCCGTTTGCGCGATCGATGAACTGTACCAGGGCCCGGATGTAGACGGGTTTGATCGGGCGGTGTGCCGGGATCGTCAGTATCTCGATCAGGTCTGTATGCTTCACCTTATAGTGTGAGCCGGTACGCGGCGGGGTGCAAGCGACGCCTGCGGCATCGCATACGGCCACGACATCGGCGATCCGCCAGTCGCGCGGGTTGGCACGCATCCGGTCGAGAAGCTTCTCGGCGCGCGACACCCTGCGCGATCAATTCGCAGGAGCGTTCACGACAGCAACCGCGCGTTCACGACCTTGCCACCCTGGGTCAGCCGCACGCCCTGGACGATCTCGTCGTCGTCGGGGAACACCGGCTTCCCCGCCTCCTTGTCCCAGAACGCGTTGAGGAAGTTGTACAGGTTGCGCGAGAACAGCGCCGACGCGTCCGCCGCCAGCCGGCTCGGCACGTTGCGATGGCCGACGATCCTGACGCCGTGCACGATTGCCACCTCGCCCAACACCGCGCCCTCGACGTTACCGCCCTGTTCGACCGCGAGATCGACGATGACGCTGCCGGGTTTCATCGTCGCGATCTGCGCGTCGGAGATCAGCCGCGGCGCGGCGCGGCCGGGGATCAGCGCGGTGGTGATGACGATGTCCTGCTTGGCGATATGCGCCGACACCAGCTCCGCCTGCGCGGCCTGGTATTCGGCGCTCATCTCCCCAGCATAACCGCCTGAACCCTCGCCCTCGATCCCGGCGACGTTCTCGACGAAGATCGGTTTCGCGCCCAGCGACTGGATCTGCTCGCGAGTCGCGCTGCGCACGTCGGTCGCCGACACCTGCGCACCGAGCCGCCGCGCGGTCGCGATCGCCTGGAGCCCGGCGACGCCGACGCCCATCACGAACACCTTTGCCGCGCTCACCGTGCCCGCCGCGGTCATCATCATCGGAAAGGCGCGGCCATATTCCGCCGCCGCGTCGAGCACCGCCTTGTAGCCCGCCAGGTTCGACTGCGACGACAGGATGTCCATCGACTGCGCGCGGGTGATTCGCGGCATCAGCTCCATCGCCAGCGCTTCGAACCCGGCCGCAGCATACGCGTCGACGCGCGCGCGCCCGCCATCCGGACCAACGCCGAACGGGTTGAGACCGGCGACGATCCACGCACCCGGCGCACTGCCCGCCAACGATGCCGGATCCGGCCCTTGCACCCCGAGGATCAACCCCGCTCCCTCCAGCGTCGCCGCGCGGTCGCCGATCTCGGCACCCGCCTCGGCATAGGCGGTGTCGGCGATCGAGGCGGACTCGCCCGCGCCGGCCTCGACCGCGATCGTGGCGCCCAGCGCGACGAACTTGCGGACGGTTTCGGGCGTCGCGGCTACCCGCCGCTCGCCGTCTGTCTGCTCCCTGAGGACGGCGATCTTCACCGCGCGCTTACGAAATCAGCCAGATCACGAAGAACGCGATCAGGACGCAAGCGAGCGTGCCCCACTTCATCATCCCGATGACGCTGCCATAGGTCGATTCGTGCGCATTCATGTTGCCGTCACCAGCCATCGTCATACCCTCTCTCGTTCCCCGCTTGCCCAGCCTTATCGGGCAGGATCGGCTCCCTCAAGCCCGCTCGACCCCGTCTGCCGCAAGTCCGCCCACGTTCTCCACCCTTAAGGGCGCTTTTACCGACGCCCGTTATGGGTGCCTCCACGGAATTGGATTGGAACACAGATGACGCGCAACGGCCAGCGCCTTCTCCTGCTGATCGACGAAGAACCGGCCCAGCGCCGGCTCGTGGCGGCGCTTGCGGCACGCGGCGGATGGCGGTCGATCTTCGCAGCCGACGCCGAAATGGCGATCGCGACGCTCGGCACGCAGGACGGCATGCAGCTCGACGCGATCCTGCTGGATCATTCGTCACCCGATACCGACGCGGTGCCGCTGATCGCGGAACTGCGCGCGCGTCGCCCGGCGCTGCCGATCCTGATGTTCACGGCGAACGGATCGGTCGCGCACGCGGTGTCGGCCATGCGCGCCGGCGCCACCGATTTCCTGGTCAAGCCGCTCGCCCCCGAACGCCTGCTGGCCTCGCTGGAGGCGGTGATCGCCGGCACCGCGGCGGGCGAGCTCCGCCCGCTAACCGAGAAGATTCCCGCGCTGCTCGCGTTCGACGAGATCGTCGGGTCCTCGCCCGATTTCCGTGCCGCGCTGGCGATCGCGGCGAAGGCGGCGCGCGCCCGCGTTCCCGTCCTGCTCGAGGGCGAAAGCGGCGTAGGCAAGGAAGTCGTCGCTGAGGCGGTCCATGCCGCCAGCCCGCGCGGCAAGAAGCCGATGGTCACGCTCAATTGCGGCGCGATCCCCGCCAACCTCGTCGAAAGCGAGCTGTTCGGCCACGAAAAGGGCGCCTTCACCGGCGCGTTCGAGCGCAAGATCGGCAAGTTTCAGGAGGCCGACGGCAGCACCATCTTCCTCGACGAGATCGGCGAGATGCCGCTCGAGGCGCAGGTAAAGCTGCTCCGCGTCCTTCAAGGCGGCGAGATCCAGCCGATCGGCGCGCGCCACGCCCGTGAAGTCGACGTCCGGGTCATCGCCGCGACCAACAAGCGCCTGCTCGACGAGGTCGAGGCCGGTCGCTTCCGCGAGGATCTCTATTACCGCCTCAACGTCGTCCAGGTCACGATCCCGCCGTTGCGCGAACGTACCGGCGACGTCCCGGCGCTCGCGCGACACCTGCTCGCGCGCATCGCGCAGCAGCCCGGCTTGCGCCCGCTCGGCATCACCGACGACGCGCTGGCGCTGCTGGTCGAATATGACTGGCCGGGCAATGTCCGCCAGCTCCAGAACGCGCTCTTCCGCGCCGCCGTGCTGTGCGAGGGCGCCGCACTCACCCGCGCCGATTTCCCGCAGATCGCCGCGCTCGGCCATCGCCGCCAGGGCAATGCCGCGAGCACCAATGGCGGTGGCGTCACGCTCTTCCGCCCCGACGGCAACCTGCGGCCGCTGGAAGACATCGAAGCCGACGTGATCCGCCTCGCCATCGGCCACTATCGCGGCCGCATGACCGAAGTCGCGCGCCGGCTCGGGATCGGGCGTTCGACGCTGTACCGCAAGCTCGGCGAACTCGGGATTGACAACGCGGCTTAGAGATCGTGGGCGGATGTCTGACCGACCTAGACCCACCACGCCCTAGCCGTCGACCTCTACTGCCCGTTCGTCCTGAGTGAGGATCGAGTAGCCGCGCAAGCGGCGTATCGAGAGCCCGTATCGAAGGACAGGTTAGCGCGTGAAACCTGTGCTTCGATACGAGCCCTCGATACGCTCCCTGGCGGGAGCTACTCGGTCTCTACTCAGCACAAACGGAGAGCGGGTTACGTCATCCGAACAATGGCTCAACTCGTCACCAAAGCACCCCGCGCTCCGGCTTAACCGGCTCGGGCGCAGGATCGCCCAGCGCTTGCAGCAGGTCAATCTCGATCGTCCGGCACATCGCGGTCAGCGGTACGTCGTGCACCGTGTTCGCGAACGGATCGACCAGATCCTCGCCGATCGCGAGCACCGCGAGGAACATCAGCCCCGCCACGGTCGACCCGAGCGGCGTCGCGAATCCCAGCGTCTCGACCAGCCCGATCGGCAGCAACACGCAGAAGATGTGCGTGAACAGCGTAGGGAAGAAACGATACTGGTTCGGTAGCGGCGTGTTCTTCAGCCGCTCCATCCCGCCCTGCGCATCGGTGATTGCCACCAGCGTGCGCTCGATCGACGCCTGTTGCACGGTGTCGATCCAGCCGCGGTCGCGTGCATGGTCGACCCGCCGGCCGGTGCCGTCGAGGATGCCGTTTGCGACGTTGGTCCGCGCCAGCGACGGCGCCGCCTCGTCCGGCGACAGGAAGCGGGTTAGCTCCGCCTTCGCATCCTGCCGCCGCAACTGGCAGCGCAGCACATGGACATAGGCGATCTGGCGCAGGATGATCGCGCGTTGCAGGTCGCGCGCGGCTTCGTCGGGCAGATAGCTGCGCGCCGCCCGCGCCAGGCTGCGCGACGCATTGATCATCGCGCCCCACAGCACGCGACCTTCCCACCAGCGCTGATAGGCCGAGGTCGCGCGAAAACCGAGGAACAGCGCCAGTGCCGAACCGAACAGCGGCAACGGCAAGGTCGGCGCCTTGAACGGCAGGATGTAATAGGTGACCGTTACCAGCACGTCCCAGATGAACAGCGCGGCCAGCGGACGCCACACCTCGGCAGCGATGCGCCGATAGCGCGGGACGGCATCGACGATCATGCGGCACTTCTCCTTCTCATCGCCCGACCAGCGCCTGATCGCGCAGGCCGCGCCAGACGCGGACCGCCTGGACGGTCTGCGCAACGTCGTGGACCCGCAGCAGTTGCACGCCCGCCTCGACACCCTTCAGCGCCATCGCGATCGATCCACCGAGCCGCTCGTTCGCCTTGGCCTCATTGGATAGCGCGCCGATCATCCGCTTGCGGCTGGCGCCGAGCATGATCGGGCAGCCGAGCCCGTGGAACAGCGCCAGCCCGTTGATCAGCGCGAGATTGTCCGCCAGCGACTTGCCGAAGCCGATGCCGGGATCGACGATGATCCGCGCGCGATCGATGCCCGCCGCGACGACCGCCTCGATCCGCGCCTCCAGCCAGTCGAACACGTCAGTCAACACGTTGCCGTAGCGTGCCTCGCCGTGCGGCCCCTTGGCGGGATCGGGCGAATGCATCAGGATCACCGGGCACTCCGCGCCCGCGACCACGTCCAGCGCGCGGTCGTCCCACAACAGCGCCGACACGTCGTTGACGAGTCCCGCCCCCGCCGCGAGCGCCGCCTCCATCACCGCTGCCTTGCGCGTGTCGATCGACACCAGCGCGCCGGCGGATGCGAGCCGCGCGACCACGGGCTCGATTCGCTTCACCTCGTCGCCTTCCCAAACCAGCGCCGCACCGGGCCGGGTCGATTCGCCGCCGACATCGATCAGCGTGGCGCCCGCCGCCGCCATGTCGATCCCCGCCGCCGCCGCGCCCGCCGGATCGTCCATCAGCGCACCGCCGTCCGAGAAACTGTCGGGCGTGAGGTTGAGGATACCCGCCACAACAGGCTGATCGAACCGCAACACCCGCTCGCCCAGCGTCAGTGCTCCCCGCGGCGCCGTGATCGCGGCATGGAGCCGCATCGCCCGCTCGTCATGCGCGAACTCGTCGGCAAAGGCAGCGACCGGCACGGTGGAACGCCGGCCCTCCTCGATCACCTCGTACGCCGCGAACCACAGCATCCCGCCCGACAACCGCGCGACCTCCCCATTCCGTCCGACGGGTGAGTCGACGAACTGGATCGGGCGCAGGTGTAGCTTGGTCATCGCGGCTGCGTAGCCGTGAAGTGTCGGCGCGGTCTACCGGCCTCGCGTCGTCGCGACGTGGCTCCATCGGTTCACGCGAAGGCGCAAAGGCGCGAAGAGGCGCCTTCATCCGTCATTCCCGCGAAGGCGGGAATGACGGAGTCAGGCGCGCGCGCTGTTGTCGGTAAGGCCACCCATCTCCCGCGGCGCCCTGATACTCCGCGTCTCCGCGCGAACCCTCTTCTCTTCGTGCCTTAGCGCCTTAGCGTGAACCCAGATCGGCCCCCGACTAAACCGTCGTCGCCAGCAGATACGTCTGCCGTACCGAATCGATCGGCGTCAGCGCGCCCTCCACCTCAAGGTGCCAGAACGACCACCCGTTGCACGCCGGCTGCCCCTGCAACGTCGCACCGAGCTTGTGGATCGATCCCACCGCCCCGCACGCACTGAGCAGCGATCCGTCCGCGCGCACCGTCGCGCTCCAGCGGCGCTTGGCGTCGGTCAGCACCGCGCCGGGCACGATCAACGCATTCTCGACAAGCACCCCGAACGCCACCTTGGGCTGGTTCTTGGGGCTCTGCATCGTCGCCAGCGCCGATTCGTCGAGCGGCAGCGCCGCCTCGATCCGCTCGATTGCCGCCGCGCAATAATCGACCTCGCGCTCGATCCCGATCCAGTGCCGGCCGAGCCGCTTGGCCACCGCACCCGTCGTGCCGGTGCCGAAGAACGGGTCGAGCACCACGTCGCCGGGCTTGGTGCACGCCAGCAGGATGCGGTACAGCAGCGCCTCGGGCTTCTGCGTCGGGTGGACCTTCACGCCATCGCGCTTCAGCCGCTCCTGCCCGCCGCAGATCGGGAATTCCCAGTCGCTGCGCATCTGCAGCTCGTCGTTCAGCGTCTTCATGCTGCGATAGTTGAA
>NZ_CAXTEM010000002.1:0-186389 GCF_964243315.1 uncultured Sphingomonas sp. | reverse complement strand
CGCGCGGCCGGCCGCCGTCGTCGAGGTCGGTCACGAGACGGTGATCGTCGCCGCGGTGCCGGGCACTGCCAAGGGCTCGCCGAAGCGCACGGTGGAGATCAGCGCATAATCGCCCTCGACCGGCTCGCGGTAGACATGCACCACCGCACGGTCGCCATCGACCACCCAATATTCCGGGATGCCCGCCGCCGCATAGCGGACGCGCTTCGATCCCTGATCACGCGACAAGGTTGTTTGCGCGACCTCGACAACGAGCTGAACGTCGCCCGGCGAAAGCAGCCGATCTTCGCCAATCGGCGCGCGAAGCACGGCGGCGTCACAGGCGAGCACGGTATCGTCTCCGAAGTCGATACCCACCTCACCCAGTACGAGGCCGCGATCCGCGACCTGAAACAACAGGCCGACCAGCATCGCCTGTTTGCCGGCGTGCCCGCTCATAGGCGACATCATGCGCTCGAGTTCTCCGTCGACCAGCTCGATCTTCATGTCGTCGAAGGCACCCGCTTCGCCCATCCGGAGATATTCGGCGGTCGTGAAGGCGGCCTTGGTCGAGGTGTCGGCAAGCTGGAAGGGCTTGTTCATGGCATTAACCTTTAAGCGACGCGCTGGATGGGCGCGACTCGTGGTATATACCTAACGCAGGAAGGGGCGTCATGTGCCGTGGGCGGGCCGATCGAGGGCTCCCGCGCTTACCTGCCCCTCCCTCAGCCTAGCGGCTGCCACCTCTCCCGCTTTGCGGTAGAGGCGGACCGCTCGCGCTAGCGAGTGGTGGAGGGGCCTCTCCGCTGGAGGCAGCGCCCTATACGCTCGACAGCGCACCCTTCGCCACCACAGGTCCGGTCGGCAGTCCGGTAGGCGAGCCGCCGAGCGGTTCGACGGAGATGGCGAGGACGGCCCCCGCCGCCAAGCGGGCACGGTTCGCCGCCGGGATGGTCAGCGCGGTGGCGGTGCGGGTCAGCAGGCCGAGCGAGTGCGGCACGCCGTCGGCGCCGATCACCCACAACTCCGCCACACGGTTCGCGGCGATGTCGGGCGACGCGGCGACGCGGAGGGAGCCTCGCGAGGGGTCGTAGAAGGACGCGATGGGCGTCTTCTCGTAATCGAGCGAGGCCACCAGCACCGGCCCGGTGCGCTCCACCGGCGCAGGCGCGGGGGTGAAGACCACCGGTGCGGGGTCTGGACGGATCGCGACGATGACGAGCAGGCACGCGGCCAGCGCCGAGCTGGCGATCGCCAGCAGCGGCCAGGGCAGCCGTGACGGGCGGCGATCGGTGCCGGGACCGCCGAGCGTCGCGTCGATCCGCTCGATCAGACCCTCGGGCGCTTCGACCCCAGGCCACAGATCGAACAATTGTGCGAAATGGAGGCGCCACGTCTCGACCTCGCGCGCGAAGGCGGGGTCGGCGAGCATCCGCCGCAACGCGACCGCACGCTCGTCGCCCTCCAGCAGCCCGAGCGCGAGTTCGGCCGCCATCATGTCGTCGGCGGGTTCGTCGAAATCAGTCGGCATTGAGGCAATCCTTCAACCGACCGAGGCCGCGTCTCACCCAGCTCTTCATCGTGCCCAACGGCACGTTGCTGCGGTCGGCGAGTTCGGCATAGGTAACGCCGTCGAAGAAGGCGGTGCGGATCGCCGTCCGCTGGCGAACCTCGAGCTCGTCGAGGCAGTGGTGCAGGCGGTGCGCAGCCTCGTCCGACAACAGGCTGGATTCGGCGTCGGGCGCATCGTCGGCGATGTCGGGGGCGTCGTCGATCGGGCTGGCGCGGCGGACCGTCTGGGCGCGGCGCCAGTCGATCGCACGGTTGCGCGCGATGGTCGCGAGCCAGGTGATCGGGCTGGCGCGACCGGGCTCCCAGGCGCCGGCGCGTTTCCAGATGGTGATGTAGACGTCGTGGAGTACATCCTCTGCGGCCTGCCTTTCGCCACAGATACGCAGGCAGATGCCAAATAGCTTCGCACTGGTCAGCGCGTATAGATCGCGGAAGGCGGCGCGATCTTCCGATCCGGTGCGGATCAGGATTTCGGCGAGACGCGCCCGGGCATTGTCGGCGTCCGAAAGCGTTGCTGTCATGGCCGCAACCCTAGCGCGTGATTTACGCGCGGCAATAGCCCTCACCGGCCTTTACGGTAAGGCAGCGTTTCTTGTCGGCCAGATATTTGAGGCCGGTCGCCGCGCCATCCGTGGGGCGCAGCGTCTCCTGAACGCCATCACGAGTGAAGACGATGGTGTCGCCCCGCGCGGTCCCGTCGAAGCGGCCGCGATGATCGAGGTCCCATTGCATCGTCAGCGTATAGCGACCGGGCGCACCGGCAGCCGCGACGTCGAGGACCAAGCCCTCGACTCCGACCCAGCGCCCGATCATTTCGTCCGTTTCCATCACAGCAGCGGTGTTGGCGACCGTCGGGGCCGGTGCCTCGGCGCGGTCGCAGCCTGCGAGTGCGAGGGTGGCCAGCAGCAGCAGCGGCGTGGTGGGGTGGCTGATCGACATAGCCGGTTTGTCCGACCCGCAGCGGGCCCGGTCAACAAGTTTCCTCGTCTTCGCGCGCACCGGGTGTGGCAATCGGCGGCGTCCGCGCGTAGAGGGCGCGCATCCTTTTCGCTGCCGACAGGACGCCGCCGATGCGCATCGCCATCGCCTCCGACCACGCTGCCGTATCGCTGAAGTCGCTGCTCGTGCCGTGGCTGCGCGAGGCGGGTCACGACGTGCTCGATCTCGGCACCGACGGTACGGCGAGCGTCGACTATCCCGATTACGGCTATGCGATCGCCGATGCGCTGGCGGACGGGCGCGCCGAACGGGGCATCGCGCTGTGCGGATCGGGGATCGGCATCGCGATCGCGGCGAACCGCAACCCGGCCTGCCGGTGCGCGCTGGTGTCGGAGCCGCTGTCCGCCCGGTTCGCGCGGACGCATAACGACGCCAATGCGATCGCGCTCGGTGCGCGCATGATCGGCGAAGAAATGGCCAAGGCCTGTGTCGAGGCGTTCCTGTCC
Source organism: uncultured Sphingomonas sp. (assembly GCF_964243315.1). GTDB lineage: Bacteria > Pseudomonadota > Alphaproteobacteria > Sphingomonadales > Sphingomonadaceae > Sphingomonas. The sequence goes on along the minus strand of NZ_CAXTEM010000002.1, from coordinate 183,393 downwards.
CATGAGTTCGAGGGTGGCCGCCACGCCGCCCGTGTCGACAAGCTTTCCGCAAAGGAGCCCGTATGAGCACCCAGCCCCGCGACCTGCACGACGTCCAGCCGGACGGTTTCTTCACCCGCGGCCTTGCCGATGCGGACCCGGCGATCTTCGCCGGCGTCGCGCACGAGCTTGATCGCGAACGCACCCAGATCGAGCTGATCGCGAGCGAGAACATCGTCTCGCGCGCGGTGCTGGAGGCGCAAGGGTCCGTCTTCACCAACAAATATGCCGAAGGCTATCCGGGCAAGCGCTATTATCAGGGCTGCGCGCCGTCGGACGAGGTCGAGCAACTCGCGATCGATCGCGCTAAGCAGCTGTTCGGCTGCGGCTTCGTCAACGTCCAGCCGCATTCGGGCGCGCAGGCCAATGGCGCGGTGATGCTGGCGCTGGTCAAGCCCGGCGAGACGATCCTGGGCATGAGCCTCGACGCGGGTGGTCACCTGACGCACGGTGCGCGCGCGGCGATGTCGGGCAAGTGGTTCAACGCGGTGCAGTACGGCGTCGATCCGGTCACCCACCTGATCGATTACGACCAGGTCGAGGCGCTGGCGGTCGAGCACCAGCCTAAGCTGATCATCGCGGGCGGATCGGCCTATCCGCGAGCGATCGATTTCGCCCGTTTTCGCGCCATCGCGGACAAGGTCGGGGCGTATTTCATGGTCGACATGGCGCATTTCGCGGGGATCGTCGCGGCGGGGCTGCACCCGACGCCGTTCGGCCACGCGCATGTGGTGACGACGACGACGCACAAGACGCTGCGTGGCCCGCGCGGCGGCATGATCATGACCAACGACGAGGCGCTGGCGAAGAAGCTCAACTCGGCGGTGTTCCCGGGGCTGCAGGGCGGGCCGCTGATGCACGTGATCGCGGCCAAGGCGGTGGCGTTCGGCGAGGCGCTGCAGCCCGATTTTAAGAGCTACATCGCGGCGGTGGTCGAGAACGCCAAGGTGCTCGCGGCGACGCTGCAGGAGCGCGGCAGCAACCTCGTCGCGGGCGGCACCGACACGCATCTGGCGCTGGTGGACCTGACCCCGCTCGGCATCACCGGCAAGGATGCGGACGAGGCGCTGGAGCGGGCAGGCATCACCTGCAACAAGAACGGCATCCCCAACGATCCGCTGCCGCCGGTAAAGACCAGCGGCATCCGCGTGGGCAGCCCGGCCGGCACCACCCGCGGCTTCGGTCCCGCCGAATTCCGCGAGATCGGCAACATGGTCGCCGACGTGCTCGACGGGCTGGCGGCAAAGGGCGAGCATGGGGACCCGCAGGTCGAGGCGAGCGTTCGTCAGCGGGTGCGCGATCTGTGCGCGCGCTTCCCGATCTACGAAGGATGAGACCATGGCGTTCGACGATCTCCGCAACGAAGTGAAGACCACCCCGGGCCTCGGCAAGAGCATGGCGAAATGGGGTGCGCTGGGCTTCGTGGTCGCGATTCCGCTGCCGATCGTCGGGCCGGTGATCGGTGCGGCCGCGGGGATGGGCTATGCCTATTTCAAAGCGAAGAAGCGCGGCGTCTGAATGCGTTGCCCGTTCTGCGCGCATGACGACAGCCAAGTAAAGGACAGCCGCCCCACCGAAGACGGGGCGGCGATCCGCCGTCGCCGTCAGTGCGAGGGCTGCGCGGCGCGGTTCACGACGTTCGAACGGATCCAGCTGCGCGAACTGACGGTGCTGAAGAGCGAGGAGCGCCGCGAGCCGTTCGACCGCGACAAGCTGCTGCGGTCGGTCTCAATCGCGGCGCGCAAACGCCCGATCGACGCGCTGCGGCTGGAGAAGCTGGTGAGCGGCATCCAGCGCCAGCTCGAGACGCTGGGCGACAGCGAGGTGACGTCGAAGCGGATCGGCGAGCTGGTGATGGACGGGCTGAAGGCTCTGGATTCGGTGGCGTATATCCGCTTCGCGAGCGTGTACCGCGATTTCAGCGAAGCGCGCGATTTCGAGGAATTTGCGGGGGCGGTGAACGAGGTGAAGGGGTAGGGGACTGGCGAGGTCGTTCGATACGGGTCTTCGCCAGGCTCGACCCCTACTCAGGACAAACGGCAAGTAGTTGGTGTGCGAGCCGGCTTGTACGTCCAACGCCGTTCGTCCTGAGTAGCGGCTGAGCGAAGTCGAAGACGCGTATCGAAGGATCGGTTGGTTTGAGCTTTCATGCCTATATGCTGCGCTGTGCCGACGACAGCTACTACATCGGCCATACCGACAATCTCGAACAGCGGATCGGCCAGCATCAGCTCGGAGCCATCGAGGGCTATACGCAGAAGCGTCGGCCGATAACGCTGATCTGGAGCCAGGACTTTCCATCGCGGGCGGAGGCGATCGAGGCCGAGCGGCAGATCAAGGGCTGGACACGTGCGAAGAAGCAGGCGTTGGCGAACGGCGAGTGGGATGCGGTGCGCGAACTGGAACGCAAGTCCTTCGATACGGGTCTTCGCCAGGCTCAGCCCCTACTCAGGACGAACGGGGTAGAGGTGGCCGACGTGAAAATCCCACCTCCCGTCATCGTCCTCGTCCGCCCGCAGCTCGGCGAGAATATCGGCAAGGCGGCGCGGGCGATGCTCAATTTCGGGCTGACGGACATGCGGCTGGTGACGCCGCGCGACGGGTGGCCAAACCCCGCTGCGGGGCCGGCGGCGAGCGGGGCGGACGTGGTGCTCGAGCGCGCGCAGGTCTTCGATAGCGTCGAGGCGGCGGTGGCGGATTGTGCGCATGTCTATGCGACGACGGTGCGCAAGCGCGGGGTGACCAAGCCGGTGGTGACGCCGGAAGCGGCGGCGACCGCCATTCATGCGGGGCCGGGGCGGTCTGCGATCCTGTTCGGGCCGGAGCGGTCGGGGCTGGAGACCGACGACGTCGCGATCGCGCGGACGATCATCACCGTGCCGATCAACGCTGAATTCGGATCGCTGAACCTCGCCCAGGCGGTGATCCTGGTGGCGTATGAATGGTCGAAGGGGATGGGACTGGCGCAGCCGCCCGAGGTGCCGATCCCGGAGCCGGCGCCGCAGGAAGAGCTGGACGGGATGATCGCGCAGCTCGACGCGATGCTGGTCGCGGCGCATTTCTTCTACCCGCCGGATCGGACCCCGGTGACGCGGCGGACGCTGCGGACGATGCTGACCAAGCCGGGCTGGTCGGCGCAGGAGGTGCGGACTTTTCGCGGGGTGTTGTCGGCGCTTGGCGGGCGCAAGCGGGCGAAGGATTAGGCACGCCTGTTCCGTTCGTCCTGAGTAGGGGCTGAGCCTGGCGAAGACCCGTATCGAAGGACATCGCCACAAGCGGGGCGGTCCTTCGATACGCTGCTTCGGCTTCGCTCAGCGGCTACTCAGGACGAACGGTGTTGGTCGAACGCCCGCATCTCATACGCGATCGACGCTTCCACCAGGGTGTCCCAGAGCGCCGCGATGTCGTCCGCTGGCAGCCCCGCTTCCACCGCCGCCGCGCGCGCATTGCCCACAACCGCGGCCTTGCGGGCCTCGTCGCGGACCGCGTCGCGGGACGGCTTGATGCGTGCCGCGGCGTCCATGTACGCGAAGCGGCGCGCGAGGAGCGCGATCAGGTCGCGGTCGACTTGGTCGACGCCGGCGCGGACCTCGGCCATGGTGGTGCAGTCTGGTCCGGGAAGGATGGTCATGGCGGCAGCCTCTGGCGGCGTCCTCCCGCGCTGTCCAGCTTGACTTGAGGCCGCCCCGCGCGTAGGCGCCCGCCTTCGCAATGGCTCCGCACCCCGGTGAAGCGGCGGCCCTGCCCTCCTCATGGAGCAAGTAGAGCGATACCGGGACCAACGTTGTTCGATATTGCAAGGAATACATATGTCGAAGCGCCATAGCGCCAAGCACAAGCTCGACCGCCGGATGGGCGAGAACATCTGGGGTCGCCCGAAGAGCCCGGTCAACAAGCGTGAGTACGGCCCCGGCCAGCACGGCCAGCGCCGCAAGGGCAAGGTCTCCGATTTCGGCATCCAGCTGCGCGCCAAGCAGAAGCTGAAGGGCTATTATGGCGACGTGACCGAGAAGCAGTTCCGCGCCTGCTACACCGAGGCCGCCCGGATGAAGGGCGACACCGGCCAGAACCTGATCGGCCTGCTCGAGCAGCGTCTCGACATGATCGTCTACCGCGCCAAGTACGCGCCGACGATCTGGGCGGCACGCCAGCTGGTCAGCCACGGTCACGTCCGCGTCAACGGCACCAAGTGCAACATTGCATCGCGCCGCTGCTTCGTCGGCGACGAGGTGACGCTGGGCAAGAAGGCGCAGGAAATGGCGCTGGTTATGGAGGCGCAGAGCCTCGCCGAGCGCGAGATCCCCGATTACGTCGCGCCCGACGGCACCGCCAAGGTGACCTTCACCCGTATCCCGTCGCTCGACGAGGTGCCGTATCCGGTGAAGATGGAGCCGAACCTGGTCGTCGAGTTCTACTCGCGCTGATCATCGTCGCTGCGGCGATTGAGAAGGGGGCGGTCCTGCGGGGCCGCCCTTTTTCGTTTGGACAAGGCGCGTTCCGCCCGCCAGAACGCCGGGCAAAGGAGCCTAGTCCCCATGCGCACGATCTTCCTGCCCCTGTTGCTCGCATCCGCCGCCGCGACCGCCCAGACCGCGCAGGTCCCCGCCGTCTCGGTCGATACGCTGAAGACGGTGACCAAGACGCTGTCGTCGGACGAGTATGAGGGCCGGGCGCCGACGACGCCTGGGGAGACGAAGACCGTCGCGTACATCGTGGAGCGGATGAAGGCGGCGGGCCTGAAGCCCGGCAACAAGGGCGGCTGGTTCCAGGACGTGCCGATGGTAGAAACCACCGCCGGGAACGTCAGCCCGGTCCGCTTCACCGGGGGCAAGACCCCGATCGAGCTCGCCTACCGAACCGACATGGTGCTCGGCACCTACCGCGTCGTCCCCAAGATCGAGGTGACCAACAGCGACATGGTGTTCGTCGGCTATGGCATCAACGCGCCCGAGCGCGGCTGGAACGACTATGCCGGGATCGACGTGAAGGGGAAGACGGTGGTCATCCTGGTCAACGACCCGGACTGGCGCGAGACCGGCGCGACCGGGCCGTTCGGCGGCCGCGCGATGACCTATTACGGGCGCTGGACCTACAAGTTCGAGGAAGCAGCACGGCAGGGTGCCGCCGCCGCGATCATCGTCCACGATACCGAACCCGCCGCCTATGGCTGGGGCGTGGTGCAGTCGTCCTGGACCGGGCCGCAGCTGCAACAGGACACGCCGGGCGGGCATATGGACCAGTCGCAGGTGGTCGGCTGGATCCAGAACCCCGCCGCGCAGGCGCTGTTCGCGAGCGCGGGGCAGGATCTCGCCAAACTGTCGGCCGCGGCGGCGGTCAAGGGCTTCAAGGCGGTGCCGCTGGGATTGAAGGCGAGCGTCAGCTTCACCAATACGATCCGGCGCCAGGCGTCGAAGAACGTGGTCGGCATCCTTCCCGGCACCAGCCATGCCGACGAATATGTCCTGTACTCGGCGCACTGGGATCATCTCGGCCGCTGCGACGCGGTGAAGGGCGACGACATCTGCAACGGTGCGGTCGACAATGCGAGCGGGGTCGCCGGGCTGATCGCGCTTGCCGAGAGCGCGGTGAAGGCGGGGGCCACGCCGCGGAGCCAGGTGTTCCTCGCGGTGACGGCGGAGGAATCGGGGCTGATCGGCTCCAAATTCTATGCCGAAAACCCGATCTATCCGCTCGCGCAGACCGTCGGCGGGGTCAACATGGATGGGCTGAACGTGGTCGGCAAGGCCAAGGACTTCGTCCTGGTCGGCGCCGGCAAGTCCGAGCTCGAGGATCTGGTGAAGCCGCTGGTGGCCGCGCAGGGGCGCGTGATCGGCATCGAGCCATCGCCGGAGAAGGGCTCCTATTACCGGTCGGACCATTTCAGCATGGCCCGGCTCGGCGTGCCGATGCTGTACGGCGAGAGCGGCGAGGATCTGGTCGTCGGCGGTAGCGCGGCGGGGCACGCGGCATCGGAGGATTATGTCGTCAACCGCTACCACAAGCCGCAGGACGAATATGACGCGGCGTGGAACTGGGACGGCGCGCTGTCCGACCTCGCCATCTATGGGGGGCTGGGGCATCTGCTCGCGACCACCGATCGCTGGCCCAACTGGTATCCGACCGCCGAATTCCGTGCGATCCGCGACAAGTCCCGCGCCGGCAAATGACGATGGCCTGTCCCGCCGCCGAATGGGCGCGTCACGACGCTGTCTGGATCGGTTTCCCGAGCCACAAGGAACTGTGGCTCGACGATCTGGCACCCGCGCGTGACGAGGTCGTCGCGTTCGCCGCTTCGGTTCATGCGGGCGGGCGCGGCGAGAAGGTGTTGCTCGTCGCCGCGGACGGCGAGGCGGCGTCCGCCGCCGCGGCGATGGCGCCCTTCGCGGAGATCGTGGTCGAGCCGTTCGGGGATATCTGGCTGCGCGATACCGGCCCGATCCTGCTCCCGCGAAATCGGGCGAAGGGCTTCGCGTTTAACGGCTGGGGCGGGAAATACGACCTGCCCGGCGACGACACGATCGCGCGTCGCCTGGCGGAGGGGCGCGGGCGGCAATTCGAGGCGCGCGACTGGGTGCTGGAAGGCGGCGCGATCGACGGTGACGGCACCGGGACGGTGATCACCACCGAGCAATGCCTGCTGAACCACAACCGCAACCCGGGAATGAGCAAAGCGGAGATCGAGGCGCATCTAGCGGAGGATCTCGGCTTCACGCGGGTCGTCTGGCTCGGCGAGGGGCTGCTCAACGATCACACCGACGGCCATGTCGACAATCTCGCGCGGTTCGTCGGCGAAGGCCGCGTCGCGATTCCTGAAGCGGCGGAGAACGATCCGAACTGGCAAGTCTACCAGCATGCGAGGCGCGATGCCGAGGCCGCGGGGCTGGAGGTCGTGGCGATCCCGTCGCCCGGCCGCGTGCTGCGCGACGAACAGATCGTGCCGGCGAGCTACATGAACTTCTACATCGGCAATGCCGCGGTGGTGGTGCCGGTCTATGGCGCGGCGAACGACGATGCGGCGGTGGCGGCGGTGCAGGCGCTGTTCCCGACCCGCACGGCGGTGGGTCTCCGCGCCGATTCGATCCTGACCGGCGGCGGCAGCTTCCATTGCATCAGCCAGCAGATACCGGGCTGATCTTCGCGCGCGGCGGGGCTATGGCGCGGGCATGACCGAGATCACCGTCGCCGCGCTGCAGCTGGCGTTCACCCCCGATATTGACGCCAACATCGCCAACGTCTCGCGGCTGGTCCACGAGGCCGCGGGGCAGGGCGCGCAGGTGATCCTGCCGCCCGAATTGTTCGAGGGCGAGTATTTCTGCCGGGTGGAGGACGAATCGCTCTTCGCCAACGCGGCGCCGGTCGGCGAACACAAGGCCGTGCTCGCGATGCAGGCGCTCGCCGAGGCGCTGAAGGTGACGATCCCGACCAGCTTCTTCGAGGCGGACGGGCCGCACCATTACAACAGCCTCGCGATGATCGGCCCCGATGGCGAGATCCAGGGCGTGTATCGCAAGAGCCACATTCCCGACGGGCCGGGTTACGAGGAAAAATTCTATTTCCGCCCCGGCAACACCGGCTTCAAGGTGTGGCCGCACGCCGCTGGGACGCTCGGCGTCGGGGTGTGCTGGGACCAATGGTATCCCGAGACCGCGCGCGCGATGATGTTGATGGGCGCCGAACTGCTGTTCTACCCGACCGCGATCGGCAGCGAGCCCCACGACACCTCGCTCGACACCGCGCGGCTGTGGCGCCGGGCGATGGTCGGGCATGCGGTTTCGAACGTGGTGCCGATCGTAGCCGCGAACCGGATCGGGGTCGAGCATGGTCAGACCTTCTACGGAACCAGCTTCATCGCCGACGAGCGCGGCGACATCCTTGCCGAACTGGGCCGCGACGAGGAGGGCGTGGTCGTCGCCACGATCGACCTGGCGCGGGTAAAGCGCCACCGCGCGGCGTTCGGCTTCTTCCGCGACCGGCGTCCGGACCTGTACGGGCGGCTGGTGGAGGATCGCTGAGCCTCGGCTCATCTTCTTCGTCGGGTCCGCGGAGGCGGACATCCATCGGCGAAGCATGCTGAATGAACCCGGAGGCTAGCCAGTCTGGATCCCCGCCTCCTCGGGGATGACCGACGGTTTGGGGCTCCCGCGCAACGACAGCGCCCGCGCGAAGACCGCGTCGAACATCTCGGGCGTCAGCCGGCCGGTATTCTGGTTGAGACGCGAGCAATGATAGCTGTCGATCAGGATGCGGCCGTCGGGCACGCGGTGTTCCGCCATATGCGCGAAGGGTGCCTTCGGTAGCCGCCCGCCGAGGATCTTGACGCAGGACTGGTGCGCGACTTGGCCGAGCGCGACGAAGATTCGCGCTTTGGGGAGCGCCGCGGCCTGATCCGACAGGAACGGCCGACAGGTGCGGACCTCCTCGGGCGTCGGCTTGTTCTGCGGCGGCAGGCATTTGACCGCGTTGAGGATGATCGCGCCGTGAAGCGCGAGATCGTCGTCCGGTGTGCCGCTGTCGGTGCCCGAACACAGCCCGTGACGGGCTAGCGCGGCGAACAGCATCGTGCCCGCCGCATCGCCGGTGAAGGCGCGGCCGGTGCGGTTGGCGCCGTGCTTGCCCGGCGCGAGCCCGACGATTGCGAGCCACGCGTCGGGATCGCCGAACGCGGGAACGGGCGCGTTCCACCAGCCGGGCTGCTCCCTGCGGCACGCCTCGCGCAGTGCGACCAGACGCGGGCAGCGCGGGCAATCGTGCGGCGGCTCGGTATGCGGGATCGGGCCGGGTGCGTTCGTCATCGCGGTGCGGTAAGCCGCGGCGATGGCGCCGACAACCTATGCGATCGCGATCGGATCGAACCGCTACGGGCGCCACGGTCCGCCCGCGCGGACGGTCGCCGCGGCGGTGGCGGCGCTGCCCGGCGTAATCGCGGTCGCCCCGACGATCGCGAGCGCACCGCTGGGGCCGTCGCTGCGCCGGTTCGCGAACACCGTCGTGCTGGTGCGTGTCACGGACGATCCGCCCGCGCTGCTGCGGCGGCTGAAGGCGATCGAGCGCCGCTTCGGTCGTCGGAGCGGCCGGGCGTGGGGCGCGCGGATCCTCGATCTGGACATCGTCCTGTGGTCGGGCGGGCACTGGCAGCAACGGACCTTGACGGTGCCCCACCGCGCCTTCCGCGAACGGCGCTTCGTGCTCGCCCCGCTGGCCGTGATCGCGGGCGACTGGCGCGATGCGCAGACCGGGCGGCGCGTGCGTCATTTGGCGCATCTGGTTGACCGCCCGCGCGCCCGCCCCTAGGTGCCGCGTGCCGGTGTGAGGGTCCGTAGCTCAGTTGGTAGAGCAAGCGACTTTTAATCGAGAGGTCCCGGGTTCGAGCCCCGGCGGACCCACCACCGGCGCCTCTCGATAGCACAGGCCAGCATCGACATCGTGCGGGCGTAGCTCTGTCGGGACGATCTCGTCAGGACTTGCGCGGTCGACCGAGCGAGCAATGCTACGCCGCGGCTACGACGCTCGCCTGGGACATAGCGTGGCGAAGGCAGACGATTGTTCGTCCGCCATAGACCGGACGGAATTACCACCGCGGGCGCACTTGCTACAACGTTGTGATGAGCAAGAGGGTGGGACCTGCTTGCTTCCGATAAGGAAAATATGCCATCGCTGGCAGCGCCAGATGGAGCTTACGTGGACACGCAGCGTCTCGATCACAGCTCATCTATACGAGCCCAGCAGCCGGACGGATCGGGCGGCGACTCTCTGCTGAGCCGGCGCCGGCTGGTGACCGGGATTGCGGCGGCGCTCGTGGTTCCCGGCGTCGCGAGCGGGATCGGCGCGCGCGCGATCGCCGCGCCGCCGCCTGTCGACCGGAAGAAGTGGCACGATGTCCGCCGCTTCGGCGCCAGGGGCGACGGCAAGGCGATCGACAGCGCCGCGATCAACGCGGCGATCCTCCATGCTGCAGGGCAGGGTGGCGGCACGGTGCATCTGCCGCCGGGCATCTATCGCTGCTTCTCGATCCGCATGAGGAGCGGGATCACGCTGCATCTCGATCCCGGCGCGACAATCCTCGCGGCGTCCGTGCCGTTCGAAGGGCTGGCGAGCGGCGGCTATGATGCCGCCGAGCCGATCCACCCCAGCTACCGCGACTTTCAGGATTTCGGCCATTCGCATTGGCACAATTCACTGATCTGGGGAGAGGGCCTGCACGATATCGCGATCGTCGGCGGCGGGCTGATCGACGGCGAGGGGCTGGCGCGCGACTATTGGGATGAGCTCGGCGTCGCCGGTTCGCGCAAGCCGGGAGTGGGCGACAAGGCCATCGCACTGAAGAACTGCCGCGGCGTGACGCTGCGCGACGTGCGGATGGTCCGCGGGGGCTGGTTCTGCCTGCTCGCGACCGGCGTCGACAAGCTCGTGATCGACAACGTGACCGTCGACACCAATCGCGATGGCTTCGACATCGATTGCTGCCGCGATGTCCGCGTCGTGGGATGCACCGTGAACAGCCCCTATGACGATGGCATCTGCCCCAAATCCTCGTTCGCCCTCGGCTATGCCCGCGCGACCGAGAACGTCGTGATCGAGCGTTCCCTGGTGACCGGCGGCTATGAGGTCGGATCGGTGATCGACGGCAGCTGGCGGCGCTTGCCGCCGAGCTTCAACGGCACCGGCCGGATCAAATGCGGGACCGAGAGCAATGGCGGCTTCCGCAACATCGTGATCCGCGATTGCGTGTTCGACCAGTCGCGCGGGCTTGCGCTGGAGACGGTCGACGGCGGCGTGCTGGAGGACGTGACGGTCAGCGACATCAGGATGCGCGGCGCGCAGACCTCGCCGATCTTCCTGCGGCTGGGGCGCCGCCTGCGGGGCCCGGCGGGCACGCCGGTCGGCGTGCTGCGTCGGATCAAGATCCACAATCTGATCAGCCGCGACGCTGCGATCATGCCGTCGACGATCGCCGGGGTGGTGGGTCACCCGGTGGAGGACATCAGCATCTCCGACGTGCAGCTGCATCAGGTCGGCGGACAGAGCCAGACGCTGCTCCATTATTTCCCGGCCGCGGCCGAGGACGCCTATCCCGAGCCGGGCATGTTCGGACCGCTGCCGGCAACGGGTCTGTGGGCGCGCGACGTCCGGCATCTGGAGCTGGCGAACGTCGAGGTCGCGACCACCTATGCCGATCGGCGACCGGCGCTATGGTTCGAACGCGCGGATCGCGTCGCGGTCACCAATTTGCGGTCACCAACCACGCCGGCGATCGGATTGCGCAGGGTCCGCGACTTCAGGCGGACCGATGCCGCCGCACCGACCGTCACCGTTGCGGCGACCGAGGAGAGCATGTTGTGACGATCTACCGCATGGCCGACTGGGCGTCGAAGCAAGGCTCCGTCGGCCGGGTTCGCCAGATGCTTCTGGTGCTCGGCGCAGCATCGCTGCTCGGCCATGGTGTTGCCGCGCAACAGGTCGATTGGGCGTCGCCGCGTCTTGCCCGACCCAAGCTGGCGGTGCTGGGGCCATATGACGCCGAGTTCATCGCGGGCGGCGACGGCATCGTCAAACCCGCGCAAGGCTATGCCGAGGGCGAACGGTGGCAGGCGGGCCCGGACTGGACGGTGGCCGCCTGGGTGAAACCGGCGCGGCAAGTCGCCGGTCGGGTGATCGTGGGTGGCATCGGCGCCGCCGGGGCGGCGGATGCGCGCGCGCTGGCGCTGGTCGACGGCCGTCCGGCGATGCTCGTCGGCGGCCTGCCGGTCAGCGCGGGCGCGCCGCTCGCCAATGATCGCTGGCATCATCTGGTCGCCATCGGCCGCGGCGATACGCTGTCGCTGTTCCTCGACGGCCGGCAGATCGCCACGCGGCGCCTGCCCCAGGCGGCGCCGGCCGCACCCGAGGCGATCGTGGTGATCGGCCCGCGGTCGATCGGCCAACCCGTCTTCACGGGCAGGGTCGCCGGGCTCACCGTGGCGCCGCAGGCATGGACGGCAGCCGAGCTGCGCGGGGCGGCGCGCACCGCTCCCGACGACGACCTCGTCCGCTTCGAGAGCAATAGCCCCAGCTGGCCGCTCCAGGTCCGCAGCCAATATGGCGAGCCGGTGCCGCAGCGCGCCTGGACGCTGCCGAAGAGCGCTGCGCCGCAGGCGAAGGGGAAGGCGATACCCGCCCCCGATCTGCCGCCGCTGGCGACGGGGGATCAGGGGCGCTTCGCGGTCAATGGCTGGCGGATGGCGGAAGCGCCGCAGGTGACCGCCGACGCCGGCTTGCTCTCGCGTGCCGGGTTCGACGCGCGGCGCTGGCATGTCGCGACCGTGCCGGGCACCGCGCTGACCACGCTGGTCGACCGCGGCGTCTATCCAGATCCTCGGATCGGGCTCAACAACATGGCGATCCCGGAACGCCTCGCGCGACAGGATTATTGGTATCGCACCGAATTCGTGCTGCCCGAGGCGCAACGCGGCAAGCGTCTGGAGCTGCTGTTCAACGGTATCAACTACGCCGCCGAGATCTGGGTGAACGGCCGGCGGCTCGGCGACATCAAGGGCGCCTTCATCCGCGGCCGGTTCGACGCGACGGGTGCGCTGGTCCCGGGGCAAGCCAACGCGGTCGCGGTGCGTGTCTCGCCGCCGCCGCACCCGGGCATTCCGCACGAACAATCGATGACCGCCGGGCGCGGCGAGAATGGCGGCGCGATGATGATCGACGGGCCGACCTTCACCGCAAGCGAGGGGTGGGACTGGATCCCCGCCATCCGCGATCGCAACACAGGATTGTGGCAGGGGGTCGAACTCGTCGCGACCGACGCGCTCAGCCTCGGCGACCCCGACGTGGTGACGACGCTGCCGACGCCCGATTTGTCGGTGGCGGAGGTCGAGATCACGGTCCCGGTCAGCAACGTGGGCGATGTCGCCGCCGATGCGATCGTCCGCGCCGGGTTCGACGATGTCGCGGTGGAGCAGCGCGTGTCGGTGCCCGCTCATGGCACGGTGGTGGCGCGGTTCCGTCCCGCTGATCATGCGGCGCTGCGCGTGCGCCAGCCACGCTTGTGGTGGCCGAACGGCTATGGCGAGCCGGCGCTCCACGACCTGCGGCTGAGCGTCGGCAACGGGGCGGACGTTTCGGACCGGCGCCGGCTCCGCTTCGGCATGCGGCAGGTCACCTATGAGCTGTCGTCGCTCGGCTCCAAGGGCGACCTGCGCCGCGTCGAGGTCGATCTCACCCAGGCGAAACGGCTCGGCACCCCGATCATCGATGAACGCCATCCCGCGCTGCGCAAGGTCGCGGGCGGATGGGCGAACTCGCTGTTCCCGGCGGCGGAAACGTCGCCGGCGGTGCGTCCGGTGGTCAGCGATCCGCGGCTTTCCCCACAGCTTGTCTTGCGCGTCAACGGCGTCCGCATCGCCGCACGCGGCGGCAATTGGGGCATGGACGAGATGATGAAGCGCGTGGAGCGCAGCCGTCTCGAACCCTATTTCCGGCTGCACCGTGAGGCGGGGCTCAACATCATCCGCAACTGGATGGGGCAGAGCACCGAGGAGGCCTTCTTTCAGCTCGCCGACGAATACGGGATGATGATCCTCAACGACTTCTGGGAATCGACTCAGGACAATGATGCCGAAGCGGAGGACGTGCCGCTGTTCGTCGCCAACGCGCGCGACACCGTGCGGCGCTTCCGCACGCACCCGTCGATCGTGCTGTGGATCGGTCGCAACGAGGGCGTGCCACAGCCGATCCTCCAGACCGCCTTGCAGGACATGGTGTGGGAGGAGGACGGCACGCGGATGTACAAGGGCAACTCGCGGATCATCAATCTCGCCGGCTCCGGCCCCTACAATTGGCGCGCGCCCGAAGGCTATTTCACCGATTTCGCCAAGGGGTTCGCGGTCGAGGTCGGCACGCCGAGCTTCCCCACCCGGGAGGCCTGGTCGAGTTTCATACCCGCGGCCGATCGCTGGCCGGTGAATGACAGCTGGGCCTATCACGACTGGCACCAGGAACGCGCGGTGTCGGTGCAGAGCTTCATGGACGCGCTGACGACTCGCTTCGGCGCGCCCGCCGGCTTCGACGATTTCGAACGCAAGGCGCAGATGCTCAACTACGAGTCGCATCGCGCAATCTTCGAAGGGTTCAATGCCGGGCTGTGGACGACGAACAGCGCGCGCATGCTGTGGATGTCGCATCCGGCGTGGCCCTCGGCCGATTTCCAGATCTACTCCTCCGACTATGACACGCACGCGTCCTTTTATGGCACCCGCAAGGGCGCCGAGCCGGTCCACGTCCAGCTGAACCTGCCCGACCACCGCGTGTTGATGGTCAACGCCACCCGGGCACCATTGGCCGGAATCCTCGTCAGCGCCCGTGTCGTCGCGCTCGACAATCGCGTCCTGCTGACCCGTGACGCGCGCATCGACGTGCCGGCGAACGGCACCGCCGAGGCGCTGAAGCTCGATCTCGCCGCTCTGATGAAGCAAGGTCCGGTGCTCGTCCGTCTCACCGCGAGCGACGCCGGCGGCAAGACGCTGTCCGAAAACCTTTACTGGCAGGCGGACGAGGCAGTCGATCTGAGGGCACTCGACGCGTTGCCGAAGGTGTCCCTCGCCATCATGGCGCGTGAGGGCACACCGGTCGACGGCGAGCGGACGTTGATGGTCCGCCTGAGCAATCCGGCCAAGGTGGCGGCGCTGCAAGCGAAGTTGACGCTGCTCGATGCGGAGGGTGACCGGATCCTGCCGGCCTACCTCAGCGACAACTACGTCTCGCTACTGCCCGGTGAATCTCGCGAGGTGACGATCCGGTCGCCCGACGCGAGCCGCCCCGCCACGCTGAGCGTGCGCGGATGGAACGTCGCCGACAGGATGCTGAAGCTAGGGCTGCGTGACGATCGTGGGCCTAAAGCCGACCGCTGACGATCCGGTCATCGGCTCGCCATGCCGCCGCTGATCGCCTCCAGCGATCGTCGCTTGGTTTCCGGGAACCAGCGCGCGACGACGATGACCTGGAGGAGCATCGCGGCGGCGAAGCCCCAGAAGGGCAGCGCGCGATCAAATTGGGCCAGCACGGGAAAGGCGAGCGACAGGACGGCGTTAGCGACCCAGTGCGTGCCGCTGCCGATCGCCTGCCCCTTGGCGCGGACATCGGTCGGAAAGATCTCGCTTAGATACACCCAGATCACCGCGCCCTGCGACATCGCGAAGGCGACGACGAACAGGATCAGCAGCGGCAGCAGCAGCGCGTTGGACGCTACCCCGGCATAAACCAGCGCCACGCCCCCCAGCGCGACCGCGGTGACGACGCCCCCCGCGACCAGCAACGGCTTGCGGCCGACCCGGTCGATGATCGTCATCGCCGCCATCGTCGCGGCAAGATTGGCAGCGCCGATCACCACCGCCTGCACGTCGGGCGACAGGCCGACGAACCCGCCCGCGGCGAAGATGTCGTTCAGATAATAGAGGATCGCGTTGATGCCCGACAGCTGGTTGAGCAGGCCGATCGCGATCGCGAGCATGATCGGCTTGCGGTGCGCATGCCAGCTGAGCCGGCCGGTCGCGTTCGCCGCCGGTGGCGCTTCCTGTACGTCGAGGCCGAACCGTGCGGCGGCGGCATCCGCCTCCAGGGTGCGTCCCTTGGCGCGAAGCCAGCGGGGGCTCTGCGGCACGCCCGTGAGCAGCAACAGGAAGGCCGTGGCGGGGATCGCGGCGGAGGCGAGCTTCCAGCGCCACGCTGCGTCACCCGTGAGGACCTGGCTGACGGCGTAGTTGCTGGCATAGGCCACGAGGATGCCGAGGACGATGTTGAACTGGAACAGCCCGACCAGGAAACCGCGCCGGGCGGGCGGGCTGATCTCGGCAATATAAACCGGCACCAGCACCGACGACGCGCCGATCGCGATCCCGCCGATGAAGCGAAAGGCCGCGAAGGCGGTCAGTCCGCCGGATAGGGCGCACCCGATCGCCGACACCAGATAGAGCAGCCCGATCACCCGCAGGACCCGCATCGCGCCGTATCGATCGCCCGGCGCGCCGCTCAACAGCGCGCCCGCGAGCGTACCCCAGAGCGCGGCAGACACGGCGACGCCCAGCCCGGCCGGTCCGAGTGCGAAACGCAGACGCAGGGCGCCGGTCACGCCCGAGATCACCGCGGTGTCGAACCCGAACAACAGACCGCCGAGCGCCATCGCCGCGACCGCGCGGGTGTGGGCGGGGGTGGTCATGCCGCAGCTGCCCGGTGACGCTTGATGAAGTCGGCATGCGGCTCTGCATGACGCAGCGTCGCATCGATGGCGGCGCGCATCCTATCGAAACTGTCGGTCAGTTCCGCGACGCCGAACTGATCCGCGAGAGGGTGGTGGCGGTCCGGCAGGTCGCCGAAACCCGCATACATGCTCAGCCAGCTGGGATCCTGGAACGTGTCCCATTCGCGGCGCACGAACTCGCCGCCGGCCTGCCAGGCGTCGATCCGTTCCTGCAAGCCGTGGGGCAACGCGATCTCGCGCATCGCATCCCAGAAGGGCTCACCAATGCGGCGATTGCGGAGGTAATGCAGGACGAGGAAATCGCGGAGGCGCTCGAACTCCAGTAGCGACTGCCGATTGTAGGTCGTCGCCAGTCGCGGATCCATGTCGTGAGCGGGAAACAGCGCCACCAAGCGCTCCAGCGCGGACTGGATGAGGACGATGCTGGTCGATTCGAGCGGCTCGAGAAAGCCAGCGGACAGGCCCACCCCCACGACGTTGCCCTCCCAGAAGCGGGCGCGGTGCCCGGTCGCGAAGCGCAGCCGGTTGGGCTCGGCGATCACCTCACCCTCGAGATTGTCGCGAAGGGTGCGTTCGGCGTCCTCGTCGCTCATGAAGGCGGAGCAATAGACATGCCCGTTGCCGACGCGGTGCTGGAGCGGGATGTGCCATTGCCACCCGGCCGGCCGCGCCGTGGCGGTGGTCATTGGTTTGTGCGGTCCGGCGGCGCGGCACGGCAGCGCGATCGCGCGGTCGCAGGGCAGCCAGTGCTGCCAATCCACGAACGGCACCGCCATCGCCTCGCCCAGCAACAGGCTGCGAAAGCCCGAACAGTCGACCCATAGATCGCCGGCGATGGTCTGTCCGTCGGCGGTTCGCACGGCGACGAGGCGGCCGTTCTCCGGATCGCGATCGAAGTCCTCGATCTGCGCATCGATATGTTCCACGCCATTCGCGACCGACAGGCGGCGCAACATCGCGGCGAACTTCGATGCGTCGAAATGCAGTGCGAAATTGAACACGCCGAGGTCGTTCACCGGGCGGTCCGTCGGCGGCAGGAACAGGCCGCGCTCGGCGAGTTGGGTGGCGACGCAGTAGCGCGACAGGGGCAGGTCATGACCGGCCGCCCGCATCTTCAGCCAATAATGGTGAAACGCGACACCGCGAGCGGGAACGCCGTAGAGGCCGAACGGATGGAAGAAGCTGTGGCCGGGGCCGCCCCAGTCGACGAAGCGGATGCCGTACTTGATGGTCCCTTCGGTCGCCGCCAGCACATCGGGCTCGCCCAGCTCGACGGCAGCCAGGAAGTCGCGGATGGCGGGAACGGTCGCTTCGCCGACCCCGACCGTGCCGATCGCCGCGCTGTCGACGACCGTGATCGAGATCGGGAGGTGGCTGAGCTTGCGCGCGAGATAGGCGGCGGACATCCAGCCAGCGGTGCCGCCGCCGACGATCACGATCCGCCGGACACCGCCGGCCCCCTCGCCACCGTCACTCATGATTGCAGCCGGCAATGGCCTTCGCCCCGATCTGATGAAAAATCCCGCCGCTGCTTCTTACAGCAGCGGCGGGAGTGGGGGGAACTCAGAACTTGACGCGGACGCCGCCGATGAAACGCCGTTCGTAGATGTTCTCGAACAGCACCTGATCGGGGTAGGTCAGGTAATAGCGCTCGGTTTCCGCGGTGAGGTTCGACGCCTGGCCATAGAGCGTGACGTTCGGCAGGACGTCGTAGCTGATCGACGCATCCAGATAGTTGGTCGGCTTCTGATACTGCGCCAGCCCGGTGATGCCGCCGTAGTCGGACGAGACCAGCCGCTTCGACCGGTAATTGTAGGCGACGCGCAGCTGCATCCCATATTGCTCGTACCAGAGCGCCGCGTTGGCCTGATGCTTGGAGTTGTCCTGGAATGGTTGCTTGTTGCCTGCCAGGTCGACACGGCCGGCATCACCAAGCGACAGGGTGTAGTTCGCGTCGAGGCCGAAGCCGCCGAAGAACCCATTCACGCCGTAATCGGCCAGCGATTGCCGCGCCGACAGTTCGGCACCCTTCAGCGTACCGCCTTCGCCCTGGCCGATCGTGTTGATCGGCACGGGGTTGCGGATCACGCCGTCATTGTCCGGGATGTCGTTGCGCGTCTCGGTGCCGTTGGTGATGAAGCTGTCGACGTTGATGTAGAAGACGCCCGCGGACACCAGGCTCGATCGACCGGTGTAATATTCGAGGCTCGCCTCCGCATTGTCGGCGCGCCACGGGTTGAGCTGCGCATTACCCCGCGAGTTGCCGCCCGCTGCCCGGAACAGCGGCGGATTGGTGTTGGTATCGATCGCATAGTTGATGTTGAGGCCGCCACCCCATTGCACGAAGTCGAGCAGCGTCATCGTCTTCGAGAAAGCACCGCGCAGACGTAGCTTGTCGGTCAGGTCGAACGCGACGTTGAAGGCCGGCAGGAAATCGGTGAAGTCGCGCTTGGTGAACGCGTCGCCGATGTCCTTGCCCGACAAGCCGTAGGGCTGCGGTGCGCCGACGATGTTCTGGCGGACGGTGAAGCGCGTGTTGACGACGCGCAGGCCACCATTCGCGCGGAAGGGTAGGCCGAACACCTCGCCCTCGCCGCTCACTTGCGCGTAGCCGGACAGCTGCTTCAGATCGATGCTGAAGGAATCCGCCGGGTTAACGTTGTTGATGCTGCCGGGGTAGAATTGGTTCTGGAACGATTCGGAATCGTCCATCGCCTTCGGGTCGAGAACGTACAGCGACGGCGTGCCGGCCGCTGGCAGCTGGTATTGCTTGATGATGCCCGCGAACGCCGGATCGCTTGCCAACCGGGTATAGCCGGCGGTGTAGGCATTCCCCTGAGCGTCGCGAACGCTGCACGCATTGTCGTTCAAGTTGACGTCGAACGCCTTCCACTTGACCAGGCACCCCGCGGCCGGGTTCGCCGGATTGTCGGTGTTGCCGGCATAGAAGGGCGAGACCCGCTCGAACGTGAACTGGTCGACGCTGCGCTTGCCGTAACGGCCGCCGAACTTGAGCGACAACTGATCGGACGGCTTCCACTCCGCATCGCCGCGGAACGCGTACATCTCGCCGTCCTGATAGACGTTGTTCTCCGACGAGATCGTCTTCAGCCCATAGCGCGACGTATCTTGGGTCTGGGTCAGGAACGCCTGCGGGAAGGTGAAGACCGGCGCCCCGCTCGAATAATCGACCGTGGCCTGCTGGCTGTACGGTGCATAGCCGGTCGGGTTGAAGCGGACGTCGCCGCCCAGCGAGGCCGGATAGTTGCCGACCCCCGAATAGGCCCATTGCGTACCGTTGGTCAGGCTGAACTGCGCGTAGGACTGATCCGACTTGCGGCTGGCCTTGCCATAGATGCCACGCACGGTCGCGGTCAGCGAGCCGCCATTGTCCCAATCGAGCTGCAGATTGTAGTTCTGCGACTTCGACTTGACTCGGAACGTCTCCGAATAGCTGTCGAAGTTCGGCATGTCGTACCGGTAGGCCTGGACCGTGTTGAGATCCACGGTAGCGCCGTGCTGGTCCCCGATCCGCGCACCTGTGTTGGTGGAGCCGGTCGGCAGATACGGCGAGGATTGCCAGTCGATGTTCTGGAACTGGAAACCCGCGGTACGATCATATTGGGTCTGGCGCGTGTAGAAGCCGTCCGCGGTCAGCTTCAGCGAATCGTTGATCTGGAACTGGAGGGAGGCATTGGCGCCGAAACGCTCGCGGCTGGTGATGCGGTTCCAGGCGGTGTGCGACTGCGGCGTGATGAAGCCGTCATTCGCGTCGCCGTCGCCGTTCACGTCGTAGCCGATGACCGCGCCGTTCTGGCTGATCGGCGTGCCCCGGAATTGACCGGCAGGCAGGCCGACACCGAAGTCGTTCCGCACCACGCCATTGTCGACATAGTTGCGCTCGCTGCGAATGGCGACGCCGTAATCCTGGATGCCGCGGAAGCTGTTCGACAGGTCCAGGTCGCTATAGGCGGCGGACACCAGCAGGCCGACCCGACCGGCATTGTACGACAGCAGGCCGTTGAACGACGGATTCCACTTGTCGGTGCGGTCGCCATATTGGCCTTCGCCCGCGGCGGAGAAGGTCAGGCCCTGCTTAAGGTCGAACGGACGGCGAGTCAGCAGATCGATCGTCCCGGTGAGCCCCGCCTGCTGCAACGACGCGGTCGGCGATTTGAACACGGTCGCGCCCGAGAAGAGCTGCGACGGGATGTCGGTGAAGTTCGGCTGCACCGTCGTCACCGAATTGGCGCCGAGGAACTGTTCGCCGTTCAGCAGCGTCGTCACCTGCGGCAGGCCGCGAATGTTCACTTCGGCGCCTTCGCCCGCGCTGCGGCGGATCTGGACACCGGGAATGCGCTGAAGCGAGTCGGAGATCGTGACGTCGGGGAGCTTGCCGATATCTTGCGCGCTGATCGCCTCGACGACGCTGTCGGCGTTGCGCTTGACGTCGATCGAGCGCGCCTGCGATGCCCGGATGCCGGTGACGACGATGTCCGACTCCTGCGCCGACTGGTCGGGTGCCGCCACCGGATCCTGATCGGTCGCGACCGCCGCGGCGGCGTTGCCGGTGGGCACGGACTGGTCGGCGGCTGGTGCTTCTTGCCCGAAGACGGTGGCGGGCAACAAAGCGCCCAGCGAGACCGCCGCGAGCAGCGCGGTGCGAACAGTTGGCCTCTTCATCGTCGACTCTCCCTTTTACGACAGCTCACGGGTCTTCGCGCGCGATGCTGCTACAGAATGTTGCAATACTTATTGGAAGTTGTTTTATCAATCCGGAGCGTTGGCGTGTCAACCCGTCCGACGGTCGATGTCGCTGCGGGTCGACCAGCAAACAGGTTTCCAAGCGGTCTGTGGACCAGCCATGTCCTTGGCATGCCGCAAGCTAGACAAGGTGCATGTGAGCGGGTCGGCAGGTCTGCGCGACGGCAACGGAAAAATGGCGCCCGCCACGATAAGCCACGGGTGACGAGCGCCAGTTTCTAGGGCGACCCTTTGCAGCGGATCGCCAAGCGGCACTATGAGTCGGCTCCTTAACAACGGGTGCGCGACACGTTCACGCGGCAGAAAGTCGGCGGGCCGACTGAGACACCGGTGCCCGTCGCCTAGGTGCTTATGAACCAAGGTATCTTGAGCTTGAGGCGGTGCGACACTGATCTGGATTGTTGTGCTGCTCGATGCGCGGAGCCTAGGGAGCGGCATGGCCAAACCTTATCGCTCGCGCATCGACAGTCGTAATCACCACCGCGAGGCGAATGCCTCCAAGCGGGACAAGCCGGCACCAGGCGGTCTGGTGAAGGCGCTGACGAGCGCGAAGGATGCCGCGAAGGCGATGCTGGGCTTCGAAGGGCGTTCTGCCTCGCGCTCGTAGAGGTGGCGACCGATCGCGGTCACGCTCCGGCGTGTCGAGGACAGCTAGATCGTAGAAGAACCGCTGACCTTTCGGCCAGCGGCTCGGTCCCGTTCGCGAGGGCGAAGACATCGGACTTGGCATCGTGGAATTCTTGGCGTGCAAGCTCGCGAGAGCTGCACGACTCGACATCGCTGCATACCAAACACTGACGGTTTCCGATGATCACGGCGACTAATCCCGGTTATAGAACGGCACGCATATCGCGCGTAGGCATACCAATGCCGTCGACAAGGCGGGCAGGTCGCATCCCATCGTGCCGCTTCGGCGGAATGGAGTCCGGTGCCGTGGAAAATGCGCTGTGGAGGATGCCTGCCAGGCTGTTGTTGCGACGGGTGCGAGAGGGGCCGCAACCCGCGGAGCAGACCGAGATCGCGCACGGCTCGCTCCAGGAGATGGTGCGGCTCGCGACCGACTCGGGGATAGAGGAAGTGCTGCCGGTGTGCATCGACTGCTGCGGCGCACCGCGGCCGCTGGTCTGGGCCGATATCGTGGCCTTACGGCGCGAGCCGACTTTCCCGGTCGATATCTGATCGAGGAAACGCCCTGCGTACCGTAGTGACACATATACGCAGGGCGCCTTGCAATCGATGTCCGCTATCGATCAAGCGCGGCCTTAGCGGCTAAACCTCGATAAATCCTTGCCGTTGTCGCTCGGCTCGCCGCATTCGACGAGCCGGACGGAACCTAGGCGAGATCCTCGGCCAGCGCCGCGGCAAGCAGGTCGCGGATCGCGCGCAATGCATGCGTCAGGTCCGCGGCAGGCGGGGTGAGCGCAGGCGTGGCCTCCACCGATGGTTCGGTGGTCGGCGCGCCGCGGGCGAGCAGCTGCTGGACACCGCGAACGGTGTAGCCCTCATGGTTCAGCAGCGTGTCGATCCGGCGCACCAGCGCGACGTCCTGCGGCCGGTAGTAGCGGCGATTGCCCGCGCGGGTCAGCGGGCGTAACTGCGGGAACCGGGTTTCCCAATACCGCAGAATATGCGGCGGCAGGCCGGTTTCGCTGGAGAGTTCGCCGATCGTCCTGAACGCCCCGCTTGCCTTGGGGGTGTTCTCTGGCACCCGCCTCAGCCGGCGCTGACGATGCGTTCGCGCATCATGTGACTGGCGCGGAAGGTGAGTACCCGCCGCGGTGCGATCGGTACCTCGATCCCGGTCTTGGGATTGCGCCCGACCCGTTCGCCCTTGTCGCGGAGCACGAAGGTCCCGAAGCCCGATATCTTGACGTTCTCACCACGCGACAGCGCGCCACACATCTCGGCGAGGATCTGTTCGACGATCTTCGCCGAATCCGCGCGCGACAATCCGATCTCCCGATGGAGCGACTCGGCCAGATCGGCTCTCGTCAACGTCCCGGTCGTGTTCATCAACACGATTTGCCACTCCTATGCCCAATTCCCCGCAAGGAGAGTACAATAGCTTGGCATTGATCGGAAGGAAAAAGATGGAACTACTTAGAAGCGCAGGCCGGCCTAGAAGCGCAGGACCGCCGCACCCCAGGTGAAGCCGCCGCCCATCGCTTCGAGCACGACGATCTGGCCCTGCTGGATGCGGCCGTCGCGCACCGCGACGTCGAGCGCGAGCGGCACCGATGCGGCGGAGGTGTTGGCGTGCTGGTCGACCGTGACGACCACCTTGTCCGGTGACAGCCCGAGCTTGCGCGCGGTCGCGTCGAGGATCCGGGCGTTGGCCTGGTGCGGCACCAGCCAGTCGATGTCCGCCGAGGTCATTCCGACCAGCCCGAGCGATTCGTCCATCACGCTCGCCAAATTGACGACCGCGTGGCGAAACACCTCGCGCCCCTTCATCCGCAGCTTGCCGACGGTGCCCGTCGTAGACGGGCCGCCATCGACATAGAGCAGGTCGTTGTGGCGGCCATCGGCGTGGAGCTTGGTGACGAGGATGCCGCGGCCGGTGTCGGCGTCGCTTTCCTGCCCCTCCAGCACCACCGCGCCCGCGCCGTCGCCGAACAGCACGCAGGTGCCGCGATCCTCCCAGTCGAGGATGCGGCTGAAGGTTTCCGACCCGATCACCAGCGCGCGGCGGTGGACGCCGGTGCGCAACATGCTGTCGGCGACCTGGACCGCGTAGAGGAAGCCCGAACACACCGCGTTGACGTCGAACGCGACGCAATCGTCGATGCCGAGCATCGCCTGGACCTTGGTCGCGGAGGCGGGAAAGGTCTGATCGGGCGTGGCGGTCGCCAGCACGATCAAATCGATATCGGTCGCGTCGAGGCCGGCAGCCGCGATCGCCGCGCGCGCGGCATCGGCGCCGAGCGTCGCGGTGGTTTCCTCAGGCGCGGCGAGATGGCGGAAGCGGATGCCGGTACGCTCGACGATCCATTCGTCGCTGGTGTCGACCTGCTCCGCGAGTTCGGCGTTCGACACGCGCCGGGCGGGCAGGGCGGATCCGGTGCCGATGACGACCGAGCGTATCATGCGTGGCCTACCTGCACTTTGGCTTCGAAATTGCCGAGATCCTCCGCGATGCGGTGGGTAAGATCGGCGCGGACCATCTTGGCGGCATTGCCGATCGCGGTCGCGACGCCAAGCTCGTTGGCGCTGCCATGGCTCTTCACCACGATCCCGCCAAGCCCTAGGAAGACCGCGCCATTATGGTTGTTGGGATCGAGGTGATCGCGCAGCAGTTCGGTCGCGGGGCGCGAGATCAGGAACCCGATCTTGGAACGTACCGACGACGAGAAGGCGCGCTTCAACAGGTCGCCGACGAACCGCGCGGTGCCCTCGACGCTCTTCAGCGCGATGTTGCCCGCAAAACCGTCGCAGACGATGACGTCGTGATCGCCGCGCGCGAGCTTGTCGCCCTCGACGAAGCCGGTGAAGTCGAGCGGCAGATGGGTCTGTGCGCGCAGCACGGCGGCCGCGTCGCGAATCTCGTCGGTGCCCTTCTGGTCCTCGCTGCCGATGTTGAGCAGCGCGACGCGGGGGCTTTCGAGATCGAGGATCACGCGCGCATAGGCCGCGCCCATCACCGCGAACTGGATCAGGTTCTGCGCGTCGCATTCGGTGTTCGCACCGAGATCGAGCATCACGACGTCGTTGCTGCCGAGCGTCGGCAACGGCGCCGCCAGCGCCGGCCGGTCGATGCCGGGCAGCGTCCGCAGCGTCAGCTTCGCCATCGCCATCAGCGCGCCGGTATTGCCCGCGGACACCGCAGCGCCGGCACGACCCTGCTTCACCAGCGCGATCGCGACGCCCATCGACGTCGTCTTCGCGCGGCGCATCGCCTGGCTCGGCTTGTCGCTTGCGCCGACGACTTCCGGTGCGTGGACGATCTCGGCATGAGCCGCGAGCGTCGGGTGACGCTTCAGCTCATCCGCGATCCCATCCTGATCGCCGACCAGCAGGAAGCGCATGCCCTGATGCCGGCCCTGCGCCCGTGCGACGCCGGCGAGCATGACTGCCAAACCCCCGTCGCCGCCCATCGCATCGACGGCGATCGTTGAAGTGTCCGGCATGATAAGACGGGTTCCGGGAGTTAAGGCTTAGCCTTCGGCCGAGATGATCTCGCGACCATTATAGTGACCGCACGACCCGCACAGATTGTGCGGGCGCTTCAGTTCGCCACAGTTCGGGCACTCCTGAAACGACGCGACGGTGAGCGAATCGTGCCCACGGCGCATGCCGCGCTTGGAGGGCGAAGTCTTTCTTTTTGGGACGGCCATTGCGGCACCTTGTTCTTTGATCGATCGGGTTTCCGATGAACCCGGCCCGGCGCCACGGCAACCGACTCGAAAGCCGGCCGCGCGGGACGCACCTGAACGGCCGGACGCATCGCGAAGCGCGGGCCTATAGCGAATTCGCCGCGGGTTGCAAGCATCGGGGCCGGTGAGGTCGATCCGATTGTGCTCCCGCGAAGGCGGGAGCCCAGTACTGGGTCCCCGCCTTCGCGGGGACACATGAGCGGAGCGACTTACACGCTCAAGCAGCCAGCGCGGCGTCGCTGACGAACATGTTGGTGCGGCGTTCGTGCGCGAAATTGCTCGCGGCGCCGTGGCCCGGGATGAACGCGGTCTCGTCGCCCAGCGGCCACAGCTTATCGACCACGGAGCGAATCAGCTGCTGGTGATTGCCGCCGGGCATGTCCGATCGCCCGACCGAGCCTTGGAACAGCACGTCGCCGACCAGCGCCAGCTTCGACGCCGGGTGATGGAAGATCACATGGCCGAGCGTGTGGCCCGGCGTTTCGTAGACGTCGAGCACCAGATCCCCGACCGTCACGGTATCGCCGTCGACCAGCCAGCGGTCGGGCTCGAACGGTACGCCGTCGATGCCATACGTCTTGCCGTCCTCCGCAAGCCGGGCCAGCCAGAAGCGGTCGGCCTCGTGCGGTCCTTCGATCGCGACGCCCAGTGCGTCGGCGAGCGGCTTGGCCTCGCCGGCATGATCGATATGGCCGTGGGTGAGCAGGATCTTCTCCACCGTCACCCCGGCCTGCGCGATCGCGGCATGGATCCGCGGCAGATCGCCGCCGGGATCGACCACCGCGGCCTTCATCGTCGCGGTGCACCAGATGATCGTGCAGTTCTGCTGGATCGGCGTGACCGGCACGATCGTGGCGCGGAGCGGTGGAGTCATGATGCGGTTCCGGACTGGCGGGGGCGGACGCCTGAGATACGGTCGCGGGCTCGACCAGTCCAGACCAAGCAGGGCCTCCCCGACAGTTGATGAGCGCGATTAGAACGTCGGCGTACTACCCGAGTCTTGCCCTGCGCGGGCGCTCAGTGCATTTCCGTGACGATGCTCCCCGCCCCTCCCTTCGTGCTGCTCGACGATGCACGTGACGGCGGCGCACCTGCGCGGCTGTACCGCGATCCGATCCGCATCGTCACCGCCACCACCACCGCCGCCGTTCGCCCCGCACTCGCCGAGGTCCGCGCAGCGGTGGGCGAGGGACTGCATGTCGCAGGCTATCTGGCGTATGAGGCGGGCGCGGCGCTGGTCGCGCGTGCCCCCGCGGTGACGGACGCGCCGCTGCTCTGGTTCGGGCTGTTCGACGGCTACGAGCCGCTGTCGGGCGAGGGGGTCGAGGCGCTGCTGCCCGATCCTGCGGGGGCGTGGGCCGGGGCGCCGGTGCCGACGATCGCGCAGGCCGACTATGACGCCGCGCTGGCCCGGGTGCTCGGCTACATCCGCGCCGGCGACATCTATCAGGCCAACCTGACCTTTCGCGCTGAGGTGCCGTTCCTTGGCGATCCGCTCGCGCTCTACGCCCGGCTGCGGCGTGGCGCGCGCGCGGGGCATGGCGGCGTCGTCGCAACCGGATCGACGATCTTGCTGTCGCTGTCGCCTGAGCTGTTCTTCGAGGCCGAGGGCGATGCGCTCACCTGCCGGCCGATGAAAGGCACCGCGACCCGCGCTCCGGTCGCCGCGGACGATCGCAAGCGGGCGGCGGCATTGGCGATGGACACCAAGCAGCGTGCCGAAAACCTGATGATCGTCGACCTCATGCGCAACGATCTGTCGCAGGTCGCGGTGCCAGGCAGCGTCGCGGTACCCGAACTGTTCACGGTCGAGACCTATCCGACGATCCACCAGATGACGTCGACGGTCACCGCGACGTTGGCGCCGGGCAAGGACGCGATCGACGTGGTCGAGGCGCTGTTCCCGTGCGGATCGATCACCGGCGCGCCCAAGCAGCGCGCGATGGAGATCGTCGCCGAGCTCGAACCCGCTGCCCGCGGCGCTTATACTGGTTCGATCGGACGGATCGACCCGGCGGGCGCGTCGTTCAACGTTGCGATCCGGACGCTGGTGGTGCCCGAACAGGGCGCGCGGGCGACGCTCGGGCTCGGGTCTGGAATCGTCGCCGATAGTCGCGCGGACGAGGAATGGGCCGAATGCCTCGCCAAGGGCGCGTTCGTCACCGCCGGGCAGCGCCGCATCGACCTGATCGAGACGATGGCGTTCGATCCCGAGATCGGGCTGTTGCGCCTGGAGACGCATCTCGCCCGGCTGAAGGCGAGTGCCGATGCGCTGGGCTTCGCGTTCGATCGCCACGCCGCGCGCAACGAGCTCCAGGCCGCCACCTTCCGGCTGCGCGGCGCCAAGCGCATCCGCCTGCTGCTCGCGGCGAGCGGGTCGGTCGCGATCGAGGTGGCGGACATACCGCCGCCGCCGCCGGGCCCGGTCGACGTCGCGATCCTGCCGCTGCCGGTCGCGCGGTCCGACTTCCGGCTGCGTCACAAGACCAGCGATCGCGCCTTCTACGACGATGCGCGCATCGCATCGGGTGCGTTCGAGGTGGTGTTCGAACAGGACGGATTGCTCACCGAAGGCAGTTTCACCTCGGTCTTCGTCGATCGCGGCGGCGTGCTCGTCACCCCGCGTGGCGACGGGCTGTTGCCGGGCGTGCTCCGCGCCGACCTGATCGCAGAGGGACGCGCGATCGAGGGCGACCTCACCCGTGACGATCTCGCGGGGGGCTTCTTCGTCGGCAATGCGGTGCGCGGCCTGCTGCCCGCCATCGTTGCGGTTGCGAAAGAGCCGCGGCGCCCGCTATAGGCCCGCGCGCCTATCCCGCGCAAAGGCTGCCCAATGACCCCTTCGATCGCCCTCGGCCGCATCAATCCATCGCCCACGCTCGCGATCACCAGCCGGGTTATCGAGCTCAAGCGTGCCGGGGTCGACGTGATCGGGCTGGGCGCGGGCGAGCCCGATTTCGACACGCCCGATTTCGTGAAGGACGCCGCGATTCAGGCGATCCGCGACGGCAAGACCAAATACACCAATGTCGACGGCACGATCGAGCTGAAGCAGGCGATCGTCGCCAAATTCGCGCGCGACAACGACCTGACCTACGCGCCCGATCAGGTAACCGTGAATGTTGGCGGCAAGCACACCTTGTTCAACGCCATCGTCGCGACCATCAACCCCGGCGACGAGGTGGTGATCCCCGCACCCTATTGGGTCAGCTACCCCGATGTGGTGCAATTCGCGGGCGGCACCCCGGTGATCGCCCCCGCCGGCCCCGATCAGGGCTATAAGCTTTCGCCCGAGGCGCTCGAAGCCGCGATCACGCCGCGCACCAAATGGGTGATCCTGAACTCGCCGTCGAACCCGACCGGTGCGGGCTACACCGCGGACGAGCTGAAGGCGCTCGGCGCGGTGCTCGCGCGCTATCCCGAGGTGTGGATCTTCGCCGACGATATGTACGAACACATCGTCTATGACGGCTTCCGCTTCGCGACGATCGCGCAGGTCTGCCCCGAGCTGTACGACCGCACGCTGACCGTCAACGGCTGCTCCAAGGCCTATGCGATGACCGGGTGGCGGATCGGCTATGCTGGCGGTGCTTCGTGGCTGATCAAGGCGATCGCCAAGCTCCAGTCGCAATCGACCTCCAACCCCTGTTCGATTGCGCAGGCGGCGGCGACCGCGGCGCTGAACGGCCCGCAGGATTTTCTCGCCGAGCGCAATGCCGCTTTCCAGGTCCGGCGCGACATGGTGGTGTCGATGCTGAACGAGATCGACGGCATGCGCTGCCCGCTGCCCGAGGGTGCGTTCTACGTCTATCCGACCTTCGCCGGGCTGATCGGCAAGACCACGCCGGCGGGCCGCCTGATCGACACCGACGAGGCGTTCGTGGGCTATCTGCTCGACGACGCGAAGGTCGCCGCAGTGCAGGGTGCGGCGTTCGGCCTCTCGCCGGCGATGCGGATCAGCTATGCTACGTCGGACGCGCTGCTGCGTGAGGCGTGCACCCGGATCCAGACCGCCTGCGCCGCGCTGCGCTGATCCGGACTCGGGGATGAACAGGCCCGCCAGCGGGCGTTAACGCAGCGTTTCATAGAACGCGCATTGCGGAAACCGCGCCGGTGCACGATCTGGCGGGTAGGGAGTGCGGCACGTCCGCCTCCCCTGAACGACAAAGGCAAGGCTCATGCGCAGCATTCTCAAGTCCAGCTTCCTGTGGCAGTTCGCCGGCGGGTTCGTGCTCGGCACGCTCGGCCTGGTGGCGTTGCAGCCGGCCGACGCGCGCCACAGCTTCATCCACCATCTCGATCCGGTCGCGCACTTCCAGCGCTGACCCCGATGCTGACCTTGGTGCCGTCGCCGCGCCTCCCCATATCGGTCGCATGACAAAGACAATTCTCGCCGCCGCAGCGGCTTCGCTGATCGCGATCGTCGCCGTACAATCTAGTGCGCAGGCCGAGCGCGCGGTCGTGATCCCCGCTGCGAAGGTCGATCCGACGCCACGTACGGGCATGCAGACTGCGGTGTTCGCGGGCGGCTGCTTCTGGGGCATGGAGGCGGTTTTCGAACGCGTGAAGGGCGTCCGGTCGGTTCAGGCCGGCTATGCGGGCGGCAGCGCGGCGACCGCCAATTACGAGACCGTCTCGACCGAGACCACCCGCCACGCCGAGGCAGTGAAGGTGACCTACGACCCGCGTCAGGTGAGCTATGCGACCTTGCTGCGGGTATATTTCTCGATCGCGCACGATCCCACCCAGCTCAATCGTCAGGGGCCGGATAGCGGGCTGAGCTACCGCTCCGCGATCTTCCCGCAGTCGCCGCAACAGGCGGCCGCGGCCAAGGCCTATATCGCGCAGTTGACAGCGGCGCGCAGCTTCACATCGCCGATCGTCACTAAGCTGGAGCAAGGCGGCTTCTACCCGGCCGAGGCGTATCACCAGAACTTCTACGACCGCAATCCGCGGCACCCGTACATTGTGACGATCGACAAGCCGAAGGTCGCCGCGTTCAAGGCCGCCTTTCCTACACTCGCCCTCGCGCGCTAAGGGCTGAGTGCCAAGTGCTGGCTTGTCGATAATTCGTTCGTTCGGCGAAGTCGAAAAACTTGGTCGCGAGACCGCGCGTCGGTGCTTGCGGAGACGCTGGGCCGCAAAGCGGCCGCTTCGCTTGCGGCACCTTACGTCTTGAGCAAACGGTCGCCTTCCTGAACGACGTCAGCGCAATGGGCGCATGAAGAAGCGGACAAGACGAAGCTTACCCATCTATCCGCAAGGTGTCCCGACGAGGAGAGCGACATCGTAAATTCCATCAGAGGGTCAGGGCAGGGACGGGTCGTGCTCGTCGGCGGTACGGGCAACCTTGGGTTGCGGATCGCGCGTGCGCTTGCGGCACGTGGCGCGAACGTGCTGGCGCTCGCCCGCCAAGGCGGAGACACC
This sequence comes from uncultured Sphingomonas sp., assembly GCF_964243315.1. GTDB lineage: Bacteria > Pseudomonadota > Alphaproteobacteria > Sphingomonadales > Sphingomonadaceae > Sphingomonas. Next base: position 152,550 of record NZ_CAXTEM010000002.1, on the reverse strand, counting down.
GCGGCGTTGGCCGATACCGGCGTTTCCGTCGAGAAGATCGACTTCGACGACGAGCAGTCATTGCGGCGCACTCTGGATGGCGCCTCATGCGTCATCTCGGCGCTGAACGGTCTGGAGGACACGATCATCGGCCGTCAAAGTCGCGTGCTGGACGCCGCAGTCGTTGCGGGCGTTCCGCGCTTCATTCCGTCGGACTATTCACTCGATTTCACGAAGACGAAGCCCGGTCGCAACCGCAACCTGGACCTCAGGCGTCGCTTCATGGCTAAGGTCGATGCAGCCCCGATCCGCGCGACTTCGATCCTCAACGGCGCGTTTGCCGATCTGCTCGCCGGACAGGCGCCGATCGTTCTCCCTGGACCGCGGATCGTTCTGCATTGGGGAAGCCCTGACCAACTGCTCGACTTCACTACCAAGGAGGATGTCGCCGCCTATGCAGCAGCGGCCGCACTGGATCCCGATACACCGAGAACTTTGCGGATCGCGGGTGATAGCGTGAGTCCGCGCGATCTCGCCGCCACCATGCAACTGCTGACCGGTCGACGATTCCGATTAGCGAAGCCGGGCGGCGTCCCGGTCCTCAGCGCTATGATCAGGCTCACGCGGACACTCGCGCCGCAACCCGGTGCGGTGTTCCCAGCGTGGCAAGGCATGCAGTATCTGCGAGACATGATGGACGGGACCGGCAAGCTCGAGCCGCTCGACAATGATCGTTACCCGGAGATCAACTGGACGAAAGCCAGGCAGGTGTTGGCAGGGGCGATGGCGATGAAACGGCTCTAACAACGGCGCGCGAGCATGACCGGATCAAGCCAAGACCAGAGCCGACATCGCAGCTAGGCTGTTGCCGCTCTGCCCGAACTCGGCTGCCAAGCCAGGGTCGATCGGCCTTCCCGATTGTCGCACCACCGTCGTCACGTCCTTGCGCCAAACTGCGTTCGGACCATGCTGCTCGGAATGGTTCTGACCGGTGCCGACGAGGTACATCCCAGCGGTCGCTAGCCGCGCCAGCGACACGTTCTGCTCTGCGGCGCTCTCCAGCCACCGATGATGAGAGCCAAGGGCCGCGTGTGGATCAAGCCTAACGAGGTCGCTGCTATCTGGAACGACCCTGCCGATGGTGCTCGATCCGCAAAGCTCGTGAAACGCGCCATCGAAGGCGCCTCCGATCGGGAAACGCTGCACCCGCAGGCTGGCGTGATCGAGCGCGTAGCCGTCGCTTACGATCGCGCCGACGTCGTCCGGCTTCATCGTCGAACGCGCGGTTCGTACCAAGTCGATCGACACCCAATCGTCGGCATCGAGGAACATCAGCAATCCACCGCCCGATCGACGGACCGCCTGCTTGATCAGCCACTTCTTGCGGCCGCCGTCATCGTTCGCGACGGTCGGCTGTTCCGCCGGCCAGTCCGCTTGCAACAGGACGAAGCGCGGATCTGCTGCCACCGATCGCCAGCTCGCCGGCACATCATGAGCGGCCAAAAGCACGCGGAAGTCAGCATCGCTCTGCGCCTGGACCGAGCGAAGCGTGAGCTCGAAGAGGCGCTCGACAAGCGGCCAGTTCCCCGACGATTCACGAGCGATCAACGGGATGCCGAAGGTGAATGGCTCGGTCACGCGGCTACCCGGTCCAGCTTCAGCACATGATCGCCGTAAGAGGCGCAGCATCGCAGGTGCGCGGCGCGGATCTCGTCATCAGCGAGCAGCGCGGTGATCGCACTCTCCACGGCAGGCAGATGGCGCTGGATGCTCAGATCCTGCTCCTCGTTGCGGTTGAAGGTCTCCCAATTCTCGTCGCGCGCCCAGCGCTCGGGCCCGAGCCCGCCACCGCGATCATGCTTGACCAAATAGTCCTGCCAGGACCGTGTGTTGTAATGATTGACCTGGGCGAGCGACCAAGTGACCTGGCCCGGCTCGGTCTGCAGGAACTGCTCGGAGCGAGCATAGCGCGACGGCAGCCTGTGGCCACCGCCATCGACGGGTCGCAATCCGCCGACGCATTCGGCTCTCGCGAACCCCGGACCGTGTGGCAGCAGCGGACAATGGTACGCCTCGGGATGTGTGAAGAGGGTCTTGAACGACCAGTTGACACCGTGGTGCAGCGGCGCGGCACGGGTAAAGCGCTTGAGGACGAGATCGGGCGCCCAATGCTCGTGCCCCGAAGCGCCGAATGTCCGCCAGTTGACGAGCCACGCGGTCGCTTCGGGCGTGGACGCCAGTAATGCCGGAACCTTGCCGTCACCTACGTGGATGTTGAGAAACTCGTCTGCGTCCAGCACCATCAGCACATCCGGCCAGCTCGGCTCGAGCGACGCCGTGGCTTGCGCATATGCGTGAAGCTGCGCCTTGTCGTTCGCGGCCGGCGAGCAACGAAGATGCCGAACAAGACCCCGGCGTTCGAGCAGGTCGAGCAGGTCGGGCGAACCGTCGACACAATCGTTCGTGCATACCAGCATTTCGGTGAAGCCGATGTGCCGGTGATAGGCGACCCATTCGAGTATGAAAGGACCCTCGTTGCGCATCGTCGCGACGAGCGCGATCCTTTGTGCAGTCATCTGAACGCCGTAAGCAGTGGTTCGGTCTACGCGCAACACGCCAGCAGCCGAGATGATCCCTTGGCGATCATCTAAGGCGAAGCGTTCCGCGGCATCTCGAACGGCGGGTGAGCGCATGCCGAAGGCAGCAAGCGATCACGCCGTCCATTCCTCCAGATTCGCTTCCGCGCCGATCAGGGCCAGGCCGTGCGCGATCGACGTCAGCTCCCCGCCAGTCGCGATCCGCTCCTCCCCGAAGCGTCGATCGAAGATCGCACGGATCGCGGGGATGAGTGAGGATCCGCCTGTCAGGAAGACGCGATCGATATCGGCGGCATCGACCTCGGCGCGCGCGAGCGCTACGTCCATAATTGTCTCCACACGGACGAGGTCGCCGGCGATCCATCGCTCGAACTCGGTCCGGCGCACCTCGGCCTCGATAGAAACGCCGCCGCCTGCAAAGCGGAACGCGGCATGGTCCGCGGTGGACAAGGCGCGCTTGAGCCGGCTGACCGAGTCATAGAGCGGAAAGCCCTGTTCATGCTCGATCAGCGCGAGCATGCGGCCGATTGGCTCTGGTTCGACGGCGCTGGATTGCAGACGGCGCAGATCCTCCAGCGTTCGCCGGTTGCGCATCAGCGCCAGCCGCGACCAGTCCGAAAAGTCGGCGAACCAGCCGCCCGGAATGTCGAGCAGCTTGCCCATAGATCGGTATGTCCCGCCCTTACCAAGCAGGGGAAGCACCACCCGATCGACGATCCGCTGATCGAAGCGGTCGCCGGCGATCGCGATGCCAGCAGAGGACAGCGGCGTGCAGCGCCGCGGCGCGCCGGGTTCTGCGACGCGCACCACCGAAAAGTCCGTCGTACCACCGCCGAAGTCGGCGACCAGAACGGTTGCCGGCTCGGTCAGCCGGGCGGCGTAGCTGTACGCTGCGCCCAGCGGTTCGTAGACATAATGCAACTCGGTGCCGAAGGCCTGCAGCATCAGGTCATAACGCTGACGGGCGAGTGCCGCGTCTGGTCGTGCACCCGCGTATTCGACCGGACGCCCGACGATTACTCGACGCGGCGGCTGGTCGAGACGGCCACCCGAATGCGCGACGAGCTTTTGCAGGAACAGCCTGCCCATGTCTTCGAACCTGAACGGCTTGCCGAAGATAAGCGCGCGTTCGAAGGACGGGCTGGCGGCGACGCTTTTGAAGGATTGGACGAAACGGCTGTCGAGCGGCGCCTGAAGGTATTCGGCGATCGCCCATGGCCCCGCCTCGTGTGCGATCCCGTTCCAGCCGCGCTCGTCCTCCCAGAAGCAGAGAGCGGAGCGGAAGACCGGGCCGGTCGCCTCCTCGCCCGCGAACGCGACGAGCTCGGCGCCGCCATGATCGTCCGCCAGAGCGACGACGGTGTTGGTCGTGCCGAAATCCAGCCCGAGCGCGCGAGGGGCGAGACCGTTTTCCATATGCTGATCCCCGAAGTTCGCCGCCTGGGCGGAACCGGCGGGCGCATCGCACGCGTTTTCATGGCCGGCAAGCGGACCCCATCTCGGTCATAGCGTCGCCGGACAAGTGCGGCGGCCACCATGCAAAGTCGGAGCCTCCTCTGTCGGACAAATGCACGGCTTGCACTATGATACTGGTGCTATCGAGCAACATGGTTACCGAAATAGGACTGACTCGGTCGTATATCGGGGTTGCCCGCTTGCATCGTGGGGACGGGGCCGCGAGGCTGCCGGTAATGCGCAAAAGCGCCAACCGGGGAAATCTTTATCATGTCGTCCATCCGATCGACCGTCATGTCGGGCGCTGCCGTCCTGGCCATTGCATTCGCCGGCCTGACCGCGTCCGCTCACGCACAAACCGCGCCGGCTGTGTCCAGCCCCAATGTCGCCGACGATGCTGGGGCAGGTGAGGACATCCTCGTCACCGGTTCGCGCATTCGCCGCGATCCGCTCGATCAGCCGTCCCCGGTCATCAGCGTCGACGAACAGGCGGTCGCGCGCACGGGTCTTTCCTCCATCGCCGACGTCCTGCAACGCATTCCCAGTTCCGCCGGCGGATTGAACACCAAGTTCAACAATTCGGGCAATTTCGGCAATCCGCCTGATGGCGGTGGCGTCGGCGCCGGATCGGCGGCGATCGATCTGCGCTACCTGGGCGCCAAGCGGACGCTGGTGCTGGTCGACGGCCTGCGCTGGGTCAACGGCGCCTCGGCCAGCGGCATCCCCGCCTCGGTCGACCTGAACTCGATCCCCGACGTCATGATCGGACGGGTCGAGGTGCTGCAATCGGGTGCGTCGCCGCTCTACGGTTCGGATGCGATCGCGGGCGTGGTCAACATCATCACCAAATCGACGCAGGACGGCTTCCGCGCGCAGGCGCAATATGGGCAGTTCCTGAAGGAAGGCGACGGCGAAACGCAGAACTACCAGCTGAGCTGGGGTAATGGATCGAACCAGCCGGTCGACGTCGTTGCCGGCGGTTTCTACATCAAGCAACAATCGGTCAGCGCCGCCGACCGCGACATCTCGCAATTCCCGAACCCCGGTCAGACCAGCTGCGCCGAACCGATCGGCGGCTGTTCCAGCTATACGCCGCTCGGGCGTTTCCTCATCAACGGGCAGAACCTGACGTTGCGCGGGCCGGTCACGGGCCGGCCGGCGGTGTACGACCCGACCCTAGTTGGCGGTGATTTCAAAGCGTTCACCGCGGGCGATCGCTTCAACTTCGCACCGTTCAATTACTTCCTGACGCCGAGCGAACGCTATGGCGGCTTCATCAACACGCGTGCCGAGTTCTCGGAAGCGATCAACCTTCGCGTGAAGGCGGTCTATAATCACCGTGCCTCGCAGAACCAGGCGGCATTCCTGCCACTGCCGATCGGGCCGGATGCGGGCGGCGGACCGCTGACGCGCATCATCTCAATTGATGCGACCAACCCGTTCAACCCCTTCGGTCGTACCCTGAACGGTGGCGGCAACGGCCAGCCGGCGACCTATTCGGCGATTTTCCGCCGGCTCGTGGAGGCCGGACAGCGCACCTACAGTCAGACGGTCGACACGATGTCGCTGACCGGCACGCTCGACGGCCGTTTCCAGATGATGGGGCGAAACTGGTATTGGGACGCCAGCGCGGTGATCGGCCGCAACGATGCCAAGCAGGTGTTCACCGGCAACGTCAACGTCGCGCGCTTGCAGCAGGCGCTCGGCCCGATCAGCGACTGCGTCGGCGCGTGCGTGCCGCTCAACGTCTTCGGCGGGGTCGGCTCGATCACCCCGGCGATGCTCGGGTTCATTGGTTTCGACGAGCGCGCGCGCAGCAACCAGGTGCTGAACGACTATACCGCCAACCTGTCGGGCGACCTGTTCGACCTGCCCGGCGGGCCGGTCGGCATCGCTGTCGGCTTCGAGCATCGGTACCAGTCGGGCAGCTTCACGCCTGATCCGCTGATCCAGGCGGGGTTGGGCGCCGACATCCCCGCGCAGGCCGCACGCGGCAGCTTCAACGTCGACGAAGTGTATGGCGAAATCCGCCTTCCCATCCTGAAGGACGTTCCCTTCTTCAGCAGCCTCGAAGTCAACGGCGCGATCCGCCACTCCGACTATTCGACCTTCGGCGGCAACACGACGCTGACCGGCGGCGCGTTGTGGAAGCCGGTCGCCGACCTGCTGTTGCGCGGTTCCTATGCCGAAAGCGTCCGCGCGCCATCGATCGGGGAGTTGTTCGGCGCCCAGTCGCGCTTCGACCAGTCGCTGCCCGATCCCTGCTCCAACGTGGCAGGCAGCCTGTTCCAGACCAACGCCACCGCACGGGCGAACTGCATTGCGGACGGCGTGCCGGCGAACGGCAGCTATGCCGAACCGGCGGGTCAGCTACCCGTGCTGACCGGCGGCAATGCGGCGCTCCAGCCGGAAAAGGCCCGCACGCTGCTGTTCGGTGGCGTCTACAGCCCGGCATGGGCACGTAGCGGATTCGCGAGCGCGTTGAGCCTGGAGGTCAATTACTACGACGTGAAGGTACGTGGCGCGATCGCGGGCATCCCGGCCGACGTGCTGCTGAGCCGCTGCGCGGTCGCGGCTGATCCGCTGTCCTGCGCAGCGACGACGCGGACCGCGAACGGGTTCGTGTCGGCGATCAACGGCGTCCTGCTCAACACCGGCGGCATCCGCACCCGCGGGATCGATGCTACCTTCAACTTACGGACGCGCCAGACAGGTGCGGGCGTGTTCGGTCTGTCGGTGATCGGCAACTACCTGCTGCGCTATCAGGAGACGGTGCCTGCCACGAGCGGTACCACGACGACCCGCTACGAAGGGTTCGAACGGGGCAGCCCCGATCAGGCCTATCCTCGCTTCAAGGGACTGGCGACGATCGACTGGGCGGCTGGCCCGGTAACCGCGTCGATCACGGGCCGCTTCATCGACAATGTCAGGGAATTCCAGAACACGACCGAGTTGAAGGAGCGCCTTTATGGCGATGCGCAGCTGATCATCCGGCCGGAGTGGGTCGACAGCCGTTTCGCGCTGACGGTCGGCGTCAACAACGTGTTCGACAAGGATCCGCCGGCCTGCTTCTCGTGCAGCCTGAACAACTACGATCCGACGACCTATGACGTTCCCGGCCGGTTTGGTTATCTGCGTCTGTCCTACGGTCTTTAAGCGATGCCGGGGCAGGCGGTGACCTGCCCCAAATCTTGGCCGCCAAGTACCAAGCGCAACTCGCGCACGCTAACGCCGTTGCGACGTGGTCTGCGCCCGCAGGGCCTTGAACTCGGACCCTGCGCGCCATTCCGGCCAGACAGTCCCGTTCGCCAGATCGAACCCGATCCGGCGGACAAGATCGACATCCGCTGAGGCGCCGCGCAGGTCCCACTGCGCCGACCACGCGTCGCAGGTCTGATGATAGCAGCGCATATAGTCGTCGAGCCACGCCTTGCCCGCGCCGCGGCCGCCGTCGACCAGGTCGGGAGCGCCGCTGATCGCCATCAGTAGTAGCGTCGGCACACCTCGGCGCGCCAGCGAGAAATGATCTGCGCGATAGAAGAGACCGCGCTCCGGCAGCGCCTCGGGGGTGACTACCCGTCGTTGCGCTCGGGCGGCTGACGCCAAGGCGTCTTCTAAGCTGTTCTGCCCGGCGCCGACCAGCATCACGTCACGAGCAGGCCCGGCGGTCTGGAGGATGTCCAGCGTCAGGTTCGCCACCGTTTTGGCTATCGGGTAGATGGGGTTGGCGGCGTAGGTTTCCGAGCCGAGCAAGCCTCGCTCCTCGCCGGTCCACAAGGCGAAGACTTGCGTTCGCGCCGATGGTCTAGCCTTTGCTGCGGCGCGCGCTATCGCGAGGACACCAGCGGTCCCCAACGCATCGTCGTTCGCGCCGGGCCGGATGCGACGGCCCTGCGCATCGGGCGCGCCTTCGCCGTAAGCATCCCAGTGCGCGCCATACATGACAACCTCGTCCGGCCGCGTCCGCCCGGGCAGCTTTGCGAGCACATTGCGGCTTTCGGCGCGGACGACGGTTACCGGCAGGTCGGCGGAGAAGCCGTCGCCTTTGAGCACAACGGGGTGGAAGTCCGCACGGCGAGCGGCGGCACGCTGCTGCGCCAGATCCAGCCCGGCCGCAGCGAAGAGGCGAGACGCCGCACCCCCCTCGATCCAGCCCTGCAGCATCACGCGCGTGGCCGGTGGGCGTGCGACGTCGTAATTCTCTCCGGCCGGTGCGGTGACCGTCGCCCAGCCATAGCCTGCGCCCGGCGTGTCATGGACGATCAGCGCCGCGATCGCCCCGCGCCGAGCGGCTTCTTCGAACTTGTAGGTCCAGCGGCCGTAATAGGTCATGCGGCGGTCGCCGAACCGGCCTTTCGCGTCATCACCCGCAACCGCTTCGAAGTCGGGATCGTTGACCAGGAAGACCGCTACCTTGCCCTTCAGGTCCACCTTCTTGAAGTCGTCCCAGTCGCGCTCGGGTGCGCTCACGCCATAGCCGACGAACACCAGCGGCGCGTTCGCCACGGTTGCGCGATCGACCGGACGGACACTAGATAGATATACGTCCTTGCCCTGCGTCCACGGCACGCCGTTGGCGCTGATCGTACCGGCGCCGAGCTGCGTTCGAACGAGCGGCACTGGCTGAGTCCAACTGTCGTTCGGTCCGCCAGGTTGCAGCCCTGCCGCGCGAAACTGGGCGACGAGCCAGTCGACGGTCTTTGCCTCTCCTGCAGTACCCGGAGCACGTCCGCCGAATTCTTCGCTCGCCAGGATCTTCACGTCTGCCGATAGCGAAGCCGGCGATAGAGGATCGGGCTCCGACGCGGCGGCGAGCAGGGGCACAGCGGCAAGAGCGAGATAGCGTAGCATCAGCGAGTTCCTGGGTTAAGTGATCGCATCCGAACGAGTTACTCGTGTTCGGATGCGCTGGTAAATCGGCTGAGCCGCACGCCTTGGCGGATCTGCACCACGCGCTCGGCAGTCCATATATCGGCAACTCTCGTGGACATCACGGTTCTCCGCCCGTTTCACTCACCGCGCTCGATCTCGCCGCGATTTCCCGACCGGTTGCAACGCCTGAGTGTCAGCGCCGAGGACCTTCGGTCGCAGTTCCAGGCTCGCGGCGAGAAACGGCTTCTCCAGTTCGGCGAAGGTCACTGGCGTCATGCCGAGGACGCGCCTTGCCTCGCGGGCGAAGTGGGACTGGTCGAAATAGGTCTCCGCTATGGCCTGGGCCACCGGGACCGGAGCAGGCCGGGTGAGGGGGATTATGGAGCGGAGGAAGCGTGTGCGCGACAGGAGCAGTCTCGGTGAGAAACCGAAGTACCGATAGCTCAGACGACGCACCCGGCTCTCCGAGACGTTCATCGCTGCGACGATGTCGCTTACCTGGGTGACGCGCTCGTCGATCACGAGGCTGGCGAGTTCGGCGATAAGGCGATCGTCGCGCTGCGGCTCCAGCAGGCGCGGTTGCAGGAAGGCGTCGAGCAGCGGGGCGACGGGGCGGTCGATGTCATGGCCCTGCAGCAACCCGCACAGGGTGATCACATCTTCGACGGGCCACAGCGTGTCGAGTGGCACGATCTGATCGGCGACCCCTGACGCAGGTTGCTTGAACAGGCGCGCCCAGCCGAGCGCGCTCACTCCGATGCCGACCATGAAGCCGCCGCGTGTCGTCGCGTGAATAGCCTTGCTCGTCGGCCCGAAGACCGCGGCCGGCGGCAGCGGATCGAAATGCCGGTCGCCGATCGTCACCGCGATCGGCTTGTTGTACCAGGATATCCTGATGTTCGCCGTCCCTGGCAGAAACCAGTCGGACCGCGCCTGGCCGCGTGGTGCCCGGTAGAAATGATAGCCGGTGATGAGGTCGCGGAGCCGGTCCGATGGCCGCTCGTAGCGCGCGACGCCACCGCCGGGGAGCTGCCGCTCCGCCAATGCCATGCGAGGATCTTCGCTGTTGGACAATCTGGACCTTGCTCCGCTCAGCCAACGCGTCGGCGCGAGCATCGATCGCCATTACGCCGAAACCGGGATCAGGAACACCGGGAGCATCGGTGGCGCGATCGAACCCAGGACCCAAGCCTATCGGCAGGCGTTGTGACGGCAACCTTTAGGAGTTCGACATGGATCTGAACCAATTACTGCCGGCGGGCGGCATCGACGCACTTGCAGCTCAGCTCGGTCTGCCGCGCGACCAGGCGCAGCGCGGCGCCGAGGCCCTGCTGCCGTCGGTGCTCGGCGGCATGGGCGATAACGCCGCCGATCTGGATACCCACGTCGATGCGCTCGGTGGGGCCGACCTGGCGCGGAACGTGGTCGGTCCGGAGCCGACGCAGGTCGATCAGGGCAATCAGCTGCTCGGCGGGATTTTCGGGTCCAAGGATGTCAGCCGTCAAGTCGCGGGGCATGCGGCGCAAAGCAGCGGATTGGATCCGGCACTGCTGCAGAAGATGCTGCCGATCCTGGCGATGCTGGTGGCAGGCCATTTGGCCGGACGATCGGGCGGGCAGCAGGGCGGGCTGGGCGGCATCCTCGGCACCGTGCTCGGCGGGCTCGGCGGTGCGGGTGGTGGCGGACTCGGTGGGCTTGGCGGTCTCGGCGGCGGCATCGGGGGGGCCGGTGGCGGATCGGCTGGAGGTGTTGGCGGCCTCGGCGGTATGCTCGGGTCGATCCTCGGCGGCCGCAAATAGCGCGATTTCAGGACCGATCGCGGCGAGTACGTTAGGAGTCGAGCGGGATCGAACGCGTACGTCGCGCGCGATCCCGCTTCGCGGTTGCCGGGTCAGCGCAGTTGCACGCGGAACCCGACACGGAATTGACGGCCCAGCAGGTCCGAATAGGTGCTGTTCGCCGCAAGGCCGGTCTCCGGCAGCAGCAGCGGCCAACGGTTGAACAGGTTGGTGACGTTTATGAAGAACTCGGCCCCGCGTCCGCCGTCAGCGCCGCCGATCTTCTGGGTCAGGTTCAGGTCGACGTAGAACAGCCCGGAGACGTCGTTGTCGTCCTGTGTGGGGAACTGGGTCGACGAGATCGGACACCCCGTTTGGCATTCGATCGCGTTTGCCAGGTATTTGCCCGCACTCACCCCGCGCGCGACGCCGGTGATCGAGAAGTCGGGCGTGTCATAGCCTGCGGTGAATCGATATATCCATGTCGGCGTGCTCGTCTGACCGCCGTTCGCGCCCACGGTATCGATCGGCACCGTCCCGGCGATGCCTTGGTCGATGATGTTGTCGATGTAGCGCGTCGCCACGCCGCGAAGCGTGAAGTTGCCCTTCGCATCGTCGAACAAGCGGCTGAGCGGCAACCGGTAGCTGGCGTCGAAATCGATTCCGCGGACCAGCTGCTGGGTGAAGTTGAAGGGCTGGCTGCGGAACAGGATGCGTGACGCGTTGGTGGGATCGGGCGAATAGGCGTCGCAATAGGCCTGGGTGCCCTCGAAGCAGCGATTGATGATCTCCTGCGCGCTCAGGCTGCCGATCGCGTCGTCCATCTCGATACGGAAATAATCGACCGACGCGCTGAACCCCGGCAGGAACCGCGGCGTCAGCACGCCGCCGATGTTCCAGGAATCGGACTTTTCGGGACGCAGGTCGAGGTTGCCCGTAACTGTCGCCGAATAGGAATAGCTCGCCGGCCCCCTGCTCGGATCGCTGGCGAGGAAGAACGGGTTGCGGACCGAATCGCTGTTCGATGCGCCAGCCTGGTAAAGCTCGTTCAGATTGGGCGCGCGGATGTCGCGCGAGCGGGTCACGCGAAAGCGGATGTCCTCGATCGGCTGCCACGTCGCGCCCAGTTTCCACGTCGTGACATAGCCCGATGTGGAATAGTCGGTCGCTCGTACCGCGCCGTTGAACTCGACACCCAGCCCCAGCGGAACGACGGTCTCGAGGTAAGCCTCCTTCACATTGTAGCTGCCATTGGTCGGCAGGTAGTTGCCGACCGACCACTGGTTAATGGTGGCGTTCTGCCCGACCGTCGGCTTGAATTCGGGCGGAACGAAGCCCTTGATCTGTTCCTTGCGATATTCGCCGCCGACGGCGACGCTGACATCGCCAGCCCAGGTCGCGAACGGGGTCAGCGACAGATTGGCGCCGGTGACATATTGTTCGATCGTCTCGTCGCGGTACGGGCTGCCGAGCACATAGGCGAACGCCGCCGGATCGGCGACGCCGATGCCGAGGCGGTTGAGCGGCACGCAGCCGTTGGTCGGCGCGGAAAGGGTGGTGCGGCACACGATGGTCCCCGCGGCGACGCCTGCCGTATTGCCCGCGGGTGCGAACACCGCATCGGTCGCATTGAGCATCCGTTGCGTGTTCATCACGTTGGTCAGTTGTTCGTGGAGTTCCGCGCGGCCATATTGGCCGTAGACGTTCCAGGCCGAACGCTTGCCGAAAGCCTCGAAATCGCCATTGGCGCCGATCGTGTAGCGCTGCACCTCACGGCGGTTGTCGACGCCGCGATAGGGCAGGTCCGCCGCCGAAGTCGCGATCGTCACGGTGTTGACGCCGGTCAGCGCCGCCCTGCCGAGGGTGTTGATCAGGAAGGCGTTGTCGGCTTGCAGTACGACTCCGGTGGAAAGGTTCGGCCCGGCGTTGAAGACGACGCGCTGGCGGTTGTAGGCCGCTTCCGCGAACAGTTCGATACCGGGCGTGGCTTCGAAGCTGGCGCGACCGAAGAAACCGTGCCGATCGTCCTGCGCATCGAGCCCGATTCGGCGCCCGGTGTCGTTGACCCGCCAGTCGCCACCCTGGGTCAGCGCCGGCGCCGCCGTCCCACCGACCGCGGGGAAGGTCAGCGAGCCGAATTGGAACTGGTTGACCGCGCCGTTCTGACCGAAATACCGGCCGCGCAGGCTGTTGGCGGAAAGTCCGCTACCGGCGAGCACGGAGTTGGCGGTGATGATGCCGCCGGGGGTGGAGTTCACCGCACCGACCTGGCGGCGGATCAGATATTGGGGTGTGGTGCTGGTCGCGGTCCAGTTGGGATCCTGGATCCGCACATAGCCGGTCGCGTTCCAGGCGCGGTCGACATCGAAGATTCCGTCCTTGTGCGCGACTTCGGCGTTGAACAGGATGTGGCCGCGGCCGCCCGCGAACGGCAGGCCCGCGGTGATGCTGCCCGAATAATTGCCGCCGTCGCCATAGGTGGTCACGCCGCTGTCGATCGCGGCCTTCAGCCCGGTGAACTTCTTGTCGAGCACGAAGTTGACGACGCCCGCGACCGCGTCGGAGCCATAGGCGGCGGAGGCGCCGCCGGTGACGACCTCGATGCTGCTGATCAGCGATTGCGGGATGGTGTTGATGTCGACCAGTCCGGTGATCGTCGACGGCACCGACCGACGTCCGTCGAGCAGCACCAGAGTCCGCGTCTCGCCGAGGTTGCGCAGGTTGAGCGCGTTGATGCCGGCCTGGCCGCTGCTGAGGTTGAGCCGCGAATTGGCGGGGCGGGTCGATCCCGCGAGCGCAGGCAGTTGGTTGACGAAATCGGCGATGTTGTTGGTCGGCGCGCTGTTCTGGATCTCCTCCGCGGAGATCACGGTAAGCGGGGTGGGCGATTCGAAGCCGCTGCGGACGATGCGCGATCCGGTGACGAAGATATCGCCGCCGCGCTCTTCCTGCTCGGCCACCCGATCGGGCGTTTGCACGTCGGCGACGCTGGACGGCGCAGTGGTGACCGCGGTGTCGGCGGTCGTCGTCTGCGCGAGCGCCGGGGTCGCGACTGCGATCGCGAGCAAGCTGCAGAGGCCGCGCTGAGCCGACATGCGCCGCCGGATCTGTCCTGAAACCGTCATTATAGCCCCCTAATGCTTGCTTGATACCGGTAGCCTGCCCGTCGCCGCGAGATGGCCCCTGTCCTCTAAGCGTCGGTGCCGGTCTCTTGCGAACCGTGCGTAGGACGCCCTGCTCAGGCAACGTGCGCGTCAGCGGGCGGGAGCGTCAAGGCCCGATGTTCGCGCAATTTCATCAGGCATAACTGTAGCCTATGGGAAGCCCGCGACGCCGACCTGTCGCTTGGCGCCGGCTTGGCTTAGATCGGGATACGGGTCGCCCCGGCAGACGCGTACCGGCAGGGAAAGGGTTTCGATGCTCGATCGTCGTTCGTTCCTGCTCGGCACCGCCGCAACGCTGGCGCTTGCCGCCGGGCGTCGGGGCTGCGCCGCCCCGCAGGCGCAACCGACCTTTGCACCGGCTTCGCGCTTCGTCGATGTCGGCGGCCTGGTCGCACCGATCGAGATCGTCGACGACGCTTACGGCGTGCCGCATATCCGGGCCGCATCCATCCCCGACGCGTTCTTCGGCCAGGGCTATGTCGTCGCGCGCGACCGGCTTTTCCAGATCGACTTCAGTCAGCGGCGCGAACTGGGCCGGATGGCGGAGGCGTTCGGCAGCCAGTTCGTCAAGTTCGACGCGGCGGCGCGGCTGTTCCATTATCGGGGCGACCTCGAGGCGGAATTGCAGCGCGTGCCATCGGACGTGCTCGCCTGCGCACGCGCCTATGTCGCCGGGGTCAATGCGCGAATCGACGAGGTCACCGCGGATCCTTCGCTGCTGCCGCTGGAGTACCGGATTCTGGGCGTCGCGCCGCTGCGATGGGCCGTTCGCGATCTCGTGATCACCCGCGGCGCGTCGATCGGCAACGCCGACGACGAGGTTCGGCGGGCGCAGCTCGCCGCGCTCGGGCTGCTCGATCTCGATGCGGTGGTCGCGCCGTTGCGGCCCGCGCACCGGATGGCCGTGCCCGATGGGCTCGACGTCGCCGCGGTGGACGATGCGGACCTCGGCATCCTCCGGCTCGGGCGGCTGCCGTTCGGCCCCGACACACCGGCGGTCGATCCCGCAAGTATGATCGAGCGCGCCAATGCGGGCAGCAATGCCTGGACCGTGGCACCCGCGCGCACCGCGACCGGGCGCCCGATCCTCGCCAACGATCCGCATCTCGGCATCGGCGGCTTCGGCCCCCGGCACGTCGCGCATCTCACCGCGCCGGGACTCGACGTGATCGGCGGCGGCTCGCCGGGCCTGCCCGGAATCATGCAGGGTCACACCGATCGCTTCGCGTTCGGTCGCACCAACTTCCACATCGACCAGCAGGACCTGTTCGTCCTCGATCTCCACCAGGACGATCCGGAGCGTTATCGTCATGCGGGCGGCTGGAAGCGCTTCGAACGGATCGACGTCGCCATTCCCGTGAAGGGGGCACCGCCCGAGGCCGCGACTTTACGCTATTCGGTGCATGGGCCGGTCGTCGCGCACGATCCCGCCAAGCGGCGTGCGACGGCGCTCGCCTCGATCGCAACGCAGCCCGGCGGCGGCGGGGTGTTCGCGATGATCGCGATCAACCTCGCGCAAGATTGGGCGAGCTTGCAGAAGGCGTTCTCGCTGCATCCCTCGCCCACCAATTTCCATTACGCCGATGTCGACGGTAATACCGGCTGGCAGGTGATCGGCTTCGTGCCGGTCCGCAAGAAGGGTGACGGGCTGCTCCCCGTCCCGGGTGGCGGCGCGTATGACTGGACCGGGATGCGCGACCACCGCGCGCTGCCGAGCGAGTACAACCCCGCCAAGGGCTGGTTCGCGTCCGCCAACCAGAACAACCTGCCGCAGGGCTGGCCCGCCGACCGCGTCCCCGCTTATTCGTTCCGCGATCCCTATCGGTACGAGCGCGTCGCGGATGTCCTGTCGCGGCAGGCTCGCCATACGCTAGCGGATAGCGTCGCGCTCCAGCACGATACGTTCTCCGCACCCGCTCGCCAGCTGATCGCGCTGCTGCCCGACCGCGTCGGTGACGCCGCCCGGCCGGCGCTCACGATGCTGCGCGCCTGGGACGCAAAGCTCGACGGCGACAGCGCGGCGGCGGCATTGTTCGAGATCCTGTGGCGTGACCTCGGCACGCGCATGCTCGCCGCGATCGTGCCGGATCGAGCGGCGGATCTGGTGACGGAAATCGCGCCGTCGGTGCTGCTGGACCTGCTCGCGAGGCCCGACGCGCGGCTCGGCAAGACGCCGGTCGCCACGCGCGACGCGATGGTCGACGCCGCGCTCGCCGCGAGCTGGGCTTCGGCGACGGCGCAGATGGGCGCGGATCCGGCCGCGTGGCGGTGGGACAAGCTCCACCAGCTGGTCATCCAGCACCCGCTGTCGCGCATTCCCGCGATCGCGGCCGCGTTTCCGCCGATGACCGGGCATGGCACCGGCGGCGATTCCTACACCGTCATGGCGCGCTGGCTGGGCAACGGTCCGGGCTGGCGCGTCGGCGGTGGTGCGAGCTATCTGCAGGTGATCGATGTCGGTGCGTGGGATAATTCGCTGATGCTCAATCTGCCCGGCCAGTCGAACGACCCGCGCTCGCCGCATCATGCGGATCAGGTCGCGCCGTGGGTCGCGGGCCGGATGCAGCCGATGCTGTTCGGGCGAGCCGCGGTCGACGCGCATGCCGCCGCACGGGTGACGCTGCGGCCGCGGGGGACCAGCCGGTGAAGGGCCTGGTCGCTGCGTTCCTCGCGACCGCGCTGTCGTCCGCCGCGGCGCCGCAAGCCGATGTCCTCGTCAGGGGCGGGACGATCTACACCGGTGCCGACACCCCGCCGATCGTCGGCGACGTGGAGATCGTCGGAGACCGCATCGCCTATGTCGGCGCACCCCGCGGCACCGCCGCCCGGCGTACGATCGATGCGCGCGGCCAGATCGTCGCGCCCGGATTCATCGACGCGCATACCCACCCCGACACCTATATCCGCTCGCCGATCGCCACGGAGCGGCTCGCGCTGCCGTGGCTCGCGCAGGGCGTGTCGACGATCGTGACCGGTGTCGACGGTGGCGGCACCCCCGAGGTCGCGGCGGATGCACGCACGCTCGAGGCGAGCCGGATCGGCGTCAACGTCGTGCCCTTCATCGGCTTCGGCGCGATCCGGGCCCGCGTGCTCGGTCAGGCGGATCGCGCGCCGACACCTGCCGAGCTCGCGCGCGAGGCGGCGCTGGTCGCGAGGGGCATGTGCGAAGGCGCATACGGGCTGTCGACCGGGCTATTCTACGCACCGCAAAGCTTCGCCAAGACCGCGGAGGTCGTCGCCGTCGCGCGCGAGGCGGGCAAGCGCGGCGGCATCTACGACACCCACCAGCGGGACGAAGCGAACTATACGATCGGCCTGCTCGCCAGCACCCGCGAGGCGATCGAGATCGGGCGCACGGCGAAGATGCCGGTACATTTCGCGCATCTGAAGGCGCTCGGCGTCGATCTGCAGGGGCAGGCGCCGCAACTGATCGCGACGATCGAGGCCGCGCGCCGGGCGGGGCAGGACGTCACCGCCGATCAATATCCGTGGCTCGCCTCGGGCACCTCGGTCGATGCCTCGCTGGTGCCCGGCTGGGCGCTCGACGGCGGCTATGCCCGGATGATCGCGCGGTTCGACGATGCCGCCACCCTGCCGCGGATCAAGGCGGCGATGAGCGAAAACCTCCGCCGTCGCGGCGGCGCGGCGTCGATGCTGCTCACCTCCGCCAAACAACCCTGGACGGGCAAGACCCTCGCGCAGATGGCCGCACTGTGGCGGCTGAGCCCAATCGACGCCGCGATCCGCATCCTACGCGTACCCGACCGCGACGGCACCGCGCCCGCGGGCGTCGGCGTCGCGAGCTTCAACATGGTCGATCGCGACGTCGACCTGATCATGAAGCAACCCTGGGTCGTGACCAGTTCGGACGGGTCGGACGGTCACCCGCGGCAATATGCGACCTTCCCGCGCAAATACCGGGAGTATGTTCGCGATCGGAAGGTGGTGTCGCTCGCCGACTTCGTCCGCCGTTCGACCGGGCTGACCGCGGACATGTACCGGCTCGATCGTCGCGGCTATCTGCGCGCGGGCTATCACGCCGACGTCGTCGTGTTCGACCCCGGTCGCTACGCGCCCGGTTCGGATTACGTTCACCCCAATGTGCCTGCGCGCGGGGTCACGGCGCTGTTCGTCAATGGCAAGCTGGCGCTGTCGAAGGGCGCGGCGACCGGCATCGCCGCCGGGCGCGTGCTGCTGCGAGCCCGGCCGGCGAACTGCGGGGCACCCGCCAAGCCATAGCTCGCGGTTATGGCTTCGCCGTCGCGCATGGCTGGTCAGCATCGTGCCAGCCGCTCTATTTCGCGAGCCTACGCTCCCGGTCATGAAGGTACGCGATGATCCCCGGTCCCTTCCTCCTCTATCTCGGTCACTCGGATGACGAGGTGGGGATCAAGACGTCGCGCGGGCTGGCCATTTTCCGGCCGGACGATTGCGTGGGCGAATGGCGCCACGACGATTGTCCGTTGACGCTCGGCCTGCCGCGGATGGGGGTCGCCGAGGCGCGCGCAGCGGGCGCCAAGACGCTGGTGCTCGGCATCGCCAATGCCGGCGGTACGCTCGGCGAGGCGCTGGTGCGCGACGCGCTCGACGCGGTCGCGGCGGGCATGAACGTCGCCTCGGGGCTGCATCACCGACTGCGCGACGAGCCGCGACTGGTGCGCGCCGCCGAGCAGGCGGGTGTCGCGCTGTTCGACGTCCGCGATCCGCCCGCGCACCTCCCGGTCGGTAACGGCAGGCCACGCGCGGGCAACCGCCTGCTGACCGTCGGCACCGATTGTTCGGTCGGCAAGATGTATGCGACGCTGGCGCTGCACGACGCGCTGAACCGGCGCGGCGTCGCTGCCGATTTCCGCGCGACTGGGCAGACCGGCATCCTGATCGCGGGGGCGGGCGTGCCGCTCGACGCGGTGGTCGCCGACTTCATCTCCGGCGCGATCGAGCAGTTGACGCCTGCGCGCAGCGATACCGGCTGGGACCTGATCGAGGGGCAGGGGTCGTTGTTCCACCCGTCCTTCGCCGGTGTATCGACCGGCCTGCTGCACGGCGCGCAGCCCAAGGCGCTCGTGCTGTGCCACGATCCGTCGCGCCCGCACATGCGCGGCCTGCCGCATTTCCAGCTTCCCGATCTCGCGGATTGCCTTGCCGCCAACCTGTCGGTCGCGCGGCTGACCAGCCCGGACGTGCAGGCAGTCGGGATCGCGCTCAATACCGTCAAGCTCGACGAGGCTAGCGCCCGCCGACTATGCGCCGATACCGGAGCCGCGCTCGGCCTGCCCTGCACCGACCCGTTCCGCTTCGGCGCGGACCCCATCGTCGATCGGATGCTGCAATGCTTCGCACCCTCATCGCAACCCATCAGCGCTTCGGCCTGAGAGCCCCGTTCCGGATCGCGCGCGGGGTGAAGACCGCCGCGGACGTGATCACCGTGACGATCCGCCAGGGTGCACAGGAGGGTCGGGGTGAGGGCGTTCCCTATGCGCGCTATGGCGAGACGATCGAGGGCGCGCTCGCGGATATCGCCGCGATGGCGCCGCTGATCGAACGAGGCGGATCGCGCATGGATCTGTCGGCGGCGATGGCCGCGGGCGCGGCGCGCAACGCGATCGACAACGCGCTGTGGGATCTCGAATCGCGGATCGCCGGGACCAGCGTCGCAACGCTCGCCGACCGCCCGGCGCCAGGCCCGGTGGCGTCGGCGATAACGATCGCGATCGACACGTTGGAGGCGATGGAGACCGCAGCGGCGCGAGCGGCGGCGGTGCCGCTGTTGAAGGTGAAGGTCGACCGCGACAACGCCGCCGCCCAGATCGCGGCGGTCCGTGCCGCCGCGCCCGCGCCGCGGCTGATCGTGGATCCCAACGAAAGCTGGACGATGGCGGAGGTCGTAGCGCTCCAGGACCTGCTGGTGGCGCACCGCGTCGACCTGCTCGAGCAACCGCTGCCCGCGGGTGCCGACGGCGACCTTGCCGGCTTCGCATCGCGGGTGCCGATCTGCGCGGACGAATCGCTGCACACCGCCGCGGATCTCGACGCGCTGGTCGGCCGCTACGCCTATGTGAACATCAAGCTCGACAAGACCGGCGGCTTGACCGAGGCGCTGGCGCTGGTCGATGCTGCACGCACGAAGGGGTTCGGGTTGATGGTCGGGTGCATGGTCTGTTCGTCGCTCGGCATCGCGCCCGCGCTGCTGATCGCGGGCGGCGCGGCGTTCGTCGACCTCGACGGTCCCTTGTGGCTGGCGGACGATCGCGCGGGGGGCGTCGTCGATGACGGCGGCATGCTCTCACCGCCCGCACCCGGCTTCTGGGGCACGCCGGCTTGACGATCCTGCGCCGCTGGTTCGCGATCCCCTTGTGGAAGCGGGTTGTCGGCGGACTGGTCCTCGGTATCGCGCTCGGGCTTCTGTGGCCGGAGGGTGCGACTGCGATCAAGCTGGTCGGCGACCTGTTCGTCCGGCTGATCAAGATGCTGGTCGTGCCCGTCGTCCTGATCACGATCGCGGCCGGCATCGCCTCGCTGGGCGATCCGCGCCAGCTGGGGTCGATCGGTGGGAAGACCGTCGGCCTGTTCGCGCTGACCACGCTGATCTCGGTCGCGATCGGGATGGCGGCGGGGCTGCTGATCCGGCCGGGCGAGGGCATCGCGCTCGCCGGGGTTGCGCCGCATCCGCTCGGCCCCGCGATCTCGCCCGCCGATCAGTTGCTGGGCATCGTGCCCGCCAACATCGTCGAGGCATTGGCGCGCGGCGACATGCTTGCGATCATCTTCACCGCGATCCTGCTCGGTATCGGCAGCGTCGTCGCGGGAGAGGCAGGCCGTCCCGTGGTGGCGCTGCTGCAGGGGCTCGCCTCCGTGCTGCTCCAGATCGTCCGCATCGTCATGGAGGCGACGCCGTTCGGCGTGCTCGCGCTGATCGCCAATGCGGTCGCGACCGGCGGGGTCGCGGTGTTCGTCAACGTCGGCTGGCTGGCGTTGTGCGTGGTCGCCGCATCGCTGGTGCAGATGCTGGTGGTGCATGCCGGCCTGATCGCATTGGTCGCGCGGCTGCCAGTCGCGCGCTTCTTCCGCGGGATCGCCGACGCGCTCGTGGTGGCCTTCTCGACCGCCTCGTCCTCCGCGACACTGCCGGTGGCGCTGAGGGTCGCGCAGGACGATCTCGGCATCGCGCGCCCGGTCGCCTCGACCGTGCTGCCCCTCGGCGCCAGCATCGGCAAGGACGGCACCGCGATGTATGTCGGGCTGCTCGGCCAGTTCGCGCTACAGGCATTGGGGATCGTGCCCGATGCGTGGATGCTGGGCGTGATGTTGCTCACCGGCGCACTCGCGGCGTTCGGGACCGCGCCGGTGCCGTCAGCCTCGCTGTTCATGCTCGCGGCGATGCTGTCCGCGGTCGGGGTCGGCGCCGAACAGACCGCGATCGTCGTCGGGCTCGTGCTGCCGTTCGACCGGCTGCTCGACATGACTCGAACGGTGCCGTCGGCCTCCGCCAACCTCACCGTCGCGACATTGGTCGCGCGTAGCGAAGGCGCGCTCGACGAGTCCGTATTCCGCGGGCGGACGACATGAACCTGCGGCATATCGAGATCTTCCACGCGGTCTACGTCAACGGATCGGTCAGTGCCGCCGCCCGGGCGCTCAACATCTCGCAACCATCGGTGTCGAAGACGTTGCGCCATGCCGAGACGTTGCTGGGGCTAGAACTGTTCCAGCGGGTGCAGGGGCGGCTGGTGCCGACCGAAGATGCGCACGCGATGTTCGGCGGCGTCGCCGACATCCAGGAGCGCGTGCGCGCATTGCGGGAGGCGGGGCGCAACCTGCGCGCGGGCGCGGGCGCGACGCTGCGCATCTCCGCCCTGCCGAGCCTGGCGCTCGGCGCGCTTCCGACCGCGGTGTCGCAGTTCCTGAAGAAGCGGCCCGACGTCCGCTTCGACCTCCAGACCGTCCATCACGACGATCTGCTGCGCAAGCTATACGAGCGCGAGACCGACATCGCGATCGCGTACGAGGCCCCGCGCGGTGCGCCGCTCGGCCAGAGCTGGCACGGCGAGGGCGAACTGGTGATGCTCTACCGCGAGGAGGACATGCCCGACGCGCCGCCGCGGGTGGAGTTGTCGCAACTCGCCGGCCGCCCCTTCATCACCCCGGCCGCGAGCGGGCCCATCGGGCACCTCTTCACCAACGAACTCGAACGGCTCGGCCTCGACCTCAACGAGGTCGCATCGGCGCGCACCTTCTACATCGCCGCGGCACTGGTCCGCGCCGGCGTCGGGATGACGGTGGTCGACAATTTCACCGCCGCAGCCTGGATGACGCCGGGCATGGCGGTGCGCCCGCTGAAGCCGTCGCTGACCTTCGACATCAATGCCATCCACCTGCTCGACCGTCCGCCCAGCGCACTCGCGATCGAGTTCCTGGCCGAGCTGAACACCGTCATCGAAAGCGAATGATGCGCCTCCTGCTTCCCGTGCTGCTCGTCGCCGCACCCGCCGTCGCAGCCGACCGCGCAGTGGATCGGGCAGTGGATCGGGCACTCGCCACCGCACCGGTCGGCACGCGGATCGGCCTCGTCGTCGTCGACGAAAATGGGCGCGAGATCGTGTCGGTTCGCGGCGACGAACGCTTCGTGCCGGCGTCGAACACCAAGATCTTCACCACGGCGGCGGCCTTCGCCACCCTCGACGTCGCTGCATCGGACGGCGGGGGTGGCGCCACGGTGCGGTTGGAGGGGCGCGACGTCGTGCTAAGCGGACGGGGCGACGCGCGCCTGTCGAGCGCGGCTGGTTGCACAATCGATTGCCTCGCCGATCTCGCGCGTGCGGTCGCGGCCAAGACCCGCGTGGTCGGAGACGTGATCGGCGACGACACCTTCTTCCCCGATGAACGCTGGCCGTTGGGCATGAGCTGGAACAACCAAGTCGGCCGGTATGGGACCGCGATCTCGGCGCTCACGATCGACGACAATGTCGCGACGCTGACGGTCGCCCCGCGCGGCGTCGGCGAGACGCCGACGATCACGGGGGACGGCTATTACCGGGTCGAGAACGCGGGCTCGACCGTCGCCGGTGGCACCAAGACCGCGCTGACCGCGACGCGCGTGCCGGGTAGCGATCTGCTGCGCATCGCGGGCACCATAGCGGCCGGAGCCGCCACGGAGGTGGTCACCGTCGGCATCGACGATCCCGCCCACCGCGCGGCATGGCTCTTCGCCGCGATGCTCCGCGCCAACGGCGTCCGTGTCACCGGTACGATCGCCGTTCGTCACCGCGCGCCGACGCCCGCCGACGATCCCGCGACCCGTGGCGCGACGCCGGTCGCTCGCCCGCCGTTGGCGCCGGTACTCGCCACGCTGGCGCCGCCGCCGCTCGCCGAGGATTTGCGCCTCACCAACAAGGTCAGCCAGAACCTCCACGCCGAGTTGTTCCTGCGTCGGGTCGGCACTGTCGGCGGCAGCGGGTCGGTCGCGGACGGACGCGCGGCGGTGATCGCGATGCTCGATCGGGCGGGCATCGAACGCTGGGCCTATGATTTCGCCGATGGGTCGGGGATGTCGAACTATAATCGCGTGACGCCGCGGGCGACGGTCCGCTTGCTCCGCTGGACGCAGGCGCAGCCCTGGGGCGCGGCATGGCGCGCGACGTTGCCTGTGGGCGGCATCGACGGCACGCTCGCACGCCGCTTCAGGGGCACGCCGCTCGACGGCAAGCTGTTCGCCAAGACCGGCTCGCTGAACGCCGCCAATGCGCTGTCGGGCTTCCTGGTGACGGCGAAGGGCCGGACCTTCACCTTCTCCGCGCTCGCCAACGACATGCCCGACGATGCGTCGGCGACGGACGCGGTGGACAAGGCGCTGCTCGCGATCGCCGCCGCCAACTAATCCCCGTCGAAGGCGGCGACCACGGCGTCACCCGTCGCCGGCCGCAGCGCGAAGATGCCGCTGTCGCGGTGCCGCGTCGGGTGCACGCGGTTGGTGAGCAAGGTCCAGGCGACGCCGCGGTCGAAATCGATCCACAGGCCCGTCCCGGTGAACCCGGTATGCCCGATCGTCGCGGGCGAACACGCCTGCCCGCCCGACCAGCCCTCGTGGCGACTCTCCCACCCGGCGGTCCGGTGCCCCTCGATCGGCGTCCGCATCGCCGCGATCGCCGCGGCCGATGCGCCGCTGCCGTCGAGCAGCCCGTGGGCGAATCCGAGCACCCCCGCGACGGTGCCGAACAATCCCGCATGACCGGTCCGGCCGCCCATCGCGGCGCAGTTCTCGTCATGGACCTCGCCCTTCAGCATGCGCCCGCGCCACGTGCAGCGCTCGGTGGCGACCGCGGGGCCGGGTGGCGGACCCCAGCTCAAGCCAGGCCCGAGCGGCAGCGTGTCGAGCGCGCCGCCGATCAGCCGCTCGACCGCGATCCCGAGCAGGATGAAGTTGATATCCGAATAGACCGGTGGCCCATGCCGCCACGCCCGCTGCAGCGCGAAGGCGCGCAGCCGTGCCGGATCGTCGCCATAGGTGTAGATCGGCTCGACTGCGGGCAGGAAGGTGCGATGCGCCAGGCAGTCGCGGAACGTCAGCCGCCGTTCTGGTGCGTTGGCAACGTCGTACTGCCGCAGATCGGGAATCGCGTCGGTCAACGGGCGATCCAAACCGACGCGCCCCTGATCGGCGAGCGCGAGCACGAAGCTGGTGGTCGCGATCACCTTGCTGACCGAGGCAAGGTCGAACCAGTGGTCGACCGTTAGCGCCTCTTCCTCGGGCTCTCGTTGCGCCAGCCCTGCCACGCGAACTGCTCGCTCCCCGCCTGCGGTCACGATGCCGAGTACCGCGCCGGGTAGCGAGCAGTTCGCCACCGCCCGTCGCGCTGGCGCGAATGCCTCGTCGATCATGTCCTCGGGCGACCTCATGTAACTACCGTGTCGAAGATTGTGGGACACGGAAAGCATGGAGGCAGGTGCATGTCGCAATGATTAGGGCTGCGCGTCGACGCTGCAAATGCTTCCTCGCGGTGGTCACGAACCTCCTGGCGCCCCCCGCGTTGGTGCATCGATCCTAACGAACGCTGTCGGTTGGATGCAGTGCAATGGGCGCCCAAACTCCCGAACCGTCGCCGGATGAACCCAGTGCACGTTGGTACGTTTATCGTACGCCAGGCCTATCGATGGTGAACGACGCTCGTGCGCCGGGATGGACTTGGCAAACGTGTAATTACGAGTGGAGAGCATGTATGAGCGATGGCAACAGAGGCGGCTACAGCAATAACGGCATCGGCCAGGGCCTTCCCGAGCGCACGTCGGGCGCAGTCGACGGACATGACGATCCGAACCGCGGCCCGCTCGATCGCGCCGCGAACGCGATCACCGGCGGCAGCGGCGGCGTCGACGCGGCCCTAGGACACGACGATCCGAACCGCGGACCGCTGGACCGTGCGGCGAATACCCTGGACGGACGCGACGATCCCCACCGTGGTCCTTTGGACCGTGCGGCAAATACCCTGGACGGACGCGACGATCCCAACCGTGGTCCTTTGGACCGTGCGGCGAATACCCTGGTCGGACACGACGATCCCAACCGTGGTCCTTTGGACCGTGCGGCAAATACCCTGGACGGACGCGACGATCCCAACCGTGGTCCTTTGGACCGTGCGGCGAATGCCCTGCACGGACACGACGATCCGAACCGCGGACCGCTGGACCGTGCGGCGAATGCCGTCACTGGCGGTACTGGCGGTGCAGCGACGGCTGCCGGCGTCGGCGGCGCATCGTACAGCAGCGGCGGCACCGTCTCGGCCATGTTCGACACGGAAGCCGAAGCGCAGCGTGCGGTCGCCGACTTGCGTAGCGCGGGTGTCGACGATTCCGCGCTGTCGGTGATCGCCAAGAACAACGGCACAACGACGGCACGCGATGTCGACGGCGAGGTCACCGACGAGCATCACGAGAGCATCGTCCGCGGCATCCTTGGTGGTGGTGCGCTCGGCGCCGGGCTCGGCGTGCTCGCACTCGCCATCCCGGGTGTCGGACCGCTCGTCGCGGCCGGTGCGATCGCAGCCTCCGCGGTGCCGGGCGCGATGGCGATCGGCGCGGCAGCCGGCGCGGCGGCCGGGACGCTCAACGAGACGTTGAAGGGCCACGGCGTCAGCGAAGAGGATGCGTCCTATTACGGCGACCATCTGACCCGCGGCGGCGTGCTGATCACCGTCAACGGCACCGGCAACGGTGCAGACGTTCGCGGCATCCTGCATCGCAACGGCGGTCACAGCATCGGCAATCCGCGCCAGACCGCACTGTAGGATGGCAGAGGGGGGGGCCGGGGCATAGCCTCGGCCCCTTGCTCGTGCACAGGCGTTCAGAGACGCGATGTCAGCAACCCTCGAGACCGCGGAAGACGCCGTTCACCGCGAGATGGAAGCGATCTTCGGTGCGCCCCAAAATGGTCTGCGCGCTCGATCGGCCGCCGATGCGCACTTTACGCCCCCAGGTATACCGAGAACGCCGTCGATCCGGATCGGAAGACGGCAGAGGCGTTTCCGCGCCATTCCCTTCGCGATCATCTTGCTGTCCGTCGTCAGTCTGTTGGCGCTCATTTGGTATCGACCGATCCAGCCGGGTGTCGTCGACGAGCGCAGGGTCAGCGCGAGTGACGGCTCTTCGTCGGGTTTACCGACCAGTGTTCCGATAGGTAGCGACCGGCCGACCTCCTCGCAGGATGATGGAGTAAGCTCCGGGCGCACCACCGAGTTTGCGGGCGATCGGTCGGGTGAAATCACCGTCCGCGCCTTCTATGCCGCCCTCAGTCGAGGGGATGGCGCGGAAGCATCGGCTCAGGTGGTGCCTGAGAAACGAGGCTCACCTCCATTCTCGGCCGACGCCATGTCCCGCTTCTATGGTGGCTTGCCGCAGCCGATCCGACTGACACGGATCGAGCCGGTGGACAGCCGTTCGTTCCGCGTGAGCTACCGCTATGCCGCCGGAAAGACGCCTTGCAACGGTGAGGCCGTCGTCGCGATCGCGCGGCGCGAGGGGCAGAGCTTCATTCAGTCGATCCGTGCCTTGAGCGGGTGCTGACGGACCCAAGCAGAACGGCCTGACCGTGGGACACCCCGACGCTCACTCCTTGGCGGTAAGTAGGTTGCCGCCATCGAGCTGATCGTCCGGGACCGCGTCATGCGGCACGTAATTCGTGACCCATTGCGGCTTCCCGTCAGGCGATAGCTCGATGTCGGGAAAGCCGATTGGATCGTTGCCGGTCTCGATCCACCCCGCGCCATAGCAACGACCACAGGCCGCGCGCTTGCTTCGGAAACTGACCAGATCGATCTCGACGTTCCATTCGCCGAAGCCGCGGCACGTCGGGCAGCGGGCGTCCAACATGCCGTTTCGTGACTTCAGGGCGATGTTGTCGAACGCATGCGCGCTGTCGGGGCCGTCGCAGATGACGATGTTGCTAGCGTGAGGCATAGGCCGGGAACGCACGACGAGTGACGGAGGTCCTGTCCATGAGAGCCGCACGAAGCTGTCGGTCGGTTACCGCAGCCCGTTGGTCTTCGAACAGGACCACCCGTCTTTCGTGATCAGGCTGCTACGGTCCGCATCTTACCGCGACGCCGTAGCGCGAAGCCCGAAAGCCCGAAGCCGACCAGCATCAATGCCCAGCTGGAGGGCTCCGGCACCGCCTGCACCGCCGTCAGGCCGAAGCGCTGGTTCATCTCCCGATAGCCCGCCGCCTGGATCGGGGCGGTGGGGTGGATGCCGTCGAAGGAGAAGATGCCGACACAGCCGGAGGTCTGGGCGCCCGCCGCGATGCAGGTCGTATCGGTTCGCTGCTGCGGGAGGCCGAAGGGCGCCGGGTTCGTCAGCACGCGACGATTGAAGTCGCTGAGGCTGTAGAAGAGCAGATCGGTATCGGCGTCGAGCGTGAGCCCCGCGAGGGCGGTGTTGAGATACCCATTGGCCTCAGTAGTCAACGGATCGCCTGCCAGCGGGAAATCCGTGAAGAGGATGTTGCGGGCGCCAAGATCGTTCAGGGTCTGCACGCCGGAAACGTATAGCTCGGCTGCCGCCTGCAGGTAGCTGCTGATGGTGGGGTATGTGCCGATCGCGCCCTCCGCACCGAAGAACCCTTTGGCCCCGAACACGTCGTTGCCGCCGAAGTTGAGGATGTAGATGCCGTTGGGATCGATGCCGCGGCCGGATTGCTGGAACGCGCCGAGCTGGGCCTGGAGATCGGGAATGACGTCCCCCGTGTCGACGACGCGGGCGCCGCCATAGGCGAAATTACCGCCGCCCTGGAGCGAGGGGGTCGTCGGCACCCCGAACAGGTCGATCGAGAGCAGGTCGGGATAGTCGAACCCGTTGGTGAAGCGATTCTGGAAGTAACCCAAATTCGGGTCGGGCCTCGTCCCGCCATTCGACAAATAGAGATTGCCTGCATCCACGAGGCTGTCGCCGAACACGGTGATCGAGGTGAACTGCGCGGTATCGCGTTCCGCCCATGCCGGCGTAGCGGCCACCGTGCCGAGAACGCCGAGCGCGAAAACCCACTTCTTGATCATGAACTTAACTCCCCTTTTACCACGGCCATCCGGGCTTCGACCGCAACTCCTGATCCGCGAAGTAGGTCCCGAGCATATCGCTGTCGGCAGCTTTGAGCTTCCGACTGCGATTATCGCGAGGTGAGGATGTTCAACGGCAGGGAGTGACCGGCGGGGGTGGAGCCGGTGAGTTGCGGGTCGAGGTCACCGCGCGTGATCGCGGCTTCGAAGGCTTCGAGCAGGGCCGGGACCTCATCGACCTGCCAAAAGCTGACGGATTGGCCGCCGATCACCAATGGCTGTCCATCCGGACGCGTCGGCGTGAACGCCACACGCCCTTCGTCGCTGGTCGCGAGCCAATGGCCGCCAGCTTGTTCGGATTGCTTCATGTCGAAGGCGGTGCGAGCCTGGCGAAGCTTGTCGATCATTGCCGACCTTGCCGAGACCGGGTCGGTTTCGCCGGTGGTGATCACGCTCTCGACGACGTCTTTCAGTGACATGGGCTGACTTCGCCTCCTGATCCGTGCTGGCAGTGGAAGGTCTAACCATGAAAAGCGTTGCGCAGTTCCGTCACGGCCGCGATGCGCCGAGCTCAGCGTGATCGATCTGCCGGCGGCAGAAGCGCGCGCGCCGCGTCGCGAGCGCTCACCCAGCGCTCATGTTCGCCGATCGCGTCGGCCAGCGCGCGGTGTGCCGGCTTACCGACCATCGCAGCGTCGACGCGTGAAACGATCGTGCGAACCTCGAGACTCAGTTGAGCATCGGACAGGGCGGCCCCGAGGATCTCGGTCGCGGTCTCCCGCAGCGCCTGGTCCGTGTCGCGCAGCTTCAAGCTGTGGCGCGGAAAGCCAGAGGTGCGCAGCAGATAGCTCATCCACTTGCCGTCCCACGATGGCGCGCTGGCGAACAGGTCATGACTGCCGAGCGCTTCCACCATCCGGTTCGCCACCGCGTCGTGCGGCTCGCCTTCCTCCAGCAGGAGATCGCGTCTGATGCCATGGATCGCTTCCGCTGCTTCGCTCCAGTCGTCCCAGCCCGGTGCCGGCGCGATCAGGTGGCTCTCGGATCGGCCATCCTCGAACACCCAGGCGACCTCGATCGGGTAGCTGTGCTTCGACAGCGATGATGCTTCGAAATCGAGGAAAACCTTCATTCCTCCTGTTGCCGCAGTTCGGGCCGGTAGCCAATGACGCACGTCAAACCGACGAGAGAGACGCAAGCGGACCAGTTTTCGTTTCGCGCGCGTTGGCACGTGGAATCGCGATGCCGAGGAATGGGATGGCTCTAGGATCTGCCCGAAAATCATGGACGCACGGCATGATCCCGAAGTGGAGCATGGACGGCGTCGAGCTTGGCGACAAACCAGGCTGGCTCGCCGATCTCGTCGTCGCCGCGATCGCGGTCGCCGTAGCCGTCGTCGCGCGTGTGGCCATCGAGCAGGTCGTCGGCGGAGTCACGCCGTTCGCATTGACTTTTCCCGTCGTCGTCGCGGCAACGCTGCTTTCCGGGCTGCGGGCCGGTAGCATCGCTGCGATCGGCTGCCAGTTGCTGACGACCTTCTTCGTGTTTCCGAACTGGACCGTCGAACATGGCGGGACCGTCACCGACATCGCCAATCTGATATTGTCCACCGGATCATTGGCGGTGATCATCTGGGTCGTCGCGTCGTATCGCACCGTGTCCAGGAAACTTCGCAATCAGTGCGGGCGGGAGGTTCGGACGCTGTCGTTGATGATCGGGGAGATGGACCACAGGACCAAGAACAACTTCCAGATCGCCGCGCACCTTCTCTCGGATCAGGCGCGTGCGTCGGACAACACCCAGGTCGCCCGTGAACTGAGCAAGGCCGCCGGACGACTAGGATCGATCGCATCGGTCTATCGCAACCTGATGCTGGTGAAGGATCGCAGCGGACGTATCGACCTCGGCGCCTATCTCGGTGACATTGTCGCGCTGCTGAAGGACGGCATCGTGCCCGAGGAGGTCGGCATCGACGTGTCGTCGGACACGATCGAGGTCACCGCGCATTCCGGCATGATCATCGGCCTGCTCGTCAACGAGTGGATCGTCAACGCGATCAAATATGCGTTTCCGGACGGACGTGGTTCCATCCAGGTCGCTGCAAGACGCAGCGGGCGAGCATTGATCGTCACCGTCGCGGACGATGGCACTTGCGGCGCCTCTGGTTCGCTGAGCGACGGATCTCGATTGGTCGCGGGTCTCGCCTCCACGATCAATGCGACCGTGAGCATCCGACGCGAGCGGGGCACGACATGTGTCCTGCACGTCGAAGAGGCGTAGCGGCCCGCCGACGGGTGCCCGTCACCTCTCCGCGGACTTGGTCCCGATGCCGTCCTCGATTGCTGCAGCCTCTTCGGGGATGAGGTCGGCGAAGTCCTCCGCCTCGTAGAGCGGGCGGATCTCGATCTCGCTCGGGCCGAACATCGGATTGGGACAGCGTTTCACCCACTCCACCGCTTCGTCCATGTCTTTGACTTCCCAGAGCCAGTAGCCCGCCACGAGTTCGCGTGTGGCGGCGAAGGGACCGTCGATCACCGTGCGGCCGGGGCCGTCGAACGCGATGCGCTTGCCGTGCGACGAGGGTTTCAGCCCATCGCCGCTGACCAGGATGCCGGCATTCACCAGTTCCTCGTTGAACTTGCCCATGTCCGCGAACATCTGGCTGAGCTGGGGTGAGGGCTTCATGCCCTCCTCGCTGTCCTCGGTCGCCTTCACGAACACCATCACGCGCATCGTCGCTCTCCTTCGGGCATCCACGGTCGTCGGACGGTTATAACGACGAACGCAGGCCGGCCGGAAGTGCCATCTCGCAGCACAATCCATACGGTTTCTGGAGATCGGCCACGCCGTCACGCCCAGCGTAGCAGATGATGACGTGGCTTAGCTCTTGCTTCCCATCGGGGTATCCATAACGCTGCGACGTGGAAGGTCGGACGATCGCACGGCCATGAAGGGCGACCATGATCGGCAGGCGCATCGGTGGTGCATTGGTTGTGGCGGTTCTCGCCTCCACCGCGTTTGCGGCGGGCCCGTGGTCGGTAGAGCAAGACCATGCCGACATGATGCGCCAACTCGGCATCACGCAACTGCGCCCCGGTGCGAATGGCGATCCGAGCGCGCCGGATGCGGCCAATTACGACGAAGCGAAGGCGAACCCCTATCCGGCATGGCCGGATCTGCTGAAGATGGCGGACGGTCGGCCAGTGACCACCGCCGCGATGTGGCGGGAGCAGCGGCGGCCCGAGCTGATCGGCCTGTTCGAACGCGAGGTCTATGGCCGCATCCCAGCGAGCGTGGCGGGCATGACGTGGCGGGTCGCGTCGGTGGACCGCGAGTATTTCGGCGGGCGCCCGGTGCTGGCCCAGCAACTCGTTGGCCATGTCGACAATCGTGCGGCGCCCGGGATCGTGGTCGAGGTCCGTGCGACCCTGGTACTGCCGGCGGACGCGAAAGCGACCGTGCCGTTGCTGGTGATGTTCGCGCCGGCGCGGTATCCCTCACCCACTCAGCCCAACGCGGCAGAAGCGGCGCGGCTCGACACGGCGTTGAAGGCGGTCTTGATCTCGCGGGATCCGACCTTCGCATCGATCTTCGCCGCGCATCCTGGGTTCGAACTCGTCAAGCCGGGCAGCGTCTTCCCGCCTCCGCCCGAGGATGAGCGGGTGACCAAGCTGATCGCCGCGGGCTGGGGCGTCGCCCTGCTCGATACGGCCAGCATCCAGCCCGACAGCGGTGCGGGGCTGCGCGAGGGTATCATCGGCCTGGTCAACAAGGGTGCACCGCGAACGCCCGCGCAATGGGGCGCGCTTCGCGCCTGGGGCTGGGGCGCAAGCCGCCTGCTGGATTACCTCGGCACCCGCCCGGAAGTCGACGCAGCGCATGTCGGCATCGAAGGCGTATCGCGCTGGGGCAAGGCGGCATTGGTGACGGCGGCGTTCGACGAACGATTTGCGATGGTACTGATCGGGTCGTCGGGGGAGGGCGGGGTCAAGCCGCATCGGCGCAACTTCGGCGAGAAGGTCGAGAATCTGACCGGCACTGGCGGCTATCATTGGATGGCAGGCAACTTCCTGAAATACGGAACCGAGCGGGGGCGGCTTGGCCACAAGACCGCTAACGATCTGCCGGTGGATGCGCACGAGTTGCTGGCGCTGGTGGCACCGCGGCTCGCCTTCGTCAGCTACGGCGTGCCGGACCAGGGCGACGCCAACTGGCTCGATCAGCAGGGCAGCTACATGGCCACGATCGCAGCCGGGCGCGCCTGGACCCTGCTGGGCGGGCATGATCTCGGCCGCGGCAACGATTACGCCACGGCAGTGATGCCGTCGCAGGGTACCGACCTGCTCGCAGGCGACCTCGCCTGGCGCCAGCATGACGGCGGTCATACCGATGCGCCCAACATCAGCCACTTCATTGCCTGGGCTGATCGCAAGATCGGCCGCAGATCAGGCAGATAAGGCGCTGGCGCTAAATACCCGACGGCCTTGCAGCTATTCCACCGCCTTCTCCGATCCCTACGGCTTCCGCGCGCGGTACAGTCGTGTCACTAACAGCCAAGTTGGCAGGGCGACCGGTGTCATGGAGAATGAAGTGAAATCGCGATCATCGCTGGTAATCGCAGTCGGCGCGATCTTGGTCGCAAGCCCGGCTTTGGCTCAGACTTCACGCCCGGCCACCAAGCCCGCCGCCGCGACCAACGCGTGGGGAGAGCAGGCTCACGTCAACGCGCCACTCGGCAAGATCCGCCGGTTTCCCGGCGACGGCAAGGGTGCGTACGCAACCGGCCGCTATCGCAACCTGTTCGTCGAACAGCTCGGCAAAACCGAAGCGGAGACCCACGCCAAGATCGAGCAGGCGTTCGACCGCTTCTTCCACGGCGACGGTCAGGAGGAGCGGGTCTATTTCGAGACCGGCGCGAACGCCAATGGGACACTCGCCTACGTCACCGACTGGGCCAACAACGACGCCCGATCCGAGGGCAAGAGCTACGGCATGATGCTCGCCGTGCAACTCGGCAGGAAGTGCGAGTTCGATGCGCTGTGGAACTGGTCGAAGACCCACATGCAGGTCACCGACCCGGCGAACCCTTCCTTCGGCTATTTCGCCTGGTCGATGAGCACCGACGGCACGCCGCGATCGATCGGCGCGGCACCCGACGGAGAAGAGTTCTACGCGATGGCGCTCTACTTCGCCGCAAACCGCTGGGGCAACGGCGCCGGGATCTACGACTACAAGGCGGAGGCAGACAACATCCTCACCGCCATGCGCCACCGCGCCGCGATGACGGGCTCGCCGCCATTCCGGATTCATCCGGACGGACCGGCGCTCGTCCAGCCGAGCGCGCCATGGCCGAGCCCCAACAATCGAACGGCGGCTGCGGAGGCGGCGAAGAAGGGCGAACGCTGGCCCCCGGCCTGGTACGCGACGGCACGCCAAGCCGCGCCGGTCACCGCTGGTCCGATGGTGGAGGAAAGCCACAACATGGTCCGGTTCGTGCCGGAGACGAACATCAACACCACCGACGCATCCTACCATCTTCCCCATTTTTACGAGCTATGGTCGCGCTGGGGGCCGGCGGCGGATCGTGCCTTCTGGGCCAAGGCGGCGGACGTCAGTCGTGACCTGTTCGTGAAGGTCGTTGGGCCGAAGACGGCGTTGTCGCCGGAACGCAGCAACTTCGACGGCTCCCCCGTGATCGGTCGTGACGGCAAACCGGTCGAATTCGGCTATGACAGCTGGCGGACGGTGAGCAGTTGGTCGGTCGATTGGGCGTGGTTCGGCAAAGATGCGCGCCAGCGGGAGCTGAGCGATCGCAATCAGCGCTTCCTGTCGAGTCAGGGGATCAAGACGTTTGCGGATCGGTACACGCTCGACGGCCAGCCACTATCCGACCGGCATTCGGCGGGCATGGTCGCGGCAGCGGCGGTAGGAGGCTTCGCCGCGACGCCCGGGCCGGTATCCAAGGCGTTCCTGCAGGAGCTGTGGGACATGCCGGTGCCGACCGGCGAACAGCGCTATTTCGACGGCATGCTCTACCTGATGAGCA
The DNA here is from genome assembly GCF_964243315.1 of uncultured Sphingomonas sp. Lineage (GTDB taxonomy): Bacteria > Pseudomonadota > Alphaproteobacteria > Sphingomonadales > Sphingomonadaceae > Sphingomonas. Next base: position 118,119 of record NZ_CAXTEM010000002.1, on the reverse strand, counting down.
TGATGCACGCTGGCGGAGAGTTCCGGATCGTGCAGCCGGCACAGCGTTGATGCAGCGCCGTAAGCTTCCATCCCGGGCTGGTTGAGACGCACCGCCGCTACCGTCGCGGCTCCGATGTATCGGTGCACCGTGCGAGAAACCAAAAGCTTCAGCCGATCGTTAACATAGATCATGAGCTGGAGACGTCGGTGAGCTACGACTGGAATCGATCGGGTTGCGTTTGCCAAGACTGACCGGGGCGCCAGCGTGTGCGATCGCCGTACCCGTCCGAAACGAAGCCGCTCATCTTCCCCTGCTGCTCCGCGCGCTGGCTCGTCAGTGCGAGGCTCCCACCTTCGGCGTAGCCCTGTTTTTCGACAGTTGCACCGATGACAGTCACGCTGTCGTCCGGGAAATCGCGCCGACATTGCGCTACCGGATCGAAATCGGGTGCAGTGCGGGTATTGCGCCGCCCAACGCCGGACGGGCGCGGGCGGCTGCCGGCGCGCTTGCCCTGTCGTTGGCGCCGGACGTGATACTAAGCACCGACGCCGACAGTGAACCGGCGGTGGACTGGGTGGCGGCGAACTGCGCCGCGCTCGAGGGAGCCGATCTAGTCGCGGGCAAGATCGTCATTGCGAGTGCCGCCGCCGGATCGCTGCACGAGCGACTGGCTGCTTATTACGACAGGCTCCATCGTTACCGCCGTCGCATCGATCCGGTGGCATGGGAGGATGACGCGACCCATCACTGGACCAGCGCGACCAGCCTTGCGGTTCGCGCGGACGCCTATCGGAGCCTCGACGGATTTCTCCCGCTTTCGCGTGGCGAGGATGCAGATTTCGCGGATCGGGCGTGGCGCGAGGGGTATCGGCTGCGGCGCGACGCGCGGGTGGTCGTGCGTACGTCGGGGCGGCGGCAGGGACGTGCGGAGGGCGGCTTCGCGACTATGCTCGCCGATCACGATGCCGGGCGTGTTGCGACGACGGTGTCGCACCCGGAGGACGAAGCATGGCGCTATGACCGGCATGCGCAAGCGCGCGCGAGCTTCGCGGTCGGTGAATTCCAACTGCTCGCCGACCTGCTGGGCTTGAGCCGGTGCGATGTCGAGCGCAGCGCGGACCAGGCGCGCAATGCCGACGCCTTTGCGGCGTGCATCGTCGGCGCACCGCCGGGCGGCATGCGTCAAATATCCTTGGCGCATGCCGAGATCGTGCTGACCGCGTTGGACGCCGACATGCTGGAAGGTGCCGCATGAGGGCGCCACTGTCCCGTGCCGAGGTGTTGCGCCCGTCGGCGGCGATCGCGAGCTTTGGCGACCCGCAATCACCCGCCGACCTGCTGGTGCTGCTGCAGCTTCTCTACGACGTCGGCCGGCGTGACCTGCCGATGGGCAGGTTGCTGGAAGGCCATGTTGACGCGCTGCAGATCGTGCACCGCTACGGCTCGCCCGCGCAGGCTGAGTGCGCCGCAGAGGCTGCACGCGGCGGGCGTCTGTTCGGCGTGTGGAATGCCGACCAGCTGGACGATCCGACGCTGCTGGTCGCCGGGTTGCTTTCGGGCGGCAAGGCGTTCGCGTCTGGGGCGGGCCTGGTCACCGACGCCCTGATCTCGGTCGACGTCGAAGGTCGTCGCCAGCTCATCCTTCTCGACCTCGATCTGGTGCGGCCGACGCTGGACCGCTCCTGGTGGCGCGTCACCGGCATGAAGCGATCGGAGACGCACATGGCGCGCTGGGCCGACCAGCCGGTCGCGAAGGGCGCGTTGATCGGCGCGCCCGGAGACTATGTGCGTGAGCCTCATTTCGGTGGCGGCGCGATCCGCTTCGCGGCGGTGCAAGCGGGCGGCATTGCAGCGCTTGCCGATCTGGTCCGCGACCATCTGGTCGGGGCAAAGCGCGGCGACGATCCGTTCCAACGCGTGCGTCTGGCCGACCTGCATCGCCATGCCCAGGCAGCGGCGGATGCGGTTCGTGGGGCGGCGCTCGGCTGGTCGAACATCGACGTGCCCGGCACCGTCGCCAGGGTCGCCGCCGCGCGCAACGCGGTCTATTCGGCGGGCGAGGCGGCGTTGTCACTCGCATCGGCGGCCGTCGGCGTCCAAGCCATGTTCGACGATCACCCGCTGTCCACCGCGATGCGCGATCTCGACGCCTATCTGCGCCAGCCTGGGCCCGACGCGCAGCGACTATTGGCCGGCAAGGCGGTGCTGGAGGGCGTGCTCGCTGCCGCGCTATGAGGAGCCTGCCGTCTTCGATCCGCCACGCCCTGATCGTCGCGCCGCATGCCGATGACGAGGCGATCGGTGCATGGGGGCTGATGGACCTGCTGCACAGGCGTGGCACGCGGCTATGGGTGATCGTGGTGTCGGACGGCGCCGCGTCGCATCCTGGCAGCACGACGTGGCCGCCGGCGCGACTGGTTGCCGAGCGGCGCCGGGAAACGCGACGAGCGATGCGGTTCCTGGGTGTTCCGCCGTCGCGCATTCGCTTCCTCGGTCTGCCCGACGGCGCTCTGGTCGCCTCGATTGTTCGGCGGCGGCTGCGTAAGGAGCTGTTGCGCATGCCGAGGCCGGACCTGCTGGTCGGCCCGGTAAACCGCGATGCTCATGCGGATCATCGGGCCGTTGCGTCGGCTCTCGACCGACATCGGGGGCTGCATCTCCGCTATCGCGTGTGGCCCGCCGGCACGTCCAGATCGTGCCCCATGCGTATTCCCCTCGATCTGCGCACCCGCGCGATGAAGCAACGCGTCGTTCGTTCCTATCGAACGCAGACGGGACGGATCACGGACTCGCCGACGGGGATGACCATCACTGCGCATCATCTCGCGGCGTTCGTACGGCCGACCGAAGATTTTCAGGTGGGGTCATGAGGCCCATCGACCTCGACGGGTTTGCGACGAAGTTCGCTGGTGATGACGATCCGTGGCGCACCTGGACCAATCCGGACGAGGCGCTGAAGCGTGCTGCGATCCTCCACGCGTTGGCGCCGGGTTCGATCGGGCGCGTTTTGGAACTGGGCGCGGGTAACGGCTCGAACAGCCGTTCGCTCGCTGCGCGGGCGTTACGCCTCGATGCGACGGAGGCGACAAGCGAAGGAACCGCGCTGGTAGCCGACGCGATCCGCCCGCATGCGGCGCGAGCCCGCGCGAGGCGGCTGGTCGTACCGGCGATGCCGCCGCGCGCCGAGTACGACGCGATCGTCATCGCCGAGCTGCTCTACTATCTCGATCCGATCCGCGAGATGCAGCCGCTTGCCCGTCAAGCGGCCCAACTCCTTCGCCCGGGCCGGACGTTGGTACTCGCCCACCATCGCATCACCTTCTACGATTTCGTCCAGCGCGCGGAGGGCATCCACCACCGATTCCTCGATGCTACGGGCGTCGATTGGCGCGTCCGCACCGTCCGGCAGACGATGCGGTGGCAGGTCCTCGCCTGCACGCGGCTATAGGCCCACGACGCCCCCGTCGTTCTTGGTGATGACGATCGTCGACGAACGCGGACGGGAGGGAGCCGTCACCGCGCCGCCCTGATTCGCCGGCCAGCTGCTGGTGATGTTGGTCGGGCCGCCATTTTCGCCCGGATGCTGGACGTTGACGAACAACGAGCGCCCGTCCGGGGTCGAGTGGATGCCGGTGATCTCACACTCCTTGGGGCCGACCAGAAAGCGACGCAGGGTCGCGCCGGGTGCCTTGCCGATTCGGGTCGTCACCGTACTGGTGGTGGTGACGTTGGCGGCGGTGGTGAGGGTGTTGTTGATTACGCGGGTGCCGCCGTCGCCGACACTGCCCGGGATGCAGGCGAGCAGCATGCAGTTGGTGACGTCGGTATAGGCGCCGTCATCGGTTTCGATCCACATCACCGGGGTGACGGTGCCCGACGCGTTACTCGGCAACCCGAACCACAGGCCGTCGGGCGAGGAGAAGTCGTTGGTCGCGTCGAGGCCCGAAAGATTGATGTTGGTCGCGTCGAGGTCGCTGCCCGCGCCGAACGCGTAGACGTCCCAGCCGAAGCTCAGCGCTTCCGACGTGTCGCCGGCTTCGCGCAGGCGAATGACATGGCCGTTGGCGTTGCCGCGCGTCGCCTGAGCCGTGGTCGGCGGATCGGCGTTCACGAGATCGCCCTGTGGCTTCTTGGGATCGGTATAGGCGCGCGGGTTCGACGCGTTCGCGCTCGTGGGCGTACGCGACGAATTGTTGGTGAGCGTGCAGTACATCTCACCCGTGGCGGGATTGACCGCGGTCCATTCGGGGCGGTCCATCCGCGTGGCGCCGAGCGCGTCGGCGGCGAGCCGCGCGTTGGTCAGCACGTCGGCCTGGCTCGCAAAGGGGTAGGCGGCGTTGGCGGCGGTCAGCGGCCCCTGGCCGAACACCAGCGCCAGCCACTCGCCCGATCCGTCCGCGTTGAACCGCGCCACGTACAGCGTGCCGGTGTCGAGATACTTGTCGCCGATCGCCAGCCGATCGGTCGCGGTGGCATCGGCGGCTGCCCAGGGGGTCGCCGAGACGAACTTGTAGATATATTCGTTCTGCGCATCGTCGCCCATGTAGAAGGCCGGACGTACGCCCGCGATCGTCCGGCCGCACTCGCAGCCTTCGTGGTTCATCCGGCCAAGTGCGGTCCGCTTGCGCGGGGTCGAGGCAGGGTTGAACGGGTCGATCTCCACCACCCAGCCGAACTGGAACGCTTCGTTGCGGAAGTCGCCGCTGCCGTCGACGGGGTTCGCGGCGACTGCGGTGATGTTCCAGCGGCTGTAGACCGTGCTGGTGGTATCCGCAGGCTTGACCGTGGCCCAGCCGTAATTGCCCGGGCGGTTTTCGGGGATGCCGTAGCGGGTCAGCGAGGCGTTGGCCTTGGTCCCTGCCGGACCGCTGGCGATGCGCACCGCCGCGTCGCCGGTGTCGCGGCGGAAATAGCCCGCCCAATTCTCTTCGTTGGTGAGATAGGTGTTCCACGGCATCGTGCCGTTCGCGCAATTGTTGATCGTGCCGCGCCCGGCCGTCCCGTCGGTGGAATAGGCGGTGCGCAAGGTCGCATCGCCGCGCACGGGGCCGCTGAAGTTCATCGGGGTGAGCGGCGTGATGCGGCGGTTGAACGACGATGCCGCGACATAGCTCCAGGCGGTGGCGCGGGTCGTCTCGATCACCGAAACGCCGTGGCATTCCATCTCCTTCAATGCCTCGGCCTCGGGACGGGCGCCGCCCACCGTCGTCGGCCCGTTGGCATGGAGATAGGCCTGGGTGATGTTCTCGTGATTGAGCACCAGCAAGCCGCGGGTGTTGCCGTTGCGGTCGGGAGCACCGCCTGCGGACAGGCCGAAATAGGACATGCCGTCGTGATGATCGCCTGCGCGCCGCGCGAAGTTCACGTCGGTGCCGTCATTGGCATAGACGGGGACGCCGGCGGCGATCGGATCGCCCAGGCGGTACAGCACGGTGACCGAATAGCCCGCGGGCACGGAGACCATGTCGGCGAGGCTCTTGGCGACCGCGGTGAAGCCGAGCGACGCCGCCCCCACGGTCACGTTGACGGTGGCGACGGTCGATCCGCTCGCGGATTTGGCGGTGAAGGCGAAGCTGAGCACCGTGCCGGTCGCGGCACCGGGTACTACGAAGGATGCGGCCGAGGTCATCGCGCCGGTAAGCTCGACGGTCGGGCCCGCGGTCTGCGTCCAGGTGACGCTGTCGACCTGACCGATGGCACTGCCCGTCAACGTGGCGACGCGTCCGGCTGCCGAACTGCCGCCGGCCGTCGCGCTCACGCTGACCGGGCTCGCGTCGCCGTCGTCGCTACCGCAGCCGGCGAGCAGCATGCCCCCGAACACCGCCGCGGTCGCCGCGGAGAGGCCGCCCATCAGCGTCTGGCGTCGCGAATAGCGCACCTCGATCATGTCGCTGAGGTGCGGGTTGAGCGTCGGATTGGTGTCGATGTCGCCGTCGCTATAGATCGTGGTCATGATGGTCCCCCGAGTGGCGGCGATGCCGCCGCATTGATGCTATGGTGCTGGTGGGTGCGCGGTCAGAACCGCGCGCCGAGTTCGACGCCGTACAGGCGCGGCTCGCCCGCGATGTACGTCGGGATACCGAACCCGCCGCCGGTGTTGCCGGCATCGATCAGGTAGCGCTTGTCGGTCAGGTTGCGGGCGAATGCGCCGATGCTGTAGCGGCCGCCGGCCAGTTCGATCCCCGCACGCGCGTTGACAAGCGTGTAGCCCGGCGTGCTGATCGCCGGATTGTTCGGCAGTTCGAAGAACACCTTGGTGCGATAGGTGATGCTGGGCGTAGCATAGACCACCGCGCCACCGACCGGCAGGCGCAGCATCGCGCCGCCCGATGCGGTGGCTTCGGGCTGGAGGCGGAAACGGTTGCCGGCGAACACACCGTTCGAGGCATCCTTGCCGATGCCGCCGTCGATGTACGCGAAGGTGCCGAAGACCGACAGATAGTCGGCGAGCCGCAGATCGCCTTCGAGTTCGACGCCGACATTCTTGGCGGACCCGGCGCTGCGCGTCGTCGTGACGCCGTTTTCGGTCACCGAGACTTGGAAGCCGTCATAGGTCTGGTAGAACACCGATGCCGCCGCGGTGAGCGGACCGACGCGCCCCTTGATGCCACCCTCGTAGTTCCAGACATTCTCTTCAGGCACGACCTGAAGGTTCGGCCCCACCCCGAACGCGGTGCGGGCGGCGGCGAGCTGGACGACCGGTGACCTACGACCCTTGCTGATCGTCGCGTAGAGGTTGAGGCCGTCGCCGAGCTTCAACAGCGCGTTGAAGCGCGGCAGGACCGCGGTGAAGCTCTTCTGCGCGACGAACTTGTTGCCCGCCGTATTCGCGGTCCCGAGCAGGCTGCTTTGTACGCCGAGCCCCGCCAGCAGCAGCGAGTTCGGCTGCACCGACGAATAGCCCGACTGTCGGTGCTCGATCAGGACACGCGCGCCTGCAGTCAGTTCCAGCGCCGGGATCGGAATGTAGGTCGCGTCTGCAAACACCGAATAGGTATTGTTCCGACCGAAATTCGTGAACACCGCGGAATAGGGCAGTGACGTCAGCCGACCCCCGCTGAGCACCGCAGTCGCACGTAGCGCGGGGATCGTCCCGTTCGGTGCGACGCAGGCCGGGCCCGTCGGGATGCCGGCGCCATTGAGCACCGTCCGCACCGGCGCGTAAGCACCCGATACCGAGCAGGCCAGATAGGTGCCCTCCTCGGTCGCGAACGGCACGCGCTGGAAGCCGTTCTCGAAGAACGCGTTCCACCCGAACGACGCGCGATAGGTGGGGCCGTCGAAGGCGAAGCGCGCTTCATGGCTCCACTGGTCGCCCTTCGCGTCTTCCGCGAACTCCAGATAGGCGGCGGGGCCGCCATCGGCGTCGAACACCTCGAGCGCGTCGAAGCGACGATAGCCGTTGACCGTCGTGAAGGTGACGCCGGGCGACAGATCGACCGAGACGGTCAGATTGGCATCGTAAACGTTGCGGTCGAGACCGAGCTTGCGCGCGCCGAGCACCGCCAGGCTGTTCGGCGACCCGGAAAGCTCCGCATAGCCATAATCGCCGGTCTGTCCGCCGGTCGGCGCGTGCGCACGGCTCTTGAAGGCGGTGCCGGGATTGCGCTGCCCGTCATAGGTCAGGACGAGATCGGCGGTTATCCGATCATCGGGCCGGAACCGCAGCGAGCCGCGCAGCCCGCGTTGATCCTGACCGTTCAGGTCGTCCTGATCGACACCGCCCTGGTTCTGGTTGGGAATGTTCGGATCGCCCGCGATGTTGCGGACATAACCACGGCGGTATTTGTAGGCGCCCGCGAGGCGAGCCGCCAGCACGTCGTTGCCGACGTTGACGAAGCCCGACACCTGCGTGCGGTCGAAATTGCCGTAGGACGCGTTGATTGCGGCGGACGATCCCGCGCTCGCCCGGGCCGAGATCAAGCTGATCGCGCCGACCGCGGCAGCGGTGCCGAACAAGGTCGCCTGCGGGCCCTTCACCACCTCGATGCGCTCGAGGTCGTACAGATCCTGCCACGCACCGCGCGACCGGCTGATGTCGACGCCGTTATAGTAAAGCGTTACCCGCGCGCCTTGCTGCGACGATCCGTTGTCGGAGGTGATGCCGCGGATCACGAAACCCGGGTTGTTGGCGCTCTGCTCCTGGACCTGGAGGCCGGGAACGAAGGCGGCGACCTCGTCGAGTTCGGAGACGCCGATCTCGGCGAGCCGCCTGCCGGTCAGCGCGGTGACGGTGACCGGGACGTCCTCGATCCGCTGCTCGCGCTTCTGCGCGGTGACCACGATATCGTCGGCGGCGATGTCGGGCTGCGCGGTCGATTGCGCCAGCGCGGTCGTCGAGCACGCGGCAGCGAGTGTCGCGAGCGTGAGCCGCGAGCATGAAGTAAGCATGGAACCCCCTAGATCGTTGAGGGCGGGCTAGCGGTCGTGGATTACAGGCTCGCGACGTCGTGATGACAGTCGCGCGTCGGGTCGATGTAAGAACGATGACAGCGCCGACGAGCGATGGGGTCGGGGCGACGCGCCGACGCAACGTCGGCTGGCTTGTGCGTCGAGTTCAATGATTGCGTCATTTTACGCGATTGTCGGCACGCTCATCAGGAAAGCGCTGCTGCTTCGGTCGCGGCGTGGATAATCATTCGAAATCGCGGAACACCCGCCATAAGCGCCGGACGCGCTCCCTTGCTGGCCAGGTCGGTGGGGAATTCGGCGCCTTGACCCAGGTCGCGTTGCGCAACGCCTGCGTCCGTATTTCGGACCGACCGTCGACTGTTGCGATCTGCTCCGCCATCGCGGCGGTCTCGGCCACGCGCTCCTCCAGGGACAGGTGGCGTCGTACCGGCGATTCGAGTTTCGCCGCCTCAATCGAGAAGCGCGTTGCCGCGCGTAGATCCGGCAGAGCCAGGAACTTGCGCCACATGAACAGGTCCGACCAGATGCCCACCGGCGCCGGGCTCCAGCCGACCGGCAGCCGGTCATATGCCTCACGACGGTATCCAGCGCAGGATGGGCCGAAAAAGCTGACGGGCTTCGTCATGATCGCCTTGCGCGTCTTTATCGACGCCAAATCCCCGTACAATATCGTTGGCCGGCCATCGGGCGCGATTTCGCATTGCAGCAGGTTGCCGAAATCGACGTCGGCCAGCAGCAGGCTCAATTCCGCCAGATGACGGGGAAACCAAAGATCGTCGTCCGCGATCTGTGCGACATAGCGCCCGTTCGCTTCGCCGAGGACGACGTGCCGATGCGCCTCGCCGTTGCGCTCACCCTTGGCGAACGGGCGAACCCTGATCCGCGGGTCTGCCGCCGCCAGCGCAGTCGCGACCGCCAACGTTTCCGGAGGCGCGCCGTCCAGGATGATGAACAGCTCCCAGTCGGTAACCGTCTGGTCCTGCACCGAGCGCACCGCATAGGGCAGCATTGCGGGCGGGCGCACGATCGGCAGCATAATGGTGAATAGGGGGATCGGCTTTCCTATGGTCAATGATGACGAAGATGCAGCGGCACTGGCTCACCACAATAGACGGACTGCAACGTCGATCCAGCCGATAGTGCTGACGACCGTCCCGTATCGAGCATGGGTTTAAGCTGGTCTGCCGGTCGTGGTCAGCTTACGCATCGTCCGGACAGCTGTTGCGAGCTGGCATGTCGAACGATTGGGGGATCAAGCATGCATTTCGAACGCCTCGCCATCACAGACGTCATTCTCGTCAAGCCGACGCGAAATCCGGATCGGCGGGGGTATTTTTCGGAGTCTTTCCGGCTGGACAAATTCCAGGAGGCGGTCGGCAAAGCCATTACCTTCGTTCAGGAAAACCATCTCTACTCACCCGGCCCGAACACCATCCGCGGCTTCCATTATCAGTCATCGCCCCGTCCACAGGGCAAGCTGTTGAAGGTGATGCGAGGATCGATACTCGACTTCGCGCTCGATATCCGTCGCGGCTCGCCCACCTACGGTCAATTCGCGCAGGCCTTGCTCTCGGTAGAGAACGGCCATCAACTGTGGATGCCACCCGGCTTCGCCCACGCCTATATGACGCTGGAGCCGGAAACCCATGTGCTGAACAAGCTGACCGACATCTACCATCCCGCAACCGAGGTCATCATCGCCTGGGACGATCCCGACGTAGCGGCGCCGTGGCCGGACATGGGAGCGAGGCCGATCACCTCGGACAACGACACGCGCGGCACCGCGTTGCGCGACTTCGTCTCGCCCTTCGTGATGGCAGCCTAGGGGGGGACTCACCTGGCGCCGGGCGGCGACGATCGGCGGCGAAGAGAAGGGATGTTCGCCGTGGGTGCGACGACGTCATTATTGACAGGCGGCATCGATCGTGGCTGATTGGCGGCATGGGGACGGCGATCTCCCCACGAGGCCTCGGCTGAAGCATCGCGTCCAGCTAGACACGCCAGGGACGCGCCATGCCTGCTCACAATGCCATCACCGCCGATAAGCTCGCTCGCCTCATCGCGCTGCCCGGTTCGCCGCGCATCCTCGATGTTCGCGCCGTTCCTTCCGACGCGATCCCCGGATCGCGGTTCGCTTCGGTCGAGGGGCCGAGCGCGATAGCGAGAGACGCGGGAGAGTCCGTCGTCGTCGTCGATGGCGACGGTGGTGCCGCTGCGGTCGCGCTTGCCGCGATCCTGCGCAGCGATGGCGTCGACGCCGAGATCCTGGAGGGCGGCTTCGGGGCTTGGGCAGCGGCAGGCTTGCCGACGATCTCGCCGGCTCGTTTGCCGGCACGTCACGACGATGGGCGGACCTGGTGGGTGACGCGTGCCCGGCCCAAGGTCGATCGGATCGCCTGCCCTTGGCTGATCCGCCGCTTCGTCGATCCCGACGCGCGCTTCCTGTTCGTGCCGCCTGCCGAGGTGATGGCGGTCGCGGCGCAGCAGCAGGCCGAGCCGTTCGATGTCGCGGATGATGGCGTGTTCTGGAGCCATCGCGGCGACCTGTGTACGTTCGACGTCATGGTCGAGGCGTTCGGGCTGGCGACGCATGCGCCGCTGAGCCGCCTCGCGGCGATCGTGCGCGGCGCCGATACCGACCGGCTCGATGTTGCGCCGGAAGCGGCGGGACTGCTCGCGATCTCGCTCGGCCTGTCGCGGCTTCATACCGACGACCACGCGCAGCTCGACGCGGGGATGGCGGTCTACGATGCGCTCTACCGCTGGTCTCGCGATGCGCAGGGCGAGAAGCATAATTGGACGTCGCACCAGCCGCCGCGCGCGAAGGTGTCGGCATGACGGTGGCGACGACCGGCGCGGTCGCGCCCGCCCGCCCCGAACCGGCGTCGCTCGGCCAGGCGTTCTGGGTATGGCTGCGGATCGCGATGCTGTCTTTCGGCGGGCCGGCGGGGCAGATTGCGGTGATGCACCGCATCCTCGTCGACGAGAAACGATGGATCGGCGAGCAGCGTTTCCTCCACGCGCTGAACTATTGCATGCTGCTGCCGGGGCCGGAGGCGCAGCAGCTCGCCACCTATATCGGCTGGCTGATGCACCGCACGCGGGGCGGCATCGTGGCCGGCGTGTTGTTCATCGTTCCCGGCGCGATCGCGATCATGGCGCTGAGCTGGATCTACGTGCTGTTCGGACGCGTCGGCATCGTCTCGGCCTTGTTCTTCGGATTGAAGGCGGCGGTGCTCGCCATCGTGCTGCAAGCGGTGGTGCGGATCGGAGGGCGGGCGCTGAAAAGCGCCTCCGCTCGATTGCTGGCCGCGTCGGCCTTCATCCTCATCTTCTTCCTCGGTGCGCCATTTCCGCTGATCATCCTAGGCGCCGGGCTGATCGGCTGGTGGTCCGGCCGGCGAGGTTATGCGGCGTTTCGCGGGGGCGCGCACGGGGGATCCACCGGGGGCGCCGTCGCCGATGCCGATACGCTGCTCGGCGAGGAACTGCCGGCGCATGCGCGGCCGACCTGGCGCGAGACGGTGCGCACGGCGTCGATCTGGCTCGCGCTATGGCTGCTGCCGGTCGCTTCGCTGTTGGCGGTCCTAGGCCCGGACGACGTGTTCACGCGCATCGCCACCTTCTTCTCGACCATGGCGATGGTGACCTTCGGTGGCGCCTATGCCGTCCTCGCCTATGTCGCGCAGCAGGCGGTCGAGAGCTATGGCTGGCTGTCGCCGCGCGAGATGCTGGACGGGCTCGGGATGGCGGAGACCACGCCGGGGCCGCTGATCATGGTGCTGCAGTTCGTCGGCTTCCTGGGCGCCTATCGCGACCCGGGGGGTATGTCGCCGCTGCTGGCGGGAACGCTCGGCGCGCTGCTCGCGACCTGGGTGACGTTCGTGCCGTGCTTCCTGTGGATCTTCCTCGGTGCCCCTTTTATCGAGCGGCTGCGTGGCAATGCCGCGGTCGCCAGTGCCCTGTCGGCGATCACCGCGGCGGTGGTGGGGGTCGTGCTGAACCTCGCGATCTGGTTCGCGCTGCACACGCTGTTCCGCCGCACCGCAGAATTCGCTGCCGGACCGATCCGCTTCGACGCACCGGTGCTGTCCAGCATCGATCCCTGGGCGACGTTGCTGGCCGCAGGGGCGATCGTCGCCACCTTCGCGCTGCGCGCCAACGTCATCGTTACCCTGCTCTGCGCGTCGGCTGCGGGCGTGGTGCTGCACCTGATGGGGCTGGTCGGCTGAGCGGTGGAGCACGTGACCCACGCAGCCCTGGCCGGTGGCGGGTCGCTCAGGTCAGTCCCGCAATGATCCCGCGACCTGCCGGCGGACGAGTTCGGTCGCGCTGCCGAACACCAGATGCGACGCGTAAGCGTAGAGATTGCTCGTCAGCCCCGCCTTCCAAGGCGCCTGGCCGAGGCCGACCGCAGGTACGGCGGCTTCATCGAGCAGAGTCGCCGTGGTCAGTCCGAAGGCTGTGCCGAGGCCGGCGGTTACCTTGGGCTGGAACTCGGCCGCGATGCCGTAGGCGATGCCCAGGCCGATCCCCAGCGCATAGTGAATGCTCTGACCGGCAAGCGGTTTATCGCCGGCCGCCAGTTCGTTGCCGGTCACCGTCTTCGCGACGCTGTCGGCTGCTTTCTCCGTCGCGGGCTCGGCTGGCTCGTCATCGTCGTTCGACGGCGACAAGGCGGTGACTGCGGCTTGGAAGGCATCCATCGCGAACGAGGCGGCGACGCCCGCGACTGCGCCGGCGAGCGCGCCACGAAAGAATTTGCCGGCGTTGGTTTCGTGCGGTTCGATCATCGGCGTTCCATTCCGTGGCATCGTTGTCCTCGGAGAACGAGACGCTATCGAAGAGGTTCATGCCGGTCGTCCGCGAAGCCGTGCGCCCGCGGCAATGAGGCCCGAGGACCGGGGCTAAGGGGTCGCCGCGGATTGCTTCTGAGTGAAGGTGATCGTCACCGTCAGCCCCTTCATGCTGCGGATGTCGAGCGTGCCGCCGATCTGCCGGACGAGCGAGCGGATGATGCCATAGCCGAGCGACCCTTCCCGCGCCTCCGCCATCCCTACGCCATCGTCACAGATGACTACTTCGATGACGTCGTCGGGCTGGCGACGCAGCTCGGCAAGTAGGCGTCCCGAACGGGTTCCCGGGAACGCATATTTCAAGGCATTGGTGATCAGTTCGGTGAGCACGATGCCGAGCGGCACGGCGGTGTCGGGGTCGACCAGAATGCCGGGTTCGAGGTCGGTGTCGATCCGGATCCGCCCCTCGCTGCCGGCGATCGGACGGTGGGCTTCGCAAAGGTCGCGGATATAGGTCGAAACGTCGATCAGCTGCATCGCCTCCGACTTCGACAGCAGGTCGTGGACCCGCGCCATCGCGGTCAGCCGCTCCTGCGTTTCCACGAACAGGGCCTTCACGTTGCCGTCGATCTGTCGGTGTGCCTGAAGGCTGATCAGCGAGGCCGCGATCGCCAGGCTGTTCTTCGCGCGATGATTGACCTCGGCCACCAGCATCTCGCGCTCGTCGACCAGCTTGGACAGCGCTTCGTTCGCAGCTTCGAGGTCGCGCGTTCGGGCCTTGATCCTGGCCTCGAGTTGCTCGGTCATCAGCCGAAGCTCTTCCTCGGCATCGTAACGCCGCGTGATGTCGAGATAGGACAGGAAATGGTTGGTGACGGTACCCTGCCCGTCGCTCAAAGCAGTGGCGAAGAGCATCGCGCGGAACGGACTGCCGTCCTTGCGATACTGCACGAGCTCCAGCGTCGCGTCTTCGCCGTCTCTCATCGAAGCTTCGTAACTGTCGATGGCAGCCGCGTCGGTGCCATCGCCGTTCATGAAGTGCGGGTCCTGCCCGTGCAGTTCCTCGATCGGATAGCCCGAAAGCTCCAAGAATGCTTCATTGGCGAAGACGATCGGGTTGCCGGGGAGGGTGGCATCGGTGACCATCATCGGCATGCGGGTGACCCGCACGGCCTCGACAAAGACGCCGCCCTGAAGCCTAACGCCCTCTAGGTGGCGCTCGGCGCGGTCCCGACCAGGAGTTCCAGCGAGGTCGTGTTCGAACTTATTCATCGGCAACCACGATCCTGCATCCACAGACAAGAGACTCGAGAATCGCGGGCGGCACGCGGCTGCTCTCGATAGTTTGCTACCGTCACGAACAAAGCACGTACAGTTCTAATTTATGTTCGATGGCGGTCGTGGCAATGCTGGTGAGGGTGCGCACGCAGCGTATTCGGCGCGCGCGCGTTGTATCAGTATGCGATCGGTATGCTTCCGCGACGGGCTCGAAGTGCCGGCTCTGGGTCAGGGCACCTGGAAGATGGCCGAGCGCCGCAAGCGCCGCAAGGACGAGATCGCTGCCCTGCGCACCGGCGTGGAGCTCGGCATGACGCTGATCGACACCGCAGAGATGTATGCGGACGGCGACTGCGAGCGGCTGGTGGGGGAAGCGATCACCGGCATCCGCGATCAAGTCTTCCTCGTCAGCAAGGCGTATCCGCAGAATGCCTCGTCGGCGCGACTGCCACGGGCGTGCGACGCCAGCCTGGAGCGTCTGGGGACCGACCGGCTGGACCTATATCTGCTTCACTGGCGAGGAGGCGTGCCGCTTGCCGAGACGGTCGAGGCGATGCAGCGCCTGGTCGATGCGGGCAAGATCCTGCGCTGGGGTGTCAGCAATTTCGACGCCGCGGACATGCAAGAGCTCGACGATGTTGGCGGAGACGCCTGTGCGACCGATCAGATCCTCTACAATCTGACCCGGCGGGGTCCGGAACGCGACACGCTGCCATGGCTGGCGGACCGGAACGTCCCCGTCATGGCCTATTGTCCCGTCGAGCAGGGTAGGCTCATCGAGCACCCCGACCTGATCGCGGTCGCCGCCGACCTGAACGCCACACCGGCACAGCTTGCCCTCGCCTGGCTGATGGCGCGCGACGGGGTCGTCGCCATTCCAAAGGCGGGGTCGATCGAGCATGTTCGCGAGAACCGGGCCGCAGCCGATCTCGTGATCGGCGCAGAAACGCTAGCGCGTCTCGATGCGCTGTTTCCGGCGCCGGCGCACCCGGTGCCTTTGGAGATGATCTAGGATTACGGCGGCCGAAGCTGCACCGGTCAAGCGAGCTGCCGGTTCCACCGCTCGCGCTCCGCGAACACGCGCGCGACTTCGTCCATGTTTTCGGCACCCCAGGCGCAGAGCGGCGCCAGAGCTTCCGACAGGCTGCGCCCGAGCGGGGTCAGCGCGTAGTCCACTCGCGGAGGCACCTCCTTGTAGTCCGTGCGAGAAATCAGGCCGTCGGCCTCCAGCTCTTTGAGATGCT
This sequence comes from uncultured Sphingomonas sp., assembly GCF_964243315.1. Lineage (GTDB taxonomy): Bacteria > Pseudomonadota > Alphaproteobacteria > Sphingomonadales > Sphingomonadaceae > Sphingomonas. The sequence continues at coordinate 102,407 of NZ_CAXTEM010000002.1, read as the reverse complement.
GAATCAACATCTTGTCGCTTACGCCGCGGACTGCCCGCTTCAGTTCACCGTATCGGTTCGGGCCTTGTGCCAGGAAGTAGACGATCAACGGTTTCCACTTTCCCGCGATCACCTTGAGCGTGGCATCAAGGCCGCAGGAGAAGCCGGCAACGGGCTGAGTATCTACCATGACTTGGTACTTACCAAAAGGTGCATACTTGTCCATAGGTATGCACCACGCCAGCTAAGCGTCTCCTTGTTATTTGGAGACGTGAAGTGGACAGACTGGCAGGCCGGACGGCAGTTGTGACGGGTGGCGGCAGCGGGATCGGCCTCGCCTCCGCACGACGCTTCATCGAAGAAGGTGCGTTCGTCTACATCTTCGGGCGGCGGCAGGAGGTTCTAGACCGAGCGCTGGAAACGCTGGGCGACAATGCCCGGGCAGTGCAGGGTTCGGTGAGCGACCTTGCCGACCTCGACCGTCTGTACGAGACGGTGAAGACGGAGCGGGGCGGGCTCGACATCCTGCTTGCCAATGCCGGCACCGGCTCGTTCGCACCCCTCGGCGCGATCACACCTGAACAGTACGACCAGACCTTCGACGTCAACGTGAAGGGGCTGCTCTTCACCGTGCAGAAGGGCTTGCCGCTCATGAAGGCGGGCGGATCGATCATCCTTACCGGATCGACGACGGGGGAGATGGGGACGCCGCAGTTCAGCGTCTACAGCGCCACCAAGGCAGCGGTCCGCAACTTCGCGCGTAGCTGGGCGCAGGACCTGCGCGGCACCGGCATTCGCGTCAACGTGCTGTCGCCCGGGCCGACGCGGACCGACCTCGCGCTGGAAGTCGTCGGTGAGGCGGCCTTCGAGGAACTGGGCGCGATCACGCCGCTCGGGCGACTCGGCGAACCGGCCGAGACCGCAGGCGCAGCGGCGTTCCTAGCGTCGGACGACAGCAGCTACATGACCGGCGGCGAGATCTTCGTAGACGGTGGTCTGGCGCAGATCTGAGCCAGCGTGGTCAACCGGGGGCGCTGCGGCTTGCGAGGCCGTGGCGCCTTCGCCTTGTGTGCCGCCCCCGACAGGACCGGCTAGCTTACCGTCACGCCCTTCCAGAAGGCGATGCGATCGCGGATGTTCTCGGCTTTCGCTTTGGGATCGGGATAATACCAGGCGGCATCCGGGTTGTCGGCGCCGTCGACATGGAGGCTGTGATAGTGCGCGGTCCCCTTCCAGGGGCAGATCGTCGTCGTGCTGCTCGGACGCAGCAGCGCGGCGTCGACGCTGTTGGCAGGGAAGTAATGATTGCCCTCGACGACGACGGTGTCATCGCTGCTGGCGATCACCGCGCCGTTCCATCGTGCTTCGATCATCGTCCGTCTCCTAATGGTAAGCGCGTCGACGGTGTCGGCGTGCGAGGCCGCGGGATCAACCGAAAAGCACGAGCCGAGCAGGCGATCGACCGGGATTGCGATGATGTGGGGTAATCCAACGGCGCATGCCGCCCTTGCGCTGGCGACGGTTCTCGCTCCTTATGCCCGCTATTGCAGGAGATAGTGCCATGGACATCGTGAAGCTCCCCATCGGCCAGGAAGCACCGAAGGACAGCGATTGCATCAGCATCGAGCGGATGGACGACGGGCGTTACCGGCTGGAGGGTTCCGCGTTGATCAGTTGCGGCGACAATGACGAGGTCGAGTCGGTCGCGATGGTGGATGGCGGCACGTACGACACGGTCGACGCGGCCGAGTCCGCCGGCATGGCCTGGGCGGAACTACAATGCGTGGAGCAGTTGTACGTCAGCACGATGGGCCGTCCGTAGCCAACAAGATCATGCCGCGAGCGGGCGTTGATCGATCAATTCCCCGACGATCGCGGCCATGCCGGCTAGCTGGTCGAGCACGTGCCGGGAGACCGTGCGCACCCGGTTGTCGATGACGCATAGCGCGCCGACGACGACGCCGTCCGAGCTGACTATGGGATGCCCTGCATAGGTTCGGATGGCGGGACCGGCCGTGACCAGCGGATTTTGTGCGAAGCGGGCATCGGTCGCCGCGTTCGCGACGACGAAGGCACCGCCTTGGGCGATGGTGTAGTTGCAGATCGCCTGATCGCGTGGCGTGCTCGTCAGGCCGAAGCCGATCGACGATTTGATCCATTGCGTATCCTGGTCGATGACGGTGAGCAGGCAGATCGGGTAGGCCGTGACCTTGGCGACATGGGCGGTGATCAGATCGAACTGCCGCTCGGCCACGCTGTTCGCTAGCTTCTTGCCAAGGATCCGTTGCAGGCGCCGCTTCTCGTCCGCCGGCCGCGGGAAGTCGCCGCCGGCATTCGCCGCGATGCGTGCGACGGGCTGTGGAACATTGTCGATCTTGCCGCCCACGCTGGCGAGATAATGACGATCGGGGTTGGCGAAGCGTCCGGATAGCTCGTTTATCTTGTCGAAGAAGGCGGGGGCATCGCTGATGAGATCGGTTTTCGGAAGGCAAGCGGCGGCACCTGCCTCCACTAGCTTCGCGCTGAGCAGCGCGTTGCGCGCGGAATGATCGGACACGATGATCTTGCAGACCTGATCGAGGTCGCAGACCGCATGGAGCAACGCTGCGCCGTCGAGATAGGCCATGCATAGATCGATGATCACGATGTCGGGCATCAGCCGCTTGATCATCTCCGCGGCGGCGGACACGTCGCTGCAGTAGCCGACCACCCGGAAGTCGTCGCGCTTGCTGAGCGCGCTGTTGAGCAACGCCTCTATGGTCCAGGAATCGTCGACGATCACGACACGCCGCTCTGACCGGGAATCCTGCATGTCGTCGTCCTAGCCTGTCGTCGGATTTGCGCGGCATCTGATGCCGTTAAGCGGCGCATTAGGCGTTGGGACGGTTACGGCTTTTCTAAAAACTCACATATGTTGTATTCGCAGCGAGGTTGGTTCGATCGTCGCCGCGTTTCAGAACTGCTGCTCCGACGAAGCGGAGCCGACGGCGACGCGGTAGCGGATCGTGCCCGATCCGGGCAGCGTCTGCCGCCAGGCCTGTCCGGCGTAGAGGCGTTTCGACGGCAACGCCTTGCACGTCGCGGCTGTGCTGCCCGCGCATGCACGGCCGTCGAACAGATCGGCGTTGGTATTGCCGGTGTTGCGCAGGGTGAGAACGTCGCCGCTCCGTTCGCCGACGATCTTCGGAGCGGGTGCCGCGGGACGGTAGATGACGAGAACATCGTAGCCGACGAGCAGCTTCAGCGCCGATACCGCCGCGGTGACCGGTCCCGCAACCGGCTTGATCGTGACCCGGTAGACGCGGTCGGTTGCGCCGCGTGGTCCGATCGCGGCGATGCGGACGGTCTTGCGTTCGCCCGGCTGCAGGATCAGCCGCTGCGGACTGACCAGCAACCCGCCGACACCGGGATCGACGATCGGCGTACGCGCCTCGGCCGGTTGCCCCGGCGCGATGATCTCGGCGGGTTCCGCGACCACATAGGCGACGTCGGTGCCGTCGTTCGAGACTTCGATATTCTGCGCCACGTCGCTGGTCGGCAGGATGTCGACGACGACCTGACTCAGCACGATGCTGGCCTGCGCGGGCGCGGCCGCGGCGATCGCAGCCAACGGAACGAAGAAACCGATCATCCGCGACATGGTACGTCTCCAAGAGGAACATAGGATTGCTGCGCGGTGCCGGCGTTCACCGTGGCGGTGCAGTCGACGCCGCCGCGCGCATGTACCTTCAGCACCGCGTCCCGTGCAGCCTGAAGCTGGAAATAGCCGCGGCTGTCGGTTGCCGCGATCGCGCCGTCGGTGACGATGTCGGCATCGGCGACCGGCATTCCGTCGCGGCCGACCAGGCGCCCGAACATCGCCACCACCGGCTGCGCTCGCCAGTCGAGCCGCGCGAACGATCCCGGCAACACGTCGACGGTGCGGGTCCGGGTGTCGAACGCGAGCAGATCGCCACCGATCGCGCGGAGGCGTACCTTGTAGCGCCGGTACGGCGGCACCGCGATCACCAGGCGCCGGTTCGCCGTGACGGTGCCGCGGACCGCATCGTCGACCAGTACCTCGAACTTCGCGCCAGGCGCAGGGCTTCGCAGCGCCACCGCGATCACGCTGTCGGCCTGGTCGCGCGCGCCGATGCTGACCATTCCCTTGCTCCAGCCGATGATGGTCTGGCCGGCCAGGCCGAATTGCGTGCCCGCGGTCCGGCCACCGACCCGCTCGACGAGACTGGCGGTGAAGAAACCCGGTGCGCCACGCTCGTCCGCGGACGCCTGTAGCACCAGCCCATCCTCGCCATGCTGAACGACCGCCGCGGCATTGAGGTCGCCGCCGAGGACGTTCTCGCGCTGCACCGATGCGCCGAGCTCGACATAATCGCCGATCGAGCGATCGCCCGGCCGATTGGTGGTCTTCGCCCCGACCGACGCGCTGAACGAGGCGCGGGGATTGAGCACCTGCAGTTGCAGCCCGAACGAAGTCGCCGGGCCGCGATCGGTGCGGACATAGCTGCCGTTGAAGCTCATCTGCATGCGGTCGCGGTGAATGATCGACCATCGTACCGCCGGGCCGACCGCATAGGAAGATCGCCCGCTCGCGCCGCGGCTGTAATAGCCCGTCGCCGAAATCTGGGCGCTCGCCAGACGGTAGGACAGGTTGCCGATCAATTGCGTGTAGTCGGCGGCGGTGGTGCCGAGCCGCTGTGCTTGGCCGCTGCGTGCGAAGCGCCCAGCCGCATCGGTGTCGAGCGGGATCAAGCCGTTCTCGCGCTTGCTGCGTACCTGCCGCAGGTCGAAGGAGTAGTTGAGCCTGCCGCTTGCGGCGGAGCTGAGCTGGACCGCGGCACCGCGATCGCCGGCGGACGACCCCAGGATCGCGACGCGAGCCTGCACGGCCGAGGTGATCGCGGACACGCCGATCTCCGCAAGCGCCGTCCGATCGGTGGCCATCGCCGCCGCATCCCAGGCGAGGTGCGCGCCATAGCGACCGGCGACACCGGCGGTCGCCAACGGCACACGCGATACGACGAAGGGGGCATGGTTGCGGGTCGCGGCGATCATCCCCGCCTCGGCATGGAAGATGAAGCGCCCGACCGGCGCAAGTGATGCGCTCTTGGTGAAGAACCGCTGCTCGTGCCGGGTCGCGCCGGTCGCGTCCTGGATCCTCAGTTCGACCGCGTAGGATCCGTCGGGCAGTCCGCTGGTGTCGAGCTGCTGATTGCCGCTCTCGAAGGTCTTCGACGTCGCCAGCCGGCCCTCGACATAGAGATCGACGCGCGACCGCTGGGTGAGGAAGACGATGATCGGACTCCCCATCAGCGCGGTTCGATCTAGCCGCGTGTCGAATTGCGATCCGATGCCGACGCCCAGGATCCTGCGCCGGCCAACGAGATCCGCACCGGGGGCGTAAAAGAGCCCGGCTGCATAGCGGACGTTTGGTCGATCAAGCTGAACCCCGAGCGTCTCCACGTCCAGCGCCTGCGCCGACGACGCCGATACCTCGGCGATCAGCCGCGCGTTGCCTGCGCCCGCGACGAAGCGGTTGCGCAGATTATATGCGGTCCGCTGCCCGTCACCACCCGCGATGGCGAAGCTGACGGTGTCGACCAGCGACGGAGCGGCCGGCCCGGGTTCCAGGAAGCGGGCGGACGCGGCGCCATTTACCCGCAGCAATCGCGGATTGACGATCAGGTCGATACGGAAGCGCGCGGCATCATAGACCAGCGTGGCGACGAGGGGATGGGGTCGATCGCAGACCGGTTCGGAGGGGTTGCAGATGTAGCGCGCATTGGCGGGCTTTGGACCGGTGAGGGCCGCGATCACCGCCGGTCGATCGATTAGATCCGGAACGGCAGCGATCATGGCGGCCGGTTCGATCAGATGCACCGTGTCCGGTGTCGCTTCGATCTGGAACTGGCCGATTCGCCGATCGCCGAAGAACGCATCGACCACCGAATGGCGGGTTTCGGCAAGGGCGGCGAATTCGGCGGGCATGGCGGCGGCGACATGCTCCACGCTTGGTGGGGGGGCATGCGCGACGGTCGCGGCGGGCGCGCCCGTGGCCGGCGTGGTGCCGACGCCGAGCAACGATGCCGCCAGCCATAGCGCCGCGCCTGCGGTCCTCCTCTTCACGCTAGTTGGCCGACAGGATGATCGTGAGCGTGCCGCTGTAATTGCCCGCGGTCGCGGTACTGAGCGCCGCCGCGCGCAGGATGACGGTGAGGCTCGCACTGTTGGCCTGGAGGAGGGGGCAGCCCAGCAGCATCGTCTGCCCGGTCAACGGCACGCCCGGTGTCAGGTTGGTGCCAGATGTCTGCCCGGCAGAGCTGCTCCACTGCACCTCATAGGGCAGCCGGGCGGTGCCGTTCGCCAACGTGAACGCGCCCGCGGCGCCCGATCCCACCGCACCGACGGTGTAGCGGCCTCCGAGCACCCCGCTAAAGGCGCAGACCGACTGGCTCATCCTGAGATCGGCAGCGAAGCTGGTGACCGTCCCGAACGCGTTATCGCTCAACCCGGAAATCTGGACGAGTTGGCCTTGTGCCTGCGTCGCGGCGGCAATCGTGGTGAGACCCGCGATCAGCCGGGCGAACCGTCGGCCGCGCACGATCCCCTCCGCCTACTGCAACGGCTATTGCGGCGTGACGAGCAGCGTCAGCGAGCCGGTGTAGCTCGTCGCCGACTGCATGTTCTGCAGGTTCGGTGCGGCGATCGAGATGACCAGGCTGGACGAGGTCGTCGGGCTGGTGCTGCACGTCGGGTTTGCCGCGGTGCTGGTCAGCCCGGCGAGTGCGGTGCCGGCGGACAGCGCAGTGCCGCTGCTCTGGCCCGAACTCGCGCTCCACTGCACGCTGTACGGCACCGACAGCGCGCCGTTCGCGAGCGTGAAGGCGCCGCTGGTGCCGCTGCCCGTCGCGGTGATGCTGTAGCCCTTGGTCGCAGTGTTGCTCCACACGCAGTTGCTCTGCGCGGTGGTGGCTGCCGCGGAGGGATCGATGTTGGTGAAGGCGACGTCGGTCAGGCCGGTGATCTGCGCGCGATTGGCGACGCTGACCGAGATGCTGATGCTGCCGGTCGAGGTCGACCCCAGACTGCCCTGGGTCGCCGCGGCAGCGGGGGACATCGACGCGATCAGCGACAATGCGCACCCTGCGACAGCAGCGAGCGAACGGCGGCTATGGAAGCGTTGGCGTGCAGAGAGCGTCAAGAGACCTATCCTCATCAAATAACGCTCGAATGACGGAGCGCCATAGTCAGCGAGGCTAGGGTCGCATCCTTAAGGGAATCGCAAAAACCCGATGTTGTTTCGATTGTCTGCTTTACACCGCAAATCGAGTTTTTCGCGTCGTTAACGGACGCGCTGCTGCGTTACCCGGGCGTTGTTACCGGCGTGATCGGCCGTCCATCGTCGAACCAGGCAATGAGATTGTCGACCACCAGCTTGCCCATCGCCGCGCGGGTATGCTGCGAGGCGGAGCCGACATGCGGGAGGAGCACGACATTCTCCATCACGCGCAACGCTTCGGGGACGTGCGGCTCGTCTTCGAACACGTCGAGGCCGGCGCCCAGGATCGCGCCGGTCTGGAGCGCCGCGACGAGTGCGCCTTCGTCGACGACGCTGCCGCGGGACACGTTGATCAGCACGCCCGATGGCCCGAGCGCGGCGAGGACCTCGGCGTCGACCAGGCGTTTGGTGGCAGCCCCACCCGGAACGATCGCGATCAGCACGTCGCAGGCGGTCGCCAGCGCGACAGGGGTGGCATGATAATCATAGTCGACATCCGGCTGGCGGGAGCGGCCGTGATAGGCGATCGGTACGTCGAAGCCCGTCAGGCGCCGGGCGACGGCCTTACCGATCGCGCCGAGGCCGAGGATGCCGATCCGCCGCCCGCGCAGCGTCGGCGATAGCGGGAAGGGGCCGGTGGGCCATAGCCCATCCCGGACGTAGCGGTCCGCCTGGGGGAGACGGCGCAGCGTGGCCAGCAACAGACCCATAGCGAGGTCGGCCACCTCGTCGTCGAGCACGCCGGGCGTGTTGGTGACCACGATCCCGCGAACCGCGGCCTCCGCCGCATCGATCTTGTCGTAGCCGACGCCGAAATTGGCGACGATCTCGAGCGCCGGCAGACGATCGAACAAGGCGCCGTCGATCGCCCCGGCGAGGGTGCTTGCGGCGAGGCCGCGGATGATCGGGCCATGGCTTTCGAGATACGCGTCGGAGTCGGGCTGCTCCCACAGCCGGTGCAGCACGAAGCGGTCGTCGAGCGCGGCGATCACAGCGGGCGCCATCGGGGCCGGCATGAGGATGTCGGGCGTCTTCGTCATCATCCATCCTCGGTCGTCGTTTGCGTGTCAGCGGAGGGCGTGGACGATCCCGCGTTCCAGCCCGCGCAACTCGGCGAGCCCGCGCATCCGCCCCAGCAGCGAATAGCCCGGGTTGGCCCGCCTGGTCAGGTCGTCCATCATCTGGTGCCCGTGATCGGGGCGCATCGGGATCGACCGGCCGCTGGCGCGTTGCAGCGTCACCAGCGCGGCGACGACTTCGGGCATGCGTGCGTCGCCTTCGAGATGCGCGGCCTCGTGGAACGAACCGCCGGGCTCGTGCTGGACCGAACGGAGATGGACGAAGCCGATGCGGTCGCCGTGCCGGGCAACGATGCCGGGCAAGTCGTTGTCGCGGCGCGCCCCGAACGATCCGGTGCAGAAGCACAGGCCGTTCGAGGCGTTCGGCACGCGCGCGAACAACGCCGCCACGTCGGCCTCCGTGCTGACGACGCGCGGCAGGCCGAAGATCGGGAAGGGCGGGTCGTCGGGATGGACCACCAGCCGGATGCCGAGTTCGTCGGCGAGCGGGCAGACCGCCTCGAGAAAATACGCGTGGTGATCGCGCAGCCGATCGGCATCGACCGCGCCATAGCCCTCGATCGCGCGCAGCAGCGCGGCCGAGGTGAAGCTCTCCTCGCTGCCCGGCAGCCCGGCGATGATCGTGCGTTCCAGCCGAAGCCGGGCATCGTCGTCCATTGCGGCGAAGCGCTGTGCCGCCGCCTCGCGGACGCTGTCGGCATAGTCGGTCTCGGCGCCGCCGCGGCGCAGGATGTGGATGTCGTAGGCGGCGAGCGCGACCGGTTCGAACCGCAACGCCAGCGCGCCGTCGGGCAGTGCCCATGCCAAGTCGGTGCGCGTCCAATCCAGCAGCGGCATGAAGTTGTAGGTGATCACGCTGACCCCGCCCGCTGCGAGGTTGCGCAGGCTGGTGCGATAATGATCGAGCAGGCGGTCGCGATCGGGCGCGCCGAGCTTGATCGCCTCGTGCACCGGCAGGCTTTCGACGACCGTCCAGCCGAGGCCGGCGCGTTCGATCTCCGCACGACGGGCGGTAATCGCGTCAGCGGTCCAGATCTCGCCATTGGGGACTTCGTGCAGCGCGGTGACGACCTCGGTCGCGCCCGCCTGGCGGATGCCACTCAGCGTCACGGGGTCCGCCGCCCCGAACCAGCGCATCGTCTGCGTCATCATCATGCGCGGCGACCCTCCTCGAAGCCGTCGAGGAAGGCAGCGACGTTGTGTCCCAGGTCCGCCGTGGCGTAGCCGCCTTCCATGACGATCACGCTCGGCAGGGCGAGCGCGGCCACGCGCTGTCCCAGCCGTACGAAGTCGGACCGTTGCAACCGGAAGTGCGAGATCGGGTCGTTCACGAAGGTGTCGGCGCCGAACGACACGACGAGGAAGCGCGTGTCGAATGCCTTCACCGCCGCCAGTGCTTGGTCGAGCGCGGGTTCGTAGGCCGCCCAATCGGTGCCGCGCGGCAGCGGCAGGTTCAGCGTGGTGCCCGCGCCCGCACCGCTGCCGTGCTCGTCGGCATGTCCCCAGTAGAAGGGGTAGTCGGTCGCCGGATCGGCGTGGATTGACACGAACAACATGTCCGGATCGGTGACGAAGATGTCCTGCGTGCCGTTGCCGTGATGATAGTCGATGTCGAGGATGGCCACGGGGCCGAGCCCACGACCGCGCGCCTCCGCCGCTGCGATCGCCGCGTTGTTGAGGAAGCAATAGCCGCCCAGATAGTCCGCGCCGGCATGATGGCCGCACGGCCGGCACAGTGCGAAGGCCAGGCCGTCGGACCCGCGCGCGACCTCGTCGAGCGCGGTAAGGGCGGTCTGCGCCGACCAATAGGCCGAGGTCCAGCTATGCTCGGCGATCGGTGTCGACGCGTCGTAGCTGTAGCGTCCGAGCCGCGCGTCGATCCGCGTCAGATCGACATCGCGCCGCCCGACCACCGGCCAGGCATAGCCGATCGCATCGCCCTCTCGACCCGCCGCGAGCCAGTCGCGGTGCGCCGCCTCGAGGAATCGCAGATAGCCCGCGTCGTGCACCGCCGCGATTGGCGCCAGGCCCAAGTCGCGCGCGGGCAGCGCAGGGCCTATCGCGGCCAGGATCGTCTCGGCCCGATCGGGGGTCTCGGCATAGGCGGTCCACCCGCCATTGTGCAGCTCGCGAACCGGTGCGTGCAGCAGTTGGCGATGGTCGAATATCGTGATCACGCGAAGGTCGACTTCATGCTTGTTCCTGCGGACCGGACGAGGGGAAATGCCGTCGCGACGCTAGCCGACCGGCACGGACCCTGACAATCCCGGCGCGCCGAACCGAACGATCTGCGCGAATGGCGTAAAGACAGATGCCGGCTTTCGTGCCAGATCGCGGTCATGCCGGGCCGCGACGGCCTGACCGTTCTTCATCGTTTCGGAGTATCGATGCGCCATTATGATGTCGTGATCGTCGGTGCCGGCCATGCCGGCGCGGCCTGCGCGATTGCGCTCCGCCAACAGGGCTTTGCGGGATCGGTCGTGATGATCGGCGACGAGCCAGATCCACCTTACGAACGTCCGCCCTTGTCGAAAGAGTATCTGTCAGGCGGCAAGACCTTCGAACGCCTGCTGATCCGTCCGGCGGGCTTCTGGGCGGAGCGGGATATCGAGCTCCACCTCGGCACCCGCGCGACCGCGGTCGATGCTGAGGGGCATATGCTCAGCACCGCCGCGGGCGAGACCTTCGGCTATGGCACCCTCGTCTGGGCGGCGGGGGGGCAGGCGCGCCGGCTGACCTGCGGCGGTGCCGATCTGCAAGGCGTGCATACCGTGCGCACTCGCGTCGACGTCGATCGACTTGCGAGCGAACTGCCTGCGATCCGCACCGTGGTCGTGGTCGGTGGCGGCTATATCGGGCTGGAGGCGGCGGCGGTGCTGTCGAAGCTGGGCAAGCGCCTGATCGTGCTGGAAGCGCTCGACCGGGTCCTGTCCCGCGTCGCCGGCGAGCCCTTGTCGCGGTTCTTCGAGAACGAACATCGTGCGCACGGCGTCGACATCCGCCTGTCGACCGCGGTCGACTGCATCGTCGGCAGCGATGGCAAGGTCGCGTCGGTGCTCCTCGCGACCGGCGAGACGATCGACGCCGACGCGGTGATCGTTGGCATCGGGATCGTCCCCGACGTCGAACCGCTATTTGCGGCCGGCGCGACGGGCACCAACGGTGTCGACATCGACGGCTACGGCCACACCAGCCTGCCCGATATCTATGCGATCGGCGATTGTGCCGCCCACCACAACGCGTTTTCCCCCGGGTCTTCCGTGCGGCTCGAATCGGTGCAGAACGCCAACGATCAAGCCGCGCTGGTCGCCGGCGTGATCACGGGGCGTGAACCGTCCCCGTACGGGTCGACACCGTGGTTCTGGTCCAACCAGTACGACCTGAAGCTACAGACCGTCGGCCTGTCGACCGGCTTCGACTCCTGCGTCCTCCGCGGCGATCCCGCGGACTGCGCCTTTTCGGTCGTCTATGGCCGGCGCGGCATCGTCGTTGCGCTCGACTGCGTCAACATGGTCAGGGATTATGTCCAGGGGCGCAAACTCGTCGAGGCACGAGCGCGATACGAGCCGCAAGCTCTCGCCGACACGGGCGTGCCGTTGAAGGACTATCTCGCGCAATTGCAAGCGACCATGTGACGGCGGTCGAGAGCGAGCATCCGGGTGCCGAAACACCCGTCGTGAATCATCGTTAAGCAAGTTAAGATCAAGCAAAGACTGCGTTTTCCGTGGAAACTCGCGCCGACGAGCTCGTTCGGGTCGAGCGGGGTAACGGAGAGCCAATATGATGAGATCAGCAAAGTTCGCGTTGATTGCCGCTGCCTTCGGCTTCGCTGCCGCAGCGCCGGCGCAGACCGGCGGCACCGCCGGCGGGACGGGTTCGTCGTCCGGCCAGACCGGGTCGGGCCAGAGCGGATCTGGTGGCATGGGAACGGGCCAGACCGGAACGGGCGGGAGCTCAACGGGTGGTACGTCCGCCAGCTCTGGCGGCTACAACAGCGGCACGAGCGCATCGAGCCAGCGCTCGACCCGCGGCAAGCAAGCGAAACGCGGTTCCAGCAGCCGGTCGCGCGGCAGCACCGGATCGGGCACGAGCAGCGGGAGCAGCGGCATGGGCAGCACCGGCGGTTCGGGCAGCACCGGCACGTCGACCACGCCACAATAATCGGGACGCTGCCGGAGAGCGTCGCCACGCGACCCTTTCTCACGCTTTGCAGGCGTGGGGGAGGGTCGGCCGACCGGTGCCCCCCCGCAGCCGCGCCCGCGGCGGCTCGCGAAAAGGATCATCATGCTGGATCATCGCCTACAACCCGCGCACGCGGTTTCCTGACGCGTGCGGCACCCGGGCTTCCATATCGTCGGTGCTCTATGCCTCGCGGCGGCGTCGCTGGGCGGGTGTGCGACGTCGACGCATTTGCGCTCGTCCGAATATCAACGCGTCGCCGGGCGCACCTATGTCGTCGTCGGCGCATCGAGCGGCTTCGGTCGTGGCATCGCGCTGCGCTTGGGGCAGTTGCGCGCCAACGTCGTGCTGGCGGCGCGGCGCACCGACCAGCTCGAGGAGATCGCGGGGCAGATCCGCGCGGCCGGCGGCCAGGCGCTGGTGGTCGGCACCGACGTCGCACAGGTCGATCAGGTCGAGGCGCTGGCCGGTGCGGCGGAACAGCGGTTCGGGCGGTTCGACGTCTGGATGAACATCGCGGGTGTCGGGGCCAATGGCCGCTTCTGGGACGTGCCCGCAGCCGATTATTCGCGTATCGTAGACGTCAATCTGAAGGGCGTGATCTACGGCAGCCAGATCGCGCTCCGGCGGTTCATCGCGCAGCGGAGCGGGACCCTGATCAACATGGGGTCGGTCGAGAGCGAGGTTCCGCTCGCCTACCACGCCACCTATGCTGCCACGAAAGCGGGCGTGCTCAGCCTCGGCCGTTCGCTGAACGAGGAGATCCGCCATGCCGGCCTGGCGCGATCGGTGAAGGTCTCCACGGTGATGCCCTGGGCGGTCGACACGCCGTTCTTTCAGCACACCGCCAATTACAGCGGCCATGCCGATCGTATGGTGTTGATGGACGGGCCGGAAAAGGTCGTCCAGGCGCTGCTGTGGGCGTCGGTGCATCCGAAGGAGGAAGTGCCGGTGGGCTGGAAGGCGCAGGCGGCGTCGTCCGCGCATCACCTCTTCCCCGACCTGACCGAGGCGATCTCCGCCAACATCCACCGTGCCCAGTTAAAGAAGGGTACGCCGGTTTCGGCGACCGCCGGCTCGGTGCACCAGCCGATGCAGGAAGGAACCGGCGTCGATGGGGGCGTTCGCGCGCGGATGAAGGCGGAGGATGCCGCCGCCAGCGGCAAAGCGGCGCCGGCCGGCGCTGGCGGCGACGGTCGACGATAGGAGAGAGGCGATGGGACCCGGCACCAGCAGCGATATCGTCGCGCTTCTCTATATCGTGATCGCCGCGACCCTGGCGGTTGCAGCGGTCGGCTTTGCGCTGCACCGAAAGGGGCGTCTGCGAGGCCGCCGCGCCGGCATGGCCCTGGCGATCGCCTGCGTGCTGCCGATCCTCGTCGGGTTGATCGTCTATGTGTGGAAGGTGCCCGGCTGAGTGACGGTCCGCTCGAGGAAGCGAAATCGTCACCAAAGTCGCTAACGATGCCCAACCCACTCGTCACCCCGGACTAGTTCCGGGGTCCACGGTGCCGCATGATCAACGCCTGATGCTCCTGCGGACCAGTGGATCCCGGAACAAGTCCGGGATGACGGAGTGAGTTTTGCAGAGTCTCGAAGAAGCGAGGCCGTAATCAACCCTCGCGGTTCGCCCCGGCCTCGTTGCTGCCGTCCTTGTCGGGCGACTTCTTCTTGGAAGCCGATTGACTGCCGCGCCCGTTATTGCCGCCGCCTCGGCCGGTCCCGGTGCTGCCGCTCGCACCGTCTCCGCCCTTGGTGGTGATCGCACCAGGATTACTGCCTGCACCTTTCTGAGCCATGGTCATCGTCCTTTTCGTTCGCCAAAACGAACCCGTCTCCGCACGCACAGTTCCGTGGAATCTGCATCACTTAACGCATGATAAGCCGTCTCGACTCCTGCGTGTGGAGGGCGAACGGAGCGGTATCGGCCGAACCCGATCGCCAGTGGCCGGGCTTGCCGCGGCACCGCGTTTCGTTAGGTGAGCCGGATGGACTTGGACGACCAGATGCGCCGCTACTTCGGCACGGCCGATCTCGGCGCCGTGCCCGCCGAAGCGTTTGCCGCCGGGCTGGAGCATGTGCGGGTCGACCTCGGGCTGGAGAGGGATAGGTCGCGGCGGTTCGCGCTGTGGACTCTGTTGTTCACGCTCGATGCGGCACCCGATCTCGATGTGGTGTTCAAGGATCCGGCGGATCGGGATGCCGCCAGGACGCTGATGGAGATGTCGGAGAAAATGAGTTCGAACGAGGGGCCGGCATGATGAATCGCAAGAACGGTTTCGTTGCCGCCAGGGTCGCCGCGATGGCGGTTCTGGCGCTGATCGGCGCCACCATGGCGGAGGCGGCGGATGATCCGCTGACCCGGCCGATCGCGGTCGAACGCGCCGCGGAATGGCTCGCTCCTCGGCCGCCTGTGCGCATGTTCGGCAACAGCTACCTCGTCGGCTTCGGCGGGCTCAGCGTCGTTCTGATCGACACCGGTGACGGACTGATCCTCGTCGACGGCGCCTTGCCGCAGGCGGCACCGGCGATCCTCGCTAACGTCGCGAAGCTCGGCTTCAAGCCCCGCGACATCAGGTACATCCTCAGCACCGAACCGCATTTCGACCATGCCGGCGGGATCGCCGCCTTGGCTCGCGACACCGGCGCGGTCGTGATCGCCAGCGCACGGGCCGCGGACGGGCTGCGCTCCGGTCGGCTTGCGGCCGACGATCCGCAGCGCGGTTACGACGGCCGCTTCCCCGCGGTGCCGCAGGTGCGGATCGTCCGCGACGGCGAAGCGCTGCGACTGGGCAGGACCATCGTGACCGCGCGTGCAACGCCGGGTCACACGATGGGCAGCATGAGCTGGAGCTGGCGATCGTGCGAGGCACGGCGCTGCAAGTCGATCGTCTTCGCCTCCAGTCTCAACCCGGTATCGGCTGACGGCTATCGCTACACCGCGCCGACCAGCCGCGCGATCGTCACGGGCTTTCGGCGCAGCTATGCGGTGATGAAGGCCGTGCCGTGCGATATTCTCGTGACCGCGCATGCCGACCAGGGCGGCGCGAAGGATCGGTTCCGCACGACGCCGGGCGCATGCCGGTCCTATGCCGCCGCGGCGGAACGCGCGCTCGCCGACCGGATCCGCGAGGAGGGCAGGCGATAGGGGAGGAAGCGTTTGCACGATCTGCCCGCGTCCCTATGGACGATCGGCTTATGGACGTGCCTGCCTCCGCTTCGCCCGTGCCGCCGTACGCGGGGCGCTATTTCGCCGCTTTACTGTTCGACATGGACGGCACGCTGATCACCAGCATCGATTCCGCCAATCGCGCCTGGACGAGCTGGTCCGAGATGCGCGGCTTCGATCCGGCTTACGTCATCTCGATCATGCACGGCGTGCGGACCGTGGAAACCATGAAGCGCCTCGGCGTGAGCGATCCGGAAGCCGAGGCTGCATGGATCACGCGTCGCGAGATCGAGGATACCGAGGGGGTAGAGACGATCGCGGGAGTCGAGGATTTCCTCGCCGGCATCCCGCACGATCGCTGGGCGATCGTCACCTCGGCGTCGCGCGCGCTCGCCGAGGCGCGGCTGGCGAGGGCCGGTATCGCCGTGCCGACGATCCTGGTCACGTCCGACGATGTCGTCCGCGGCAAGCCCGACCCATCCTGCTTCCTGCTGGGTGCCGAGCGGCTGGGCGTGGAGGCGTCGCGCTGCCTGGTCCTGGAGGATACGGTCGCCGGCCTGACCGCCGCCGATGCCGCGGGGGCGGCGGGCCTCGCGATCACCTTCACGCACGAGCATCCGATCGCGACGGCACACCCGTCGATCCGCGACTATCGCGGACTGACGGTATCGGTGGCGGCGGAAGGCCTGGTGATCGGCGTTGCCGTTTCGGCGTGAAGCGCCCTCGCGACCTGCTTCGTTGACGCGTCACCCGGGCTGCTTACGATGCATCGTAGAGGCTGGTCGGAAGAACGCGGGCGCATGATGATCTGGGACGGGCGCCGCCGCCGGGCGATCGCGGAGACGAACGCGTGCGGATGACGATCAAGGACGTCGCGCGCGAAGCCCGCGTCTCGATCAAGACCGTCTCGCGGGTGCTCAACAAGGAACGCTATGTCGGCGAGGCGACCCGCGTGCGGGTCGAGGCGGCGGTGGCGGCACTCCGCTTTCGCCCCAGCACCGCAGCACGCACGCTCGGCGGCAAGCGCAGCTTCCAGATCGGCCTGGTCTGCGACAATCCCAGCCCGCATTACGTATACGAGATGCAGTCGGGCATTCGCGACCGGTGCGAGGCGGATGGCGTGCGGATGATCGCGCAGCCCTATGATCGCGGCTCCGAACGGCTGCTCGACGACCTCGAAGGCCTGATCGACGCGACCGCCATCGACGGGCTGATCCTGACCCCGCCGATCACCGATCGCGCCGCGGTGCTCGATCTGCTGGCGCGGCGATCGGTGCGCTTCGTCCGCGTCTCGCCGGGGGCACAGCTGCCCGATTCCTCGTCGGTGTTCATCGACAATCGCGGCGCGGCGCGGGTGATGACCGATCATCTGCTGGCGCTCGGCCATCGCCGTATCGGGCTCGTCACCGGCCATCCGGATTATGCGACCAGCGTCCAGCGGACCGTGGGTTATCGCGACGCGCTGGCGGCCGCGGGCATCGCGAGCGACCCGGATCTGGAGGTGCGCGGCGATTACGATTTCGCCTCGGGAGCGCGCGCGGGTGCGGCTTTGCTGGCGCTCGCCCGGCCGCCGTCGGCGATCTTCGCGTGCAGCGACGACATGGCCGCGGGGGTGCTCGCGGCGGCGCACGGCCTGGGGCTGAGCCTGCCGCGCGATTGCTCGGTTGCGGGATTCGGGGACGATGCGCTCGCGGGGTATGTCTGGCCGCCGCTGACGACGATCCGCCACCCGACCCGATCGCTGGCGTGGAACGCCGCGGATCTGCTGCTGACCGCGACCGAGCAGCCCGAATATCGCGAATGCCCGTTCGAGTTGATCGTGCGCGCCTCGACCGCGCCTTTCAGCCGATGAAGAGCAGCGCCGCGGCGAGCGACAGGAGCAGCGCGGCGATCGTCGCGATCAGGATCAC
Source organism: uncultured Sphingomonas sp. (assembly GCF_964243315.1). GTDB lineage: Bacteria > Pseudomonadota > Alphaproteobacteria > Sphingomonadales > Sphingomonadaceae > Sphingomonas. The sequence continues at coordinate 84,812 of NZ_CAXTEM010000002.1, read as the reverse complement.
CGCGAGCGGCCGCGGTCCCGCCTCCAGCAGCTGACCGAGCGGGGATCGGATCGCGGTCGCGGTCACGGCGGCCGCCAGCAATCCGGTCGCGGTCTGCTGCGCCAGCGTGGCGACGATCGCGGGGATCACCCCCGTCGAGTTCACGCCCGCCAGCACGAAGAAGCCGACCACGAACCATGGCAACACCGCGCCGCGCGCCGCGCTGTCGCCACGCGGCAGGAACATCGCGACGATCGCGAGCACCGGCGCCAGCAGCGCTACGCGGGTCAGCTTGACGATCGCCGCGATCTGCCCTGCCGCATCCGAATAGGAATAGCCCGCGCCCAATGCCTGGGCGACGTCGTGGATCGATGCACCGAGCATGAACCCCGCACGCAGATCGCCGAGCGACAGCGCGTGCGCGATGATCGGGTAGACCACCATCGCGGTGGCGCTCATCGCCGAGATCCCGACCAGCACCAGGGTGAGCTGCGCCTGGCCGATCCGCCGTTCGCCGAGCGTGGTCGCGAGCGCCATCGCCGCCGACGCGCCGCAGATCGCGACCGCGCCCCCCGCCAGCATGCCGAACGCGCTGTCGAAGCCCAGCCGTCGCGCCGCGAGGATGCCGATGCCGATCGTCGTCGCCACGGTCACGATCACGCAGGCGAGCGCCACCGGCCCCAGCGCGAGGATCTGCCCGAAGGTGATCCGCACCCCGACCAGCACGATCCCCCAGCGCAGCAGCGATCGCGAGGCGAACGCCAGCCCAGGGGTCAGCCGCGCATCGGCGGACAGGAAGTTGAGCGCCAGTCCGATCAGCAGCGCCATCAGCGTCAGCGGCGCGCCATAATGATCGGAGATGAACCCCGCGGCCAATGTCCCGAGCACGACGATCGTCAGCCCGGGAAGATAATCGCGGAACCGCGCGCTCGGCGTCGGCTCGATGTCGCCGTAGAGGTCGGCGGCCATCGGCAACGGGCGAGGAGTGGCGCGCATTCGGGTTCCCTGGTCTATGTCCCGGCAGGCGCCCGGCGTTGCCGGACTAGCCCGGCCGCGAATTCTATGACAGCGTTATCAGCAACGACGAAAATGGGGGGAGCAGGCATGGCACGGACGATCGACCGCCGACGCTGGGTGATCGTGGCGATGGTCTTCTTCGCGATCATGCTCAACTATGTCGACCGCCAGATCCTCGCGCTGTTGAAGCCGACGCTCGAGACCGAGTTCGCCTGGACCGACCAGGATTATGCGAACATGGGAACCGCGTTCCAGTTCGCGACCGCGGTGGCGTTCCTCGGCACCGGCTGGTTCATCGATCGGGTCGGGTTGCGCTTCGGCTTCGCGCTCGGCGTCGCGGTGTGGAGCCTGGCGGGAATGGCGCATGCCTTCGCCAGCGGTGTCGCGGGCTTCATCGCGGCGCGCGTCGTGCTCGGGGTGGGGGAGTCGGTCGGGACGCCCGCGGCGGTGAAGACCGCGGCGACCTATTTCGAACGGCATGATCGGCAGATGGCGCTCGGCATCGGCAATACCGCGCCCAACGTAGGCGCGGTGGTGACGCCCTTGTTCATCCCCGCGCTGGCGGTGGCGTTCGGCTGGCAGGCGGCGTTCCTCGTCGCGGGCGGCGCGGGGCTGGTCTGGGTCGCGGTGTGGTTCGCTCTGCGGATTGCGCCGGTGGCGGAGGATGCGGTCGCCCCGGTGCGGGTGCCGTGGCTGACGGTGCTGCGCAGCCGCGAGACGCTGACGATCGCGATCGCCAAAGTGCTGTCGGATCAGGTCTGGTTCTTCATGCTGCTGTGGCTGCCTGACCTGTTCCACCGGCTGTTCGGGATGAAGCAGGGCACGCTCGGGCTGCCGGTGGCGCTGGTCTATGCCTGTGCGGCGTGCGGGGCGCTGACCGGAGGCTACATCCCGCAGCGACTGATGGCGTCCGGGTGGAGCGTGAACCGCGCGCGCAAGACCGCGATGCTGGTCTATGCGCTGCTGATCCTGCCGATCCCGCTGGTGATGTACGTGGCGAGTCCGTGGACCGCAGCGCTGATCCTCGGACTCGGGCTGTTCGCGCACCAGGGATTTTCGACCAACGTGTTCGCGCTGACGACCGACATCGTGCCCGCGCGCAACGTCGGCTCGACGATCGGCATCGCCGCGTTCTGCGGCAACATGGGCTCGATCGGGATGATCCAGTTCTCGTGGTCGCTCAGCCGCGGGCTGGGTTACGCGCCGATGCTGGCGATCTGCGCCTGTTCCTATCTGGTGGCGCTGGGGATGATCCAGCTGCTGCTCGGGCGGATCGTGCCGATCGAGAGTGACGGCAGCGACGCGGTAGTGATGGCGCATTGAGCAGGATGACGTTGGATCGACCCTCTCCGTCATCCCCGCCTGCGCGGGAATGACGGAGAAGTTGTCCGGTTCTACCTCAACTCACCTGGCTCTAGATCAGAACCCCATCCGCGCGGTCACCCCGTAATAGCGATCGGCGTCGCGCGGGATCAGGTAGCGGTAGCTGCCGCCGGCGCCGCCGCTGGTGATCGCGGAGGCGAAGCTCTCGTCGAACAGGTTCTTGACCTGGAAGAGCAGCCGGAACTTGTCGGTGGGATCCGCGATCCCCGCGGTGAGATCGACCAGCCCGTACGCCTTGATCGTGGTCGCCGCGCGGATCGCGGCGTTCGCATCGAGCTGCGAGATCTGCGACGATTGATATGATCCCTGCGCGCCGACGGTGAAGTCCACCGGGCCGCCGGTGCGGATGCGGTAGTCGGCGCCGAGCGATCCCTTCCATTTGGGGGCATAGGCGAGCGGCGTGCCCGATGGGATCACGCCCGTGGTGACGCCGTTGGTCGGCACCCTGAACTGGTCGATATGCGCATCGGTATAGGCGACGCCGCCCGAGATGGTGACATCGCGCAGCGGCCGGAACAGCAGGTCGAGCTCGCCGCCACGGGTCGAGATCCGACCCGCATTGGTGAAGCGCGTGACCAGTACGCCCGCGACGATGTCCGGGTTGTTCGCCTGGAAATTGTCGTACTTGGCGTAATAGGCGGCGAGGTTGATCGTCAGCTTGCCATCGAACAGCGTGTTCTTCAGCCCCGCCTCGTAGCTGTCGGCGGTCTCCGGCTCGACGACGTTGGTGCCAGTCGCGGTCAGATTGTAGAAGATGTTGAACGCGGGCCCCTTATAGCCGCGCGCATAGGTGGCGTAGAAGGTCGATTGCGGCACGATGTCGTACTGGATGCCGCCCTTGCCGGACCAGTTGTCGTTGGTGGTCTTGCCCGTGAACGGCCCGAAGCTCGGGTTGATGCCAGGCCCGGCGAGCGTCGTCACGCGCTGGTGGAACACGTCGAGCTGATCGGTGGTGTAGCGGATCCCGCCGATCAGCCGCAGACTGTCGGTGAGGTTCACGATGCCTTGCCCGAACAGCGCGAAATTCTTGAAGGTCGAGCCGAAATTGGCGGTCCCGCTGGGCCGCGTCGTCACCGTGCCGGGCGCACCGCACGGCGTCAGCACCGTGGGCGTCGGCGTCGCGGTGCAGACCACGTCGTCGCGGGTGAAGGTCCGCTCGGTATAGGCGCGCGAGTAATAGGCCCCGAGCACGTAGCTGAAGAACTGTTCGGCGGGCGAGGTCAGCCGGATCTCCTGGGTGAAGGTGTTCGACACCTGCGGCCCGACATCGTGGAGCTGGTTGAACCCGACATAAGCCGACGGTAGCCAGTCGCCGTCGCGAATCTCGGTGTTGTCGTATTCGCGGTACGATCCGATGTACGTCACGGTCTGGTTGCCGAGCGTCCAATCCGCCTGCAGCGACGTGCCCCAGCTATTCTCGGTGGTGCTGGTGACCAGATCCTGGTTCACCGTCCGCGATCTGTCGCCGTTGATGTCGGGCAGCACGGTCGCGGTCAGGTTGGTTGGTCGCGTACCGATCACCTCCGCGCAGCAATCGTCGTCGCTCTTCCGGTAATCGGCGATCAGCGTCAGCGTCAGGTTCGGCGTCGGATCGGCGACGATCAGCCCGCGGACGCCGTAATGTTCGTAGCCGTTGACCCGCCGGTTGCCCTTGGCGATGTTGCGGATGTTGCCGTCGTAATTGCTGTAGAAGCCGGTGACGCGGCTCTTCACCAGCTCGCCGAGCGGCACGTCGACCGCGCCGCGGACGCGGTATTCGTTGCCGTTGGTGTAATAGCCGCCCTCGACGAAGCCGCCGAAATCACTGCCCGGTCGCTTGGTGACGATGTTGATCACGCCCGCGCTGGTGTTCTTGCCGAACAGCGTGCCCTGCGGTCCGCGCAGCACTTCGATCCGGTCGATGTCGATCAGGTCGCTGAACGCTTCGCCCGCGCGGCTGTAGACGACGCCGTCGACCACGGTGGAGATCGACGGCTCGCCCGCGATCGAGAAGGTCGAAGTGCCGACCCCGCGCAGGAACAGCGACTGGTTGATCGCGGTGCCCGATTTCCGGAAGTTGAGCGTCGGGACGAGATACTGTGCGCTTTCCAGATTGACGCCGCCCTTCAGCGCGATCGCATCGCCGGAGATCACCGATACCGCGACGGGCACGTCCTGCAGCCGTTCCGACCGCTTCTGCGCGGTGACGATGATGTCGCCGGGCTGGTCGGCGTCGACACTGGTGGCGGGGTCATCGGCTTGCGCCGGCGCGGCGGCGGCAGCGCCCGCGGTCGTCGTGTCCTGCGCGGCCACGGCGGGAGCCCAGAGCGCCAGCGTCGCTGCGCCGGCCAGCCAGAATGCCTTCAACATCGTCCATCTCCCCTAATTCCCACACTTGCGGTGGATATTGTTTTCTCCCGTCTCTGCACGGGTCGTTCGTCTTGCCTGCGGGAAAGCCCCGCTTCGTTCAGAAACCCAGTTCGGCCATTTCCACGACGCGGTGTTCGCGCGCGCTGATCTCCGCCGCGGTGCCGATCGCGACGGCCATCAGGCCATCATGCGCGGTGACCTCGACCGCGCCTTCGCCGCGCACCGCCGCGATGAAGCGCTGGTGTTCGTAGAAGGTCGAGCCGTGGTGGCTGCCCGCATCGAGCGCCTCGGGATCGACCTCGACGACCTCGCGCGTGGCACGTTTCGGCTGACGGAAGCCCACCCGCGGGCTGCGCACGATGGCGCCTTCGGGGATCAGCACGTCAAGCCGTGCGGTGTCGCCGACGGCGGTGATCTCCTCCTGGTTCTCGGCACCGTCGGCGAACATCGACAGGTCGAGCATCGCGCGCGCGCCGCTGGCGAAATCGACGGTCGTGTAGCTGTTGTCGATGATGTCCGGGCGTTCGCCGCCATAGCGTTCGTCCACGTGATTCACATCCATCGCGCCGGAACAATAGACGCGCACCGCTTCGCTCTGCGTGATCAGCCGCATCAGATCGAAGAAATGGCAGCATTTCTCGACCATCGTGCCGCCGGTATTGCGCGCGAAGCGGTTCCAGTCGCCGACCTTTTCAAGGAACGGGAAGCGATGCTCGCGGATCGACAGCATCCGCAGCGTGCCGATCGAGCCGTCGTGGATCGCCGCGATGAACCGCGCCGCGGGGGGCATGTAGCGATATTCCATCGCGGTCCAGAAGATGCCGGGCGACGCGGCGGCGTGTTCGACGATCCAGCGCGCATCGTCGATCGTCGTCGCAAGCGGCTTTTCGCACAGGATGTGGAGGCCCGCGTCGAACAGCGGCGCCAGCACCTCGCGGTGGGTATGGTTGGGGCTGGCGACGATCACCGCGTCGACCAGGCCGCTCGCGGCAAGCTCGGCCGAACTTCCGAACGCACTTACATCGGCAGCACGCTCGCCCAGCGCCGTCCGCGCCCAGTCGATCGAACTCGCGACCGGATCCGCGATCGCGGTCACCACGGCGCCGGGCGTGATCGCGAGGTTGGCGAGATGCTCCACCCCCATCATGCCGGTGCCGACCAGGCCGTATCGCACTTGCTCCGCCACGCTTTACCCTTAAGATGACAACGATGTCTGAAATTGCACTTACACCTGATCCGCGCCCGCTCGGCAAGAGCGGAATCGCCGTCGGCCCCATCGCTTGGGGCATGTGGCGCTTCGCCGGTGTCGGCGTGCGGCGGGGTCGCGAACTGGTCGAGGCGGCGTTCGCGGCGGGGATCACGCTGTTCGACACCGCCGATATCTACGGCTTCGACGGCAGCGGCGGCTTCGGGGATGCCGAGGCGCTGCTCGGTGCGGTGTTCGCCGAGGCGCCCGACCTGCGCGACCGAATGGTGTTCGCGACCAAGGGGGGGATCACCCCGCCGGTGCCCTATGACTCGGGCCGCGATTACCTGATGGCCGCGCTGGACGCGTCGCTGTCGCGGCTGCGCGTCGACCGGGTGGATCTCTATCAGATCCACCGTCCCGACATCCTCGCCCACCCGCAGGAGGTCGCACGCACGCTCGAGGACATGGTCGCGTCGGGCAAGGTCCGCGCGATCGGCGTGTCCAACTATACCGGGGACCAGAGCCGCGCGTTGGCCGCCTTCCTGTCGATGCCGATCGCGACCCAGCAGCCGGAATTCTCGCCGCTGTGCACCGCGCCGATGACCGACGGGCTGTTCGATGCGGCGATGGCGAGCGACACCGCAATCCTCGCCTGGTCGCCGCTCGGCGGGGGGCGGATCGCGACGCCTACGAACGACCGCGAGCAGGCCGTCGCCGCCGCTCTCGACAGGGTTGCGGCGAAGTTCGGGGTCGGCCGCACCGCCGCCGCCTATGGCTGGATCATGGCGCACCCGGCGCGGGTCATCCCGATCGTCGGCACGCAGAACCCGGCGCGGATCGCCGATCTGGCCGAGGTGTTCCGGCTCCGCTGGAGCCGGCAGGACTGGTACGACGTGCTCGTCGCGTCGCGTGGGGAGAAGCTGCCGTGACCGATCAATCGTGCGAGATTAGCTGGTTCTCCGCGCTGTGCGACGATGACTACGAGTTTCTCGGGGTGCCCGACGCGCAGCTGAAGTCGAGCTGGGAGCATTGTCGCGACATCGTGATGCAGGCGGAGACCGGCGGCTTCGACAATATCCTGCTGCCCTCCGGCTATGCGCTCGGCATCGACACCACCGCCTTCGCCGCGGCGATCGCGCCGATGCTCCGGCGGATGGCGCTGCTGATGGCGGTGCGGATCGGCGAGACCTGGCCCCCGCAGCTAGCGCGGCAGATCGCGACGATCGACCGGATGCTGGGCGGGCGGCTGACCGTCAACATCATCTCGTCGGACATGCCGGGCGAGACGCTGGCGTCGGCGCCGCGTTACGCGCGAACGCTGGAGGCTATGCGGATCCTCAAGACGCTGCTGAACGGCGAGGCGCTCGATCACGACGGCGAGTTCTGGAAGCTGAAGGTCGATCCGCCGCGGGTCGGCACGGTGTCGGGCAAGGCGCCGCTCCTCTATTTCGGCGGCTTGTCGCCCGACGCGCGCGAGGTCGCCGCGAAGGGGTGCGACGTGTTCCTGATGTGGCCGGACAAGAAGGAAACCGTCGCTGCGATCATCGCCGACATGCGCGAGCGCGCAGCGCGCCACGGCCGCGCGATCCGTTTCGGCTACCGCGCCCACGTCATCGTCCGCGACACCGAGGCGGAGGCGCGCACCTATGCCGACCGGTTGTTGTCGAAGCTCGACGCCGACCAGGGCGAGGCGATCCGCGCCAAGTCGCTCGACTCCACCTCGGCCGGCGTCGCGGCGCAGGCGGCGTTGCGCGAGAGCGCCGCGGACGACGGCTATGCGGAGGAGAATCTGTGGACCGGCGTCGGCCGTGCGCGATCGGGTTGCGGTGCGGCGATCGTCGGCGATCCCGATCAGGTCCTAGCCAAGCTGCGGATGTACCAGGCGATGGGGATCGAAGCCTTCATCCTCTCGGGCTACCCGCACGCAGCGGAGGCGGACCTCTTCGCGCGCCACGTGCTGCCCAAAATCGAGCACGGACCGTTGCAGCGCTGAAAGCTGGCGCGGACCGATTCCTCCCCTGCAAGGGGAGGTGGCAGTCCGAAGGACTGACGGAGGGGTGATCCCCTCTCCGGATAGCGGGTCACCCCTCCGTCTGGCTTCGCCAGCCACCTCCCCTTCCAGGGGAGGATTGTGTGTTAACGCTGCACGAAGCGGCGCCAGCCGCCGAGGTCGGTGATGTCCTCCGCGCCGACGATCGCGCGGGGTTCGGCGACGAACCCCTTCACCTGGCTGCCGTCGGCGAGCGTTACCGTGCCGATCGCAAGCGGGGGTGGAACCTCGGCGACGAAGCTGCCGAAGGCCGCCATGTCGAGCTCGTAGACCTCGACCGCGATCGGCGCGCCGTCCTGGCTGTGGATGAGCGCTGGTTTTGGTGGAACGCTGTCGGCCATGGCGTAGAGGCGGTAGGTCGCGGCGGTCGTGGTTTCCTCGACGAAGCGCGCGTCGCGGGACGTGAGCTGCCAGTGCAGCGGCATGTCCTTTAGATGCGCACCGACTACCGCCAGCTTCACTGTGTCCATTCGTCCCTCCAGGTCGAGCGGCGGCGGGGTTGCCGGCGCGGGGAATAAGGCTGTCGCCGCATCGATCAGGCTGCGGTCGCTGCCGGCGGGGCCCATCAGCGTGATGCCGAAGCCGACATCGCTCTGGTAGCGGCCCACCGGCACCGCGATCGCGGCCATGTCGAGCAGGTTGACGAAGTTGGTATAGGCGCCGAGCGTCGCGTTGAGCGCGACCGGCGCGGCGAGCATCTCAACGACGCGGTAGCTGGTCGGTGCGGTTGGCAGCGCGAGGAGATCGACGGACGCCCACATCTCCTCGGCCACGCGGGCGAGATCGGCGAGGCGGTACGAAGCCGTAAATGCGTCGATGGCGCTATATCTTGTGCCCTGCTCGACGATTGACCTCACCACCGGATGGATAGCGTCGGGATCGTCCCGCAGCAGGTCGACCAGCGCGGCGGTGCGTTCCGCCACCCAGGGACCATCGTAGAGCAGGCGAGCCGCTTCATTAAGGGGCGCCATGTCGATCTCGACCAGTTCGGCGTCGATATCGGCCAATGCGCGATCGTAGAGGTGGGCTGATTCGATGTCGCCGAACCAAAGGCGCTGATCGGCGCGGGGCACGCCGATGCGGCGGCGGTCGCGCGGCGCATCCGGAACCGGGCGGGACAGGCTGTCTTCGCGGTCGAGGGCGGCGACGATGTCGTCGACCAGCGCGGCATCCTGCGTGGTTCGGGTGAACACGGTGATGCAATCGAGGGTGCGGCAGGCGGGGACGAGACCGCGGTTGCTCCACCGGCCACGGGTCGGCTTGAACCCGATCAAGTGCTGGAAGGCGGCCGGCACCCGGCCCGATCCCGCGGTGTCGGTGCCTAGCGAGAACGCGACCAGCCCGGCGGCGACCGCGACGGCCGAGCCGGAGCTAGATCCCCCGCTGACATAGACGCGATTATAGGCGTTGCGCGGGATGCCGTACGTGCTGCGGGTGCCGTTCAGTCCCGTCGCGAACTGGTCGAGATTGGTCTTGCCGACCGGGATGGCGCCCGCGGCGACCAGCCGCTCGACGACGGTCGCGCTGCGGGTGGGGGCATAGGCGAAGGCGGGGCAGGCGGCGGTGGTGTCTAGCCCGACGACGTCGATATTGTCCTTCACCGCGAAGGGAACGCCCGCAAGCGGCAGGATCTCGCCCGCTGCAACCCGGGCGTCGACCGCCTCGGCGGCAGCGCGCAAGGCGTCGGTTTCAAAGCGCGAGATCCATGTCGCGGGCTGGATCCGGTCGTAGAAGGCGAGGCGGTCGATCACCTCGTCGATCACCGCGGCGGCGGTGCGGCGACCCGACTGCACCTCGGCGGCGATCGCGGCGACCGACAGCGGCGTGAGATCGGTCATGTGCGCATCAGTGCCAGTATCGGCGCGCCCGGCGTGACGCTCTGCCGCTCGGCGACGTAGAGCGCGGCCACCGTCCCCGCGGCGGGGCTGACAACCGGAAACTCCATCTTCATCGCCTCGAGGATCGCGATCGTCTCCCCCGCTTCGACGGTATCGCCGGGCGCTTTCAGGAGCTGCCAGACGCTGCCGCCGAACGGCGCCTCGACCAGATCGGCGCCGTCTGGCAGCACCAGATCCGCGGCGGGCTTGTCGTCGGCTTCCTCGGTCAGGCTGGCGACCCTGTCGAACTCGCCACGACGCTCCCATTCGGCGCGTTCGGCGGCGAAGGCGGCATTGCGGCGATCCTCGAAGGCCTCGATCGACGCGGCATTGTCGGCGAGGAAGGCGCGGTAGTCGGCGAGCCTGAACTCGGTTTCCTCGATCTCGATATGGCGGCGCCCGAGCGGGAAGTCGCGGCGCCATTCGGTCAGCTCGTCATGGCTGACGGGGAAGAAGCGGATCTGGTCGAAGAAGCGCAGCAGCCACGGCTTGCCGTCGGTGAACGCGCCGGTCGGCTGGTGCGTCTTCCACACCTGGATGGTGCGGCCGAACAGCTGGTAGCCGCCCGGCCCCTCCATGCCGTAGATGCACATATAGGCGCCACCGATGCCGACGACGTTGGGCGGCGTCCAGGTTCGCGCGGGGTTGTATTTGGTGGTGACCAGCCGGTGCCGCGGATCGATCGGCGTGGCGACCGGCGCGCCGAGATAGACGTCGCCCAGGCCATAGACGAGATAGGCCGCGTCGAAGACGGTGCGGTGGACGTCGTCGACGCTGTCGAGGCCGTTGGCGCGGCGGATGAACTCGATATTGTCGGGGCACCAGGGCGCGTCGTCACGCACCACCGCCATGTAGCGTTCGATGGTCTGGTGGATCGCGGGATCGTTCCAGCTGAGCGGCAGGTGGACGATGCGCGAGGGAATGGTGAAGTCGTCGAGCTCGCCCAGGTCCTCCTCGATTGCCATCAGCCGGTCGAGCAGGTCGGCCTCGCGGAGCCCGATGCCGTTGAAATGGACCTGGAACGAGCGGATGCCCGGCACGATGTCGAGGATACCCGACAGGTCCAGCCCGGCGAGCGCAGTGGTCGCGGCGTGGACGCGGAGCCGCAGTTCGAGGTCGAGCGTGATCGGGCCATATTCGACCAGCAGATTGCGGTCGCCCTGGCGACGGTAGATGATCCGCGGCCGACGACCGGCGGGCGGTATCTCGGCGAGGATCGCGTCGCGGGTGGCGATGGCCGGCGCGGTTTGGGGGTGCGGGGTCGGGCGGCCGTCGATCAGGCTCTCCTCGCTCGCGGCGGCGGCGGCCGCTTCCTCGAGCGCGACCTGCTCGAAGCGGATGCGGTCGCCGGGTGAGAGCTGTCCGACCTTCCACAGGTCCGCGGCGATCACCACGAACGGGCAGACGAAGCCGCCGAGCGACGGACCGTCGGGGCCGAGGATGATCGGCATGTCCCCGGTGAAGTCGATCGCGCCGATCGCGTAGGGATTGTCGTGGATGTTGGACGGGTGCAGCCCCGCCTCGCCGCCGTCCTGCCGCGCCCAGCGGGGCTTGGGCCCGATCAGTCGGACGCCGGTGCGGTTGCTGTTGTAATGGACCCGCCAGTCGGCGGAGAGGATCGTCGCAATGTCGTCGGGCGTGAAGAAGTCGGGCGCGCCGTGCGGGCCGTACAGGACGCGGATCGTCCAGTCGGGGCCGAGCGCGGGCTGGTCGACCGCGCGCTGGCCGGGGATCACCGCAGGCGAGTTCGGCGTGAGATGGAGGGTGTCGCCGATCAGGAGGCGGCGACCGCCATGGCCGCCGAATTCGCCGAGATCGAAGGTGCTGCCGCTGCCGAGATAGGCGGGTACGTCGAGCCCGCCCGCGAACAGGATGTAGCCGCGCATCCCGCCGCCGCCGACGCGGCTGAGCGCGAGCACCTGCCCTGCGGCGATCGCAACCGGCTGGTTGCGGGGCACGGGCTTGCCGTCGAGCGTCGCACCGAAATCCGCACCGGTGATACAGATGCGGGTATCGGTGTTGAAGCCGAGCGTCGGGCCGGTGGCGGTGATCTCGAGTCCCGCAGCGCCCGGATCGTTGCCGAGCAGCGCGTTGCCGAGGCGGAACGCGCGCGAATCCATCGGCCCCGACGGCGGTACGCCTACGTCCCACAGGCCGACACGACCGGGGAAATCCTGCACCGTCGTCAGTGTGCCCGACGATTGTACCGAGATGCTGCGCGGACGATGCTCGACCGCGTCGAGCGAGCGGGTGGAGACGTTGCCCGAGACGAGATCGCCGCTGCGCGCGACGTCGCGCAGCCAGCGCAGGTTGGTCTCGATCCCGGCGAGCCGCGTGGCGTCGAGCGCCGCCTGCATCTTCGCCACCGCCGCGTCGCGATCCTCGCCGTGGACGATCAGCTTGGCGATCATCGGGTCGTAGAAGGGCGACACCTTGGTCCCGCTCTCCACCCAGGTCTCGATCCGCGCGTCGTCCGGGAAGGCGACCTGGGTCAGCGAACCCGCCGCGGGGCGGAAATCGACGGCAGGATCCTCGGCATAGAGGCGTGCCTGTAGCGCCCAGCCGCGCGGGGCGGGCACCGGGGTGTCGAGGAACGCGTAATCGCCCGCCCCGCCGCGCACCATCCATTCGACGAGGTCGATCCCGGTGATCTCCTCGGTCACGCCATGTTCGACCTGCAGGCGCGTGTTGACCTCCAGGAAAAACCAGTCCTGGCGCTCTGCATCGTAGAGGAACTCGACCGTTCCCGCGGACCGATAACGCGCGGCGGCGCCGAGCCTGAGCGCGGCGTCGATCAGCGCGGCACGGACGTGATCGGGCAGATGCGGCGCGGGCGCTTCCTCGATCACCTTCTGGTTGCGGCGCTGGAGGGAACAATCGCGTTCGCCGAGCGACACGACGCGGCCGGTGCCGTCGCCGAAGATCTGGACCTCGACATGCCGCGCGCGCGGCACGAAACGTTCGAGAAACAGCCCGGCGTCGCCGAAATTGCCCGCGCCGAGCCGCGCGACGGTGGCGAAGCCCTCGCGCACCGCGCTCTCGTCGGTGCACACCCGCATGCCGATGCCGCCGCCGCCCGCGGTCGCCTTCAGCATCACCGGATAGCCGATCCGCGCCGCCGCCTCGATCGCGGCGTCGGCATCGTTCAGCAACCCGGTGCCGGGGGCGAGCGGCACGCCTTCGGCTTCGGCGAGCGCGCGGGCGCTGTGCTTCAGCCCGAAGGCGCGAATGTTGTCGGGGGTCGGGCCGATGAAGGCGATGCCTGCCGCCTCGCAGCTCTCCGCGAAGCCGGCATTCTCGGAAAGGAAGCCATAGCCGGGGTGGATCGCGTTCGCGCCGGTCTCCCGCGCGGCGGCGAGGATGCGAGCGGTGTCGAGATAGCTCTCGCCCGCCGGACCCGGCCCGATCCGCACCGCGACATCGGCTTCCGCGACGTGGAGCGACGCTTCGTCGGCTTCGGAGAATACTGCGACCGACCGGATGCCCATCAGGCGCAGGGTACGGATGATCCGGCAGGCGATCGCCCCGCGATTGGCGATCAGAACCGTGTCGAACTTCATGCGGTGACGACCATGCGGACAGGCGTTGGATTGAAGCCGTTGCAGGGATTGTTGATCTGCGGGCAGTTCGAGACGATCACGATCACATCCATTTCGGCGCGCAGATCGACGGTCATGCCGGGCGCCGAGATGCCGTCGACGATGCCGAGCACGCCGTCGGGCTCGACGGGCACGTTCATGAAAAAATTGACGTTAGAGACCATGTCGCGCTTGCCGCGGCCGTCGCGGAGATTGGCCTCGAGGAAATTGTCGACGCAGCTGTGCTGGGCTGCGGTGTGATGGCCGTAGCGCAGGCTGTTCGATTCGCACGAACAGGCGCCGCCGATCGTGTCGTGATAGTCGACTGAGGTGGCCGCGATCGTCATCATCGGCCGCCCTTCGCTCGATAGCAGGATGCTGCCGGTGCGCAGGAAGATGTTGCCTTGCGCGGCGATCGTGTCCTGCGCGCTGTAGCGTTCGGCGTCGTCGTCGGCAGCGTAGAGCAGGAAGTCGACCGCCTGGTTCCCTTCCAGGTCGACGACACGCAGCGTCTCGCCCGCGTTGACGCGGTGGCGCCACGGCGCGCGCGCGGCGACGGTCTCGTCGTGGAGGATCGGGCCGGCGAGGCCATCGAGATGGGGATCGTTGGTCATCAGCGGCGATACAGATCTTCGGTGTTGAGGAAGGCGTGGCGGCGTTCGGCGGTCGCGGTGCGGATCGGATCGTCCTCCGCCGTCGTGGGGCCGCGCCAAGCGGTGACGCGCAGCGGGGCGATGCTCCACGGGCGATCGTCGAGCACGTGCGGGCAGTTCGCGATGACGACGATCAGGTCCATCTCCGCGCGCAGCACGAGCGATCGGCCGGGTTCGAACGGGCCGAGCTGCGGCACGACCGCGCCGTCTGTGGCGATCTTCACGCCCTTGAACAGGTTGATGCAGGGATGGACGTCACGCCGCGCCAGCCCGTGCTTGGCCGCGCCGAGCAGCAACCGGTCGCGCGCATTGGGATGGGCGCCCGAGTTGCGTCCGTCACCATAGCGGCGCTGGTTGGACGCCGCGTTCGACGGACCACAGAACGCGTCGTGGGTGCCGGCCTCATCTTGTTCGATGCTGGCCATGACCCGGCCCATGTCCGACAGCAACAGGCTGCCCGCGGCGGGATAGGCGTCCCATTGCACCTTGATCGTGTCGGCGATGTTGAGCCGTTCGGCAGGCGTCTCGGCGTTGAACAGGAGAAGCGACGCGCAGGCATCGCCGCGTAGGTCGATCAGCCGCAGCCGGGTGCCGCGCGCGACGGTGCGCGACGCATAGCCGCCGCCGGCGATGGTCTCCTCCCAAAGCAGGTCGCCGGCAGCGACCCCGGCGGGGAGATCGTCGGCGCGCGGCGGCAGGATCGGCATCGCCTCGACGACGGTGCCTTCCATCGCGCGGGCATGGGCGCGGGCGGCGCCCGGATCGGCCAGGGTCGCGCTCATGCCGCCTTGCTCCGCGAAGGCGACGCGTCGCGGCCCTGTTCATGCAGCGGCGGCAACAGCGCAGTCGTGGTGAAGAGCCGCAGTTGCTGCACGCCGCGCAGCTTGCGCAGCGAATCGCACAGGTCGCGCAGCCGTGCCGCCGGCCCCTGTACCAGCAACACCTCGAGCGACTGGTCGTCTTCGAGGAACACGTGCTGGGAGGAGATGACCTCCTTCAGATAATCGGTCTGAGTCTGTGCGAGTTGATGGCGCACCCGCCCCATGTCGCCGCGATAGACCAGGGTGATCGTTCCCGCGAGCGTGTCCTCCGGGCGGATCGTGGCGCCGTGTTCGGCGAGTTCGTTGCGGATCAGCTCGGCGATCAACTGCGAACGGGAGGGCAGGCCGCGTTCCTCGACCATCAGATCGAGCTGGCGGGAGAGCTCGGCCGGCAGGCTCATGCTGAGCCTGGCGAGGCTTGCGGAGAGTGTGTCCTTCACGGAATTCACCTCTGGTTGTTATTACTGATTGTGTCAATCGTAATACCGGAGATCGAGATCTCCGGCGTATCGAGCGGTAATTTGTTCTTGAGCGGCAGATCGTAGACCGCCGTCGCGCCGTACCGATGCGGAGCGTGCGGATCGATCCGGCGCTTGTCGAAGGCGAGCACGCGGGTGCCAAGCTTGAAGGCTTCGGTGATGTCGTGGGTGACCATCATCACGGTCAGCGCATGCTGCTCCCACAGCCCCAGGATCAGGCGATGCATGTCGCGACGGATGCCCGGATCGAGCGCCCCGAACGGCTCGTCGAGCAGCAGCACCCGCGGCCGCGCAATCAGCGCCTGCGCGATCGCCAGCCGCTGCTGCATGCCGCCCGACAGCTGCGAGGGGTAGAGGTGCAGCGAATCGCCGAGCCCGACCTCGGCGAGCATCGCCTCCGCCTCTTCCGCCGCGCGCCGGCGGGCGCCGCCGAACAGCCGCCCGAGCAGTGGCGCCTTCGCGCATTCGTGCGCGAACATCACGTTGCGGACCGCGGTGAGGTGCGGGAACACCGAATAGCGCTGGAACACGACGCCGCGATCGGGCCCGCATTCGGGCGCCAGCGGGGTGCCGTCGAGCAGGATGCGGCCGCGGGTCGGTGCCTCCTGGCCGAGCGTCAGCCGCAGGAAGCTGCTCTTGCCCGCCCCCGATGGACCGACGATCGAGACGAAGCTCTTCTCCGCGATGCCGACGTTGACGCGTTCGAGCACGACCTTGTCGGCATATTCCAGCCAGACATTCTCGAAGGTCAGCAATTCGCTCGTCATCGCGCGACCTGATGCGCCCAGGCGAACCCGCGCCGGCTGATCTGCATGAGTATGACGTCGATCGCGATCGCCAGCAGCGCGATCCAGGCGACGTACGGTATGATGATGTCCATCGACAGATAGCGGCGGACGAGGAAGATCCGGTAGCCGAGCCCGGTATCAGCCGCGATCGCCTCCGCCGAGATCAGGTAGACCCAGGCCGGCCCGAGCGACAGCCGCAGCCCGGCGATCAGGCGGGGCAGCGCCTGGGGCAGTGCGACGCGCAATGCGAGCTGCAGGCTGCTCGCGCCCAAGGTCTGCGCCTTGATGATCTGTTCCTGCGGCAGCGAGGCGATGTGATCGGCGAGGTCGCGGATCAGGAAGGGCGTGACCCCGATCACGATCAGCGCGACCTTCGCGGTCTCGCCGAGGCCGAAGACGATGAACAGGATCGGCAGCAGCGCGATCGGCGGGATCACCGCGATCGTCGTGACCAGCGGGCCGAAGGTCGCGCGGGCCGCGGGCAGCACGCCCAGGACCATGCCGACCAGCAGCGCCGACAGCGCGCAGATGCCTAATCCAAGGCCGAGCCGTTCGAGGCTGGCGGCGGTGTCCGCCCAGAACGCGATCCGGCCGCTGAGTGGATCGACGTCGACGATCAGGCCGCGCATCGCCTCGATCATCGCGAGCGGCGTCGGCAGGATCTTGTCCGCGCCATTCGCGGCATGACGTACCGCGGAGGCGATGAGATACGCGATCACCGCGACCAGCATCGGCAGGATGCCGAGCAGGATCGCGCTGCCGCGCCTTGGCCTGACGTTTACCCAGCGCATCGCGGCGACCCCTTCAGAGCTTGCCTGCCGCGGCTTGTTCCATGAAGGTCGGGTCGAAGCGCAGCTTCACGTTGGCGGGATCGCCGATCGTCTTGCCGCCGGGCAGCGCTATACCGATCGCGTCCGCGGATTTCGCGCCCGCCCCGAACAGGCCCTTGGCGAAGCTGAAGTCACGCACCTTGGTCATCGTCCCGGCAAGCGCGGGGGAGGTCACCGCGGCGACCGCGTCCTTCGGCGTCGCGTAGAGGTGCGTGGTGGCGAGCTGCGCGTCGAAGCCCTGCGGGGTCGACCCTGCCATCTTCGCCATCGTCGCGCGCGCCGCGGCGCCGGTGGCGTCCTTGCGCTGCATCAGCGCCATGGTCTCGTACCAGATCCCCGCCAGCGCCTTGCCGAGATTGGGATTGGCTTTCAGCGTCGCGGTGTCGACCGCGAGCAGATCGAGGATCTCGGCGGGCAGCTGGTGCGAGTCGAACACCAGCTTGGCGTTCGGCATCTTCGCCATCTCGGTGAGCTGCGGGTTCCAGGTGACCGCGGCGGTCGCATTCTGATTGGCGAAGGCGCCGACGATGTCCGCGTCCCCGGTGTTCACCGTCTTCACGTCGCTGAGCTTCAGACCGACCGTGGAGAGCCCGCGCGCGAGCAGGTAATGCGATACCGACAGCTCGACCAGATAGACGGTGCGGCCTTTGATATCGGCGAGGCTGGAAGCGTTCTTGAGCACGATGCCGTCATTGCCGTCCGAATAGTCGCCGACGATGATCGCGCTGGTGTCCTTGCCGCCCGCCGCGGGAATGGTCAGCGCGTCCATGTTGGTGACGGTCACGCCGTCGAGCTTGCCCGCGTTGAACTGGTTGACCGATTCGACATAGTCGTTGACCTGCACGAAGTTGATCTTGACCCCGTATTTGTCGGCCCATTTCTTCACGATCCCGGCCTGCTGCGCATAGGGCCACGGCATCCACCCGGCGTAGATCGACCAGCCGATCGAAAAATCCTTCCGCGGCGCAGCATTCTGCGGGTCGCCGCCGCTGCACGCGCTGGTCAGCAGCAGCGCGATGGCCATGAGTGCGGTACGCGGGTTCAGGATCGGGTTCGCCATCGTCAATTTCCCGTTGCTCGTGCGAGGACTGGTCTACATGGTGGTCGGACTGTGGCGCCGATATTACGTTTGTGCAATCCAGTAATAACATATAGGGTCAATTCATGGCTCGTGTCACCTCGCACCGGGATGCTGCAATGCGTCATTCGCGCACTTGGCGGATGATGAAATCGGTCGCCGACGGTGCACATGCGCAGCGTTCTGCGCGCCACGGCCGGCGCTGAGAGTCGGGCCGCGGTGTCGACCACGCTTGCGGTAATCCTGGTCTTCGTCGCGATCGCGGTCGCGGGCGTCCTGATCTTCCTGGTGCACCGGGCGAAGCGCAGTGCGGAGGGAGAGTGCCGGCAGCAGACGCAGATGTTGCAGCACGAGATCGCCGCTCACCGCCGGACGCATGACGAGCTCGGCCGGGCGAAAGAAGCCGCCGAGGCCGCCAACGCCGCCAAGACGCGCTACCTGGTCGCGGTTAGCCACGAGATTCGGTCGCCGCTGAACGCGATCTACGGCTATGCCCAGCTGCTGGAACGCGACGATGCGATCCCGCCGGCCGAGGCCGGGGGCGTGATCCGGCGGTCGGCGGAGCATCTCACCAATCTGGTGGAAGGGCTGCTCGATATCTCGCGGATCGAGAGCGGCGTGCTCCAGTTGCGGCGCGACGTCGTCCGTCTGCCGGCATTGCTCGATCACATCGTCGACATGTTCCGGATGCAGGCGGCGGCCAAGAACCTGACGCTGGACTATAAGGTCGAGGGGCGGCTGCCGCCGTTCGTGCGGACCGACGAGAAGCGGCTGCGCCAGATCCTGATCAACCTGCTGTCCAACGCGATCAAATACACCCAGGTAGGCGGCGCGACGCTGACGGTACGCTATCGCAGCCAGACCGCGCTGATCGAGGTGGCCGATACCGGCATCGGCATCTCCCCCGAGGACATCGAGCGGATCTTCGAGCCGTTCGAGCGCGGCAGTTCGCCCCAGGCGGCGCTGCAGCCCGGGATCGGGCTCGGCCTCGCGATCACGCGGGTGCTCGCGCGGATCCTCGGTGGCGAGGTCACCGCGACCAGCGAACCGGGGCGCGGGAGCAGCTTCCAGTTCCGCATGCTGCTGCCCGAGCCGATGGAGGCGCCGGAAAGTACGCCGGCGCACGACCGGCTGGTCGGCTATCGGGGCGATCGCAAGACGATCCTGATCATCGACGACAATTCGGCACAGCTCGTGGTGGTGCAGCACCTGCTCCGCCCGCTCGGCTTTCACGTCTTCGCGGCGACCGGCGGGACGGAGGGGCTGGCGCTGGCGGAGCGGTGCGCGCCGGATCTGGTCCTGCTCGACGTGCAGATGCCGGGTCGCGACGGCTGGGAGATCGCGACCGAACTGCGCGCGACCTTCGGTGCGACACTGAAAGTCGTGATGGTGTCCGCCAACGCGCATGAATATCGCGCCGGCGGCGACGGCGCCGCGGATCACGACGCGTTCCTGACCAAGCCGGTCGATCTCGACGCGTTGCTCGATGTCGTCGGCCGCCAGCTCGGCATCGGCTGGATCGCTGCGGATAGCGACGGCGCGGCGGATGAGGACGCGACCGCTCCCGCGGCGCTCCCCGCAGCGGCGGCGCCCTACCTCGAGACGCTGCGGCGGCACATCAAGGTCGGGCATGTCAGGGCGATCGCGACCGTCCTCGACGATCTGGAGACCGCGGTGCCGGACAGCGAGGGCGCGGTCGCGGAGATGCGGCGGATGCTCGACCATTTCGACTTGCGCAGCCTGGCGCGGAGGATCGACGATGTCGGCTAGCGCGCCCCCGGCCGGGCGCGGCCCAACGATCCTGGTAGTCGACGACACGCCGGAGTCGCTGCGCTTCCTTACCGCCACGCTCGAAAGCGCCGGCATGACCGTGCTGATCGCGATCGACGGGCTCGCGGCGCTCGACCTGCTCGACCACATCACGCCCGACCTGATCCTGATGGACGGCGTCATGCCCGGGCTCGACGGGTTCGAGACGACGCGGCGGATCAAGGCGGACGGCCGGTTCCGCCATCTGCCGGTGATCTTCATGACCGGGCTGACCGAGACCGAGCATGTCGTGCAGGGCCTGGACGCGGGCGGTGTCGATTACGTCCACAAGCCGATCGTTGTCGACGAATTGCTCGCCCGAGTGTCGGTGCACCTGGCGAATGCGCGCATCGCGCAGGGCAGCCAGCTCGCGCTCGACACCGCCGGCCGGCCTTCGTTCGCACTCGACGATGACGGCGCCATTGAATGGCTGACGCCGCTCGCTTCCGCGGTGATCGAGCGCAACTTCGCGGGGTGGAAGCCGCGCGATGGTAGCTTGCCCGATGCGCTCGCCACCATCGTCTCGCGATTGCGCGGCGTGGACGTGCCGCCGGGCGCGCAGGCGACGCTGGAGATCGGGGGCTGCGCGATCGAGTGCACGATGCTGCGCCGGACGAGTGCGAGGCAATGGCTGTTCCGGCTGGCCGAACGCCGGGAGGGCGACGCCGAGCGGTTGCTCGCTGAGCGTCACGGGCTGACCTCGCGTGAGGCGCAGGTGCTGGTCTGGATCAGTCGCGGCAAGCAGAACCGCGAGATCAGCGAGATATTGGAGATCAGCCCGCGGACCGTGAACAAGCATCTGGAGCAGATCTTCGAGAAGATGGGCGTGGAGAACCGCGCGTCGGCCACCGCGATCGCGGTCGGCACCTTGTCGCAATGACGCCGCCGCTCGGCCCGGAAAGCCTGGCGCTGCTCGAGCGGCACGACCTCGACGGCGCGCGGCGGCGTGGGGCGATGCTGATCGCGGAAGGTCCGGCCGCAGCCGAGGGGCATTTCCTGATCGGCATGGCGGACGCCGAGACCGGACGGATCAACGACGCGATCGGCCGGATCGAACAGGCGGTCGACCGCGCGCCGCACGGCGAATATCGCGCGCAATTGGCGCGGTTGTATACGCTGGTTCGCCGCGATGGCGACGCCGCGCGGGTGTTGGCGACGGCGGAGGATGCACCGCCGGCCGACGCGCTCGGGCGCGACACGATGGGGTGCGTCTATGCGCGGCTCGGCGATCACGAAGCGGCGCTGCCGCACTTCCTCGTCGCGGTCGATCTCGATCCGGCGAACGACAGTTTCCGGTACAATTGCGCCGCGACGTTGAGCTTTCTCGGCCGGGTCAAGGAGGCGGAGTCCGCGCTGGAGCTGATCGTCACACGTACTCCCGACGCGGCGCGCGCGCATCATCTTTTGGCGGGGCTGCGCAAACAGACACCGGCGCAGAACCATGTCGGGCGCCTCCGCGCGGTCCATGATCGCGCCGCGCCGGGGCCGGACCGGCTGTTGACCGGCTATGCACTGGCCAAGGAGCTGGAGGATATCGGGCTGGGCGAAGAGGCGTTGGAGCGGCTCGTCGCGATCAACGCGGCGCACCGCGAGCGGCTGGCCTATGACTTCGCGCGCGATGCGGCGATCTTCGATGCGGTGGAGGCGGCGTGGCCCAGCGTCGCCGCGGCGCCGGTCGATCGCCCTGCGACCGACGCACCGATCCTGGTGATCGGCATGCCGCGGACCGGCACGACGCTGGTCGACCGCATCCTCGCGTCGCACTCCGATGTGGAAAGCGTCGGCGAACTTCAGGCACTGCCGCTGGCGGTGAAGGCGGCGGCGGGAACGCGGACCCGGACGGTGCTCGACGCCGAGACCATCCGAGCCGCCGCGGCGCACGATCCTGCCGAGATCGGACGCGATTATCTTGCGCGGGCGGTCCATTTCCGGCGGCAGTCGGGACGTCGCTTCGTCGACAAGTTTCCGGGCAACTTTCTGTATGCCGGGATCGCGGCGCGCGCCTTGCCGAACGCGGCGATCGTCTGCCTTCGCCGCAGTCCGATGGACACGGTGCTCGCCAATTTCCGCAACCTGTTCGCGACCGGCTCGCGCTATTACGACTACAGCTACGACCTGCTCGACATCGCCGCCTATTATGCGCGGTTCGACCGGCTGATGGCGTTCTGGCGTGCCGCGTTACCCGGGCGAATCTTGGAGCTGCGCTACGAATCGCTGATCGACGATCAGGAGGGTGAGAGCCGCAAGTTGCTTGCGCATTGCGGGCTGGACTGGACCGACGATTGCCTCGATTTCCACCGCCATGCCGGCGCGGTGTCGACGCCCAGCGCAGCGCAGGTGCGGCGTCCGATCTATCGCGACTCGGTGGCACGGTGGCGCCGGCACGAGGCGTTGCTTGGCCCCGTGCGGGCGTTCTTCGAGGCGCAGGGGATCGCTGTGGAGTAAGAGACGGTGTGGTGAGTTAGAGAATTAGCCGTGTTCCTGCGAACGCAGGAACCCAGAGTAACGAGCGCGGACACTCGTGATCCTAGGCTCCTGCATGCGCAGGAGCACGGTAATTGCCGCAGTGTTTAGCCAGCCCGCTACGCGTCAGCGTGACGCGAGCTGGGTCGGCTTGGCGGGCGTCGCGGCAGCCGTTGCGACCGCGATCCGCGAGCGGATGTCGGCGAACACGTCCGCACGGCACGAGCGCGCCTGTGCTTCCAGCGCGAGATGGATCGAGCTCATGCCTTCGCCACATACGGTGCGCGCTGCCTGATCCATGCGGATGGCGAGACGCTGCTGACCGTCGACGGTGGTAAGATCGAGACCGCGCAGGCTGAGCTTTGCCTGGTCCGCCGCGAACGGATTGTCGGTGTTCGCCGCGAGTGCGGGAGTGGTCGCCATGATCGCGGCGAGTGCCGCCAGCCCGAACTTCATCATCATCATCGTCTCCTGCGTGCATCCCGCTCCGTGGCGAGTAGGTCGCGAATATTTAGTCCCCAACCCGTGCAAGCACAAGTAAGACGAGTGATATTACTTTGGCAGTGACTCAGTAGTATTGTTCGTGACGCGTAATACTAGTTGATCCTTTAGTGTGCATAGACGGTGAGGCTCGCCAGTTCGACGGGCTTGCCCAGCGCGCCTGGCGGCAGCATCGCGGCTTCGCTCTGCTCGATTCCGGTACGAGGATCGGTCAGCGTGATCGTCATCGTCTGCCCCGAGCGATCGACGATGTCGCGCGCCGCGGTGAGCGGCAGAGTCGCGCGCCACGCCTTCGCGCCTTCGACGGGGATCACACGACCCGCGATTCGGACCGTCGCCGCTGGGTCGGCGCGGTTGCCGCTGAGGCGCAGGCACGTATCGCTGCCGCAATGCACCAGCCGCGCGCTAGGCCCGGCCGCGGCAATACCGGGAAGGGCGACCAAGGCGAGCCCGATGACGAGTTGCGACATCACGGACATGGGTGGAAGCGGGAAACGATCTTGCATGGCGAAATAGTGCGTGACGGACGCGAGCGGCGAAATGGGCCGTTTGACGTAGGGGCACCGCTTACCGGGCCATCAGAGTGGTCGCTCGCTTACGTCAAATACCCCATGTCTTCGGCGCATTATTATCGATTAGCTTATCGGTAATATCCGAGCGGTTCGAAGAAGCCGGTCCGGAGGGTGGGGGTGTTCCAGGAGGCCTCGACGCAAAGAACAAGACAAAACGAGACAAGGGGCAAAGATTATGGCTGGAGGTTTTCCTCGCACCGCATTGCTATGTGCGACCGCGCTCGCGAGCGGCGCAATGTCGCCGGCATTCGCCCAGGAGGCTCCCGCCACCGAGCAGGTCGCGGCCCCCGCCCCCGGCGCGGACGAAGCCGACAACAATGACATCATCGTGACGGGCAGCCGCCGGCAGACCACGCTGCAGGACGCGCCGATCAACATCAGCGCGATCAGCGCCGAGACGATCAGGAACCAGCGGCTCGACGATATCCGGTCGCTCGCGTCCTTCACGCCGGGAGTAACCGTCGCCGACACCGGGCCGGCATCGTCGGGCGGGATCATCCTGCGCGGCATCTCCTCGGCCGACACCAGCGACACCGGCGCCAACGCCAACAACGCAGTCGGCGTCTATCTCGGCGAAGTCCCGCTGTACCTCGACTTCAAGCTGATCGACATCGCGCGGGTCGAGGTGCTGCAGGGGCCGCAGGGTACGCTCTACGGCCTCGGCACGCTTGCGGGTGCGGTGCGCTACCTTCCCAATCGCCCCGACGCGACCAACATCGCCGCGGAAGTACACGGTCGCGGCTATGCGCAATCGCATTCCGACCAGTTCGGCGCGGTCGGCGATTTCTCGCTCAACCTGCCGATCGTGGCCGATCACATCGCGTTCCGCACCGCGACGGGCTATTACAGCAACGCCGGCTTCATCGACTACAACTACCTGTTGCAGCAGCCGGGCGTGTCGGATCCCCAGCCGGTACGCGCCACCGCGACCTCGCCGGGCGGGCTCGGCACGACCGACGATTATGCGGCCAATTTCAAGCGCAAGGAGGATGTGAACTACGAACACACCTTCACCACGCGCAACCAGTTGCTGCTCGAATACAACCCCGACCTGAAGGCGTATCTGACCTACGCGCACCAGACCACCAAGACCGGCGGCCGCCAGGCCAATGGCGCAGGCGTGCTCGGCACCGACCGATATGAGTCGCCGGCGCGCTATCTCGAACCGATCAGCCGCAAGTCAGATCTATTCTCGGCGGAGATCTTCGCCAACGTGTTCAACGTCGCGCAGCTGGTCAGCACCACCGCCTATACCAAGCAGAGAAACACCAGCGTCGACGACAACACCGATCTGCTGCTCGATCTCGACTATGGCTATGAAGCGTTCCCGAACTTCTCGTCCTATGGCAACAATGCGAGCCGGACGAAGCAGTTCAACCAGGAAGTGCGGCTGGTGTCGACGCATGGCGGCCCGGTCAACTGGGTGATCGGCGGCTTCTACAACCGTCAGAAATTCGCCTCTACCCGCTTCGAATATACGCCGGGGTTCGCCGAATATTTCGACATCCCGCGCCCGGACAATCTCGAATATCTCTCCGCGGTGAATACCAAGCTCGTGGAGAAAGCGGCCTATGGCGAGGCCACGCTCCATCTTACCGAAAAGTGGCAGGTGACCGGCGGGCTGCGCTATTTCAAATATGACGCGGACGTCTCCGGCGGTTCGGATCTGCCGCTGACCGGTGGCGGGTTGCGGCGCATGCCCTTCCCGTCGATCACGATCGCGCCCTCCCGCATCCGCACCGGGTCGACCGGCAAGGACGGGTTCGTGTGGAAAGGCAACACCTCCTACAAGTTCAGCGACGATCTGCTGGCCTACTTCACCTACACGACCGGGTATCGCGTCGGCGGGGTCAACCGCGTGGTCCCGTGTCCCCCGACGCTCGCCCCTGGGCAGAACCTCTGCGCCTTGCCCAACGAGCTGATCTTCGGTCCGGACAAGACCCGGAATTTCGAGCTGGGTGCCCGTGCGAGCCTGTTCGACAAACGCCTGCAACTGACGCTCGATGGCTTCCAGGTCGACTGGACGGGAGTGCAGGTGCCCAGCCAGACCGTCAACGGTGCGATCGGGATCACCGTGAACGGCGCCAATGCGGTGTCCAAGGGCTTCGATTTCCAGGGGGCGCTCAAGATCACCCCCGATCTCGACCTGATCGGCACCTATTCCTATGTCGACGCGCATCTGACCCAGGACGTGGCCGGACTGGTCGTTAGTCAGGGCGAGCGCTTCGACGCGTCGAAGGGCGACCGGCTGCCGGGCTCGGCGAAGAATTCCGGTAGTGCGCGGCTCGTCTATAATTATCCGCTCGGCGAGGGGCGGTCGATCCAGGCGATCTGGGCGTCGATCTACCGTGGCAATATCTATTCGCGGGTGGGTCTGCGCGGCAATGGCGAGAAGATCCCGGGCTATGTCACGCACAGCGCCTCGCTGACCTATTCCAGCGATCGCTACGACATCGGGCTGTTCGCGGACAATCTGTTCGACAAATACGCGATCAGCTCGATCGGCAACGACATCTCGTCGTTCAACCAGGTGCGTACCGATGTGGTCGAGCGCTATTATTCGCGGGGGGTGGTGACGCCGCGGCGCGTCGGCATCGACTTCCGGGTGCATCTATGAGGGTAACGGGAGCGACGGCCATGAAGCGGTTCATGTTCAGCATCGTGCAGCCGTTGATGGTAGGGCTGGTGCTGTTGTTCTGGGCGTTCGGGCCAACCGCCTGGACGACGAACGGATCGTCGCTCCTCGTCGCCATCCTGGTGACGACCTTCACGGTGCTCGGGCTGGAATGGGCGAACGAGCGGCATGCGAGCTGGCGGCTGACCCCGAAGGAGTTCTTCACCGACCTGTTCTACCTGACCCTCGGGCTGACCGCGATTTCGTGGGCGACGGTGAAGTTCGCCGAGGAGCCGTTGAAGGCCGCGAAGGCGTCGATGGGGATCACCACCGAATGGGCGATGCACCTGCCGTTCGTATTGCAGGTCGCGCTGGTCGTGTTCCTCGTCGAGTTCGGGCAATATTGGATGCACCGCCTGATGCACAACACCGCGCCGCTCTGGCTGGTGCATGCGCCGCATCACCATCTGACCCAGCTCAACGCGATGAAGGGCGCGGTCGGCAATCCGATCGAGCTTTTCCTGATCAGCCTCAGCGTCGTCGCGCTGTTCGATCTGCCGGTGCCGGCGGTGTTCTGCGCGTTCAACGTATTGTCGGTGGTATCGACCTTCGCGCATGCCAACACCCGGTGTGATCCACCGCGGTGGTACGCGTTCTTCTTCACCACGATCAAGAACCACAGCCTGCATCATTCGGTGGGCTATGAAGAGACGCGGTGCAATTTCGGCAACTCGCTGATCCTGCTCGACCGGATCTTCGGCACCTTCCGCGACGGCGAGGCGGAGGCGGTGGGCCAGGATCAGCGGCGGCGGCTGTCGATCGTCGAACAGACCCTATTTCCGTTCCGACCGATGATCGATGCGGTGACGGCCCGGCGCCGGCATAGCTCGGACGACGAGGCCTCGCCCGCCATGATCGCGGAACGCTGACATGATCGGACCAAAATCGTGAAGCCATACCGAGCAGCGGCGATCGCCGCCTTGTGCCTGACTGCCGCGCCTGCGATCGCGGCCGAGCCCGAGGAGAAGGTGATCCAGGTCCCGGGCTTCGCCGACTTCCTCGCGGTCGACGGATCGTCGGTTTGGGCGACCAACAAAGGGCGTGTCGAGCGCTGGTCCACCGAGGGCAAGCTTGCCGACGTAGCCATGGCGCACCCGTGCGGTGCGATGACGGTCGCGTTCGGATCGCTCTGGGTCGCCGATTGCGACGAGCGCACCGTGAGCCGCATCGACTTGAAGACCGCCAAGAAGATCGCGACGATCGCCACCGGCATCGCCAACCCCAAGGGAGAGCTGAACGTCACCGCGGGGGCCGGATCGATCTGGGTGGCGAGCGACGACAAGGGCATGGTCGCGCGCATCGATCCCGCGACGAACATGGTGACAGCGTCGATCCCGGTGGATCCGGGCACCTATTATCTGAGCTTCGGGTTCGACTCGCTATGGGCGGTCAGCGCGCTGGGGCAGAGTCTCCAGAAGATCGACCCCGCGACCAGCGCGGTCGTCCACCGGACCAAGCTCGGCCGTGCGCCGGGCTTCCTCGTCGCGGGCGAGGGCGCGGTGTGGGTGCAGGAACAGGATGACGGCACCGTCGCGCGGGTCGATCCGGTGACGGGTGAAGTCTCGGGCCGAGTGACGGTCGATCCGACGCTGAAATACGGTGATATCGACGCGGGCGGCGGCAAGATCTGGCTGCGCACCACCGCCGGGCAGACTTTCGTGGTGATCGATCCCGCTACGCTGGCGATCCGCACCCGCGTCGGCAAGGCGACCGGCAGCGGCGCGCTGCGCTATACCGATGCGGGCGTCTGGACGAGCTCGCACGACGTCCACACGCTGTCGTGGTGGAAGGAGCCGGGCAAGATCGGCGAGTGACCTGGCTGCGGAGATCAGCCGCCGCCGATGCCTTCGATCACCCGGCCGCTGCCGCCGCAGACGTTGCATTCCGCGCTATCGATACGGCCGCTGCCGCCGCATGTCGGGCAGACATTCTCGCCCGTCCCCGGGGTGCCGGGCGCGGCATCGTCGCCCGGATTAAGTGGTTCAACGCTCATTTGTGGCTCCCGAACGCGAATGGCCGAGCAATCCGACCATCAACCCGGTCGATCAACCGCCAGCGCCGCGATCGGTTCATCCCGCTCGCGGCGCCGATTGCGCCGCAGGTTAATGCGTTGGTAGGGCAGGCGTGTCAGAAGCTTCGGCTCACAGCATCGGTGGCCCCACATGCCCATTCTCGAATCCAGTCGCGCGGCGCAGCTCGTCGAATCGATCCACCAGCCCATGCGCTCGACCTTGGCAGCGTGCCTGGAGCGTTGGACCACGCTGGACGGTGTCGCGAGGGCGCATTGCTATCTGGTGGTCGAGGGCGACGAACCCGGCGCTCGGATGACCTTGACCAGCAGCCAGATCGCGCAGCTTGCCGAAAGCCCGAGCCGCATCGCGCTGAACGCCTAGCGCGCCTTCACCGGCTTGCACGGGAACGCGGCGCGCAACGCATCGCGAACGATGAACGACGGCGCGACATCCTTCTTGTCGGACCGCTTGCGCAGATATTTGCGCGTCACGGTAACCACCTCGATGTTCGACGCGCGCCGTGGCGATGGGCAGATCTGCCGCGCCAGCGAGAGCGTGTCGAACTCGCCCAGGATATAGCCCGTGCAGAAATTGGCGGTCGCGTCGTTGTCCTTGCCGCGGCATTGCTCGATCAGCCCGGACGTGGTCAGCGAACTCACGACCACCGGTGCCTTGGACGGCGTCGCCAGCGCCAGCAGCAGCTGCAGGATCATATCCGGTTCCTCGGTCGTCCGAACGGCGCGCCGTTCAATTTGTGCGAGCCTGACTGAGATACTGTAGCAGGCGCACGCGGGGAAACACGTCGTCGAGGCTCCTGGTATCGGGCGTGATATAGACCAGGCCGCCCGCTTTGCGGAACATCGGGCTGAGCTGGTTCGCATAGAAACGCGAGCCGACATTGATGCAGCCGAAGCTGATCCGATTGTCGTCGGGCGTGGGCGACAGCAGGCGCTCGATCCGGCGCTCCGCCTTGTGGGTGGTGATCACCGCGTGCAGCGCCACCGAATTGGCGTAATCGACCCAGAGCACGCGCTGCTTGCCGAAGGCGCGACCGAACTTCGCGATGTAGCGCCCGGCGGGGGTGGTTCGTTCGGCGGGTCCGATGTCCGCGAGTTCCTTCCCGCCGACACCCGGCGTCGAATCGTCGCCAATGCCGATGCCGAGCAGGACGGGCGCCTGACCCACGAGCACGCCCTTGCCGTCGAACAGCAGCAGCGACGCGGTCGGCTTGTCGATCACCACATAGGGACGACCGCCATTGTCACGCGCGGCGACGACCCAGGCGGCGATCCGCCGCGCCGCTTCCGACTGCACCGCCATGATCGCGAGCCGGTCGCCCTCGGTCTTTACCGGACCGCCCGCCGCTGGCGGCTGCGCGGGCGGCGCATCGCGTGGCGCCGGCTTGGCGGTCACGCGCGCGGTCTTCGCCGCCAGCGCTGCCGACGGCGTCGCCATGCCCAGCCACCAAGCGGCGGCAAGGCATAGGCTACCGACGACGCGCGACGAAGCTACGGGCACTGCCGCCTTGATCGGCAGAGCTGTCCGTCGGCGCGACTCTTACGCGACCGGTCGATCACCCGCGGGGCTTACGCTGCCGCTGCTGCATCTGCTGCTCGATGCCGTCGACGCGGCTGTTGATCTGATCGATGCGCTGGCCGTTCTGCTGCGCCTGACCGGCTGCCGCCTGTGCCTGGCTGAGCGCCTGGCCCGAGGTGCCCTCTACGGTGCGAAGCCGGCCGTCCATGCCGTCGATCCGCGAATTGACGGTCGCGATCTGCTCGTTGACGTAGCCCTTGGTGGCGCATCCGCCGAGTGCGGTGGACCCGACCAGAAGCATGGCCAATGCCGAACGCCCTGCAAGATTGATCTTCATATACTCACCTCTACGCTGTTGATGACCCACCAACGAGGGCCATGGCTCCCCGGATTGGCAAACGCCAAGAGCCGGAAGGTGTCTATTATACGACGACGAACTGGTTCGGTTCCGTATCGACCGCCGGTGCGGCCGGACTCGATCCCACGATGAGACGGTCGCGGAACGGTGCTGTTCGCTGCTTTTCCGATGCGATCCGGGGCACGCGCAGGCTGCCATGAGCGAGCGTACGTTCAATGACGTATGACGCCGCGGCCTTGTTCTGAATAGCTTACGCCCACAAACGATTCGTGAGGCAGGTATGAACGGAACCCGCGTAGGCAAAAGGGTGATCGGCGCGCAGGCGCCGGTGACCATAGGCTGGGAAAACCTTCCGAAGATCGAAGGCGGGCCGCTGAAGCAATTCTTCTTCACCTGGTTCCAGCCGGTGATGTTGTTCGCGCTGATCGCCTTCTGGTATTACGCGCCCAACTCGATCGCCAAGGCGTCAACCGCGATCGGCATCGGCATCGGGTTCAAGGCGCTGCTGCTGGCGCTCGAATGGGTGAACCCCCGCTTCGACAGCTGGCGGCTGACCTGGAAGGAGGCGGTCACCGACCTCTTCTATGTCGGGCTCGGCTACACCGTGCTGCGGATCGTCGACAGCTATATCGGCAGCGATGCGATCGCCGGGTATCTGCAGGAAGGCATGCACTGGGACAAGCTGACCTGGTTCATGACGCTGCCGCTGCTGGTGCAGGCGTTCCTGATCTCGTTCACGTTCGATTTCGGCCAATACTGGATGCACCGTGGCATGCATAATTGGCATCCGCTGTGGATCACCCACGCGCCGCATCACTATATCACCCAGCTCAACATCAATAAGGGCGCGGTCGGCAATCCGGTCGAGCTGTTCCTGATCGGGCTCGGCGTCGGCGGGTTCTTCGACTTCCTGCCGCGCGCGGCGCTGCTCGCGGGCACCTTCGGGCTTGCGGTCGGGACCTATCAGCACGTCAACGTCCGCTTCAATTCGCCGCGGTGGTGGCGCTTCCTGTTCAACACCACCGAGCATCACAGCGTCCATCACTCGCAGGATTTCGAAGCCAGCCGCAGCAATTATTCGGGCACGTGGATCATCATCGACCGGATGTTCGGCACCGCGGTCGATGGCGAGGCCGAGCTGCTCGGGATGGAAGGCGGACGGCGCATGTCGATCCAGGAGACGATGGTCTATCCCTTCTCCGAGGGCTGGAAGTCGATCAAGGCGCGGTTCGGACGGATGGGACAGTCGCATTCCGACGAGGGCATGGCGGTACCCGCCGAGTGATGCGCGGTGCCGCCCTGATGGCGCCCGTTCATCCGCGCGCGGCGGCGGCAAGGAGCCGGGATGACACACCGCAAGGAGATCATGTGAACCTACGCTTCATCGACTGGATCTGGCACGTCAGGGGGAGCCTGGCGCTCGCACCCGACCTATCGCGCGCCGATGCCTTCGATCGACTAGATCCCGTATTCCGCCAGACCGGCACCAGTCACGACCGGGCCGACGACATGCTGGTCTTCCGCAAGAAGGACGCGGCGGCACAGGATAAGATGTCGATCTTCGACAGCGGCACGCTGAAGATCGAGGACGGTCCGGCCGGCACGGTGTTGCGCTACCACCTGATCAGCCGCGCGCTGCTGTTCTGTTTCCTCGCGCCGCTGCTCTTCATCGGTTTCGCACAGCTGACGATCGTGGTCGGCGAGCGGCAGAAGGCGGCGGCCGCGGCCAAGGCCGAGAAAGCAGCCAAGAAGCCGGAACTCGCGGCGCTGCCGATGAACCCGATCGACAAGGCGCTGGGCGCCCCTGCGCCGGAGAAGCCCAAGAAGAAGAAGGATGGCGAGGGGAAGAAGAAGCCGTCGCCGACGCCCGCCTATGTGTTGGCCGGCATGTTCGCGACGCTTTACGTCATCGGACGGATCCTCGAAGACCGGCTGGTGAAGTCGCTGTTCAGGAAGAGGTTGCTGTGCACATGAGCCGGGTCGGCGCGCTTCGGCGTGCCGGCATGATCGGGGCGGCGGGGGCGCTGCTCGTCGCAGCCGCGCCTGCCGGTGTCGGGCCGCGCTTCGCCCCCTGGATCGACGGCACCGCGGCCACCGAACCGCAGGCCCAGGTCCAGCGCATCGACGCGGACAGCTTCGTCATCCGCCAGTCCGTGAAGACGAACTTCGAGGCGCCGTTCCTCTACCTGCTCTTCGGCAAGGACCGCGCGCTGCTGATCGACAGCGGCGCCGGTGGCCTCGCAATCCGTCCGACGGTCGAGCGTTTGATCGCCGACTGGCGGGCGCAGCACGGCGGCCGCGCGATCCACCTCATCGTCGCGCACTCGCACGGCCATGGCGACCATCACGCGGGCGACGCCGAGTTCCGCGACCGTCCGGACACCGAGGTGGTCGGCCTCAAGCCCGCCGATGTCGCGGCCTTCTTCGGCATCGGCGATTGGCCGCGCCGGATCGGCCGGTATGACCTTGGGGGTCGAATGCTCGACATCGTGCCGACGCCGGGTCATGAACCCGCGCACATCATGATCTACGATGCGCGGACCCGGCTGCTGTTCTCGGGCGACATGCTCTACGCCGGTCGCCTCTATGTCCCCACCGATCATATCGCGACCTTTCGCGCGAGCGCGGACCGGCTCGCTACCTTCGCCGCCACGCACCCGATCCGCGCGCTGCTCGGCGCGCATATCGAGATGACGACAACGCCAGGGCAGGACTATGCGATGAAGGCCGCCGCGCACCCGGCGGAACACGCGCTGGCACTGCCCACGTCGGCGATCGGCGCGCTGAAGAAGGTCGCCGATGCGGAGGGGTCGCCGCCGACGATTCAGCGGCAGGACGACTTCATCCTGTACCCGGTTCCGCCGAGGCCTGCCGGCTAGCGTCGTTCGCAAACAGGTTGGTACGCCATAGCCCCTCCCATGAAGGGGAGAACAAACCTGCTCGCGAAAGCGTGTAGCCGTCAGTGCCCGTGCATGGCGTGGATGCTGGAGCCGGCAGGCGCGATCGGATATCGGACCGGCATGCACGTGACCCACGACCATACGGCGCCGATCGCAGAGACGGTTGCCTTCGACGACTTCCTCAAGATCGATATCCGGATCGGCACGATCGTCGCCGTCGATCCGTTTCCGGAGGCGCGCAAGCCGGCGCTGAAGCTGACGATCGACTTCGGTGCGGTGATCGGCACCAAGCGATCGAGCGCGCAGATCACCGAGCATTACACCGCGGACGCGCTGATCGGTCGTCAGGTCGCGGCGGTCGTGAACTTCCCGCCTCGGCAGATCGGCAAGTTCATGTCGGAGGTACTGACGCTCGGCTTTCCCGACGAGAACGGCGCGGTGGTGCTGGTCGCACCGGACCTGCATGTGCCGGACGGCGGCCGCTTGTTCTGACCCCGCACCCATCTACCTCGCCCGTTCGTGCCGAGTAGACAGCGGATAGGCTCGAAGAGCCATCTCGAGAGCTCGTATCGAGGTACAGGTTCCGTGCGCCAACGCATCCCTCGATACGCCCTTTGGGCTACTCGACGGCTACTCGGGACGAATGGTGTGGGTGGGTCATCATGCTTTAGCCACACGATCAGATCGGCAGTTTCTCGCTCAGATACGGGTCCTCCGGCGCGCGCGCGGGCACGGATAGCCGTGGCGCGGATCTTGCCGCTGTCTTGGCGATCCATTCGGGCCCGCCGGGACGGTCCCTGATCGATCGATCGGTACGGGTCTGGACCAGTCCGTAGACCGGGTTGTCGCGATAGCCGGGCGCGGCATCGCCCCACGCCCAGGCGAGGTTGCCGTAGGTCGACGGGTCGCGGCCGTCGAGGCTGAGGCGATCGTTGAGATAACAGGCGGTCGCCCAGCCGGTGCGCGGGTCGGGGGTCATCGCGATGATCCGCTTGGCCCAATACATCCGCAGATTATTGTGCATCCAGCCGTCGACCAGATATTGTTTCTGGCAGGCGTTCCAGGTCTCGTCCCGGGTGGTGCCGTGGATCAGCGCGTCGAGCGTCTCCTGCTCGGGACGTGGATCATGCGCATGCGTCTCCAGTTGGCCACGCGCCCAATTCGGAATGCGCGCATAGCTTTCGGGGACGCGCAACGTGCGCGCCTTGTAGTGGAACCATTCGCGCCAGGTCAGCAGTTCGTCGGCGAACTTGGCGCGCTTGTCCGCGGCGATGTCGCTCGCCTCGATCGCCGCCATCACCTCGCGCGGCCCGACCACGCCGAAATGAAGGTAGGGCGACAGGGTGCTCGCGCCCTCGGGACGCGCGGCGTTGTTGCGCGCCTCGGCATAGGCGGGCAGCACCTCGCGCTTCAGGCGATCGAGGCGCAGCAGGACCTCGTAGCGCGATCCCGGAAGCATCTCGCTCGGCGGCAGTGCGTGATCGATGTCGAGCGTCGCGATCAACGCGTCGAGCTTTGCGTCGTCCACCCCGACCAGTCGATCGGGATCATAGGCGAGCGGGCCGTCATAGGGCGGCTCGCTAGGTGCCTCGTCGTGCGACTGCGTCCAGTCCGCACGTGCCTTCTCGTGGCGGCGGCGGAACGCGGAGGTCGTGCCGACGCCCTGATCGAGCGCGGCTGGCGGCACCAGGCAGGCGGCGTTGACCGCGAACACCGCGGTGCCGGTCTTCGCGGCGATGCGCTCGGCCTGCCACTGCGCGACGAAGGCGGGCTGGTCTTCGAGGACCACCGCGGCGGCGTCTGCCGCCAGGCGATAGACCAGCCCCTTCTCCCGCTTCTCGGCGCGATCGACATATTGGATGCAGGCGAGCCCGCGCTCTTCGCAGCCGGTGGCGACATCGCGGCTCGCGCCGAGGATGAAGCGGTGCAGCCGATCGGACGCGAACGGATAATCCTCGCGCAGGCCGTGATAGACGAGCGCGGGCAGGCCGAGCTCGTTGCCGAGCCGGATGGCCGCGTCGATCACCGGATTGTCGCGCGCACGCAGCGCCTGTTGCAGCCAGCAGAGCACGTAGCGCCCGGATGGCCGCAGGGGCGCATCGTTGAGCCGGCGGACGCGCGGCAGTTCGGTCCAGGTCGCGAGCGAGCGGGGGAGATCGGATGACATGGGAGCTGAACACCCGCGCGGTCGTACCGGTTGCCGATGCCGTCGCCCCGAACAGTCATTGTTGCGGTGGCGTGGTCGATGCGGCAGGTGGTGCGGATTACACGAAGGCGAGGAATGGTGCGGACCGACGAACACATTGCGATCCCGCCGTTCTTGCGGGGCGGCGGCGGCATGGGCGCGGCGATCAGGGCGTTCGACTGGGACGCTACGCCGCTCGGCCCCAGCGCGCACTGGCCGAGCGAGCTGAAGACCGCGGTGGGTCTGATGCTGGGCGCCTCACAGCCGGTCTATATCGCGTTCGGCCCGGAGCTGACGTCGCTGTACAATGACGGCTATCTCCCGATCGTCGGCGACAAGCATCCGGACGGTCTCGGCGCGCCCTATGCGTTGCTGTGGGCAGAGATCTGGAAGGATTTCGAGCCCATCGTCGCGGCGACGATGGCGGGGCAGGCGCAGCATTTCGTCGACCTGCCGATCGCGCTCGCCGAGCGGCCCGGTTCGCCGATGGGCTATTTCACCTTCTCCTACACCGCGCTCCGCAACGAGGCCGGTGAAGCGACCGGCTTCTATTGTGCCGCGACGGAGACCACCAACGCCGTGGCCTCGGAACGTCAGCTACGCGAGAGCGAAACGCGCCTGCGCTTCGCCGGCGAGCTCGACGAGCATCTTCGTGCCTCGACCGACGCCGGCAGCGCAATGCGGGCGGCGGCCAAGCATCTCGCGCTGCACCTGAACGCATCGCGGACTGCCTATGCCGATGTCGACGCCGACAGCGACCGGTTCATCATCCGCGACGATTATACCGTGCCGGGGCTGGAAAGTTCGGCGGGCACGTACAGCCTCGACCTGTTCGGGCCACGCGCCGCCGCCGACATGCGGAGCGGCAAGACGCTGATCATCCGCGACATGGCCGCGGAACTCGCGATGGGCGAGGGCAGGGAGATGTTCCTGTCGATCGGGATCAGCGCGATCGTCTGCTGCCCGCTGGTGAAGCAGGGGCGGCTCGTCGCGATGATGGCGGTGCACCAGAGCACGCCGCGCGACTGGCGCGAGGACGAGGTCGCGCTGGTAGAGTCGATCGTCGAGCGCTGCTGGGCACATGTCCAGCGCGTCGGGGCGGAGGCGCGGCTCCGCGAGATCAACGAGACGCTGGAGGCACGGGTCGAGGCACGGACCGCAGAACTCCTCCAGGCACAGGAGGCGCTGCGGCAGAGCCAGAAACTGGAAAGCATGGGGCAGCTGACCGGTGGCGTCGCGCATGACTTCAATAATCTGCTGACGCCGATCATCGGCTCGCTCGATATGCTGGTGCGGCGCAAGATCGGCAGCGATCGCGAACGCCGGCTAATCGACGGGGCGCTACAGTCCGCCGAACGCGCCAAGACGCTGGTGCAGCGGTTGCTCGCCTTCGCGCGGCGACAACCCCTTCAGCCGACCGCGGTGGATGTGGAGACCGTGATCGACGGCTTGGGCGAGTTGATCGGATCGACGCTGGGGCCGACGATCCTGATCCGGAAGGATCTGGCGCCGGGTCTGCCACCGGCGGTTGCGGACGCCAACCAGCTCGAGATGGCGCTGCTCAACCTCGCGGTCAATGCGCGCGACGCGATGCCGCAAGGCGGCACCGTGACGATCGCGGCCGCGCGCGAGAGCGTGTACGGCGCGCATCCGGCGGGGCTGGGGCGCGGGCATTATGTGCGGATCGCGGTAAGCGACACCGGCGCCGGCATGGACGCGGCGACGCTGGCGCGTGCGGTCGAGCCGTTCTTCTCGACCAAGGGGATCGGTCGCGGGACCGGACTCGGGCTGTCGATGGTTCATGGGCTGGCGTCGCAATTGGGCGGCGGACTGGCGATCGACAGCATCGTCGGCGAGGGCACGACGGTGACGCTGTGGCTGCCGCTCAGCGCGATGGCGCTGTCGGAGGACAGCCAGGCATTGCGCCCGATCGAGGAGCGCACCGCTCGCGGGCGGGTGTTGCTGGTCGACGACGAACAGCTGGTACGGATGAGCACCGCAGGGATGCTCGAGGAAATGGGGTACGAGGTCGTCGAAGCGCAGTCCGCGGAAGAGGCGCTCGAGATGGTCGATCGTGGCGCCATTGCCGACCTGCTGATCACCGATCATCTGATGCCGGGACTGAGCGGTGCGGATCTCGCACGCCGCCTGCGCGCGCTGTCGCCCGAGATGAAGGTGCTGATCGTGTCGGGCTACGCCGAGGCGGAGGGGATCCCGCCCGATCTGCCACGGCTGTCCAAGCCGTTCCGCGCGGCCGAGCTTGCGGCGAGCCTGGAGGCGCTGACGACGGTTTAGGGTTGGGCCGCGGAATATCCATGTGTCCCGCGAAGGCGCGGGTGAACGGTTCGCCCACCCGCGCCCGCATGGCTACGCGATCTGTGCCGCCTGGGCGCCGCTATCGGGGCGCGCGGGGCCGAGGATCGGCTCCTGGCCCATCGGCTCGGAGCGGAACACGCTGAACTCGCCCTTGCCGTCCAGCGTCGGGCCGGTGGTCCAGCGACCTTCCGGGTAGCTGCCATCGACCGACGTGACGAAGAAATCGTGATTGTGCGTCTGGTCTTCCATATCCTGCGGGAAGCTGTTCGGAATGGGGAGGTTGACCGCCTCCGCGCCCAATTCCTCGATCACCGAAAGCCATTGCTGCTGATGCATGGTGTCGCGCGCGATGAGGAAGTGGAGCATCTTCTTCATGCCCTCGTCATGCGCGGCGTTGAACAGGCGGACCGCCAGCACGCGGCCGGTGCTCTCCGCGGCGACGTTGGCGTACATGTCGGCGCCGATGTTGCCGCTGGCATAGATGTGGCTCATGTCGAACGGAACGCCGTCGGAATCGATCGGCATCGCCGACATGCCCGACGACAACAGGTTCTTGTGGATGATGCCTTCGATGCTGTGACGCGGGTTCTCACCGCCCATCACGGCACCGACGATGCTGTCCTTCACGCCTTCTTCCTGAAGATGCGCCGGCGCCTTTTCGAGATTGAGCGCGACCGCATGGGCGAGCATCTCGATATGGCCGATCTCTTCGGTCGCGGTATGGAGCAGCAGATCGCGATATTTGGGGGTGGGCGACCGGTTGCCCCACGCCTGGAAGAAATACTGCATGCAGACGCGGATCTCGCCCTCCACGCCACCGATCGCCTGTTGCAGCATCCGGGCAAAGGCGGGGTCGGGTTCGGTGACCTGCACGGGATATTGCAGGCGCTTGTCGTGATAGTACATCGGGTCTCTCCGTTGCCACGCCACCGATGTTGATGACCCGCGCACAACGCGTCGTTTTCCGGTACTATCCTGATTATTCGCCAGTCTTCACATAGGTTTGGATGAAAACCGCTGCTAGCGGACCAGTCGCGTGATTGGCGATATTGCGATTACGGCGCGGCGGCCTTGCCGCGGGGGACGACGGTCGCGATGATGACGTGGACGAGCGATTGGCCCGACGCATTCTCGACGTTAAGCTGCCAATGTCCTTCCTCGGCGAAGCCCGGATGTTCGGACAGGAAGCGGCCCAGATAGCGCACCGCTTCGTTCCGGGCTTCTTCGAGCCCATCGGTTTCGATCGGGGTACGGTCGCGATTGGGGCCGACCAGTCTCAGATAATAAGTTTCCATAGATGTCGTAGCAGACCCGAAAAGCCGAGTGCTTACAACGAGCTTCAGCCGTTGGCTTGCTCTATGTTGGGCAACTAACCGCTGTGTTCACCGGTACAGGCTGGCGCCGCTGACCCGCGCCTGCTGGATCCCTGCGATCCGCGTACAGCGTTCGCGATCGAGCAGGGTCAACTTGCCACCGGCGATCTGCAGCAGGCCGTCGCGCATCAAAGCCTTCAACGTTCGGTTGACGTGGACGCTGGTCAATCCGAGCGTGTCGCCGAGCACCTCCTGCGTGATCGGAAGGCGCAGCGACGTCGGCCATACCGCCTCGCCGACATGGCAGCGTTCGAACATCTCGAGCGCCCAATCGATCACGCGTTCATAGGCGGTCAGGCGACCGAGCCGGGTCATCTGCCGCAGCCAATAGCGTTGTTCGAGCGCGTGGCTGACCGCATAGGCTTCGGCCAGACCTTCGCCGACGCTGTCGTCCAGCGGCTGTGGCGCGACGCAGACCGTGACCGGGTTCAGCGTCGAGATCGTGGTCATCGCGAGCGGGTTCTTGTGCGCGCAGAACCCGATCAGGTCGCCGGGCACGAGGAAGTCGAAGATCAGCCGGCGACCATCGTTGAGGATGCGCGACCGGAACGCCCAGCCTTCGAGAACGATCAGCGGCTGATCGACGGGTCGCCCCTCGATCGCCAGATCGCGACGGGCCGGGACGGTTCGCAGGTTCCGCGTCATTGCGGTGTGAAGCAGGGAGCGCTCGTCGGCGCCGAGGGGGGCGAGCGCCGCGATCCGCCGGAGTGCGGGATGATCGATCGTCGCCAGGGATTCCGCTACGTTCATACTAGCTTAATCGCGCATCGACGGGTTTCGATCCATGAATCCGTCGCTTGCTGACGATGTTTGCCGGTCGAGATCGCATTCGATGACGCAGCGGACTTCGCCGGGGGTTAGCGTGAAGCTGGTGTTCGCGCCGATCTGGTATGGCAGCCCCTGTTCAATGAACTCGCGCCCGAAGCCATAGGGTAGCGGTGCGGGCGCGACGACCGATACGCCGGTCTCGTGCCAGACGAAGGTCAGCCGCGCGTCGTGCACCGTCCAGCGGACGCTCAGCTTGCCGCTGCCGCCGGGGTCGCCGAGCACGCCGAACTTGATCGAATTGGTCGCGAGTTCGTGCACCCCGAGCGCCAGCGCCTCCGCCGTACGGTCGTTGAGGCGGACCGGAGGACCGCCGATGTCGATCCGCGCCTGATCGGTCGCGAAGACGATTAGTTCGTCGCGAACGATCGCATCCAGATCGAACCCGCGGAGCGCGAAATCGCCCGCGCCGAGCTGGTATCGTCCGATCGCGTCCATTCGTCCGCGGAAATGATCGGCGACGTCGACGAGGTCGGTGCCGGCATCGACGGTTCGCGAGAAGATCGAGCGAAGCGCGGCGAGGTTGTTCCGAACCCGATTCTGCAACGCGCCGGCCAGCTGACGTTCGCGTTCCTGCGCGGCACGAAGCTCCGCGCGCAGAGCGGCCAACTGTTCTTCCAGCCGCACGATGCGCGGTGCGCCCCCATCGTCATCCGACGGGGCACCCGGGCCGGACACATCGTCCATTACCGCAACCTCAAGGAGTCATGACGGCGCTTCAAACGCGTGCGCGGCGTTCGGGTGCCGTAGGACAACGCAGGTTGGGACGATTGCACGGTCGGGCTGGTCCGAAATTACGATTGGTGGAAGCGGGTGCAAGCGCGTAGCACCGAACGCGACAGGCTTCGAGCATCGCGACATCATGGCTGACACGACCCCCCAAGACCCCGAATTCGAAGCCCTGTTGCGGCATATCCAGGAGAGCCGCGGGCTCGATTTCCGCGGGTACAAGCGCACCAGCCTGATGCGGCGAATCACGCTGCGGATGGAGGCCGTCGGGGTGGACGGCTTCAGCGGCTATCAATCGCATCTGGAGGCCGATCCCGCCGGATTCGACGACCTGCTCAACACCGTGTTGATCAATGTTACGTCGTTTTTCCGCGATGCCGATGCATGGGAGGTGCTGAAGACGCAGGTGGTGCCCACGCTCATCGCCAATGCCGAACCCGACAAGCCGATCCGGGTGTGGAGCGTGGGATGTGCGTCGGGCGAGGAGCCGTTCTCGATCGCGATGCTGTTCGCCGAGGCGCTCGGCATCCACGAATTCTGCCGGCGGGTGAAGATCTACGCGACCGATCTCGACGAAGAGGCGCTGAAGGCCGCGCGCCTCGCCACCTACACGCCGCGCGACGTCGAAGGCGTGCCGCCACCACTTCTCGAGAAGTATTTCGAGCGCACCAACAACCATTATGTGTTCGAGCGCGAGCTGCGCAAATGCGTGATCTTCGGCCGGCACAACGTGGTCAACGACGCCCCGATCTCGCGCATCGACCTGCTCGTATGCCGCAATCTGCTGATCTATCTGGAGGCGGAGACGCAGTCGTCGGTGTTGCCGCGGCTGCATTACGCGCTGAGCGGCGACGGTTATCTGTTCCTCGGCAAGGCGGAGACGCAACTGGCGCGATCGCCGCTGTTCAAGGCGGTGGAGACGAAGCACCGGATCTTCGTCAAGGTGCCCCAGGATTGGCGCCGCCCGAACGGCATCACCTTCGGTGCAGGCCGCACCCGGAGCGCCGAAGCGCCGCTGCCCGACGCACAACTGCTCGAAGCGGTGATCAACGAAGCCACCACGGCACTGCTGGTGGTGGACGAGACCGGCGCGGTCGCGCTCGCCAACCGATCCGCGCGACACCTCCTCGGGGTCGGCGAGGCGGACATCGGGCGGTTGTTCCAGGACCTGCCGATCTCCTACCGGCCGATGGAATTGCGCGGCCCGATCGAGGAGGTGTTCCGTACGCGCCGCGGGCTGCGGCTCGAGGAACAGGAATATCGCCAGACCCAGACCGACGTGATCCGCCTGACGATCGATCTGCGGCCGCTGACCCGTGCCGACGGCAGCATCCACGCGGTACTGCTATCGTTCACCGACATGACCGAGATGCACGCGCTGCAACGCGAGCTGGAAACCGCGCAGGAGAGCCTGGAGAATTCCATCGAGGAGCTGCAGTCGGCGAACGAGGAACTGGAGACCACCAACGAGGAGCTTCAGTCGACCAACGAGGAACTGGAGACGACCAACGAGGAGCTCCAGTCGACCAACGAGGAACTCGAGACGCTGAACGAGGAGGCGCGGTCCAGCAACGAGGAGATGGAATCGGTCAACGAGGAACTGCGGATCCAGGCCGAGCAGGCGTCGGGTTACCGGCTGCACCTCGAATCGGTGCTGCGCAGCATGAACGGCGGCATCATCGTGCTCGACCAGAAGCAGACCATCCAGAGCTGGAACCGGTGGAGCGAGAATATCTGGGGCTTGCGGGCGGAGGAGGTCGGGGGAACCAACTTTGGCGCGCTCGATATCGGGCTGCCGACCCATTTGCTGCGCGACGCCATCGCCAAGGTGCAGAATAATGACGACGAGCAGGTCGAACAGGTGCTGGAGGGCATGGACCGGCGTGGGCGTCGCATCCTGTGCCGGGTGACGGTGTCCGGCCTGCTCGACGAAGACAATCGCAACCACGGCACCGTGCTGGTCATGCAGGACGTGACCAACGAGTATCGCAAGGACGAGTTCGGGCGGTATCTCGGCAGGATCATGGGCCGCGCGCTCAACGAGATCTACTTCCTCGATCCGATCACGCTGAACTTCATGCTCGCGAACGAAGGGGCGCAGCGCAAGCTCGGCCATTCGGAACAGCAACTGGCGTTGATGAGCTTCACCGACGTGCTGCCCGGCATCGACGTCGGCCAAGTGCGCACGCTGCTCGCGCCGTTGATGTCGGGCGCTAAGGCGGACGTGGTGTTCGAGACGGTGATCCGGGCGGGCGACGGGCGGAAATATCCCGCGGAGATCTGCATGCAGTATTTCGCCGACGAACACCCGCCGATCCTGGTCGCGATCGTCCACGACATCAGCGATCGCCAGGCGCTAGCGACGGAGTGATCGGGGCTAGAGCAGGTTTTGCTCTCCCCTCCCCTCAAGGGGAAGGGCCATGGCGTATCAACTTGGTAGCGAACGACTTTAAGTGACGAAGCTCTACCTACCTCGTTCGTCCTGAGTAGGGATCGAGTAGCTGCGTCAGCAGCGTATCGAGAGCCCGTATCGAAGGACAGGTTGGCGCGCGGAACCTGCGCTTCGATACGCTCCCTGAAGGGAGCTACTCCGTCTCTACTCAGCACGAACGGACGGCGTTTCAGTCTTCCCCTTCCGCACTGGCGTCAGC
The DNA here is from genome assembly GCF_964243315.1 of uncultured Sphingomonas sp. GTDB lineage: Bacteria > Pseudomonadota > Alphaproteobacteria > Sphingomonadales > Sphingomonadaceae > Sphingomonas. Next base: position 41,837 of record NZ_CAXTEM010000002.1, on the reverse strand, counting down.
CCTCCTCGTCGCCGATCGGGCGGCGCAGGCTGGTCATCGCCTGTTCGAGGATCGCGATCATCTCCGCGGACTCCTTGGCAGCGCCCTCCCACCGGCCGACCGCGCGGGGCAGTTTTCGGGCATCGGCATTGTCGCGCATCTGTTCGAATAAACGGATCCGGTCGCGATGGGTGCGCGCGGCGATGGAGAGCGCGCGTTCGAGTTCGTCGCTCTGCGCGGCCGCCAGCCCGAGCGGGGTGAAGGCATGGCCGACTTGGCAGCGGAAGCGCAATTCCTCTTGCGCGGCGATCTCGTTGAGCACGCCACCACAATCGGGACATGAGATGTGACTCGGCTCGCCGGGGGTAACGATCGTCTTTTCCATCACCGCGAAATCCTGTGCGGCCATTTGATCCTCGACCTCGAACTCGGCAGGCAGAGGAACGGTGGGGCCTGCGGGTTCAACGACCAAGCGCGTCAGCAGGTCCCCGAGCTGGTCAAGCGGCACCGCATGATCGACATGGTCGCGCTTCAACGCGTTGCGCGGCATCGACGGCCATTCCGCATCGGCGGGGTCTTGCACGATCGACAGCCCACCGGCGGCCTTGATCGCGATCAAGCCCTCGGTGCCGTCGTCGAGCAAGCCGGTCAGCACCACGCCGATGACGCGGCCGCCATAAGCGAGCGCCGCCGAACGGAACAACGCGTTGACCGCGGGTCGCGTGCGGTTCTCGTGGGGGCCGCGCCGCATCAGGATCCTGCCGGGTCGCAGCAGCATATGGTGGTCTGGCGTCGCGACGTAGATCCGGCCGGCCTCGATCGGATCGCCATCCGCGGGAGAGAGGGCGGTCAACGGTCCCGCGCGACCCAGCAGCAGCGGCAGGACGCTGCGGGCACTTGCGGAAAGATGCTGGGCAATGAACACTGCCGCGGGAAAGTCGGCGGGCAGTGACGCACAGAGCCGTTGCAGTGCCTCGACGCCTCCGGCCGACGAACCGACCACTACGATATCCTTTGTCGCCACCGGGCTCTTCTCCTCGCACAAAACAACGTGCGCCAGCCGATCAGGTTACAGGTTAAGGAAAAGAAAGACCGCGGAGCGTAGCGAGGTGACGCGCGTTGGTCGGCAGGATTGGAATTAGTGTGGCGAACGATATGCCTCCTGTCGATCTGGACCGCGCCGACCGCTTGCTTGATGAGAACGAGCAGCTGCGCACCGCGTTGGAGAACGCGCTCGACGAGGCCAATTCGCTGATGGAGGACCGTGATCGTCTGCTCGGCCGCGTCGCGGTGCTGGCGCGCGAGTTACAGGTCAGTCAGGTCGTACAAACGCGCGTGGTCGAACGGCAAAGAGAGGCTGAGGCATCGCCGCAAGCAGCCGAAGCGGTCGCCAGCCAGACCGAGGAGGAGTTGCGGGTCGCGTTCGAAGAGCTTCAGGTGCTGACCGAGGAACTGGAGGTCGCGAACACCAGCCTGCACGAGGCCAATGCGGTGCTGGAGGAGCGCGTCGCCGATCGCACGCGCGACGTCACCGCCGCTAACGAGGCGTTGAAGCGGAGCGAGGCACGCCTCAGCACGCTGATCGAAGGCATTCCGCAGCTGGTCTGGCGGTCGCATAACGGCGGCGACTGGACCTGGGCGAGTTCGCAGTGGCGCGACTATACCGGGCAAACGACCGAACAGAGCGCGGGGCAGGGGTGGCTGGACGCGTATCATCCGGATGATCGTGAGGCGGTGCGCGCCGCCTGGGCGGCAGCGCCGGAGCGCGACTGGCTGCACTTTGGGGGGCGCATCCATCATGCGGCGGAGCAGCGCTATCGGCATTTCCGAACCCGGGCGCAGCCGGTGCACGAGCCCAGTGGCGAGATCCGCGAATGGCTCGGCACCTCGACCGATATCGACGACCTCATCCAGCTCCAGGAACGGCAGGCGATACTGGTCGCCGAATTGCAGCACCGCACCCGCAATCTGATGGCGGTGGTGCAAGCGGTCATGCTCCGCACGCTGAAGGGGAGCCCCGACCTTCCCGAATTTCGCGCTGCCTTCGAGGATCGGTTGCAGGCGCTGGGGCGGGTCCAGGGACTGTTGTCGCGGCGCGATGCCGGCCGGCGGATCTCGTTCGCGATGCTGCTGCGCGACGAACTCGCCGCGCATGTCGAACTCGATGCGCAGGGCAATGCGCCGCAGGTGACGACGAGCGGACCCGAAGACGTGCCGCTCAAGACCGCGTTGATCCAGACCTTCGCGCTGGCGCTACACGAACTGATGACCAACGCGGTCAAATATGGCGCGCTCGCGACCGAGACCGGGCATCTCTGGGTAACCTGGAAGGTCGTGGAAGAGGGCGATCGATCGCGGCTGCTGGTCGATTGGGACGAGACCGGGGTCACCGATCTGCCCCAACCCGGTGGCATGCCGCGGGGTAGCGGCTATGGCCGCGAACTGATCGAACGTGCGCTGCCGTATCAACTCGGCGCGCGCACGAGCTACGCGTTCAAAGCCGATGGTCTTCACTGCACGATCGAGTTAGACGCGCACAGGACCGTCAACCAACGGAGATGGTAATTGACTGACTCCGGCCTGAATGGCCGTCGCATCCTGGTGGTCGAGGACGAATATCTCATTGCGGGGGACATCCGCGATGCGTTGCTGGCTGCCGGTGCGACCGTCCTGGGACCGGTCCCGTCGATCGCGCAGGCGCTCGACCTGATCGGCAGCGAACCGACGCCCGACGTTGCGATGCTCGACATCAATTTGCGCGGGGAAGAGATCTTCGTGGTCGCCGACAAGCTCGTGGAACTCGGCGTGCCGTTCATCTTCGCGACGGGGTATGACCGCAGCTTCATCCCGGATCGCTTCGCGGCGATGCCGAGCCTGGTCAAACCGATCAAGGCGCCCGACATCCTCGCGGCGCTCAAACCGCTGGTCTGACCCCCGCCGCTACGCGCTCATTCGTAGCGATAGCGTAGCTCGGCACGGGCGCCGGGCGCGATTATCGCCGACCAGGTGGCGACGCCGTCGATCGGGGCGAGTGCCTCGTCGTCCGACGTGATCTTCTGCCCGGCAGCGCCGATCGGCACCTCCAGCGTCACCGGCGACCGAGACGCGTTGGTCGCGGTGACAATGCCGAGGTTCTTTTCCGCCGCGACCTGTTCGATCATGACCTGCGTGCTGACGCCGGCGGCGATGCGGAACGTCTCGCCCTCCGCCCGATCGTCAAGATCGCCGAGACCGAGCAGCAGCTGCTCGTCGCCGCGCCGGGCATAGGTTGCGGTGCTGCCCGACGGCAGCGCGAGGCCGAGCGCGTCTTCCTTGCGGTTGCGGAGCACGAGCACGATCGCGGTCGGCGCGGCGGCTATCGTCTGCCCGGGGTATATCGAGCGTCGGTAGCGACGCTCGAACCGCACCTTGCCGCGCGCGAGCAGCGCCACCTGCTTCTGTCCGAGCGCGCTGACGGTCACGCGGTCGGGGACGCGGTACAGCTTCAGGTCACCGAGGTCTTCGGCGACCGGCGGCGGAGGCGGAGGCGGCGGGGGTGGGGGTGCCGGCATCATTGCCATCTCCATCGGCGAAGCCATCATGCGCGCAGCGGTGACGACGATCTCGTCGGCTTCCCGGAAGCGCGTGGTGCGCAGATCCGATGTCGTCGTGCCGAGCGGATAGCAGCGCAGCGACAACGCGCCCGCCGCTGCCTGTAGCGCCGGCGTGAACACGCGGTTCAGCCTTCCCGCGACCGCGTTGACCTGTGCGTCGGCAAAAGCCTCCGGGTTGCCGTTGGCGAGCGTCAGCCACGCGAACAGATCGAGCGATCTGTCGTCGGCGGCGACGGTGGCGACATAGCTGGCGCGCCAGTCGAAGCCCGAGGCGAGATAGCTCAGGCGTAGTGTCACGGTGCGGGCGACCGGGCTGACGGTGGCGACGCTCAGGACCGGTTTGCTCGACAGGCCCGCCGGCACGCCGTCGAAGGTCAGGCGTTCGGGAAGCCCGGCGCAGCGCAGTGTCTCGATTCCCGCCGATGTGCGCAGCACGATCCCCGGCTCCGGTCCCGCCACGATCGTCGCTTCCTCGCTGACCGCGCGTCCGGTGGCGCGATCGGTGCGGGTCAGCGTCACCTGCCGGCCCAGCGTGCCGTCGACCAGCGAGGCGGGCGACAGCAGGCGCGCATCGCGGTTCTTCTCGATCACGCCGCCGGGCAGGCCGTCGATCACCGCGCTCACCGGCACGATGCCCTCGGCCACGCCTTCGAAGCGCAGCACGCTCGCCCCGCGCGGCAGGCGGACGCGGCGAGTCTCGGTGACCAGCGCGAAGCCGCCTAATGACTGTAGGTCGATCGCCCCCTTGCCGTAAGGCGCGCGGTAGACGGTCAGGGCAACGTCGCTCGCCGCGGGCGACGTGACCACGCGGTCCTGCGCGACCGCGGGCGCCGGCGCGAGCGCGAGCGCCAAGCCGAGGCAGAGCCGCCGCGCGGTCATCAATAGCGCGTGTCGAAGGTCGCGGTGACCACGCTCTCCCCGTTGGCGGGCACCGGGACCTGCCACACCGCGGTGGCGGCATCGGTCCGGTCGCTCTTGCGGCTCTCCTCGATGATCCGCGTATCGCTCCAGTCGACCCCCGCCTGTGCCAGCTCGACGGTGACCGCGCGGCCCCGCGCGTTGGTCAGGCGATAGCGCATCTGCGTGCGCCAGCGCGTGCTGTTGATGCGGGTGCGCGCCACTGTCACCGGCTGCACCTTCACGTCGAACGCGTCGCCGGTGGGCAGCGCGATGGTCGAGCCCTGCGGGGTGTGATCGATCCGGTTCTCGCCGGTGAACTGCGGCTGGCCGCGCGCATCGCGGACATAGACGCGGACGACGCCGGCGGGGAGCGCGTCGCCAAGGCCCGCCGAACCGGAATTGGCGAAGCGGAGCACGCTCTGCGCGCTGCGCGGTTCGTTGGTGCTGCCGAGCCAGCTATTCTCGAACCGATAGCCCGAGCTGGCGGACGCGCCCTTGGCATCGAGGAAGCTGACCTGCTTGGTCTGCTTGTCGGCGATGACGGTGCGTTCGGCGAGGGGATAGAGGTAATAATCGCCGAGCTGTTCGCGCGGGGCGCTTTCCACGCCGGGTCGCATGCGCACCGCGCGCCGCTGTCTCGGGCGGTAGTTCTCGATGTCGCCACCCTCGCCGCCGACATTGCCCGCGACCAGCAGCGCCTTGGCATTGTTGAAGGTCGTGCCGCTGGTGTTGCGCAGCGTGATCCAGCCCTGCACGTCCACAATGCCGTTCTTGTCGTCGAACAGCGCGACATAGTCGGCGCTCCAGCCCAGCCCGCGACTGAGATAGGCGAGCCGCGCCGGCCGTGCGCCGGAGCGCGTGCTCGCCAGCGTCACCGACAGGGTGGGTCGTGCACGCAGCGAATCGGGCACCCGGTCGAACACCGCCCGGACCGGCAGGCCGTCGTCGCGCAGCACTTCGATGCGCCCGCCGATGTCGAGCACCACGCCGCCGTTCACCGCCAGCACCCGCGCGCGCTCGCGGGTCTCGGCGCCGGTGGCGGGGTTGGTGCGGACCAACGTGATCGTCTCGCCGACCGCCTTCTCCATCAGGCTCGACGGGCTCAGCAGGTCGTAGTCGAAATTCTGTTCGACGATGGTCGCGTCGGGCACGGTGAGCGATACCGTTTCCGGGCGGATCTGCGCGCTGACGTCGGGAAAGCTCTGGCGCACGCGGCCATTGGCGAGATCGAGCGTACGGACGTCCTGCACCAGCGCGATGTCGTTGTTGTAGATCGTGACCGAGACATCGCCCTGCGCGCTGCCCGCACCCGGCGCGGCTGCCGGTGCCGGCAATGCCTGCTGCGCCGATGCGACGCCCGACGCTATCGCTGCGATCCCCAGCGCCAAACTCACCCGCATCGTGATCCCCCTCTTTATCCGCGCATCATGCGGCGGGCGGACGGCGGACGCAATCAGCGCATCGACAGCAGCGGTTCGGCGGCGACATAACGGCGCTGCTCGACGAACGGCACGCTCTTGGTCTCGACGTCGATGACCTGGCGAGCGATCGCGTCACCGCTCGCGGGCGCGTTTTCCCACCGAGGCAGGCCCGCGCCATTGGGATTGCCGGTCTTGATGAAGTTCGCGAAATAGCCGCTCATCGTCGCCGACACCGTCCGGTCCGCGTCGGCCCAGGCATAAAGCGGATTGGCGTCGAGGTTGCCGAGCGCATATTCGATCTCAGCGCTGTGCACCGCCCCCAGCGGCATCGGTCCGTTCGACGTGTCGGCGAGTGCACGGGGCCGAACCCGCGTGTAGAGATAGTAGAAGGTCGGCGCGCCGGTGCGGCGGTGGAGATCGAACCATTTCCACGTCGGCAGCCCGAGGAACGCGTCGCTCGCCAAGGCCGTCGCAGCGGGCATCACCTCCGCATCCGTAGCCGCGGGATATAGTGCGAACAGCGCGTCCGCCCGGTCGCCGAACCGCTGCGCAAGCCCTGCGCGGTAGCTGGCGAGGGTCGGCGGGGCGTCGCCGACGATCGACGTCCCCGCTGCCTCCTGCGAGTTCGACCCGACCAGCAACGGCACCTTCGCCGCCCGGCCGCTCTCGAACGTGACCGCCGGCGGCTCGGTCATGAAATAGCCGTCGATGATCGCATTCGACGGCAGATCCCTGGCGGTGCGCTGTTCCTCGAGCAGCCGTTCGGCGGGGAGCGCGCGCAACGCGGCGAGCGTGGGTGCGCCGATGCGTTGCGCGAACGCCGCTCCCATGGCTTCGGACTGCGCCAGCGTCGGCGGCGTCCTGCTCTGCAGCACCGCACCGCTCTCGCCGATCGCGCCCGCGATGTTGTCGCGTGACAGCGGTGACGCCATCAGCGCGCTGACCGACATCGATCCCGCGGATTCGCCGGCAATCGTGATCCTCGCAGGGTCGCCGCCGAACGCCGCGACGTTGCGCTTGACCCAGGCGATCGCCGCCGCCTGGTCGAGCAGCCCGTAATTGCCCGACGCGCGGTGCGGCGACTGCGCGGTGAGTTCGGGATGCGCCATCGATCCGAAAACGCCGAGCCGGTAGTTCATCGTCACCACGACGATCCCCCGCTTGGCCATCGCGGCGCCGTCGTAACGCTTTTCCGATCCGTCGCCGGCCTGGAACCCGCCGCCATAGACATAGACGAGCACCGGCAGCTTGGTTCGTGCGGGCCGGTCGAGCGCGGCGGGGGTCCAGACGTTGAGGTAGAGGCAGTTCTCGCTCACGCCGGGCGAGCGGAACATCATGTCGGAATACAGCGGCAGCTGCATGCACCGCGCGGCGAAGCTCTTGGCGGGGCGATCGCCGCTCCAGGGTGTGATCGGCTGCGGCTCCCGCCAGCGCAGATCGCCGACCGGGGGTGCGGCGAAGGGAATGCCGCGGAAGCTGCGGACCGAGGCATCGCGCTCGTCTACCGTCCCGGCCAGCTTGCCCCCCTCGACCGCGACGGTCGGGTCGCCCGCCGCCAGGGCCGGCGTGGCGCAGAGGGCCGCCAAGGCGACCAACGATCCGAGCTTCCGCATCATGCAATCCTCTTCCCCACGCACGGAGAGCCCCCGCGTCGTTCTTGTCGACATGGACCCTATTGGCCGGTCGCGGCGACGGTCAAGCCATCGTGCCCGCCAAGCCGACGAGCTTGATGCGTTGGCGTACCGGTTTTTGCGGCTATGGTGCGGCCGACGAGGAACGGCGGACGCGGGAGAGTGCATGTCGGGTACATGGTCGAAGATCGGGTTGGCCTCGCTCATGCTGACGCTCGGCAGCGCCGCGCCGGGGCAGCAGGCGCTGGTCGCGGAACCACAGGCCAAGCCGGGCGCGAACCCGATCATCCGCGACAAGTTCACCGCCGATCCGGCGCCGCTCGTGGTCGGTGATCGACTGTACCTCTATGTCGGGCATGACGAGGCGCAGCGCGACGAGATGTTCAACATGCGCGAATGGCTGGTCTATTCGACGACCGACATGAAGACCTGGACCGATCATGGCCCGATCATGAAGGTCGCGGACTTCAAATGGGCGAAGCAGGATGCGTGGGCGTCGCAGGCGATCCGCAAGAACGGCCGCTACTGGTTCTACGCCGCGGTCGAGCATGACGGCACCCATCCGGGCAAGGCGATCGCGGTGGCGGTGTCGGACAGCCCGACCGGGCCGTTCGTCGACGCCAAGGGATCGGCGCTGATCACCAACGAGATGACGCCCAAGGGCACCCATAGCTGGGAGGACATCGACCCGACGGTGCTGACCGACAGCGACGGGACGACCTGGATCGCGTGGGGCAACCGGCAATGCTATATCGCGCGGCTGAAGCCCAACATGATCGAGATCGACGGCCCGATCACCGAGATCACGCCGCCGCATTTCGAAGAGGGGCCGTGGTTGCACAAGCGTGGCGCGCTCTATTACCTGACCTACGCCTCGCTCGATCGTGCCAAGCACCGCGACGAGCGCGTCTCCTATTCCACCGCGCCGTCGATCCGCGGTCCATGGACGCATCGCGGCGAGCTGACCGGATCGGGCAAGTACAGCTTCACGATCCACCCCGGCATCGTCGAGTTCAAGAACGACTGGTACCTGTTCCTCCACAATGCGACGCTGACGATCGGCGACCTCAACGGATCGATCGGGCGGCGGGCGGTGACGGTAGAACGGCTCCACTATAATCGCGACGGTACGATGAAGCCGGTGATCCAGACCGATGCGGGCGTGACCGCGCCGTGATCGTTGTGCCGGCCGATGCGACAGGCTGACGCAATCGGCGTTTCGGCTGCGTACGACAACGCGCTATACGCTAACTTACATTGATGACCCGGAGTGCGGGTCGATCGTCGCGCATCGCCAACCAGGGGGATCCCATGTCACTCGTCATCAACGGCAAGGCGGTGTCGGCGCCCGCGGACGCCCGCGTCTCGCTGCTCGATTTACTGCGTGAAGGGCTCGATCTGCCCGGCACCAAGAAGGGCTGCAATCAGGGAGCATGCGGGGCATGCACCGTGCTGGTCGACGGCGAGCGCATCCTGTCGTGCCTGGCACTGGCGGTGCAATATGACGGACGCTCGATCACGACGATCGAGGGGATCGGCGGCGATGCCGGCCTCCACCCGCTGCAAGCCGCGTTTATCGAGCATGACGGCTTCCAGTGCGGCTATTGCACGCCGGGCCAGATCTGTTCCGCAATCGGCATGGCCAACGAGGCGAAGCGCGGCGTGCCGAGCAACGTCACCGTGGATCTGACCGGGGACCCGACGATGACCCGCGAAGAGCTTCAGGAACGGATGAGCGGCAACCTGTGCCGGTGCGGCGCGCATAACGGGATCATCGACGCGATCCGCGACGGGCTCGCGACGGAGTTGGCGGCATGAACCCCGTCACCTACGCCCGCGCCAGCGATACCGCGGAGGCGGTGCGGCTCGGTGCGGGTAGCGCCGCGGCCTATCTCGGCGGCGGCACCAACCTTGTCGATCTGATGCGCGAGACGGTGGCGCAGCCGGATACGCTGGTCGACGTGACCGGGCTGTCCACTGCGATTGAAGAAACCGAAGGCGGCGGGCTGATGATCGGCGCGGCGGTGCGCAACACCGCACTGGCCGAGCATCGCGCGGTCAGGGCGCGCTACCCGATGCTGTCGCGCGCGATCGTCGCCGGGGCCTCGGCGCAGATCCGCAACATGGCGACGGTCGGCGGCAACATGCTCCAGCGGACACGGTGCACCTATTTCTACGACACCGAAGGGTCGCGCTGTAACAAGCGGGCGCCGGGGTCGGGATGCGACGCGATCGACGGGGTCAACCGAATCCACGCGATCCTCGGCGCGTCGGCTGCCTGCGTCGCGACCCACCCGTCCGACATGTGCGTCGCAATCGCCGCGCTCGACGCTACGGCCCATGTGCAGGGCGGCAACGGTGCGCGGGCGATCGCGTTCGGCGATCTGCACCGGCTACCGGGTGATCATCCGGAGATCGACACGGTGCTGGCGCCGGGCGAGCTGATCACGGCGATCGAGCTGCCGCCGCTGCCGTTCGCGGCGACGTCGACGTATCGCAAGGTTCGCGACCGGGCGAGTTACGCCTTCGCGCTGGTCTCGGTCGCCGCGGCAATCGAGGTCGAGGGCGGCATCGTGAAGGACGTCCGCCTCGCGATCGGCGGCGTCGCGCACAAGCCGTGGCGCGCCTTCAAGGCCGAAGCGCTGCTGCGCGGCGGACCGGTGAGCGAGGCGGCGTTCCGCAGCGCCGCCGCGGCGGAATTCGCGGACGCGAAGCCGTTGCGTGACAACACCTTCAAAGCGGAACTCGCCACCCGCACCCTCGTCGCCGTGCTCGGCGATCTCGCTGGAGCCGCCGCATGACCATCCTCTATACCGCCAAGGAAGCCGCCCAAGGTCTGGTTCAGGGTGCAATGAGCAAGCTGGTGCCGCTCGCGCCCGACCGCTGGATCCCGGGCGGGGTCCCCGATCCGCTGATCGCGCGCAAGCACGGTACGATCGGCACGCCGGTGTCGCGGCTCGACGGGCCGCTGAAGGTACAGGGAGCGGCGCGGTTCGCGGCCGAGGTCCGGCTGGACGACATGGCCTATGCCGCGCTCCGTTACTCGACGATCGCGCGCGGGCGGGTCACGGCGATCGACACCGATGCGGCGCAGGCTGCACCCGGCGTGGTGCTGGTGATGACGCATCTGAACGCGCCGCGGATGAATCCGCCGGCGGTGTTCGGCACGTCGCCGACCGCGGTCGGGCAGAACGACCTGCCGATCCTCCAGGACGATCGCGTCCATTGGAACGGCCAGCCGATCGCGCTCGTGCTCGCCGAGACGCAGGAACAGGCCGATCACGCGGCGTCGCTGATCGCCGTTACCTATGCCGAGGAAGCATCCACGACCTCGCTCGCAAAGGCGATGGCAGAGGGATCGCAGCCCGGCCTGTTCATGGGACAGCCGCTGCTCAATGAAGTCGGCGACGCGGAGGTCGCGCTTGCGGCGGCAGCGCACCGCGTCGACCAGCTTTATCGGACGCCGAGGCACAACCATAATCCGATCGAGCCGCACGGCGCGACGCTCGCCTGGGTCGATGGCGATCTCGTCATCCACGACATGAGCCAGATGGTCACCGCGACGGCGGCGACGATCGCGGGGGTGTTCGATCTCGAACCCGAGCAGGTCCGGATCACCTCGCCCTATGTCGGCGGCGGCTTCGGGTGCAAGGGCCTGTGGGACCACCAGATCATCGCCGCGGCCGGCGCCCGGATGATCGACCGGCCGGTGCGCATCAACCTGTCGCGCGAGGGTGTCTACCGGATCGTCGGCGGGCGGACGCTGACCGAACAGCGGGTCGCGATCGGCGCGAAGGCGGACGGGCATTTCACCGCAATCCTCCACACCGGGATCGCGGCGATGACCCCGCACAACAACATGCCCGAGCCCTTCATCCTCGGCACCCGCGCAGGCTATGCGGCGGACACCTTCAAGTTGTCGGTCGAGACAGTGACGATGAACATGCTCGCCAACACCTTCATGCGCGCACCGGGCGAGGCGGTCGGCACGTTCGGGCTCGAATCGGCGATTGACGAACTCGCGGTCGAGCTCGACATGGATCCGATCGAGCTGCGGCTGCTCAACGAGCCGGACAAGGACCCGCTGTCGGGCCTGCCCTTCTCGTCGCGGCACATCACCGAGGCGTATCGGGCCGGTGCCGAGAAGTTCGGCTGGAGCGAGCGCTCCGCCACCCCGGCCACGCGCCGCGAGGGCGAGTGGCTGGTCGGCATGGGCTGTGCGACCGGCACCTATCCCTATTACCGGATGCCCGGCGCGGCGGCGCGGATCACGCTGACGCGCGAGGGCCGCGCGATCGTCGAGGTCGCCGCGCACGAGATGGGCATGGGCACGTCGACCACCACCGCGATGGTCGCGGCCGAGCGGCTCGGGCTGCCGATCGACCAGGTCGAGGTCCGCTACGGCGATTCGATCATCCCCGGCGCGATCATGGCGGGCGGATCGCAGCAGACCGCGGCGATCGGCGCCGCGGTGATCGCCGCGCACAACGCGCTGGTCGCCGACCTGCTGAAGCTCGCGGGCAATGATTCGCCGCTGGCGGGCTTGTCGGTCGATGAAGTGGGCAGCGAAGACGGCGCGTTGGTGAAGCTCGACGATCCAACGGCGCGCGAGAGCTTCGTATCGATCCTGACGCGCGCGCAACGCGACGAGATCGTCGCCGCGGAGGAAGCGTCGCCGCCGCTCGAGCTGATGCACTGGTCGATGCATTCGCACAGCGCGATCTTCTGCGAGGTGCGGGTCAATGCGGTCACCGGCGAAACGCGGGTCAGCCGCATCCTCGGCTCGTTCGATTGCGGCCGCATCCTCAATCCCACGACGGCGCGCAGCCAGTTCCGCGGCGGGATCATCATGGGGCTGGGCATGGCGCTGATGGAGGAGACGCAGATCGACGAGCGCAACGGCCGGATCATGAACCCGAGCCTGGCCGAATATCACCTGCCGGTGCATCTCGACGTGCCCGAGATCGACGTGATCTGGACCGACATCGCCGACCCGCACACGCCGATGGGCGCGCACGGGATCGGCGAGATCGGGATCACCGGCGTTGCCGCCGCCGTGGCCAACGCGATCTACAACGCCACCGGCAAGCGCGTCCGCGACCTGCCGATCACGCTCGACAAACTGATGTGATCGGCCGGTCTGCGCGCGTCAGCTCGGGTGGGCGGCGCTTTCTGCGGCGTCTTCGGTGCGCGTAGCTTCGGGCTCGGCGATCGGCGGCTCCGCGGCGTCCTCGGCAAGCCTCATCTGCTCATAGGCGATTTCAAGGTCGGCGACCCCCGAACCGGTCGGCTGGATCGGCAGGTCGGTAAGGCTTTCGATCGGCGTATCGGTGTTGTCTGGATCGGTCATGATCTCTCCCTGTGCAGCGACGATATCAGGAGCAGCAACGCGCGGGGGCGGGTAAGGGTCGCATCGCGCGCGGCAGGTCGTGACACAGCCGTTCCAAGCGCCGATACTGCTTACACGAACCAACAGGAGAGATGCCGATGAGCGGAGCCATGGCCGTGCTCGCGACCGCTGCGAGCTTCGTCGGGTCGCACTTCCTCCTGTCGCATCCGCTGCGCCGCCCGCTGGTTGGCGCCGTCGGGGAGAGGGGCTTTCTCGGCATCTATTCGCTCGTCGCGTTCGCCACGCTCGGCGCCACCGTCTGGGCTTATCGGGCCGCCGATGTCACCGAGCCGCTGTGGACGGTGGGCGACGGCCTGTGGGTGGTCGCGACCGTGGCAATGCTGATCGCGTCGGTCTTGCTACTGGGGTCGCTAGTCCGCAATCCGGGGCTGGTGGAGGCGACGACAAGTGCCGCCACCGCCGAGGCGCGCGGCGTCTATGCGGTGACGCGGCACCCGATGATGTGGGCGTTCGCGATCTGGGGCCTCGCGCACATCCTGATCTACCCGATCGGCAAGAACATCATCCTCGCTACCGCGATCATCGTCCTCGCGCTCGTCGGCGCCGCGTTGCAGGACCGCAAGAAGGCGAGGCTCGATCCGCAGGGCTGGCCGGCGTGGCAGGCGCGGACGAGCTACGTGCCGTTCGCCGCCATTCTTCGCGGCAGAGCGCGGTTCGGCCGGTTCGGCATGCATGCGCTCGCCGGGGGACTTGTCCTCTGGCTCGCGGCGACATGGGCGCATCTGCCGCTCGCCGGCTGGGCTGCCGGGGTCTGGCGCTGGATCGTCTGACCGAATCGGATCCGGACGTTAGCGAACGGCGATCTCGAAGGTCCCGACCGGCAGTGCCGCGTCGTCGCTAACGTTGATCGCGGGTGCGTCGGCCCAGGCATAGCGGACGCGGGTCACCGTTTTGCCGTCGCTCGGCAGCGTGACGCGCGTGCCGTCGACGCGGCCAGCAGCGTAGCGGCAGCTGCCTTGCCCCGCACCGCAGAGCTCGAAGCCGATCGCCTGGTTCGAGCCGCGCGCGTGGAGCGCGCCGGTCACACCGGCGAATAGCAGCGTGACGCCGCCGTCCGCGCTGCGCTGCGCGGTGGCGATCGCCGGACCAGCGGGGGCGACGGGCTCGCCATAGACCGCCGCGCGCATGGCCTGTGCGAGACGCTGGCCGACCGCGTGCTTTTCGCCCGGGTGGATGTCGAGCGCGTCGCCGATGTCGAGCGTCACCGCGAGGCCGGCATGCGGATCGGCCGCTGCCACCCGGCGCTGGGCGTCGCGAACGTCGGCCCAGCCGCTCTCGGCGGGCGCGGTGCTCGCCTGGCCATAGCCTGCGAGCTGCACCACCCCGAACGCCGCCTGCGGGCTGCCGAGACGCTGGCGCCAGTCGGCGATCAGCATGGCAAGACGGCGGTCGTATCCCGGGATCCCGGTGTCGGACTCACCCTGATACCAGGCGATCCCGGCGACGCGGGTGCGGCCGAGCGGCGCGACCATTGCGTTGTAGAGCGTGCCGGCGCCGTTGATGTCGTCCCACGGTACGCGCGGCGCGGACCCCGCGAGCTTCCTGGCCGCCGCGTAGCGCCAGTCGGTGCCGATCGGCAGGCTGGTGCCGTCGGCGAAGGTGATCCGCATCGCCTCCGCGGGGCCAGTCATGCCGCCATTGGCATAGACGTCGTCGACGTTGACGGTGATGACGTTGCGGCCGGCCTTCAGCAGACCGGCGGGCAACGCATAGACGCGGGGCTGCGACGCGAGGCTGCTGCCGCCGACGCCCTGGCCGTTGACCCAGGTACGATCGGCATCGTCGACCGCGCCAAGCGCGATCGTGGCGGCGCCGCGCGCCTGATCGGCGGTGACCTCGATCTCGCGGCGATACCAGACCATGCCGTTATAGTCGGCGAGCGTGGCGACGCCCCAGGTCTCGAAGTTCGTCATCGCAGGCACCGCCTGCCAATCGAGCAAGGCGGCGGGCTGCCAGGGTTCGCGACCCGCGGCATCGCCCGATTGTTGGCGCCACCAGCCCTCCCAAATCGTCATCGCGCGGCGCGAGGCGGCGGCTGGATCGCGAGCATAAAGCGCGAGCAGATCGGCTTCGTCGCCGAGATCCGCGCGATGCAGCGCGGCGCCGCTAAGCCAGGCGCTGATCCGGGAGCCGCCCCAGCTAGAGTGGATCGCGCCGATCGGCACCTTGGCGGTGCGGCGGAGCGCCTGCGCCATGTAGAAACAGGCGGCGGAGAAGCCGGGCACCGTCGCGGGGGCTGCTGCGGCCCAGCGCGGTTGGCTGGTGAATTGCGTCCGGGGCGTCGCGGCCGCCGATTTCGTCACGGTGAGGAGCCGTAGCTGGTCGTCCGCCGGCGGGTGCGCGTCGGGGATCAGATCCTGCGCGTCCGACACCGCGAGTTCCATATTGCTCTGCCCGGAGCATAGGTAGACGTCCCCGACCAGGATGTCGCGGACCACCGCGCCGCCGGACGGCGCCGCGACCGTGAGGTCGTACGGGCCGCCCGCTGGCATCGCCGGCAGCTGCGCCACGAAGCGCCCCGCGCGATCGGCCTTGGTGGTAACCGCCGCACCAGCCAGCGTGATCATCACGGTCTCGCCGGCGGCTGCTTCGCCGGTGAGTTCGATGGGCTGGCCGCGCTGGATCACCGCATGGTCGGAGACGACGCCGTCCAGCCGCGGCGCCGCCACCGCGGTCGACGCGCTGCCGATCATGAGGGCGACGAGCAGTGGACGCGGTGGGTTGATGCGCATGATCGGTCGGTCCTTCGCTGGTTACTGTGCCGGCTTCAGCAAGCCGTGCATCGCCATCCACCGCGCGAATTCGTCGAACCACCCAGTGCTGGTGGTCGGCTTCTGGTACATGCCGAAGCCGTGCCCGCCCTGTTCGAACAGGTGGAATTCGACCGGACGCTTGGCGGCGCGCCAGCTGTCGATCAGCCCGAAACCGTCATTGCCGAAGAACGGATCGTCCGCGGCCAGCGCCACGAACATCGGTGGTGCATCGGCGGGCACGGTCATCGTCGCGAGCGGGCCATAGATGTTGCCGATGAAGGCGGGCTTGGCGTCCTGACCGGCGAGCGCTGTCGCCAGCGTCAGCATCGCGCCCGCTGAAAAGCCGACCATGCCGACCCGCGCCGGATCGACGCGCCATTCGGTCGCGCGCTTGCGCACCAGCGCGAAGGCGGCGCGCGCGTCGGCGATCTGCGGCTGGAGGCCGGCCATCATCGCGTCGGGCTTGGGGCGGGGCGGGCGTGCGCCGGGGCCGAACATCTCGGCCATCGACCGTTCGAACCCCGGCATGTCGGCCGGGGTCGGGTTGAGCCGGTATTTCAGCACGAACGCGGCGACACCGCGAGCCGCGAGTGCGCGCGCGACGTCCCAGCCTTCATTCTCCATGGACAGCGTGCGGAACCCGCCACCCGGCGCGACGATCACCGCGGTGCCGTTCGCCTTGGCCGGATCGGGGAGGAAAGGCGTCAGCGTGGCGACGGTGACGTTGCGGGTGAAGGTGCTGTTGTATTGGCGGTGCCACGCCTCCGGAGCGGTCGCACCGGGCAGCTTGCCGGTGCCGAGTTCGATCGCACCCGGCTGAGTGGGAACGGCGATCGGCGTCATCTGGTCGCTCTGCGCGCGAGCCGGGGTGGTCATCACCGCCGCAGCGGCGAGTGCCGCGGTCAGGCAGGCGCGAAACGGTTGTTTGGCCAAGTGGTGGATGCTCTTCATGTCAGGGGCCTCCTCTCGTTTTATCGTTGAGCCAGACCGTAGAGATAGCGCTACCATCGCACAATCGTCTTCGACGTCATCCTTCAGGTTTGCCGCTGGCCGAACGTCTCGGTGGCGGCGACAGCAAAACTTCGTCACCTGCGAGCTATACGGGTTTAGGATCGGCTCTCTAGATGGCGACCTGATATGCAGCAGCAGGGAGCGCTTCGATGCCGACGACCACCGACCAACCTACCCCCGAAGTGGCCTTGCAGCGGCTGATCGACGGCAATGCGGCGTTCGTCGAGGATCGCCCGGTACGCCCCGACATGTCCCGCGAGCGGCGCCTCGAACTCGCGCATGGCCAGCAGCCGTTCGCGACTTTGGTCGGCTGTTCCGATTCACGCGTGGGGCCGGAGCAGCTGTTCGGGGCTGGGCTCGGCGAGTTGTTCATCGTGCGGACCGCGGGCAACAACGTCGACACCGCGGGCATGGGATCGATCGAATATTCGGTCACCGCGCTGAAGGTGCCACTGATCGTCGTGCTGGGGCATGAGAAGTGCGGCGCGGTCGCCGCGGCGACCCAGGTGGTGACGGACGACGTCCGCTTTCCGGGCAGCATCGGCCGCATGATCGAACCCATCATCCCGGCGGTAATCGCCGCCAACCGCGACATCGGCGACGGCGATCTCGTCTCGCGGGCGGTCGAGGAAAATGTCCGCCGCATGGTCGAGCGGTTGCAGACCTATTCGGAACCGATGCTGCTCGAGCCGCAGCGCGCCGGCGCGCTGAAGGTGGTGGGCGCGGTGTACCGGCTGGCGACCGGAAAGGTGGACTGGTTGTAGCGCTGTCGGTCGACCAACGGTCGACATCCTGTCCCATTTGAGGTCATTCAATCGTTTGCTGACCATTATCATGGGGTGATTCAATTGATGAACAAGTCGTTCATCAATGCGATGTCGTGCTGCCGGCAAGTTCTTGCGGGTACACAACAGAGTCGATCGGGTGGCTTCGCCTTGCGCGATGTATCGCCCGACAGGGAGAAGACCGTGAACATTTCCAAGATGCTTGTTCAGACTGCCTCGATCGCCCTCGTCCTAGGGCTCGCGTCCGCTGCGCAGGCCGCGACCAACCAGATCGTCATCAGCACGACGCAGCCCGTCAGCGTCGGCGGCATCACCTTCAGCGCCAATGGCGGCGGCGTTGGTGAGAACACCAATGGCGGTTCGACCGCGGTTACCGCAACTCGCCCGTACACGACCGCAGGCGACACCGGGTCGCTCGAAATCCATGGCGATCGCAGCCGTTACATCATCGGTGACCTGTTCGGTAACATCAACTCGCCGGGCTTCAGCCTAAGCTCGCTCAACTCGTTCACGTTCGACTGGAACAACGACCAGACCACCGCTTCGCAGCCTCATGCCGCGCCGGTCGCGCGGGTGATCGTCGCCGACAGGGGTGGCGAGCGTGCCGAGCTGATCTGAGAATATGTCTATAACGGCGGCGCTGCGGGTGTGCAGTCGCCGACCGATTCCTGGCTGAACGCGGACGCAAACTCGGTTTGGTACGCCAACCTGCGTGCACCGAGCGGTGCCGTTCTGAGCACCTTCAAGAGCAACAGCCAGAGCGACACCACCGGCTTCAACATCATCAACCCCAGCATGACGGGCGCTGGCGTGCTGGGCGTCAGCGGCAATCAGCTCAACCTGAACCTGTCGAGCTGGGCGCAGTATTTCTCGAGCGATGCAAAGGTCGTTGGGCTGAGCTTCGGCGCCGGCAGCGGGTTCGGTGCAGGCTATACCGGCTTCGTCGACAACGCGAAGTTCACGACCCGCCTTGGCACCGATGCGGTAAACTTCGAGACCGTGCAGAGCGCGGTGCCGGAGCCATCGACCTGGGCGATGATGCTGCTCGGCATGGGTGCGGTCGGCGTCTCGATGCGCCGCCGCGGCAAGGTGACGACGCGGTTGTCCTACGGCGCCTGACGCTGCTGCGACTAGTCGCTGAGGTTTGAGAGGGTCGCCGATCGCAGGATCGGCGGCCCTCTTCGCGTCAGCCGCCGGTCAGCAGCACGACCGGGATGCGCAGGACGGTGCGCAGGTCGGTGGCGTCCTCGGTCGCGCCGACCTCGACCGACCAGTTGAGGCTGGCGCGATCGGTCATGCGGTAGGTGACGCCGAACAGGAGGCGACCGATCTGGAGGTCGCGCGACACCGTCTCGCGCATGCCCGACCAGGATCCGGTCGGCGTCGGCAGCATCGTCCGGGTCTTGGTGCCGAACGCCCAGCTATGCGCATAGCCTAGGTTGATCGTGGTGCGATCGTTGAACGAGATGCCGACGCCGGCGCTGCCCGAGATCGCGTCGCCCGGATCGACATAGTTGATGATCACCGACGGGAAGCGGGTGTCGACCGACTTACCGAGGTTGAACGTGTAGCCGAGCGTGCCGAACAGGACGACGGGATCGGTCGGTAGGATCGCGGTGACGCTCGGCGAGATGCCCCAGAAGCCCGCCCCGGTGGCGGCGCGGGTCAGGCTGCCCAGGTCGGTGCGCGGGATCGAGAACGGGTCCGATCCGGTGGGGATCACGCCCTGCAGGTTGGCGATCACGAAGGGCGAACCGTTGCCGCCGTCGAGCAGCTGGTAGCGCGCGGTGATCTCGACATCGCCGATGCCGGTGCCCTTGACCGAATTGTCGATCGTCGCGGCGGCATCGTTGTTCGAGCTGCCCGCGATCGGCGCGACGATCGACGCGTCGGAACGGTGCACGAACGGGACCCGCACGCCGAGCTCGAGCCGCCGCGTCGCGCCGTAGCGCAGCGCGGCGGAGGTGGTGATTACGTCCTGGCGGCTCTCGTTGATGTCGAACACGCCGACCAGCACCGCCTCGACCAGTTCGATCCCGCGGAACACCGCGCGGCTGCGATCGGCGCGCGCGTAATCTGCCTGGAACTCGGCGGTCAGCGCGCCGCGGCGGGTGACGACGCTCGCCTGGTTCTCGAGCACCGCGAGCTGGATCGGCCGGTCCTCGCCCTCCGGCGCGGCGCCGACGCGCTCGAGCGGCTGGGGGGCAGGCCCTGCGACGGTCTGCACCGGCGGCTGGAGCACCGCGCCCGGATCGCCGTTGCCCGGCGCGGCCCCCTGGGCCGCGGCGATGGCGGGTCGGGGCGGAGTTCCTTGGGGGGCGATGACGGGGAGGGGACCGGTCGCCGCGGCTTCGGTCGAGTCGAGCCGCTTCTTCAGCGCGTCGATCTCGGCGGCCTGGCTTTCCAGCTGCTGCTGCTGTGCCTGGATCAGGGTCATCGCGCGATCGAGTTGGCTTTGCAGCGCGGGGCGGCGGGTGCGTTGCGCGTCGGCGGGCATCGCCGCCACGATCGCCAGCGTCGCAGTTCCAGCCGCCATCCAGCTCTTCATTCCGGTCCCCTTCATTGTGCGCGCAGCGCCGCCGACGCGATCGCCAGATCCTGGATCTTGAACATCGACGAGCCGAGCACGTCGGGGCCTGCATTGTGCAGATCGATCGACACCGACGTCTGGGTGTCGATCGCGCGATCGTTGCCGGCGTTGAGGATCGCCGAGCCGAACGCATTTCCGGCAAGGTGTGTGATCGTCAGGTCTGGGCCCTGCAGCGTCACCGTGCGCAGCCCGTTGTCGCCCGCCGCCGACACCGTGCCGTTGTCGGTGACTGCGCCGGGCGCGACCGGCGCGAGGCCGGCTGCGGCGGCGAGCGACTGGGTGTCGCCAGACGTGACTGCGATCTGCGGCGCGGCGACACCCGGTATGAGCTGGATGCCGTTGGCGCGGTCGTAGGTAACCGTCGGCATGGTCGGCTGACCGCCGCCTGCCGCTGCGGCGTTGCGGGTCGCCGCGACGGTTTGCCCCGGCGTCGGCGCGAGCACGGTCAGCGTCGGCGCGCCCTGGTCGGCGCGGAACACCGTGCGCAGCACCACCGCGCCGTCGAGCACGGTCTGGGTCTGGACGGTGATCGCGACGTCGATGCCGCTCGGCAGGCGGAACCCGCCACGCTGTTCGGCCAGAACCGGATCGGATACCGCGGGCGCGCCGAGCGGCGTCGCGGCCTGCGCGGCGAGCAGCAGCCAGAGCGGACTCATGAGATGTCTCCATAGGCGGGCGCAGTCAGCAGCAGCGCCTGCTGGCTGACCGGATCGGAGAAGCGCTGGCCGATCGGCGCGCGGGTATAGGCGGACCATTGCCGCCCTTCGTTGAACCGCGACTTCGCCAGCGCCTGATCGTCGCCGAGCACGAAATAGATGCCGTTCCAGGCGGCTTGGAACTTGTCGATCGGCATCACGGTCACGCCGCTCGACGGATCGCCGAGCAGGACCTCGTGCCGGTTGATGCCCTTCACGACGACGAAGTGGCGGTAGTTCTTGATCGCGATCAGCGCGATGCCGGGGACGCCGGTCTGCGCGATGCGGTCGAGCGAGACCTTGTAGCCATTGGCGTCGATGCCGCGGCTGCCGAGCCAGCGCTTCATGTCGAGCAGCGAAAAGCCGAGGCGGCGGATCTGGTCGCGGTCGCCATGCGCCCACATGCCGCGGAACGCGGTGTCTTCACCGACGCGGAAGTCATAATGGTAGCGCAGCAGCGTCGCCAACGCGGCGGACCCGCAGCTGAAATCGTAGCGCTGGCGGATGACGCCGGTAAAGCGGCGATCGACGACGCTGCGCACCGACAGGTCGTAGGTGCCGACCGGTCCCCCGCCGGCGACAAAGCGCGTAGGGCCCGCGGTCTGCGTCGCGCAGCCCGACAGCATCAACAGGACGGTCGGCCAGATGCGGTTCACGGAGTCGGCTGGATCGCGATGTTGACGTTCATCGTCGCGTTGATCGCGACGTTGTTGCCGGTGTTGACGTTCAGGATCGAGAGCCCCGACAGGTTCTGGAACGCGTTGTCGGAAACCCTGGCGTCGCCGGTGCTGACATTGTTGCCGACGCTGTTCTGGGAAACGCCCGCGGTCGAATTGGCGAGGGAGATCTGGCTGAGATCCTCGCGACCGGCGATCGTGCCGAGCGCATCGTCGTCAATCGCTGCATCGCCGAACGGCGTCGCCGCCGCGGCAGTGGCGGGATCCGACGGAGCCGCAACCTGCGACGCCGACGCAGTCTGGGCATTGGGGACGACCGGGTAAAGCACCGCGATCATGCAGCTTAGGACTGCGATTAGGCGGGAAGGAAGACGGGCCATACGGACACCTTCGGGAAAGACGAGGGTCGGCAGCGTGGGGGTGCCACGCTGCCGACCTTCCAGTATTTTACAGGCCGATATCGCCGGTGTTCGCCGCGACGCTGACGCTGGCGTTCTGCGAAGCACCGACACCGGTGTTCTGGTTGAGCGCCTGCATCCCTGCGAAGTTCTGGAACGAGCTGCCGCTGTTCGACAGGCTGTTGTCGGTCGAGTTGCGGTTGCCGTCCGACCCGTGGAACGTCACGTTGACGCCGGTCACGTAGCTCGAGAGCGTCGAGCTGGCGACGACCGCATCGTTACCGAACACGCTGTTGCTGCGTGCGGTGCCCGTGCCGGTCGAGTAGTCGGCAACGGTACGCTGCGAATTGTCGTTGTAGCTGTTCGCCACGCTGCTTGAGCTGTCCGTGTTGTTGCTGTTGTTTGTCGACCGATTCGAATTGTCGTTGTTGCTGTTGTTGGTCGAGCTGTTGCGGTTGTCGGATGCGCTGCCGCCGTTGTTCGCCGCGACCTGTGCCCCCGAAGCGCTGCTGTTGTCGGAGCTGTCGTTGTTGCTGTTGTTGGTCGAGCTGTTGCGGCTGTCCGACGCGTTGCCACCGTTGTTGGCCGCGACCTGAGCGCCCGATGCGCTGCTGCTGTCGTTGCCGCCGTTGTTGCTGTCCGCGACCGAATTGTTGGTCGTGTTGGTGGTGGTGGACGTGTTGGTCGAGTTGTTGCTCGAATCGGTCACGTTCGCCCCGTTGTTTGCCGCGACACGACCGCCATCGGTGGTGCTGACGACATCGTGGCTGTCGGTGGTCGAGGTGTTGGTGGTGTTCGTCGTCGATGTGTTGGTGGAGGTGTTCTGGCTGTCGGCGAGCGACGTGTTGCCGCCGTTGTTGCTGCCGGAGCTGTCGGTGTTGCCACCATTGTAGCTGCCGTTGGTCGACGAGTCGGTGTTGCCGCTGTCGGCGATCGAGACGCTGACATCGCCTACCGCGGTGCCGCCGTTGCTGGCTGCCGAGGTGCCGCCCGTCGACGAGGTGTCGGTCGAGCTGTCGGTGTTGCCGCCATTGTTGCTGTCGGCATACGACGTGTTGCCACCATTGTAGCTGCCGTTGGTCGACGAATCGGTGTTCGTCGTGGTGTTGGTGGTGGTGTTCGTCGCGGTGTTCTGGCTGTCCGCGGTGTTGCCACCATTGTAGCTGCCCGAGCTGTCAGAAGCGCTGTTGCCACCGTTGTTGCTGTCGGCGATCGAGGTGTTGCCCCCGTTGCCGCTGCCCGAACTGTCGGTGTTGTAGCTGCCGGAATTGTCGGTGTTGGTCGCGGTGTTGCCGCCATTCTGGCTGTCGGCAAGCGACGTGTTGCCGCCATTGTAGCTGCCCGAGCTGTCGGAAGCGCTGTTGCCGCCGTTGTTGCTGTCGGCGACCGAGGTGTTGCCGCCGTTGCCACTGCCCGAACTGTCGGTGTTGTAGCTGCCCGAGTTGTCGGTGTTGGTCGCGGTGTTCTGGCTGTCGGCGGTGTTGCCGCCATTGTAGCTGCCCGAGCTATCGGTCGCCGAGTTGTTGCTGTCGGCGGTGCTCTGGTTCGTCGTGGTGGTCGACGACGCGTTGGCGCTGTCGGTCAGCGTGGCGTCGCCGCCATTGTTGCTACCGGGGCTCGTGGTGACCTGGGCGATCGCCGGGGCAGCCGCCAGCAGGGCGGCGACCGAGCAGGTTTGGAAGAAGTGCAGTTTCATCGCTCGTACATCCTCGTCTATCAGTTTCGCACCGATCCGGACGGGCAGACCGTCTGGTCGGCGCGATGAACGGTGGCGGCGCCGGGATCAGCGCGAGGTCTTTATTAACCTTCCGTTCAGGAACGCCGCCCCTCGGATGCGGCCTTTCGCGCCCCCCGAATGGGGGTGGCTTTTCAGACGAAGCTGGCGCGGCTGTGCGGTGCGGTCCGCACTGAGCTGGTGAGCATCAGCCGGACGAGTTCGGCCTGACGGTTGGTCTCGGTCTTGACGAAGATCTGCTTCAGGTAAGAGCGCGCGGTCTGTTCGGTGACGTGCATCGCCTTCGCCGAATCGGCCAGACTGCTGCCGTTGGCGAGCATGCAGGCGAGTCGGGTCTCGACCGGGGACAGGCCGTAATATTTACACGCGGGCTCGACGACGGGGCGCAAATCCTGATCCGGATCGACGACGTAGAGGACCGCGGCGCTCGATCCGACGACATCGGGCTGTCCGTCGGCGGGGACGATCGCGGCGAGCAGCGGCCGGCCGTTCGCACGATGAAGCGCGACCACCGGCGCAACCGGCTTGCCGATCTGGTTAGGGTGCGGCGAGATCGCATGTTCGAGCGCGGCCTGAAGCCGCATCGTGTCCGCCAGCCGCGCCCCGAACAGCGAATTGCCCTTGCGTCGCAAGCCATCGTTATGCGCAAGCATCGATTGCGCGACGTTGTTCGCGAACGTCACCTCGCCTTGCGCATCGACCAGCAGGATGCCGACATCGGTGTTGTCGAGCGCGGAAGTCAGCGCCCTCACGCGGCCGAGCGTGCGCAGCCGGAGCGTCCACATCTTGAAGAAGGGCTGGACCAGCGGCAACAGCCGCGCGGCGGTGTCGCTGGCGCGGATCCGCGCGGCATGACCGATACGCTTGAACAGCGTGGTGATGGTGACGATGCCACCATCCGCGGGGATGCTGGTGGTGAGCAGCGCGCTCTCCGCCACTTCGCCCCGCACGCGCCATTGCGACCGCGCGCCGCTCGATGGCTGGCGGGCGACCGCAAGCGACATCTCGGCCATGTCGCGCTCTTCCGCCGATAGCGGCGTACAGTCGCCCTCGGCGAACAGGATCAGCGGATCGGTGGTGCCGTCGTACCAGGTGACCAGCAAGCCGTCGCCCTGTAGCTCGCGGTTCATCTCGCGCGCAAAATGCGCCAGCGGCTCGACGCTCTCGTCGTCCAGATTATGCGACCTGATCAGTGGCGGACCTTGATCCTGGGTTCCGAACGCGCGGGCCGGACCGGCTATGCCGCGAGTCGCGATCGAGCGGAGCTGGGTCGCCATCGTCATCGACGACCGCCGTTGCTGCCCGAACCGCCATCGGCGCGCGGGCTTGGCGTGATTGGGCAAGCGCTCGAGCTTGCAATCGGGGGATCGACTCGCGTCGCACCGTGCCTGTGTTTCATCACACTCTCCTGGCTCACCAACTCAGTGCGCCGACGACGTCGGCACGGGATCACGCGCGGCCCTGGAGTATTTACGAGCGAGCGGGCCGGTGATTGCCACCTGTGTCCCGACGTTCGGTACTTACCGCCACGTCTTTCGACTCGACGTGGTCAGCAAGCGTTTCATAACGCTCGTTCACTATGTCGCGCAATGGTCGCAATGGCAGCAGCTGAGTTTTATCACCGTAACTTCCATCAGGTTCGGCCGCATCTACCGATATGTTCGCCTTCTTTTTACCGTGCGGCCCCAATCGCAGTAAAAAGCGCGGACGCGATGTGCGCTATATGCGTTTTTCCGAATTCGCTCTCGAATTGCTACGCCGCGCAAGCCTAATCGCCATGCCCTGAAGGCCCCGCCGATCCGGCACGGGGTCACTTCCGCATGGGGTATCAATGAAGCTTGTTCAGTCGGCCGCCGCCTTGGCCATTCTCGCGCTGCCCGTCGCCGCGCACGCGCAATCGGTGCCTGCCGAACCGGCGACGACTGCGGAGCCATCGGCCCCGGCGCTGACCGTCAGCGGCTCGGTGGCGATCGTCTCCGACTATCGCTTCCGCGGCGTGTCGCAGTCCGACCAGCAGATGGCGGTGCAGGGCGGGATCACGGTCGCGCACGACAGCGGCTTCTACATCGGCACCTGGGCGTCGAATCTCGCCGGCTGGGGGACGTTCGGCGGTGCCAACATGGAGCTCGACCTGATCGGCGGGTACAAGGCGACGCTGGCGGACAATGCAACGATCGACGCTGGGCTCACCTGGTACATGTACCCCGGCGGCGCCGACAAGACCGACTTCGCCGAACCCTATGTGAAGCTCACCGGCACCGCCGGCGCCGCGACGCTGACCGCGGGGGCGGCCTATTCCCCGCGGCAGCAGGCGATCGGCAAATGGTACGAAACGGGGGCGGATGCGCAGGCCGGCGTGTATACCGATCCGGGCGACAAGGACGACAACCTCTATCTCTGGGGTGACGGTGCGTACGGCATCGCGGGCACGCCGATCACCGCCAAGGCGCATATCGGGCATAGCTGGGGACAGGACGGCCTCGGTCCCAACGCAACCGCGGTGGCCCCGACCGGGGCCTATTGGGACTGGTCGCTGGGCGCCGACGCGAGCTGGCACAACTTGACCTTCAACCTGTCGTACATCGACGCCGACATATCGAACCGCGAAGCCGCGTATCTGCGGCCGAGCTTCAGCAAGGGCCAGGACGGCACCGGCAACATTGCCGGCGGCACGGTCGTGCTCGCGGTGACGGCGGCGTTCTGAGGTGCGCGCGGGGTGGCATCGGTCGCACGGGGCGGGCATCGCCCTGCGCATCGCGGGACTGATCCTGTGTTGCTTGGCCTATGTTACATTCGGGAGGCTGATGGCTTTGCCGGTCGCGCTCCGGGCATCGGGCATCGTCGCGTATTCGCTCGCCTTGGGCGGCTTCGTCGGCGCGAGTGCGGGGAGCGCGCTGGCGTTGTACGGCAGGCACCTGTTCGACGAGATCGAGGTGAGTGCCCGGTGGCGGCATTGGGGCGAGTGATGGCGCGTATGAGAGCCAGCATGCCGCGTGGGTCGACACGCGGCGCGGCGTCGCAGGCGAGCCGCGCCCTTGCCGCCGCTATGCGCGCGCTATGCGACGGTCGGGAATCGGTCTCGAAACCCAATTTGGCGACCCGTAGACCGGACTCGAGCGTGATCGCTCGCCGATCGAAAGGAAAGTCGACCCGATGTCGTCCGTAACAAGCCCGGAGCCTGACCGAACCAGGCCGATCCTCCATCTCGCCCTGCGTCGTTGCGGCGAAGGTCGCGCGTCGGCGCGCACCGCCCGTCAGCTGCCCGGCTCCAGGGGTGCCACCCATGATCCGCGCTGGTCGGCGGTCACCGCCGTGCTTGCCGAATTGCGCGACCAGGGCAGGTTCGCCGTCCGCATCGTCGATGCCGATTGCGGCACCGGTTGCCTGCTGATCAACGCGGTCCACCACGCCCGCGCACTCGGCTTCACCGCGATCGAAGGCCACGGCATCGACGGCTCGCCGGCACTGATCGGGCGCGCTCGCGCCGCCGCGGACCGGGTCCGCGATTTCGGCGTCGGCGTGACGTTCGAGATGGCCGACATGGCCGGAGCGCTCGCGGCGGAGCAGGATCTGCTGCCCGACATCGTCTTGTGGCAAGATTCGCGGGCGGACGGCGCACGACCCGAGACCTTGCGCGCGCTTGAGGCCGGCGGGGCCGTCGTGCTCGGCGACCGTAAGCCGCAGGATCTTGGTGGGCGTTCAGCATGACCCGGCGCGATCTTCGCTGGCGGAGCATGGGTGCGCTACTCTTCGCCAGCGCCTGCGCGGCCCAGTCGTTCGATCTTGTGGCGCCGGGCTGGATCATCTTCCCGTTCGCCGCTGCCTTCGTTGGGCTGGCCTTGATGCTGCACGGGAAGCGTGTCGCGGTGGCGATCAGGGCCGAACGGCATGGTCACCGCGATACCGCTGCGGCGATCCACGCGATGCGCAACCGGTCACGGCGACGCCATGCGGATCGATCCTTGGACTAGGCCGCCGGCAACGTGATCAGGAAGGCGGCGCCGGCGGTCGTCGCATGGGGGTCGAGGTCGATGGTGCCGCGGTGCGCGCGCAGCAGCGACCGGGTGATCGGTAGCCCCAGCCCGGTTCCTCCCGACGCGCGACGGCTCGTGAAGAAGGGCTCGAAGATGCGGTCCCGGCCGCCCGGCGGGATGCCCGGCCCGTCGTCGCCGATCGTCAGCATCACTGCCGTCGCCGTCCGGCGAACCGCGACGGCGACCTTGGCGCCGCCGGCATGACGGCTGTTTTCGATCAGGCCTTCGACGCAGGCCTCGATGACCGCCGCCGGGACGCGGACGGCGACCGCGCCTGCGGGCAAGTCGACGGTGATCGCGAAGCCTTCCCGGCGATAGGCGTCGGCGACGCGTGTTAGCGCAATGCCAAGGTCGGTCGCGGGGCCATCGACCGGCTCCGTCATGTCGGCCCGCGCGAGATCGAGCAGCCGGCTCACCAGCAGGTTCAAGCGCGCCGCGTCCGCCGCCATGTTCGCGAGGAAGCGGTCCCGATCGGCCGAACTCATGTCGGCATGGTCCTGCAGCAGCTCGACCGCACCACCGATCCCGGCGAGCGGAGTCTTGAACTCGTGGCTAACCGCGTGCGCGAAATCGCGCAGGTAGCGTGAGCGGCGCTCGATCGCCTCCGCCATCGTCGCGAAATCGCGGTAGAGCGCCTGGTTCTCGACGGCGGCGGTCGGCGGGGGCGCGGGGACGGTTCCGCCGCCGTTCGCGACCGCGCGGGTCGCTGCCCCAAGTGCCTCGACCGGGCGGACGATACCGCGGGACAACAGGCCGCTCAGCACGACGAGCGTCGCGAAGATCAGGACGATGCCGACCGCGATCTTGCCGCGATCCTCATAGATGCCTACGAACAGCGCGCGCGGCGATCGCGAAAGCAGCAGCACGCCGATCACGCGGCCATCCGCGACGATCGGGCGGGCATGATGGATGTGCAGGTTCGACGCCCGGCTCAGCCATTCGAAGGCATACTCGGGGCGATAGGCGTCGTTGCGCCGCAGCGTCGTCGCAGGCTTGCCCGTCAGCGCCGACTGCACCTCGGGCAGCTGCGCCTCGCTATAGCCGGCCTGCGGACCGATGAGGATCGTGCCCCGCGCGTCGAGCAGCAGGATCGAGGCAAGCGTGGTGCGCGCGGTCGACCGCAGCACGGGCCGCAGCCGATCGCGCCACGCGGCGACGACCGTGTCGGGCGCGCCGACCAACCGTTGCGGCGGCGGGCGATCGGGCAGGATGCGGGTCAGGCGCAGGTCGATCGCGGGCGGTTCGGGCGCGTAGCCGCGAGTGGCGTCGCGCATGGCCGCGCCCGGCCAGTCGGCCGCCGCCGCAGCGGCGAGCGCGGCACCCTGCGCGATCAGCTCCGCCTCGGTCTGGCGGACCAGCGTGTTCTCGTAGACGCGCAGGAACAGCGCGCCGACCCCCGGCAAGGCGGCCACGAACACGAAAGTGAGCAGCAGGATCGTGCGGAGCCGAAGATCGGGCCAATGACGCCGGACGACCTGCTTGAACGCGGCGATCATCCGCTGCCGCAGGAACCGAGACGATAGCCGATCCCGGCCCTGGTCTCGATCACGTCGCCGGCGCCGACCAGCGCGAACTTGCCGCGCAGATTGCGGACGTGGCTGTCGACGGTGCGGTCGGTGATCGCGAAGCCGGGCCCGTGAAGACGGTCGATGATCGCTTCGCGGCTGAACACCTTGGACGGCATCGTCGCGAGGGTGCGGAGGATGCCGAATTCGGCGACGGTCAGCGCGATCGGGGTGCCGCCCCAGCTCGCCTGCCAGCCGTCCGGATCGAGCACCAGCCGGCCGTGGCGCAGCGGCGCCGCCGCCTCGGCGACCGCGGGCGGGCGCCCCGCGGTGCGCCGCAGGATCGCCATCACCCGCGCGACGACCTCGCGCGGGGAGAAGGGCTTGGTGACGTAGTCGTCGGCGCCGAGTTCGATCCCGAGCACGCGATCGAGCTCGTCGTCGCGGCTCGAGAGGAAGATGATCGGCAGGTCGCCAGTCGCGCGCAGCCGGCGGCACACCTCGATCCCGTCCATCCGCGGCATGTTGATGTCGAGGATGACCAGATCGGGGGCATGGTCCGCCACCGCGGCCAGCGCCTGTTCGCCGTCATCGGCCTCGATCGTGTCCAGCCCCGCCTTCGCCAGCGCGAAGACGAGCAGCTGGCGGATGTGCGGGTCGTCGTCGGCTACCAGGATCGTGCGCGGCATGGGGCAAGGGATCATCGCTCCGGACCATGCGGTCAAGACCGGGTCGCATCCGCTCATCGCTGCGCTGCCCGGCGGTCGCAGTTGCGATAGGCTGATCCGCCGATGGCATGCGGACGCGCCGGGTGCGGGCCGAGCAGGTCCTTGGCCGTTGCTAGTCGCCGTGCGCCGCGCGGCGTCCAGGCGGTCGAGTCCGCCTGGTTCGCCCGTAGATCGGTGAACAGCCGATGCCTGACGAAGCGCACTTTCTCTCGTGTGATCGGGTCCATCGGCTGCCCTTCCAACTCGATCAACGGGATCAGCGCGCCATCGCCGACATCACGAAGGTAGCAGAGATCGACCTCCATCGCGGTGCGGGCACGGACGTTCCAGGCGGCGGCGACCGCGCCGAGATCGACGAAGGTGCAGACGGTGAGCACGACCGCCGCGGCCAGGGCGTTCCAGTTGATCAGCCAGCGCGCGCTGCGGCCCGCCAGGATCCGCCAGCAGATCAGGACCAGCCCCAGCGCCACCAGCGCCATCCAGGCGAGCGCGGCAATCCGCCACGCGGTCAGCATCGAGGCCTCGATATAGTCGATTGTGCGAAGCGCGCTGGAGGCGACGAGGATCAGGTTCTGCGCGACCCAGATCGTCACCAGTCGCCGTGCCAGCGGGTGGTGTTCGCTCGCGCTGCCCGGCCGCAGCATCGCCAGCGCCATCACACCCGCGATCAGCGCGGTGACGATCAGGGGATAGGCGCCGCGGTGGACGTATTCGGTCTGCGTCATCCCCGCCGGCAACGCGCCGCCGCTCCACAGGAAGGCGATGTCGAGGCCGTTCTGGACCGCGAAGATGATGTTGAACAGGACCAGTGCGATCAGCACCGACGGCAGCGACGTACCGGGAAGCGCCGGTTCGGGGTCGGGAAGCCGCGCCGCCAGCCGCATCACCGCGGCATGCGGCCGCAAGCTCGGCCACAAGCACAGGGCGACGAACGCCATCAACGCCATGCGATCGCCTGCCGGCAGCCGGATATCCGTCATCGCCTGTTCGATGAGCGGGTTGGCGGCGGCGAACAGGATCAGGAAGGCGATCCCGCCGATCACCGGGAGCGCGAGCAGCGCGACCAGGGCGAGAGGGTTGGCGCGCGAGCCCTGTCCACGGCGGACGAAGCGTCGCATATCGCCGGCCAGCTTGGCGATCGTGCTCACGCCGTGGAGCACCAGACGCGCGCCCCAATGCCACCCATCGTCGAACGCGGTAAATTTCGGCAGCAGCGCGGCAGCGGAAAGCGCACACCAGAACATCGCGAAGGCCAGGGGCCCCGGATCATCGAACAGCGCGACCGCGAAGATCGCCGCCGCCCCTAGCGCAACCCAGGCGCGACGGTCGCGGCGTATCTCCGGCCGCGCGATCAGCACGCCCGTCAGCCAGGCCGCGGCGAACACGCCCACCTTCGCACCCGCAAACGGCCCTGGAAACAAGCGGTCGAACAGAACCACCAGCACGACGAGAACCGCACATTTGATCAGGAAACCATGTCGCACCGCTGCATCCTCCACGAGAAGCGGTCGATCTATCCGGAGGGAGTGACGCGGTAATGCCGGCCGCGTGAGCGTTGCCGGGAGAAGCTGTGCAGATCATGTGCACGGGACACCCGAACGCGGACCTGTCGCGCGAACCATTTGGAAGATGACGAACAATTGCGGTACGTAAGCGCATAGATTTGCCGCGACGGCCGGGAGGCACCGCGTGCCGACCAGGTGAAAAGGTGAGCATCGCCCGTGACAAGTCCGCTCGAACACCGTCTATCGCAATATCTGGCGCTCACCTTCGCCGAACGCGACGCGTTGCGCTGGCTCGAACGTCGCGAGCGCCGGTATGAGGCGGGCGAGGTGGTGGTGCGCGAAGGCGAGCCGCTCGACCTGGTGCACATCATTGCGTCCGGTTGGCTCCACGGGTCGGTCCAGCTGAAGAATGGCGGGCGGCAGATCCTGCGCTTCTACTTCGTCGGCGACATCACCACGACCTTCTCGATAGCTTGGGGCAGCAGTGCGGCGACGCTGACCGCGGTCAGCGGCTGCACCTTGTTCGAGACCCCGCGCGATGCGCTCGGACGACTGTTCCGCGATCATCCGCGGCTCGGCGCGCTACTCTATGCGGTTAGCGCGTCGGAGAATGTCGCGATGGCGGATCGGCTGACCTCGATCGGACGCACCGACGGCATGACGCGGATCGCGACGTTGCTGCTCGACGTACGGTCGCGGTTGCGGATCGCCGACGGGCTGGACGACGGCATGTTCGAACTGCCGCTGACGCAGCAGGATCTCGGCGATGCGGTCGGGCTGACCAAGACCCATGTCAACCGCGGACTGAAGGCGTTGGCGGAGACCGGATTGATCGAACGCGACGGCCGGATAATCCGGATCAACGACGTCGCCCGGTTGTCCGCGCTGGTCGATTTCCGCGATCGCCACGGGCATGTCGCGATCGACTGGCTGCCGCCGGTGGGTGGCAAGGGTGACATAGATCACTCCGAGACTCGCGTCCGCGAACATATGTAACGCGTGCTAACTATTTTCGCGATTTCCCCCGCCGACTGCTGAACCCCGCCCCGCGCCGCGACTTGGGCTTGCTCGGGTCGTCCGACGTGCGGACCGCCATTTGGGAGAACAGGCATGGCGGATCGTCTAGGCGTAGCGATCGTCGGCGTCGGCGGCGCAGTCGCGACCACCGCGATCGCGGGCGTGGAAATGATCAAGGCGGGGTCGAACAGCCTCGAAGGGTTGCCGCTCGCCGATCGCGATGTCGCGGGGATGGTCCCGTACCGCGACCTGCATTTCGGCGGCTGGGACCTTACCGAAGATACGCTCGGCGCGTGCGCGATGCGCCACGGCGTGATCGGCGAGAAGGAGCTTGCCGATGGCGCGTCGAAGCTGAATGAGATGCGGCCGTGGAAGGCGGCGGGCAGCACCGCCTATTGCGCCAACATCGATGGCGGCCACAAGCTGGCAAGCGGGCACCGTGCGGTCGTGAGCCAGATCCAGGGCGATCTGCAGCGCTTCCGCGAGGAACAGTCGCTCGACCGGGTCGTGATGATCAATCTCGCCTCGACCGAGCGCCAGCCAGGCGGTGACGCCGCATGCCTGGAATCGCGCGATGCGTTCGAACGCGGGCTCGACAGCGACGATGCCGCGATCAGCCCGGCGATGCTCTACGCCTATGCCGCGATCGACGCGGGCACGCCCTATGCCAACTTCACCCCGTCGATGGCCGCCGACGTCGCGCCGCTCGCGGACTTCGCGCGAGAGCGCAATGTCCCCGTCGCGGGCAAGGACGGCAAGACCGGGCAGACCTTCATGAAGACGGTGATCGCCCCCGCACTGCGCGATCGCGCGCTGCACGTCGATGGCTGGTTCTCGACCAACATCCTCGGCAATTCGGACGGCCTGGCGCTCGACAATCCGGATGCGCTGAAGTCGAAGCTCGGCACCAAGGGCAGCGTGCTCAACCAGATCCTCGGCTACCCGGTCGAGGATCACATCGTCATGATCCATTATTACCGGCCGCGCGGCGACGACAAGGAAGCCTGGGACAACATCGATATAACCGGGTTCCTCGGCCAGAAGATGCAGCTGAAGCTCAACTTCCTGTGCAAGGATTCGGTGCTCGCGGCGCCGCTCGCGATCGAGATCGCGCGCTGCCTCGATCTCGCGCACCAGCGCGGCGACGGTGGCGTGCAGGACCAGATGGGGGTGTTCTTCAAGCTGCCCCAGACCAGCGACGGCAGCGATCCGGTCCACGGCTTTCCCGAACAGCAGCTGATCCTCGACACCTGGCTGGGCGACAAGACCGCGTGAGTGGCGGATTGTCGCCGGACGTCCTGCCGCTGTTCCGCGAACTGGGCGATCTGAAGCGCATCCATTCGGCCGATCGCATCGGATCGATCGCGGAGCGGCTTTTCATCGGCGGTTGGGCGGCACTGGTCGCGGGCATGCCGGCGGGCGAGGTGATGGAGCGGATCGTCGCGGCTGCACTGGCGGCGGCGCGGCTAGGCGATCTGGATGCGACCAAGTTGCGCGTGCTGGGGCTAACGGCAGATGGGACTGCCACACTCGAAGCCGGGTTCGATGCCGTCACGGGCGATCTGGATGCGGGTTTGCGCTCGCGGCTCCGCGCGGCGCTGGCGGCGGGCGCGCCGCCCACGGGCGCTACGCCGGCGTTCGTCGGCAAGCTCGCGTGGCAGCCGCGCGCCGGGGTAACCTGCCCGGGGCGGGCGCGGGTGGTGCTGCAACCGTCCGAGAACCACGCCGAACATTGCCTGATGGTCGCAGTCTATGTGGTGATCGCCAGCCCCTGGTACGGTGCCGATCCTACCGAGGCTTTCCTCGCGGCAATGGCGCATCATCTGCACAATGCCGAGATGCCCGACAGCGGTTATACTGGGGAAATGCTGCTTGGCGCGGCGCTGGATGGCGTCATCGTTCGTGCACGCGACAACGCGCTGGCCGAGTTGCCGGCGCGGCTCGCCGAGCAGGTCCGCGGCGCGCTCGCGCCGATCGCAGGGGACGCCACACCCGAGGCGAAGGCGTTCCATGTCGCCGACGTGCTCGACCGCGTCCTGGAGATCGACCAGCATCTGCGCACCCGACAACTGACGATGGCGGCGGTGCTCGACGAATATGGGCTGGTGCATGACGGGCCAGTCAAGCCGTTCCACGATCGCATCCTCGCCGACGCCGGGCTGGCGTGACCTATCGCTCGCCTCTGTCCGGACGACCGCTGGTCGCCGACACGCCGCACTCGCTGGCGGCACCGGGCGAGCGGTGGCCGGTGGTGGATGGCATCCCGTATCTGCGGGTCGAGAGCGAGGGGTTGGTCGCGGTGGCGCTGGACCATCTCGATGCGGGCTGCCCCGACGACGCGTTGGTGGCGTTGCTGACCGACCAGGACAGCTGGTGGACCGGGCCGGCGACGGATCTTCGCGAGCTGAAACAATTGGTGCGCGAGCGCGAGACGGTGTCGCTACGCGACGCGATGGCGCTGCTGCGGTTCGGGCCGGTGGCCGATTACTTCGCGTATCGTTGGGTCGATCCGACGTATCTTGCGGGGCTGGCGTTGATGGAGGCGCATTGGCGGCGGCCTGTGCGCGCGTTCGAGCTGGCGTGCGGGATCGGGCATTACCTGCGCGATCTGGGTCGGCTGGGAGTCGCCTGTATCGGCGCGGACGTGGTGTTCGCGAAATGCTGGCTGGCGAAGCATTGGGTAGCACCGGATGCCGATTACTTGGTGTTCGATGCCGGCGCCCCTTGGCCGATCGCGGACATGCGGTTCGATCTCGTCGCGTGCCATGACGCGTTCTACTTCCTGCCTGATCAGGCGGCGGTTGCCGCGCAGTTGCGGGCGCTGACGGCAGACGATGGCGTGTTGGCGATAAGCCATCTGCACAACAGCGCCTTTCGTGAGGGTGCGAAGGGCCCGGCGCGGTCGGTGGACGAGTGGCAGGCGCTGTTCCCCGATGCGACGGTTTATGACGAGCGAGCGCTGCTCGATGCACTGGTCGGCGCCGGCACGCCCGTCCCGACCGGCTGGGTCGACGATCCGGCGGTCGAGGCCTGGTCGTTGGTCGAAGGGGGCGACGCGCCTCGTGCCGTCGATCGGGGGCTCGCCGTGCCCGGAGCCGGCACGACGCTGCGCGACAACCCGCTGCTGGCCGAAGGCGCTGTGACCTGGCCGTCGAACCGGTGGCGCGACGAATATGGCGCGGGGTGTCGCTGGGCCGATCCCGCTACTGCCGATGCGGTGCGGGCGCGGCGCGTCGTCGACCTGCCGGAGCGGTGGTGATGCGCTGGGGGATCGCCGGGTTCGGCTGGGTCGCGGCCGATTACATGACGCCGGGGATCCGCGCTGCTGGCGGCACCGTGACCGCCATCGCCGATCCGTCGCCGCGCGCGCGGGAACGCGCCGCGTCGCTGGGGATGCGGGCGTTCGAGACCGCCGAGGCGATGCTGGCGGCGGGGATGTGCGATCTACTCTACGTCGCCACCCCGAACGACACGCATCTGGAACCGGTGGCAGCCGCGGCAGCGGCAGGCATACCGGTGCTCTGCGAGAAGCCGATGGCCGCGACGATAGATGGCGCCGAGGCGATCGCTGCGACGGTCGCGGATCGCACGCTCTATGGGACCGCATTCGACCAGCGCCACCATCCCGCGCACGTCGCGATGGCAGCGGCGATCGCCGCGGGGTCGATCGGTCGGCCGGTCGGGGTGCGGATCGTCTATGCCTGCTGGGTCGATCCACACTGGTCGCCCCACGGCGGTGCGCACGACAATTGGCGCGCCGATCCCGGGCGGGCGGGCGGCGGTGCCGTGATCGACCTAGCACTGCACGGGCTCGACCTTGCCGAACGGCTGTTGGGCGAGCCGGTCGAGCGGCTGTCCATCGCGTTGCAGCGGCGAATCCACGATTATGCGGTCGACGATGGCGGGATGCTCACCGGGCGCACCGCGTCGGGCGTGCTCTTCCAGAGCCATGTCGCGTATAATTGCGCGGAAGCGCTGCCGCGGCGGCGGCTCGAGGTGCTCGGCGAGCATGGCCTGCTGATCGCGACGGACACGATGGGACAGACCGCGGGCGGCACGCTGATGCGCCGATCGAGTGACGGCGGCGAGGGAGTTGCAATCGACTTCGCTGCGGAACGATCGCCCTTTGCCGGGCAAGCCGCGGCGTTCATGGCTGCAGCACGCGGTGAGCCGCACGATTTCTCGATCACGCGCGACCTCGCGCTGATGCGGCTGTTCGACAACGCGTACCGGGAGGCGCTGACATGGCTCTGAGCTGGTTCGCCTGTGCCAATTGCGGCTTTTGGCAGCGTCATTTCGCGCCACCCGATTGCCCGGTGTGCAGCGATGTTCGCAACGACCTGCCCGAGGAGGGCTGGCGGTTCTTACCCGAGGCGGAAGTCGCGGCGACGCACACCGGCGAAGCGCGGCAGGTGGCGCAGGATTTGTGGGCGTTCACCACCACGCCCGCACTGGGGCTGGCCGGGACCGGCTGGCTGATCGTGCGCGACGGCGGCAACATCGCGTTCGAGGCGGCGCCCTATCATTCCGATGCGATGCTGGCACAGATCGAGGCGCTCGGCGGCATCGCCTTCCTCGCGGCGAGTCATGTCCATGGCTATGGCGCGCTGTTCCAGCTCCAGCGCCACTTCGATCCCGCGACCGTCGCGATCCAGAAGGAGGACCTGCGCTTGACCAAGGCGTTCCGCGTCACCGCGCCCTATGACGACACCTACGAACTCGCGCCGGGCTACACGCTTCATCAGGTCGGGGGTCATTACGAAGGGCAGGCGTGCCTCCATGATGCGCCCAGCCATCGGCTGTTCTGCGGCGACATGTTCAAGATCGACCAGGATGCGACGGGCCGATCGACCGCGATCTCCAGCCACAAGGCGTTCCACAAGGATATCCCGCTGACCCACGCCGAGCTGCGACGCTATCGCGACACGATCGCGCCGCTGTCATTCGATGCGGTACTGACGCCGTTCGAATATGCCCCAGAGGTAGACCGCGCGGTCGCCTTAGCCGCCCTAGACGACGGCCTGGCGCGTGCGCCGGGCGTCAAGCGGTTGCCGCTATGAGGACCGGGCTCCCCCAGGATCTCGGCACCGCGGCGCAGGCGTATCTCGACGCGTTTCCGCCCGGCGAGGT
Source organism: uncultured Sphingomonas sp. (assembly GCF_964243315.1). Classification (GTDB taxonomy): domain Bacteria; phylum Pseudomonadota; class Alphaproteobacteria; order Sphingomonadales; family Sphingomonadaceae; genus Sphingomonas. Next base: position 4,340 of record NZ_CAXTEM010000002.1, on the reverse strand, counting down.
CGTTGCATTCCCGATCCACCAGCTCGATGCGTTGGGGCTGCCGGTGTGGGTTGTCGCGCTGTTCCCCGAGGGCGAGGCGCTGTCGGGGATCATGCCCTATGGCGTCGGGTACGGCTCAACCGATGAGGCGGCGGTGCTCGGTGCGCTCGGCGAAATTGCCGAGATGGTGTGGCCGACGCTGACGCTCGGTGCGCGTGCCAAGACGTCCGGCAGCTACAACGATCTCGCCACCAACCTTGGCGATCGGTCGGTCGCCGATCCGTTGACGCTGTGTCTGCCCGCTGGTTCGCCGGTCGATCGCGACACCGTTCTCGACTGGGTCGAGGCACGACGTTGGGCGGATGGATCGAGCGTGCTCGTGCCGATCGATTTCGCCGCCTATTCGGCCAAGGAGCTGGCGCCCGGCTACCAGCCGTTCACGACGATCATCTCCAACGGGATGGGTGCGGGCCCCGACCTCGACTGGGCGGTCGGCCACGGATTATGCGAGATCCTGCAACGCGACGGCAACGGCCTGTTGTTCCGCGCGCTTGACCGCGGCGTGGCGCTCGATCTCGATACGCCATTGGCCGCATCGAGCCAAGCGATCCTCGATCGCTTCGCCGAGGCGGGGATCAGGGCGATCCCGAAGTTTGCGACCGACCAGTTCGGGCTTCCCAACCTCTATTGCGTCGGCGTCGACGAGGCACGCGCGCCCGCCGCGCCGATCATGGTCACAGCCTGCGGCGAGGCGTGCCACCCCGATCGCACCGCGGCGCTCGATAAGGCGCTCACCGAATATGCCGCGAGCCGCGCGCGCAAGGCGTTCGCGCACGGCCCGGCGGAACTCGCGGCGGCGGTCGCGCCCGAGGGGTATGTCCGCCGCTTCCTGGCGCAGGCCGGGCGTGCGGCCAAGTCCAGCGACACGCGCGCGTTCGACACGATGCGCGATTGGACCCGGCGCGACGCGGTGACGCTGCGCGGCTGGCTCGCCGACACGATGCTGTCGGAACGCTCCACCCGCCGCTTCTCGGACCTGCCGAACCAGCCGGCGGCCGACGGCCATGCGCGTGCCGCCCGTGCGCGCGCCGCGGTCGAGGCGGCGGGGTTCGACATCCTCTACGTCGACATGTCGCCGCCCGACCGCGCCGTGACCGTGGTCAAGGTGATCGTCCCCGGAATGGAGGTCGAGACGATGAGCTATTACCGGATCGGCGCACGTAACGCCGAGAAGCTGCTCGCGATGGACTCGCCGCTGATCGGATTTGGGGAGCCGACCGAGATCATGCGCGCGATCCGACTGACACCGGAGGACGAAGAGCGCTTAGGCCGGCCGTTGTTCGATACGGTCGCGGCCGATGCGATCGTGGGGTCGCTTTACCCGCTCTACCGCGAGCCCGAGGCGCATCATGTCGCCGCGCTGGAGCGATCCGCATGACGTTGCGCTTCGCGTACAACACCAACGGTGCCGCCAACCACCGGCTTGACGACGCGATCCGGCTGATCGCGGATTGCGGGTATGACGGCGTCGCGCTGACGCTCGATCATCATCACCTGGATCCGTTCGCCGACGATTGGCAACACGAGGCGGAACGCGTGGCGGCGCTGCTCGAACGGCTCGCGCTCGGCAGTGTGATCGAGACGGGCGCGCGTTATCTGCTCGATCCCCGCCGCAAGCACGAACCGACCTTGATCGCGCCCGAAGCCGAGGGCCGTGCCCGTCGTGTCGCGTTCCTCAACCGCGCGATCGACATCGCGGCGATGCTCGGCAGCGAGACGGTTTCGTTCTGGGCGGGAGTCCCGCAGGCGGGTGTCGCGACGGAGGAGGCGCGGCTTTGGCTTGGAGAAGGGATCGGGCGCGTCCTCGACCATGCCGAGCAGCGCGGGGTCGATGCGAGCTTCGAGCCCGAGCCGGGCATGCTGATCGAGACGGTGGCGGATTACGACGCGTTGCGCGCGCGGCATCCCCGGCTGAAACTGGCGCTCGACACCGGGCATTGCCTCGTCACCCAGGACATCGACCCCGCCAACGCGGTCCGCCGCTATGCCGACCGGATCGGCACCGTCGCGGTCGAGGACATGCGTCGGGGCGAGCACATCCATTTGCCGTTCGGCGAGGGCGACATGGACGTGCCCGCGGTATTGGCCGCCCTCGAAGAGATCGGCTACTCGCGACTGGTCTGCGTCGAACTGTCGCGCGAAAGCCCGCGCGCGCATGCCGCCATACCTGAGGCGATCGCGTATCTGCGGGCCGCGGCCGCGTGAGGATATGCTTCGTCTCGCGGCGCTTTTTTCCCGCGATTTCGGGCATGTCGATCTACGCGATCAACCTGCTGCGCCAGCTGGTCGCGGCGGGGCACGACGTCACGATGATCAGCCAATATTACGGCGATGCCGACAAGCGTCGCGTCTATGGCGGCGGCGCGCCGCCCGCGGTGCCCGGGGTTCGCGTGATCGGGCTGGAGGCGGTCGGCGAGCAGGACGGCGGCGACTTCGAGCGCGACATCGTGGCGATGACCGACGCGATCGTCGCCGAACACGCGGTTGCGCCGTTCGACATCCTCCACGCGCAATATGGCTATCCAACGGGCTGGGCGACCTTGCTGGCGGCGCAGCGGATCGGCGTGCCGTGCGTGGTGTCGATCCAGGGCGGCGATGGCCATTGGGTGGGTTCGTGCTGCGAGACGCACCGCGTCGCGATGGAACAGGTGCTAGCGCACGCCGGCGCAATCCTGATCGGCGGGCGCAGCTTCGCGGCCGAGGTGCATGAGCGGATGGGGACGCCGCTGTCGCGCTTCACGATCGTCCCGGGCGCCGTAGATACCGAACGGTTCACGCCGGGCGAGCCGGGCGAGGGCCCGGTGCGGCTGCTCTATCACGGCCGCGTCGATCGTCGGAAGGGCGTGCTCGACATGCTCCACGCGCTGCCGGCGGTGCGCGGCGACTGGTGCTGCACGGTATCCGGGATCGGTCCCGATCTCGAACCCGCACGCGCGCTTGCCACGGCATTGTCGCTCGACGACCGCGTCACCTTCACCGGCTATGCCGATTATGGCGAGGTGCCCGCGCTCTATCGCACGCACGACGTCTTCGTGTCCCCGACCTACGCGGAAGGGTTCTCGAATACGATCCTGGAAGCCATGGCGAGCGGTCATGCGGTGCTGTCGTGCCGGTCGGTCGGGGTGGTCGATTGCCTCCGCGACGACGAAAACGGTCTGCTCGTCGAACCCGGCGACCTGCCCGCGCAGGCAGCGGCACTCAGCCGCCTGATCGAGGACCGGGCGTTGCGCGATCGACTGGCGCGTGCCGCGCTCGCCGAATGCCGGCAGGTCTATAGCTGGCATGCAGTCGGGCGGCAGATCATCGACATCTACGAGGCGCTGCGCGGCACCGCGCCGGCCACGGGGATCGCCGAGACCATCCCGATCGCGCCATGTCGGTATCGCGCGGAGCCGCAACTGCTGTGACGCATGTCGTCGCCATCTCGCCGCATCTGGACGACGCGGCTTTCTCCGTCGGGGGCTTGTTGGCGGCGCGCGCGCGGGCCGGGGACAGGATCACGATCGTGACCTGCTTCACCGGCAACGTCGCGCAGCCGCAGGGCTTCGCGCTCGCGTGTCAGCTCGACAAAGGGCTGGATGCGGCGGTCGACTATATGGCGCTGCGCCGCGAGGAGGATCTCGCCGCCTGTGCGGTTATCGGGGCCGAGGCGATCCACCTGTCGTTCCTGGAGGCGCCGCACCGCGGCTATGCGAGCGCGGCGGAGCTGTTCGCCGAGCGGCGGATGGACGACGGCGTGCTGCTACCGCTGACCTATGCGCTCGGCGAACTGGTCGAGAGCCTTGCGCCCGACCTGTTGCTGGGTCCGCTGGCGGTTGGCGATCACGTCGATCACTGGATCGTGCGCGATGCGCTGGCGGCGTCGGCGCAGAGGCTGATGCTGTGGGAGGATTGGCCGTATCTGCGCCGTGCGGGTCCGCAGGAGGCGACGCCGGCGGTCAGCCACCCGTTGACGGACGACGACCGGCAGGCGCGACTGGCGATGTGCGGGGCGTACACGTCGCAATTGGGCTTCCAGTTCGGCGGGGCCGCGGGGCTGCAGGAACAGATCGCCGGAATCGTGGAGGAACGGCTCTACGAGTTGTAGGTCGCCGGTCAGGCGGGGCTCGCCACGGTGCCGTCCAGCGCCGCCAGCTCCCCGCTCTCGCGGCCCTTGCGGCCGTAGAACAGCTCGAACAGCGGTGTCGCCATTATCGTCGTGATGATCGCCATCAGCACCAGCATCGAAAAAAGCGTCGGCCCGATAATGCCCTTTTGCAGGCCGATGTTGATGATGATGAGCTCCATCAGCCCGCGCGAGT
>NZ_CAXTEM010000001.1:0-187122 GCF_964243315.1 uncultured Sphingomonas sp. | reverse complement strand
ACGACCGCCCATTCGAGTCGGTCGGCGTCGCGCCGCCGCCGTTCGACAGGAAGCTCGCCGCGTCGCGGATCTCGGTCATGCTCTCGAACGGCGTCATCGACACGTCGCCGCCATCGCCGGTGTCGTCACCGTCGGGCCCGTTGGCGAGCATGTTGACGCCGGCGCAGACGAGCTCGACATGGCCCAGTTCTTCGGCGGTGATCGAGGCGACCAGGCTGTAGAAGGGGCGGAGCTTCGACTTGGACTTGAAGTTGAAGCTCTGGAACATGTAGTTCCCGAGCGTCGACATCTCGCCATATTTACCGCCGAGCAACTCGCGCAGCGCGGCGGCGGCATTGGGATCCTGCTTGGTAGGATCGGGCAGGTTCGCCTGCAACTTATCGACGCGCATGAACATAGACATTCTCCGGGTAGGTGAACGATCAACGGTTCGCGATTGGGAACAGGCCCGGCCTTTTTGACTGCCTGACGAGGAAAGCACTCGGACTGTCCTAGTGATCCCGCTGCCGTTGGGGAGAGTTTCCGGTGCCGGAACCCAAAGCCTCATCTGAGATGTTGATGCTGTGTCGACATCGGACAGGGACTATCATGATCTACCAGCTTCTCGTCGCGATACTCGGCTCGGCTTCGGTCTCTGCGCTGCTGACCTTCCCGCTCGCCAGGTGGGTGAACTCAAGCCTTGCGCGTTGACTCGCTCGCTCCGTGGTTCCGGGCCCGATCTGATGAACGAACCGTTGCCTCATCATTGGAGAACGATGATGAGCGATGATCGAGCAGGCGCAGGCGAGGGCCCCGACGCCGGCGCGGATGGCAAGGCACTGGACGAGAGTGAGCAGGGTGCTCCGGTGCCAAGCAGAACAGATGGTTCCAGCGGCGGCGAGGATGACAGCAGCACCGAGAAGGAAGGCGACGACAGCCACCTTCACGATGATCAAAAGTCGCGTCCGATGGAAACCTGAACAAGCGGCTTCTTCTCAGAGTGACGTTGCCGACGAGCGACGCTCTTTTCCTGAAGCCGACGCAAAACGGAGATGAATATGGCAACGCTACCACCCGACCCCTATGCCCCTGATCCGATCCGCGAACCCGACGGGACGCCGATGCCTGATGATCAACCGGCCTCACTTCCGGGGCCCGACAACCCGGAGCCGCCGATAGCCATGCCCGCAGACCCCGGCGACGCTCCAAGCGACAGCCCGGTGCTGGCGCTAACGGGAGCGCTGTCTTGAGCGACAAACAGCCTACGCCAGTGAGTGGCGGCGGAGACCGCACAGGTAAGCCTGACGGCGTGAATGAGTCCGACGCCAGAACCGCTGGTGGCGAAAGTGGCGGTGGGGGCTATGACAACCCGCATACCGGCAAGGATGGCAACAGCGACGCGAACGGCATCCTTGGGCACGGTGGTCAGACGGAGATCGGCTATCACGGTGGCGGGCAAGCGGGCTCCGACGGCCAAGCAACAGACAACGCCACCGCCGAAGGCAGCAGTGATGTCGACAAGGATGGCGAGAGTGGACCGAAGCCGGGGCCGACCGGCCCTGACCAGGACTTCTCGGCTGAGTACCTCCGGGAAATCGAAGTCGACGGTCGACGTCTCGAGATCATCGACACCTCGGGGATCGCGGCAGCAGAGGCCGCGGGAACGATCGGGCGTGACAACGATGCAAATGGCTCGGACGCTCCAGGATCGGGATGAGGTTCCGAACCGCCGATCCTCTCTACAGCCTGCCGTCCTGTCGGTTACGACCGGAGTGAGCCGGTTGCGTAAGCCGCTGCATTCAACCTGCGTGTGGCTGTGCCTAGCTAGCCGGCATCCACGTGCGGATGTTCGAGCCTGAGAACATCGAGCATGTTCTCCACCTCGGCAAGCTCTCGGGGTTCGCCTGACGGTGCGAACGACCAATTACAGAGGTACTTGGAAGGGTCGTGAAACCTGATTGCGCCGAGCACCAGGCGCCAGCGTCTTGCCGTGCCACCAAGCCTGCGGACGAGTGATGCGACGATGAGATCCTGAAGCTGGCTACTGGTCATATTGGGAGCTGACGATCTTCTCGAGCGGGCACAATTGCGACAATGGCAGATTGGCGCCAGCGTTCACGGACCCAACAACTAGTGCTCGTTGCCCAGCGTCGCTAAGCGGGTAATACCGTTCCTGGCGCTGGCGCCGTTAGCGCCTGGATGACGGAGACCGATGGCTCTGCTGCCCATCGTTGTTGCCTTCAAGCAGCGGGGAAGGAGCGCAGCAGGCGCACTTGCGCGATTCCGACGTCTTCGTCCCTGCGGCGGCTGCGCGGCGAGCCTTGCGCTTCAGAGAAGCGCCGCCGGGCTCCGTGGTGCCAGGAAGGTTGCTCATGCGCTAATCTGCAAGGTGTTGTCGGACCTTGGCGGCGGAAGATCCCACCGCGTCGACGGCCTGCTGTAGGCGCTCCTTCGATACGCCAAGTGCCTTCGTCCAGTAGCGAACCTCATGCTCCTCGCTCATGGCAATCCGGTCCCTGTCGGGTGATCCAACGTCGCTCTTGTTGTCAGCCATGGTGATGATCTCCTCCTCCGCGTAAATTCGCAAACGCGAGATAGGTTCAGCAGATGGTGTCGCCAGGGCAGCGGAGTTCCGGTGAGAGGCCGATGTCCGCGAGGCCAAGGGTGGCGCCTCTAGCCATGCGCAGCGTGGACGCAGTCCGGCAAAGATTATCTCGTCATCGATCTGTCGCGGCCAGATGGTACCTATTACTGACGGAGGTTCCAACATGATCTCGCCGTTGCCAGAGTTGATCGAGTGCGTCGCGACAGGGCGCGATCCGACTGTCTCGGAGCTCTTCCACGTTGCCGGACAGATTTGGATCGATGGCGCGCCAGACCGCTCAGCGTTCGCCTGGGGTCAGCTGCAGCCTTCCTCGAGTGATCGTGCGTCGGCGATCCGGCTCGCGCTGGCAGCGATGCGTGGAGGCGAGTGAGCCAGACGGGCTTGCTCTACCGCCGGTTCAATCGCTGGCGTGGGTCGCGTGTTCGCTGATGATGCGTTCAACGACAGCCGGCGGGAGCGATCGTGCGTAATCGAGGCCAGCTTGATCGTTCTTCGACCAAGCGATCCAACCCTCTACGCTAACGAGCCCCGGCAGCGTCAGCGTCACATAGCGCCCGAGAGGCAGGCCGCCCGGGATCGCCAGCAAGCACCCGTGGGTGGAGATGTCGACTACGCGGACGCCCACTTGCGCCGGATAGACCTGCGTCTGGACGAACGCAGCGATGTTCATCTGCCGGCGCTCCGATCGACGCTCATCCAGATCGAGCCAGGCGGGCAGGGGCTTTAGTTGAGCTGTCATGCCAGCTTCTATGGGTGAGTAGCATTGCAGGTAGCGTAAAGGCTCGTGCTTAATGACAGAGGCATAAGCCTCAAATCTATGCGGATGAGCTTGCCTGAAAAAGGCGGCGCCCGCGACGATGCACAACAGATCGCGGGCGCCAGTTACTAGGGCAGTCTGGTTGCAGGCAGACTGCGCAGGCTCCTTGGACGAGAGGAGGTGAACGGGTGATGCTCAGATCATTCACGTTGGGTGCAAAAAGAGCGCGGCGACTGCATTGATCTCGTTAACGCATAAACCTAGATCAGGATCGCGGGAGCGACCCGCCGAGGAATGATATCTTGAACGATGAGAATAACTCCGTCGAGCTGGCGACGGAACTGACGATTGCATGGCTGGCTAACCCAAACACCCGGACGAACGCAGACGATGTTCCCGCTTTCTTGCGGCAGATGCATAGCGCTGTGACGAGCCTGGCAGGACCAGCTACACCTGAAGAAGAGCCCGCGCCGGAGTACACGCCGGCGGTGAGCGTACGGAGGTCGCTCGCGTCTCCTGACCACATCATCTCGATGATCGACGGCAAGCCGTACCGAACCTTGAAGCGGCACCTGACCACAAACGGGTTGACGCCTGCCGAGTACCGGGAGCGCTACGGCTTGAAGGCCGACTATCCGACTGTCGCGCCCTCCTATGCTGCCGCGCGCAGTGCGATGGCCAAAACAATCGGTTTGGGCCGCAAGCGGGCACAGGCCGAAGATGGAGCACCGGCGCCGTCCACGAAGAAGCGTGCAACTAAAACTCAAGCCACCGAGTAAGTCGGCAACGTCAGGAGGCGCCGGCTACAATCGCCAGCGCCTCCATGATGATCTGAGAGGACGTTCAATCAAGCGGCGTCGCAGGGGCTCGCCGACCGGTGTTGGTGTCCATGGACGCAGCGGATGACCAAACTCCAGCGCACGCCTAAGCGGACGCGAGCGGAGTTACAGCCGTTTTGCAGATGAAGGTCGCCAGCTCCTGCCGCAGCGGCAGCCTTTCTACGGTTAAGCATCAAGGACCACTCATTTCACGGTTTTTCGCGACGACCGGCGCATGTCCCCCTGCGATCCCACCAACGATGAGCCGATAGTGCGCGTGCGTGAAGCCCATCGCGATGAAGCCCTCGTATTCCGCATCATGCAGCAGGGATCCATGATGCCAGACGAGGACCGCGACACGTCGCAGCACTTCCAACCGAGGGTCGGCGAGGCAGGGGTTCTGGTGGCGCCCGAATAAGGCGTCAGTGATCGTGGAGAGACGCCCTGGAGTGCGAAGCGTCGAGAGCCGATCTCCACGTGCCAGCGCCACGACTGACCACTCCAGAGGCGTCAAGCTTACGAACGGCGAGGTGCTTTGCAGGCGAGGCGAGGGCCTCTGTTCCGCCAGCGCATCGGCCGCCGTAGCTTCGAAGCACATATATGCCATGGTCATTACCTCGGGATCAGCGTTTGAAGCGCCTCCTTGCGACGGGAGGAGCGACGGACCCTGAGTAGGCCGGAACGATGGAGCTGATTGGCGACAGTTCGTCGTTGCGCCAGTTACTGCGCCGGACGCGTTTCACGATACGCGAGCCTTACGAGTTGCCCGTGATTTCGCGGAATTACGTGTTGAGCGATCACCATCCGCTCCCGCACCCGCACCAGCGGGGCGGTCGGAGAACTCGTTCGTGCGTTGAGGTGCCGAGCGCTGTTAGCCGATCGAGAAGAGCTAGGCGCATATCGCAGCCGAATTCACGGGCGGTGGTCGGTTCGCAACCCGTCGTTTCGCTAGTGCAGGACCTATCGTCAGTTTACAGCCACTGGCATCGGCTCCGCCACACCAGGCGCGCACAGAGCCTTCGTCAGGAACGTGACCAGCGGCTCTGCCAAATCCTCGATAGAACGCCCCCGGGTCAGGCGTTTGTAAAGGTGAAGCATGACGATGCCATGCAGACTTCCCCAGACGAAATGAGCTCGCTCGACAATGTCCGCCGCACGACTTGGATGGTACAAGTCCTCCAGCACTCTTAGGAGTCCTTCCCAGGCAGGCGCTCCCCGATCCACGTCTTCCACGACTGGCGTGAGGCAGGCAACGCTACCGAACATCAAGCGATAGTCCTGCTCGTTGCTCACGGCGAAATTGAGGTAGGCCACGCACGTCCGCCGGAACCGCTCGAGCGGTTCGGTGGATTTGGCCGCCTCCTCTTGCAAGGCCGCTGCGAACCTGCGGCTGATGTGCAGACGGATCTCCTCAATCAATGCATCCTTGCCGGGGTAGTATCTGTACGCGGCCATGGCGCTCGCACCCACCCGCGCGGCCAAGCCTCTCATGTTCAGGTCTTCGAGGCTCTTGCTGTGAATGATGTCATAGGCGGCATCCCGAAGCACCTCGCGACTGGCGTCGAAGCCCTGTGCCTCCCGCCAACGTCCTGCGAAGTCACAATGCTCGGTCAAGCTGCGCTCGTCTCCATTGAACCCCATGAGGTTGTCACATGAGACAAATAGGGTGCAGACACTGGCACCGACAGACCGTTGCACAGCGTGATCTGCGCCGTGCGCCCGGTCCGTCGAACCCCTTCGACTGCACTCGCCGCGACCCACCAGGAGCGATGCACCTGCGATCCCGGTATGTGGTCGACGCCTCGAAGCGCATCTGAAAAGCGCATCAGGATCATGGCGCTGCTCAGTCGTGAGTGAACCCGCACATAGTGATCCTCGACCTGCAGGCAGATGATGTCGACGCGGACATGCGCCGGCAGGCGCTGGATCAGAGCCGTGTCGGAAGGCTGCTCCTCCTGAAGCGGCTCACGATCAAAGCCGAGAACCCCGGCCGCTGGAACTTCGCCGGTGGTAGATGTGCCCGCCAGCGCCAGAACAGTACCCGCATGTGTGCCGACGAGCCCTCCCACGACGCGATCCGCGACGTAAGTAAACCCGCCGCCGATCAAAGCGATGGACACGAACAGCTCTACGACTTCGTCAGGGTAGGGCAGCCAGCCGTTCATCATGTTGTTTGCCACGCCGACGACAACAATCATGGGGAACGTCGCAATTCCGGTCTCGACGATACGCCGCCGAAGCGATGACTGCGATCGGAACCTGGGGAGTCGGGAGACAACCCATTCTGCGCCGGCCGAGAGTACGAGCCATGCGGCCATCTGCACCGTCCAGTAGCCGACGCGGCCCATGACGTCGAAGCGATAGGTGCCGAACGGGGCGAGAAACGCAAGGATGGCCGCAAAGAGCATCGCCAGCCCCGCGCGCCCGGTCATCCGCGTCCACCAGTCCTGTCCCTGCAAACTCGCGAAATCGCGCATCGTGAACCGCTCCACCTCGTGCGTACGGCGTACATGTACGAAGTAAATGGTGCAACTGCGAAGAGCTGATGTCTCGGCGGAGAACAGGTCCCTAGCGCAGCTCTCGAACGGCCGATCAACGATGATCCGCTGTGTCAGGGAGCACAAAATGAAGCGCAACTATCTCGGAATGGCGCTGATCATCGCAGGCCTGCAGATCACATCGGCCCAAGCACAGGAGGCTCTCGGAGCCCCGCCGACCGCCGAGGCGGACGTAGCGGCACCCGCATCGGCACAGGATGCGGATGGTCGTCCGCAAGGCGGTGCGCACGGCTTCCTGGCGATTGGGCCGGGTGCGGTGCCCGCCTTCGATGGGGCCAAGAAGTATCAGCTCTTTCCGCTGCTGATTGGCAACGTCGGCTGGAAGGGCGTCGAGGTTCAATTGCGGGGCCTAGGCGCACGTGTCGACCTGCTGGGTGACAGCCGCGTGCAGATCGGACCTGTCTTCAACTTCCGCGGGAACCGGAACAGCTCCTCGGACGGCAGCGGTCGAGTGAAGCTGCTGAACGACGTCGACTCCTCGGTCGAACTCGGCGGCTTCGTTGGCTACAGGTTCGGCGGCAACCAGTATGGTCAGGGCGAGATCGCCTTTGACGTCACCTTGGCCAAGGACGTGAACGACGGCCATGACGGTCTCGTTGGCTCGGCTCAGGTGTCCTACGCCGCCTACCGTTCGCAGAAGTTCTTTCTCAACGTCGACGCGCAGACGACATTCGCCGACAAGAAGTACACGCGCGCGTTCTTCGGCGTCACGCCGGCGGAAGCTGCAAGTTCCGGCCTTGCCGCCTACCAGCCGGACGGCGGGATCAGAGATGCCGGCGCGGGCCTCACCGCGGGATATCAGTTCAACCAGAAATGGGGCCTGATCGCCCGCGCCGGCGCGAACTACTATCTGGGTGACGCCAAGGACAGCCCGATCGTCAAGGAGGGTTCCAAGCTTCAGGCAGTCGGCGGGCTCGCTCTTTCTTTCCGCTTTTGAACTCGAAAGGAGGAGTGGCCATGCCCATGGTTCACAAAGCCGCAATAGGCGCCTTGTTGTTGAGTGCGGTCGCCTGCGGCGACCGTCCAGCGGCGAACCAGGTCAGCCGCGAAGCCGAACCGCTGGTCTCGAGCATCGCAGATGCCCGGATCGCCTTCACCTTCGCGCAGACGCGCGATGCTGCGGGGCGCGTCGTCACCCTCCTGGTCACCGGGTTCGACCATGATCTCGTGCGCGCGGTCGATCTGACGGCTTCGGGAGCGCCGCTGGATGCGGACGTCTTCGACGTCATGTCCAAGCTCGGCGCTGCACGTCTGGCGGAGGCATACCGCGCCAAGGGGCAGAAGAGCTATCGCATGGACCGGCTTCTCCCGGCAGGCGGGACCAGCATCCGTCATGTCGCGACCGGCACCAATTTTCGCGAGCATGCCAAGGAGGCCGGGATCGGCAACATCTTCAACTTCCCAAAGTTCAACTCCGCCACTCCGCCTCGGACGAGCGTCGCGTTGAGGCCCGGGGCGCTCCTCGACTACGAGGTCGAGATCTGCGTCCGCTTCGATCGGAACGTCTCGTCGGTCGCGGACTTCGACGCGGCACGCAAAGGGTTCTTCCTGTGTGGCGACTTCACCGATCGTGCCAAGCTCATGCGCCTGGTCGATCCCAAGCACATCGAGTCGGGCCGCGGCTTCAGTGACGCCAAGAGCGGTGACGACTTCTTCCCTACAGGCCCCTTTCTCGTAATTCCGGGTGACTGGAAGTCCTTCGTCGATGGTCAAAGGATGACCACGGAGGTCAATCGCGTCGTCCGGCAGGACGCGCGTGGGGTGGAGATGATCGTCGATTTCCGTGGCATCGTGGGCAAGGCGCTGACGAACGGCGAGGGTGGAAGCTACAGATACCGCGGCTCGCCCGTGCCTCTGCTCGCTGGAGGAAGGATCGCGAGGGGGTCAGCCGTGATGTCAGGCACGTCGGAGGGCGTTATCTTCATGCCGCCGCGGGCACGTGACTTCCTCACTGGTGGCGCGCGCTACATCTTCACCGGACCCATGCTGCGCGGTGAATCGGCGCAGCGCGTCATGATCGAGGGTTTTATCGACATGGAGCGGGCGGCCGGCCGGTACCTGAAGGCAGGCGACATGGTGAGCCATCGGTCATCGACACTGGGCGACGTGCAGATCCGCGTCACGGAACCGGGCGAGACCTTTGTCCCACCTCCCGAGAAGCCTGCCAACAGGATCAATTGACCCAGGTCGACAGGGGCACCGCCCTCGGTTCACCACTCAAACAAGCTGGCCTCGCGCGCACATCGCGAGGCACAATCATAGGAGATCCGGCATGCCAGAGGTGCAACTTCTTGCCCGGCCGAAACTGCTTCGTCTGGAGGCGGAGCGGCTGGTCACTTGGACCCGCCCGCTGATTCATCGGACGGTCTTCGTCCTGGCGGTAGCCGTGGCGCTGCTGTCGTACCGCTACCTTCTCAACATCGGGCCCGTCCCTCCGATCATAGCGGCCAATCGGTTCCGAACGGTGTGGCTCGTCGTACATGTCGGCTTCGCCTCTACCGCGCTCTTAACCGGTGTAATCCAATTCAGCGGCAAGATGCGTTGTAGCCGACCAGGACTGCACCGCCGGATGGGCAGGATCTACGCATCATCATGCCTGATCGGAGCGGTCGCCGGTCTTGTGCTTGCCCTGGGCTCAAGCGCTGGCCCCATCGCAAGCGTCGGCTTCGGCGGCCTGGCGGTCGTATGGTTCTATGCCACGTGGCTCGGCTGGCGGAGGGCGATGTCGGGGCGGTTCGCATCGCATCGGCGCTGGATGATCCGTTCCTGGGCGCTGACCCTCGCCGCCGTGACGCTCCGGATCTACATCCCCCTTTTCGAGGTGATGGGGCTGCCGGATCTGCCTTCCTACCGGGCGATATCGGTTCTTTGCTGGGTTCCCAACCTTTTCGTGGCGGAGTTCCTGATTGGGCGGGAGGCGGGGCGACGGGAGCCTGGATCACGGTCGACCGCGTCCACTGCATCAACGAACCTGTCCATGCCCCAGCGAGCGGGGTGAGGGTCGAGGTCGAACACGGCCGGCCATGACGAACGACAGCCGCCTGAAGCAGCGCCTTGGAACGAGCAGTGGACTCACCTCCAGGCGGTCGCGGCTCCCAGCCGCCTTCACATCAACGACCTCCAGCCGATGGCTGACGCCTGATCGGCGGGGTGCGCGTGCCGACCTCCGTGACGGCGGCGCCAAGGAACCATGCATGACGCCTACACTCCTGAACGCCCTCCTGTTGATGATAGCGCCCGCGCCGGACAACGCCGAGGTGGCCACTCGGCTGACGAGCCAAGCTTCTTCGGCGACTGAAGCTCGGCCGGCGCTCTCGGTCTCGCCTCCGGCGGAGCCGGCCATGGCGGCGCCAACCGTGGATGAGACCAAGTCGAACGTCGTTCCTGACGTGGACGCTGTTGCGGTTCGTGGGCCGGGTGAGTTGACCGCTCTATCCGCACTCGTTCCTCAACACGGCATCCTTAACCCAGCGGCTCAGGATGGTAACGGAACGCCGGATCAGCCGGAGGACATTGTGGTGTCCGGACGACGTCAGCCGTCCGATGATCCAGTCGAAGTGTTGAATGTGCAATCGTACAAGGCAGTCCAAGCGCTAGACGGTGCGATCGTGGCGCCGCTCGCGAAGGGTTACAAGAAGGCCGTTCCCAGGCCCGTGCGGCGTGGCATCCACAACTTCCTGGACAATCTGCAGGAGCCAATCGTCTTCTTGAACTACCTGCTGCAGCTGAAGCCTGGAAAGGCCGCAGAGACGCTCGGCCGCTTCGCCGTCAACACGACGGTAGGTATCGCTGGCGTTGTCGATGTCGCAAAGCAGAAGCCCTTCAACCTTCCGCATCGTGCGAACAGCCTTGCGAACACGCTGGGCTACTATGGCGTCGGCCCGGGGCCCTACTTGTTCTTGCCTCTCATCGGACCAACGACGCTTCGCGACCTGCTGGGGACGGTGGGCGATCGTCTTGTGCTCCCGACGGTGGTTGGCGCGCCGTTCGACCAGGCGGCATTCACCATCCCCGCCAACGTTCTGAGCGCGCTCGACTATCGGATCGCGTTCGACGAAAGCCTAACTAAGCTCCGGAACGCCCCTAACCCGTACGCAGCGACCCGCGCGAGCTATCTCGCGCGACGCAAAGCTGAGATCGATGGTCTGCATAGCCCTAGGTGGCGCGCAGCCCATTTTGATAAGGAGTACTACCGACCTGGTCCCAACGTAGTAACGCCCTGTTGGACAGCTGATCCAATCGCAGCGGCTGACCCTGCGTCGGCACCTGCCGAACAGTTACATGGCCGTTCGATCATCGACGCTACGCTGCCGAACATGGATCGCGCCAAGGCCGACGAGAGTGGAAATGGGGTGGACGCCCCCGATTGCACCGATGTGCGATAGTGGGGGTGTTGAATATTACTGAGGGAGGCGTCGGTGTCGTCCTCGTCAGTTGACCGGACCGATCGACAGGCCGTGTCGATAATTCATGACCATCCGAATTCGGGATCCACCGTTCGGCACGTCGATTACGACATCCTGAAAACGAGGCCGCATGCGGAGAAGCGATAGCTTTGGATTGCGCGAGAAGGCGCCACCATCGTTCCAGTCCGACTTGCCGCTAGCGTTCGCATCATGACGGGCCGCGATGGCGTAGCGGCCGGCTGACGGCAGAACTAGGCATACATCCATACTCGTTGACCTGCTCCCCGGAAATCATGCCATTGGTAAGTTAGCTCGTCAGATGGAGACGAGCGATGCGGCGAGGCCGATTTACCGAGGATCAGATCATTGGCGTGCTGCGTGAGCATGAGGCTGGCGTGAAGACCGCCGAGCTGTGCCGGAAGCATGGCATCAGCGATGCGACGTTTTACAACTGGAAGGCGAAGTACGGCGGCATGACCGTGTCGGAGGCGGCGCGGTTGCGGACGCTGGAGGACGAGAACCGGCGGCTAAAGAAGCTGCTGGCGGAGTCGATGCTCGACGTGTCGGCGCTGAAGGATCTGCTGGGAAAAAACTGACCCGGTCTGCGGAGCGCTACGCTGCGGTGGAGAAGCTGATGGCCGACCACGGCTTCTCCGAGCGTCGCGCCTGCAGGCTGGTCGGGGTCAACCGGTCGGCGTGGCAATATGAGCCGCTTCGGGGGAAGGACGATGCTGTCCGCGAACGGATGCGCGAGATCGCCAACGAGCGTCGGCGGTTTGGCTATCGACGGCTGGCGATCCTGCTCAAACGCGAGGGTAAGGGCATGAACCTGAAGAAGGTCTATCGGCTGTATCGCGAGGAACGGCTGACGGTGCGCAAGCGTGGTGGCCGGAAGCGAGCGCTGGGCACGCGGGCGCCGATGGCGATCCCGCAGGAACCCAATCAGCGCTGGTCGCTCGACTTCGTGTCGGACTCGTTGGCCTGCGGCCGGCGGTTCCGCATGCTCAACGTGATCGACGATTACAGCCGGGAGTGCCTGGGGTGTATCGTCGACACCTCGCTGTCAGGGCGGCGGGTCGTCCGCGAGCTGACCGCCATCGCCGAGCATCGCGGGCTGCCGTGCATGGTGGTGAGCGACAACGGGACCGAGCTGACCAGTCATGCGGTCCTCACCTGGTGCCAGGACACCGGCGTCGAGTGGCATTACATCGCGCCTGGCAAGCCGCAGCAGAACGGCTTTGTGGAATCGTTCAATGGTCGCTTGCGCGACGAGTGCCTGAACGAGCACCTGTTCCCCTCGTTGGCTGCGGCGAGACGGATCATCGAGGCATGGCGGACCGACTACAACACCGTGCGTCCGCACAGCAGCCTCGGCGGCATGGCACCCGCCGAGTTTACCAACCGCCCCAGCCACGGGCATGAGGACACCGAAGCTAACTCCGCGCGTATGGTCATCATGTTGATATGGATGCCGAGTAGAGCGTTCGGTCGATCATGCGCTGCCCAAGTCGCGATACTGTGGCCCCAATCCCCTCCTTGAATGAAGTACCGCGCGTCGCCGAACAGTTCGATCATCAAGGCATGCACGAGCGCAGCAGCCCGCCGCGGGCCGATCGGGCGCGTGATCGGGTTGGAGAACGCGAATCCAGGAAGCGAGGGGACGACGACATCATGCCCGTCCGCGGCGAGCGGCTCCAACAGCCGCTCGAACTCAAGATACGAGCCCGGCCAACCGTGGAGAAGTAGCACGGGCGGCTTGGAGCCGTCGCCTTTCACATGAACGAAGTGGAGGTGCTCGCCTTCCACGTCGGCCATGAAGTTGGGGAGTGCGTTGAGGCGCCGTTCGACCGCACGCCAGTCGTAGCTGTCCCGCCAATACGCGGCGAGCCGCTTGAGGTCAACAACCCCGACCCCCGCCGACCAGCCCCCCGCATCCGGCAGCTGGCTCCAGTCATAAGCCTCGACCTTGGCTCTGATTGTGGCGCGCCGTTCGTCAGGTATTTTGATCGTGTAGGGTGAAATCATGATGTTCTCCGCCTAAGCTGGGATGCGGTTCGATGAAGAGGGCGTCCGCCAGTTTGCATCCATATCGTCGGTGGATGTTCTGAGTTCCGACGGCCGCTCGGCATACTGCTTTGTACGTGCGTCCCCCATTCGGTGCCATCCACTCGTCCCGACAATACCGCGGTTTGCCTCTCGCGTTCGAGATGAGCGGATGGCAGAAGTTGGGAGGCGAACAGCGGGCGTCTAGCGACTGCTTCTGGGTCTAACGGGAACCCGCTCCGATCTGATCAGACCGCCTTAGACTCGATGAGCGCGCGGAGGCGCTCGGCATCCGCGGGTGAGGCGGGGTTGTAGACGATCATCCCAAGCTCAGGCCTCCCCTCGACCGCAAACGAAGAGAACTCCAGGTCGAGTGAGCCTGCGTCAGGGTGTTGGATGCACTTCACGCCCTCGCCGTGCGCGACCACGTTGTTGTCCCGCCACAGCGCCTCGAACTCGCGGCTTGCTCGGCAGAGCTCGCCGACGAGCGCCGTTACCTCCGCGCTTCCGCTCGCCCCGGCTCGCGCCACGTCCGCCCGGAACGCGCCCACCACGAAGCGGGCGACGCTTTCCCAGTTTCCCTGCTTGGCGCGGATGCGGGAGCTGCTGAACATGAGGCGGAGGATATTGCGTTGCTCCCGCGGCAGCTTGGAATAGTCGGTCAGCAGCGCTGCGGCCGCCCCGTTCCAGCCGACGACGTCCCACATCGCAGTCTTGATGATGGCCGGACTGAGCGGCATCGCGTCCAGCACACGCTGCAGCCGCGGGGTGAGACCATCGACCGGCTGGTAGCGAACCTCGGGCGGATGACCGAGGCCCAGCATGTAGAGGTGCTCGCGCTCAGGCTCGGTCAGCATCAGCCCCTTGGCGATGCGATCGAGCACGTCGGCAGAGGGCGCGCCGCCGCGGCCCTGCTCAAGCCAGGTGTACCAGGTCGGGCTGATATTCGCGCGGGCGGCGACCTCCTCGCGGCGCAGCCCCGGCGTCCGCCGGCGGCCGCCTACGAAGCCGAACGTCGCGGGGTCGAGCCGGATACGGCGATCGCGCAGGTAAGTGCCGAGCTGATTTGGCGTACCGTCGGACATGATCAAGCCTGGTGCTGCTTATACCGGGATAATCTCACTACTTTAACAGGCTTCCATCTGAGGTGACATGCGATCCTCTTCAACACGGGGATTTCCCATGCGTGTATTCCTGACCGGCGCGACCGGCTTCATCGGTTCCCGGATCCTGCCCGAACTGCTCGCGGCCGGGCACCAGGTCGTCGGCAACACCCGGTCCAACGCGGGTGCACGCCAACTGGAGGAGGCCGGCGCCGCGGTCCACCGCGGAGACCTCGAAGATCCGGCAGCGCTGGCGAAGGGCGCCGAGGATGCCGATGCCGTGATTCACACCGCCTTTGACCACGACTTCGCGCGCTACGCAGAGAATTGTGACAAGGACCGGCGGGTGATCGAGGCGATCGCCGACGTGCTCGCCGGGTCCGATCGACCGCTCCTCATTACCTCGGCGGTCGGCATGGGTAGCCCGGGGGCGGGGCAGTTCGCGCGCGAGGACGTCCTCGACCGCGATCACCCGATGCCCCGCATCGCCAGCGAACTCGCAGGCCTGGCGGCCGGCGAATGCGGCGTCTCGGTAGGCGTCGTGCGGCTGCCCCAGGTCCATGATCCGGTGAAGCAGGGGCTGATCTCGCCGCTGATCGATCTTGCCCGGGAAAAGCGCATGTCGGTCTATGTGGGCGAAGGCGGCAACCGCTGGTGCGCCGCCGCCGTGGAGGACGTGGCGCGCCTCTATGTCTTGGCGCTGGAACGACACAAGCCGGGCGTCCGCTGGAACGCAGTCGCCGAAGAGGCCATACCGATGCGGTCGATTGCGGAGGCAATCGGCGCCGGGTTGGGCGTGTCGGTCTCCTCCATGAGCCAGACCGAGGCCGCGGCGCATTTCGGGTGGTTGGCGGAGTTCGCCGCATTCGACATGCCTGCTTCCGGGACGGTCACACGCGAACGGCTCGGCTGGAGGCCCCACGGTCCAATGTTGATCGAGAACCTCGCCCGGATGGACTACTTGGTCGCCTCGGTCTGATTGAAACGCCACAACAACGCGCTGCCGCTGCCGTCTCTTCCAAACTTTGTCGTTCAGCTGTCGTTCCCAATGGCTGAGATGAACAAACGGCCGGTTCAAGGAGCGGCAAACCGGCCCTGAGTGGCCGCAACTGGGCCACATGCCCGCCGGTCGCCATCCTGACATCCGCAGGTTAAAAGCAAGTCGCGATCAAGCTAGAAGGGGCACCATCGTCATAAATGAGCATCTGCCATCTGACGCTTATGGACTCCTCATCCTGGCACCTGAGATCGAGCTAAGCAGTGGCTGGCTCGGCGGCGACAGGGTTGTCGGTCGCGCAGCCATCCGTGACCTGCTGATCAAGTCCGCTCGTTTCAGCGAGGATGAACGGCAAAGACTGACTATATACCTACCCGGTAGAGCGATGACGATCCGGTTGGATGAGATCGAAAGATTGTTTGAAGCCTAACTCCGCTCCGCGCTGGCCGCTGAACCAAGATCCGCTTCTGAGTAGCAGCGATGGCCTTGTGAGCGGCCGATTATGGGTCCGGCTTTCTAACCTAGGAGATCTCTGGTCCGTCGCTGCCATCCAGTCTGAAGCGTTAGCGTGCGAACCTATCGGAGCCGCGCGCGTTCATGAAAACAGCCCCAGACGTGGAGGAGCGCCAGTCAGGTCCACAGGCAACGCTTGCGGTCCATGACGGGGTGGCAATCACAATCGGCATCGTACTTGGTGCAGGTATCTTCCGTGCGCCGTCGATCGTCGCCCAGGGCAGCTCGAGTGCCGCGGGCATGCTGGTGCTGTGGCTGGCCGGAGGGCTGATCGCGCTGCTCGGTGCGCTATGCTACGCCGAGCTGGCCGCCGCTTGGCCGAACGTCGGGGGAGATTACCATTTCCTGCGCCGTGCCTACGGGCGAAAGCTCGCACTGCTGTATGCCTGGGCACGCCTTGCCGTGATCCAGACCGGGTCCGTGGCGGTGCTTGCCTTTGTCTTCGGCGACTATCTCGCGGCTGTGCTGCCGATCGGTGAGGCATCTGCTGCCATCTACGCGGCATCAGCGACGGTCGCGGTTACCGCGCTGAACTGGGCTGGATTGCGCCCGGCCGTGGGCGCGCAGAAATGGCTGGTGCCGCTGGAGGTCGGCGGGCTGATCATGGTCATCGCAGCCGGGCTGTTTGTCGCGCCGGGCGCGCCGGCACCGGCAGCGCCGCCTCCTTCTGGGGCGGGTTCGGTCGGACTGGCGATGGTGTTCGTTCTGCTGACCTACGGCGGCTGGAGCGAGGCGGCCTTTGTCTCGGCCGAGCTGCGCGGTGGCGGACGGCGCGTGCTGCCCGTGCTGCTGATTAGCCTGGCGGTGCTCACCAGCCTCTTCCTGCTGGTGAACCTCGCCTATGTCCGCGTGCTCGGCTTGGATGGGGTTGCCGCGTCGCGAGCAGTCGGAGCCGATGTGATGCAAGCGGCCTTTGGACCAGTGGGTTCCGTTCTGCTGGCGGTAGCGGTGGCCCTGGCGGCGCTCACCTCCGCTAACGCGACGATCATCACCGGCGCGCGATCAGCCTATGCGCTCGGCCAAGACGTTCGCGTACTGCGCTGGCTCGGCCGCTGGCACGCGCCGAGCGGATCGCCGCGCAACGCGCTGCTGGCGCAGGGCGCAGTTGTGCTGACGCTGGTGCTGGCCGGTGGCTTTGCCCGCGACGGCTTCCAGACGGCAGTCGACTACACCGCGCCGACCTTCTGGTTCTTCTTCCTGCTGACGGGCGCCTCGCTCATCGTGCTCCGCCAACGCGAGCCCGGACGCCCGCGCCCATTCCGGGTGCCGCTCTACCCGTTGCTGCCGCTCGCCTTCTGTGCAGCGAACGCCTGGCTTCTATGGTCGAGCCTCGTCGACACTGGCTGGGGAGCGCTGGTCGGGGT
Organism: uncultured Sphingomonas sp.; assembly: GCF_964243315.1. Taxonomy (GTDB): domain Bacteria; phylum Pseudomonadota; class Alphaproteobacteria; order Sphingomonadales; family Sphingomonadaceae; genus Sphingomonas. The sequence goes on along the minus strand of NZ_CAXTEM010000001.1, from coordinate 169,979 downwards.
CGGGGTCGTCGCTACAGGTGGCCTGCTGCTCCCGTTGCTAGACTTGAGCGCGAAAGGCGGCGACGACGATCGGTAGGAGCCATTCCCAACGTCTGAAGTTGCCTCAGTGAGGAGGCGAAGGCGAGCCTCACTCGGCCTTTGAGGCTGCTTTACCGGCATTGATCCTTGGGCATCGTGCTGACCATATACAGCGCTGAACAATGCTCTCGTCTCACCCGAACTAAGCTACCTCGTGCAACTACTAGGGGTGAGATTACTGGCTGCTGATCAGACCGGATTGTGCTTTGCGAGGAATGCCTCCAGCGCCTGGAGAAATTGAAGCCGGTCCTCGCCACGCGTAAAATGATGGTCGGCAGCGGGTTGCTCGATGTAGGTGACGTCCTTGCGGGCGGCTCTAAGGCCTTCGACCATCTCACGAGACTGAGCAATAGGCACTACTCGGTCCTTCTTACCGTGCACCAGCAGCAGCGGGACCGAAAAATCCTTCGCGAAGTTTATTGGCGACACTGCCTTCAGATCTGGCGCCTGCATTTTAAGCCAGTCCTTGCGCGCGCCTGCGCCGAGAAAGTCGCTGTCGTGTCGCTGCATGCGATTGAGGTCCGATACGCCCGCGTAGGATACAGCGCATCGGTAGATTGAGCCGTCGCGCTGTGCGGCCCGCATGGCGGCGTAGCCACCATATGATGCGCCTACCATGCACACCCGCTTTGGATCAGCAATGCCGTTCTTAACGAGCGCAGCCACTGCGTCGTTCAGGTCGTCCTGCATCGCGAGGCCCCACTGGCCCATGCCCCTGGCCGTGAACAGCGTGCCATAGCCCGACGACCCGCGGTAGTTCGGCTGGACCACCGCATAGCCGCGATCGGCAAGGAACTGCGTCCACCAGTCCCATTCCTCCGCGTCCCTAGCAAAGGGGCCGCCGTGTGGCATAACGATTAGCGGAGCGTTCTTCGTGTCGGCACGTGGGAGCGTCAGTACAGCCGCGATCTCGAGCCCGTCACGCCCCTTATAGCGAATTGTACGCACCGGATGGAGCCGCTTAAGACCAATGGTCGAGTTGTTGGTGCTCAGCAGTTGCATGGTGTCATCAGCACCATTGTAGAAGAAATAGCCTCCCGGCGCATCTGCGCCACCGATGTGGACAATTGCAGAGCTATGATCGCGACTCAGCGAAACGATGCGCGGCGACCCGCCCTTTATGCGGGCGGCGAAATTCTTCTGCATTGCTGCCATTTCCGGGTTCGTCCAGATTACGCCTGGCTTATCCTCCAGGACGTCGACGCCGAGATAGCCATACCCGCTTTGATCTCGCCTAAGCCCTCCGATGTCGAACCCCTTTGTCGCGAACAATTGCTTGCCGCGCTGGAGCGTGCGCAGGTCGAACTCATATAACGCCGAATAGCCGCCCTCATCATCACTGATCGTCAGGGCCTTGCCGGGCTCCTTCAAGAATAATGTTGGGACGGTCAGCGCTTCAAGGTGCGTACGGGCTCGATCGATCACTTTGTAGCTGTCACGCGCCGTGTCGCGGTACAGCACGCGGCGATTACGCCCGTCGTCGCTTGTTCCGATCCCCATGCGGATTGTACCACCACCGTCGGCATACCAATTCCAGACGCCCTCGCGCCCCAGCTGAACTGTCTTAGCCTTACCAGTAGAGACGTTGACCTCCTCGACATGCGGCCAAAAGCCAGCTTCGTCACGGTAGATCGCGCTTTGCGACGCCATTAGCACTCGAGGAGTGCCATCATCGGCAAACCACACCACGTCGTCCGCGTTCTGACCTGCTTCGCGCGACGTGAGCCTAACAAGCTTGCCGCCCTTCGCTGGCACACCGTATGCGCGGGTCACATACCATTCGCTGCCCTGCACCGGCACGATCTGCCCGACGCCGAGCACCAGCCAGTCATCGTTGACCCAGCGCCACCATTTGAGGTCGACATCCCCCGTGCCAATCAGCTCCTTCTTGGCGCCGTCCAGCGACACAATTGCAAAGTACTGGTTGCCGGAAATTGCCACCTTTCCGGCCACTGCCTTCCCATTAGGAGAGATTTCGGGACCTTCGAAAGCTGGAACTTGGGCGAAGACCTCTGTCGCATAATGAGAGGGCCCGGCAACGCTGGCCTTCACCGCCTGCTGTGCATTTCCATAATCGGAAATGAGTCCAGCCGATAGCAACAGTAGCGCCAGACGTCGCATTCATGATCCCCCATAAGCCCGCCGCATGTCTGCCCTTGCTGAGCTTGCTTCACAAGAAGGGACAATGCTGCTCCGCCGTCGTTTGCCTCGAAATTGTTAAATTACCCTATCGAGAGAACGGGTACGCGGCAGCACGCCAACGGCGAGTCCATATATCTGGTTTGCGCCAGTCGGCCTACTTACGGCGGCTTTATCCCGGCTGGCCGGAGTGGCTCTTGAATGGACGAAGTGCGGTTGCAATCGCATCTTCTCTTGTCCTCCAATGACCAGCTCAGGACATCCAGGTAGCTGCTTCCCGCCCGGTCGAAGCTGCCGTTCGATCAAGTGAACGAACGGCTGAAATCGGGGAGCCCCACGTTGGTGCTGAATGGCTGATTGTGGGTCTTGCTGACCGCAACCATGACGATTGGCAGCTTCGGGTAACTTCAGATGGCAGGTCGCGCGTGCGCGATCAAGTAACGGGAAGAACGCCTCCAATCGACCGATCACCAGCCACGACGACCCGTCATCAAAAACGAGGTGGGCAGAACCCGCAGCGTTGGCGAGGCAGGAACGTCCTTGTCCAACATACGCGGCACATCGCCTGATTGCCTCAGTCACTACAGGGTTGACAATCACTGACCGCGACCGCATCAACCTGCATGCGCATGCAATTACGAACATGCGGTCACGGGACGCTCGAGAAAGACGGGCTCGGATAAGCCGATCCAGGCAGGACGGCGAGGGAGAGGGTTTGATGCGCGGAGCTTCACTAATTGCTATCGCCGTGGGGTTGGCAGCCACGCCGGCAACGGCGCAGACAGCCACAGATTCGTCTGGAGCTGGGCAGACAGAGGCAGCGCAAGCTCGAGACACGCAGCCTGGTCAGCCGCTGGCGCCGGAGGGCACACCAAACGGCACGACGCCAGATTCCTTAGACGCTGTCGGTCAGCAGGCAACAAGCCAGGACGCTGCAACGCAGGATGGCGGCGAGATCGTCGTTACCGGTAGTCGTATCGCCCAAAAGGGATTTTCGGCGCCGACTCCAGTGACAGCGATCACGCAGGAGGAGCTGCTTGCCAAAGCGCCGGTGACCGTCAATGATATCGTCCGAGATATCCCGCAGCTGCGCCCCAATCTCCAGAATAATGCCTCGGTTGATCCGGGTATCAGCACATTCAACCTGCGCAACCTTGGCGCGACTCGTACGCTGACACTGATCGATGGTCGGCGTGCGATCGACTCCAGCCCGATCAGCGGGTTCGACACAAATCTGCTGCCGGCCGCCCTGATCAGCCGGGTGGAGGTAGTTACGGCCGGCGCGTCCTCCGTATACGGATCCGATGCGGTGACTGGCGTCGTGAATATCTTCCTCGACGGTAAGTTCGACGGCTTAAAGATCAATGGCGAGATCGGTGTCACCGACGCCGGCGACAACCGCGCCTTCTCTGTAAACGCAGCTGCCGGCACTGATTTTGGCGGGGGGCGCGGTCATGTAGTCGTTGCCGGGTCACTCTATCGTAAGCCAGATATCGTCTACGCAGGCGCACGTGACTGGGGCGAGCCGGGCTGGGTGCTGCTGAACAACGCTGCATACACGCCCACAAATGATCAGCCGCGGCGCATCCAGGTGCGTGACGGCCGGCTCGCCACGATGACCGCGGGCGGTTTGATTACCAGCGCCGGGCCGCTGCAATTTACCCAATTCGGCGAGAACGGTGCGCAGTCGACTTTCCGCCGCGGCACTAACGTAACCGGCGTGTACATGCAGGGTGGTGACGGTGAGCTGTCTACGCCGCGTTTTGCCGTGCTTTCGCCACAGGCAGAGCGGGACAACCTATTCGGCCGGGCAAGTTGGGAGTTCGGTGACCGCTTGGACGGCTTCGTTGAGGGGCTGTACGCCCGCTCGCTCGGACGAGCGACAAATGTGCCTAACTACAACAATGCCGACATTACTGTTTCACGCGACAACGCCTTCCTGCCCACCAACATACGCGCGGCGATGGTAGCTAATAATCTGACTACAATTCGTATGGGTCGCCTGAACTATGAACTCGGGATCAACGATAATACCACCGAGTTCAAGTACCTCCGCGGAGTGGCGGGTCTGAACGGCAAGTTGTTCGATGACTGGAAGTGGGATGCGTCCGTCACATACACCAAGGCTTTGCTAAACAGCTTTGCTTTGAACAATCGCAACAATGCTAACTGGAACCGTGCGCTGGACTCCGTCATCGGACCCAATGGCCAGCCGATCTGCCGTTCCACCCTCACAAATCCGGGCGACGGTTGCGCCCCCGCCAACGTATTCGGCGTGGGTTCCGTGTCACCCGCAGCAGTTGCATATGCAACTGGCACGTCCACGCGCAACGGCGACAGCCGAGGCCTCGACATTCAGGCCAACTTCAGCGGTGATATCTTCTCTACCTGGGCAGGACCGGTGTCCGTCGCATTCGGCGGCGAATATCGCGACGAGTCGGTTGTATTTACCACCGACCCGATCTCAGAGGCGCTCGGCTGGCGGCAGAGCACGGCCTTGCCGTATCGTGGCGACGTGCAGGTCAAGGAAGCATACCTCGAGACGAGCATCCCATTGGCGGGCGGATCCCGATTTGTGGAGGATTTGCGCTTAGACCTGGCTGGGAGGGTGGTCGATTACACCACGTCCGGATCCACGTTCGTCTGGAAGGCGAGTGGCAACTATGCGATCAATAAGCAGCTACGGTTCCGCGGTACCTATTCGCGCGATTTCCGAGCTCCCAAGATAAACGAGTTGTTCGCCGCCCCGACCCGCAGCAGCGGCTCCACGGTGTTTGACCCGGTCACCAACACCACAGTGACCGTGGACAATTTCACCGGCGGTAATCCAACTCTGATGCCGGAGCGTGCGACGACTAAGACCGTCGGTGCGGTGTTCAGGCCCGACTTCCTGCGTGGTTTCTCGCTTTCGGTCGACTATTACGACATTGACCTCAAGGACGCGATCTCGGGCGTGTCGCTGCAGGAAACGGTAGATCGCTGCGTGGCAGGTGATCAATCTTATTGCGGCTTTATCACTCGCGAACCGGTGACCAACCGAATCACCAGTCTTTTCCTGACTTCGTTCAACGCGCAGCGTTTGCGTACAAACGGCGTTGATATCGAGGCTTCCTATGTCACACCCCTGTCTCGGATCAGCAGCGCATTGAACGGCACCCTGTCGCTCAGTTCGGTTGCAAGTTACGTGAACAAGCTGGAAACGGTGTCGATCAGCGGGGCAAGCAACGACTCGGCCGGGCAGCTGATGGGTACACTAGCAACGCCAAAATGGCGTGACACTACTACGCTGATCTACCGCAACTCCGGCCTAACCGCGCGTGTCGCGGCGAACATTATTGGTGGCGGCAAGTACAACAACCTCTACAACGCAAAAGAGATCGATCGAAACAATTATCCCGCGTACGTGTTTACCGACACGACAATCTCGTATGAGTTTCAGGATGGCTTGGAACTCTATTTGAAGGTAGAGAACATCACTGATACCGATCCCCCGATTATGGCAAGCAACGAGGCGGTGATCCGTGCCAATGCGACAAATCTGACCTTCTATCCTCTTCTCGGCCGCACCTTTGCAGTCGGAGGACGGCTCAACTTCTAAGCGTTCCCCTTAGGCAACCTCTTGCCTCCTCCTTCCTCCCACTGTGCCCGCCGGTTCGTCCGGCGGGCACTCTTGTTTGAGCAGGGCTGGAGCATGGGGAGCGCACGGAGGCTGTGCTAGGATGCTCTGATCCTGAACGGCGGAACACCACAAGACATGTCTGACGAACCCGATCCGATCTCGCCGAAGCTCTCGCCTCTCGTTCGATCCAGTCCGGTCACCGCGTACGACGTGGCACACCGAGCGGGCGTGTCCCAGTCGGCCGTGTCCCGGACCTTCACTCCGGGCGCTAGCGTATCGGAAAAAACCAGGCAAAAGGTAGTGAAAGCAGCGGCCGAGCTGAACTACCGACCTAACCTGATCGCCCGCTCGCTGTCGACCCGGCGATCGAACATGATTGGCATCATCGTGCCGCCACTCGAAAATCAATTCTACCCTGAAATGCTAGAGACGCTGGCAGGTGCCTTTGGTCAATATGGCCAGCGCATCCTGCTGTTTACCTCCCGTCACGATGCGTCCAACGATCCAATCCTTCAGGACGTTCTAAATGCGCGGGTAGACGCTCTGGTGATGGTCTCTGCTTCCGTGTCTTCGGTGTTTGCCGACGAGTGCCGCGCAATCGGGCTACCGATAGTCATGCTGAACCGCAAAACAGACAGCCGTAGCGTATCCAGCGTCACTGGAGCCAACCGTAAAGGGGCGGCAGCCATAGCCGACTTCCTGGTAGCGGGGCGCCACACGCGCTTTGCTTATCTTGCGGGATTAGAAACCTCCTCTACGAGCCGCGACCGCGAGGAGGCATTCGTAGAGCGGCTGGCCCACCATGGTAAGGAGCTGGCGTGCCGCGAGATTGGTAATTACTCTACCGCCGGCGCGACCGCTGCCGCGCGTGCGCTTCTGGGTCGTGATAGACCACCTGACGCGATCTTCTGTGCCAACGATCATATGGCGCTCGTAACCATCGGTCTGGCGCGCTCAGAATTCGGCCTAGACGTTGGTCGTGCGGTATCGGTCGTAGGCTTTGACGATTCTCAGCTTGCGCGATGGCCACTGTTCTTGCTCACTACGTATTCGCAGCCTTTGGCGACCATGGCGGACAAGGTGGCAGAGATCGTGGACGAGCAGCTGAACGGCGATGGTGGCTCGGTGGCAGAGATCGAGGTGCCCGGCGAGTTACTGGTACGCCAATCGGCTCGCTTGCCACGGCGCGGGCTATCAGGCCCGCCAGAACGAATGATCTGGCGGGCGCCAAAGAACGGCTGACGTACTGCGGGTGGCGTTGACAGGCTTATCTTGCATGCGTATGCAAAAAAGAAGAACAATTGGGAGGGCGTTTGTGGCGCGGTGGATCAAGCGGGGCGCGACAGACGCGACCATGCGGCAGCAGGCCGACCGGCAGGTTCGCGATACGGTTGAGGGCATCCTGGAACAGATCACAGCCGGCGGTGACGACGCTGTGCGTGACTTATCCATCCGCTTTGATGGGCTTGACCGGGACTCCTACCGCCTCACAGATGCCGAAATCGAGGCCTGCCTGGACAGCATGGCTCCACGCGACCTAGATGACATCGCCTTCGCGCAGGAACAGGTTCGTACCTTCGCCACGCACCAGCGCGCTACGATCCTGGATCTGGAGGTCGAAACCCGGCCTGGCGTAGTGCTAGGGCATCGTAACATCCCGGTTGACGCGGCTGGCTGCTACGTACCGGGCGGCAAATACCCACTTTTGGCCAGTGCGCACATGTCGGTGATCACCGCAAAGGTAGCGGGCGTCGCGCGCGTCGCGACTTGCGCGCCGCCGTTCGGCGGCCGGCCCGCTCCTGCGATCGTTGCAGCACAGCATTTGGCCGGAGCCGACGAAATTTACTGTATCGGCGGTATCCAGGCGGTCGGCGCGATGGCGTTGGGAACGCAGACCATTGCGCCCGTGGACATGCTGGTGGGGCCGGGCAACGCTTATGTCGCGGAGGCCAAGCGGCAGCTGTTCGGTCGCGTTGGCATCGACCTGCTAGCGGGGCCAACGGAGACGCTGATCATCGCCGATGACAGTACAGACGGCGAAATGTGCGCGACGGACCTTCTCGGCCAGGCAGAGCATGGGCCGGACTCTCCCGCGATCCTGCTGACCACGTCAGAGCGGCTGGCAAATGATACGCTACGCGAGGTGGAGCGCCTTCTGGCCGTGCTGCCCACCGCGCCTATCGCAGGTCGCGCGTGGCACGATCATGGCGAGATCATCGTGGCGGAAACCGACGAAGAGATGGTTGAAGTAGCGAACCAGATCGCGTCGGAGCACGTACAGGTACTGTGCCGCGACCCTGAATATTTTCACAAGCGCATGCGCAATTACGGTGCGTTGTTCCTGGGGCCGCGCACCAATGTCGCGTATGGCGACAAGGTGATCGGCACCAATCATACCCTGCCAACCAGGCGCGCGGGCCGCTACACGGGCGGACTTTGGGTTGGATCCTTTCTCAAGACGCACACCTTTCAGCGCGTTCTGACAGACGAAGCCTCGGCGGAGATCGGCGCTTATTGTTCGCGGCTGTGCGCGCTCGAAGGCTTTGTCGGCCACGGCGAACAGGCGAACCTGCGAGTACGCCGCTATGGCGGGCGCAACGTGCCGTACGGAGCCGCAGTGGAGGGCTGACGAGAAGGAACGGTCGACCCGGAAAACGGGCGTACGGAAGGGAGAGAGATGGCCGTTCTGGCAAGTCTGATCAGCCTCGCATTCCTGATGTTCGTGGCTTATCGAGGTTTTAGCGTCATCTTGCTCGCGCCGGTGGCTGCAATGATCCCGGTGCTGCTCTTACAGCCGGGCGACGTGCCGCTCGTGTTTACCGGCGTGTTCATGGAACGCGCAGTCGGGTTCATTAAACTCTACTTCCCACTATTTCTACTCGGCGCCTTGTTTGGCAAATTGATGGAACTTTCGGGTTTTGCGCGCGCGCTAATCAATTGGGTGGCCAAGCGGACGGGAGGTCGAGCGGCTGTTGGGCCGGTGGTGCTGGTTTCCGCGCTGCTAACCTATGGCGGCGTGTCGCTGTTCGTCGTCGTTTTCGCCGTCTACCCCTTTGCGGCCGAGCTGTTCCGGCAGGCTAAGGTGCCTAAGCGACTGCTTCCCGCCAGCATGGCGCTTGGTGCATTCAGCTTCACTATGGATGCGCTGCCCGGCACGCCACAAATCCAGAACATAATTCCAACCAGCTTTTTCGGAACCACAGCTTGGGCGGCGCCGTGGCTGGGTCTGATTGGAAGCGCGTTCATCGCGGCGCTGGGTACTGCCTATCTGCAGTGGCGGGTGCGCGCAGCAGGCGACGAGGGATATGGTGAGAACCATCTGAACGAGCCGGTGTCGCTGCCCGATGCAGCGCCGGCAAACCCGATCCGGGCGCTGTTGCCGCTTGTGACGGTGGTCGCGGCGAATGCCCTGTTCGCGACCGCAGTTGCCCGTAGCTTCGGCCCGGAAGTCAGCGTCGCCCTTCCGGGCGTCGCGACCGTCGTCACGGCCAAAACCAGCAGCGTAGCGGCCATTTGGGCCTTGGAGGGGGCGCTGCTGCTCGCGATCCTGCTGGTGATCGCCCTTCGCTTCCGGCACGTTGTCGAAGGATTCAGCGAGCGGACCCGGCCGGCGATCGCCGGAGCGTTGCTCGCGGCGATGAACACCGCATCCGAATATGGTTATGGTGCTGTAATCGCAGCGCTGCCGGGCTTCATTGCTGTCCGTAATGCGGTAGCGTTGATTCCCGATCCGCTGGTCAACGCCGCGGTAGTAACCACCACTCTCGCCGGGATCACCGGGTCTGCATCGGGCGGGCTGGGCATCGCGCTCGGCGCCATGGGAGAGCGGTTTGGTGCAGCCGCACAGGCGGCCGGCATCCCGCTGGAGGTCATGCACCGGGTCACCGCTATGGCGAGCGGAGGCATGGACGCGCTGCCGCACAACGGGGCGGTGATCACGGTACTTGCAGTGACCGGACTAACCCACCGCCAAGCCTACAAAGACATATTTGCGATCACGCTGATCAAGACCGCGGCCGTGTTCGTGGTGATCGGTGTATTTTACGCGACGGGCATTACCTGATGGAAAGGCGGAAAATGCATACTAACAGGCGCGAATTCGCGGGCGGCGCTGCGGCACTGGCCGTCGGCCTAGCCGCAGGCACCGGTCCTGCGCTGGCGACGGCAACAAAGACTTCAACGCCAGCGCGCCTCGACCCGAACGCCTGGCATCAACGAATTAAGCGTATCGTCCAGGTAAACTTCAACGAGCGCGATCCAGAAAGCTTCGATGTCGACCGCTGGGCCGATTATCTCGCCGCGACAGAAGCGCAGGCTACGTTCCTGAGCGTTACTAACATCGTTGCGTTCTACCCTACGGCATTGCCCGACCTGCCGGTCAGCCGCTATCTGAACGGCCGCGACCTGTTCGGCGAGTGCGTGGCCGCCCTACGCAAGCGCGGCATCCGCATCTTGGGACGGCTTAGCATTGACGTTGCAGAGATCGGGCTCGCCGAGGGGCGTCCAGAGTGGTTCCGTCGCAACGCCAACGGGTCTCTGGTGGTGCGCGGGCTGGTAGGAGGGCCAGGTGACCCAGCCTCGTCGCGCGAGCATGCGGCCACCTGCCAGTTCAGCACCTACTACTCGGAGTTCGTACCTGCGCTTATTAACGAGGTCCTGTCCCGCTACGCGATCGACGGCATCTACTCGAACGGTTGGCCCGGGGTGGATGCACCGGTCTGCTACTGCCGGGCCTGCCGCGCCATCGGCGAACCAGGCAGCGAAGCCTACAAGCAGGCGTACCAGCGCCGCGCTGTGGAGTTGTGGCGGCTTTACAGCGACCTGGTCAGCCGACGGGGGTCAGCCGCTATCTTCTCCGGAAACTTAGGGGGCGGTTTTCGCGGCGGTGACCTGGATCTCACAGAGCTAACCGCGCAGGCGCCCTGGTTCCTAGCCGATAATCAGGGGCGCGGGGGCGTCGGGGCACCAACTTGGGACGCCAGCCAGCAGACGCGGATTGCCAAGGCGATCGTCGGGTCTAAGCCGGTCCCGAACTCGACCGGATCGTACCAGATTGCCGGCGATAATCGCTGGCGCAACGTCACCGGCAACCCTGACGAGGTTCGATCTCGGCTCTTCCAAACCGCGGCGGCGGGCGGCGTGCTCTACTATCACTGGCTCGGGTACCAGCAGGGGTTCGTCGAGGACCGGCGCTGGCAGGAAGTCGGGCGCGAGGTGTTTGCATGGCAGGCAAAGCATGATCGTCACTTCCACAATTTGGCGTCCTTGGCCGAGGTGGCGATGGTCGTCTCGCAGCGGTCTAACCGTTTGTACAAGCCGCCGGTCGGCACCGAGACCCTGGACGCTGTGCAGGGCATGTACCAGCTGCTTACGGAGGCACGAATCCCGTTCGACGTTGTGCTGGACAACGCGTTGTCGGCAGATGCGCTAAAGTCATACCGAGTCCTAGTGCTGGCGAACGCCGCGCTGCTGAGCGACGCGCAGGCAGCGCAGATCGAAGCGTTCGTGGGGCGGGGCGGCTCTTTGCTGACTACGTTTGAAACTGGCCTATACGACGAGGCCGGCAAGCCCCGCGCCGACTTTGCGCTAGCGCGGCTCTTTAGCATGCGGCGGACGGGGCCGCGTGAGAGTTTTGGTATCGCGGCGTCGGCGCCGGGTGGACCGTTCCCCGGTTCTAGCGCTACCCAGCGGCTGGGAAGGCCGCACCCGCTGACCGCAAGCTTTCGCGACACTAACTGGATCCAGGGTTCGAGCGCGCGGGTACCGATTGCTGCTGAGGGAACGGCGATCCTGACACACGTCCCTCGCTATCCCTGGTACCCGACAGAAGCCGTGTTTCCGCGCGAACCGCGCACGGACTCACCGACGGTAGTCGCACGTGAGCGAGGGCGGTCGCGGATCGCTCACCTCGCGGGAGACGTGGAGGCGGGATACTGGCGGACCGGAGCTGGTGACTTAGGTGACCTCGTTACCAACGCGCTGCAATGGATAAACGGCGACGGGGGAGCGTTTCAGGTTGAGGGCGAAGGGCTGGTCGAGACGTTTGGCTGGCGGACTGAGCCGGGTTATGCCGTTCACCTGGTCAATTTTACTAACCCCAACTTCCGCGCCGCTGCGCTGCGCCGGGCTCACCGGGTCGGGCCGCAAACGGTGAGCATGCGAGTGCCGGCATCATTCCAGGTTACCGAAGCGCGGCTGTTGCGGTCAGAACGCAGCGTTCCCGTCCGCCGAACGGCCAAGGGTATTGAGTTCGTGGTGCCCGACCTTGTCGACTACGAAGTCGCGGCGTTAGAGGCGAGAGCTTAGCGGTCCGCAAATAACTGGTTGCTCGACGCTGCCAGCCGAATTGTCCCGGGGGATGCGCCTCGACCCTGACTACGTCCTTTTGCGCTAAGCATCGGTCGAGCATTCGATCTCGCGGCGCGACTATGCGCGTCTCAATCTACCAAGTTCTGGTCGCAAACGGCTGAACCAAGGAGACAGCTATGTGCAAAGAAGTCGGTATTGCGGTTGCAGCAGCGCTGACGCCTCAGGTGCCTTAGCAGCAACCATGCAAGGGCAGCCGGGCGTCAAGCGCACGGATCTTCATGAGCTGCCCCCTTCTGAGTGGTCCATCGACTATGACAGTCTGGATCGAGGTTGAGGGTCCCCCGGTTTCTCATCCAGGCTGAGGGTGAGTTTCCGGCGTTCATACGGCGGCGATCTTGACCGCGGCAGCAGCATATTCGACTGGCGTCAGCCAGCCAAGCGATGTGTGAGGACGGCTCTCATTGTAGTCCCGACGCCAGGCTTCGATCTTAGTTCGGGCATCGGCAAGCGACAGGAACCAGTGTGCGTTCAAGCACTCGTCGCGCAAGCGACCGTTGAAGCTCTCGATGAAGGCGTTGTCCGTTGGTTTGCCCGGCCGGCTAAAGTCCAGCGTCACACCGTTCTCGTAGGCCCAGCGGTCCAGCGCCTTCGAGATGAACTCCGGCCCGTTGTCCACCCGGATGGTTCTGGGTGCGCCGCGGATTGACGAGATCCGCGTCATCGCCGCAACCACCTGTTCGCCCTTGATACCCTGGTCGACATCAATCGCCAGCGCCTCGCGGGTGAAGGCGTCGACCACCGTCAGCGCCCGCAGCCTTCGACCGTCGAACAGCGCGTCCGAGACAAAGTCCATCGACCACATTTCGTTCGCCGCCAGCGCCGCTGGTTGCCGCACCCGATTGGCAGCGCTGACATTACGTCTAGGCTTCTTGAGCCGAAGGCTCAGTCCATCCTCCCGGTAAAGCCGGTAGACACGCTTGTGGTTCACGAACCATCCCTCCCTGCGCAGCAGGATGTAGATCCTGAAGTAGCCATACCGCGTCCGGGTCGCCGCCAGATCGCGGATCCGCATCACAAGCGGCGTCTGGTCGGGGCGGTGTGACACGTAGCGCACCGAAGACCGCTCGGCGCCCAGAACCGAGCAGCTACGCCTTTCGCTGACCCCATGAGACGCCTGAACGTGCGCGACGAGCTCGCGTCGCCGCCCAGGCGTCAGAGCTTTTTTGCCAGCACGTCCTGCAGAATGTGCTTGTCCAGGCTCAGATCGGCGACCAGCTGCTTCAGCTTCCGGTTCTCGTCCTCAAGCTGCTTCACCCGCCGCAACTCACCGACGCCTAGCCCACCGTACACCTTCTTCCAGCGATAGAATGTCTGCTCCGAAATCCCCATCCGCCGGATGACTTCGGCCACCGACGTGCCGGTTTCCGCCTGCTTCAGCGCGAAGGCGATTTGCTCGTCCGTGTACCTCGACTTCTTCATGTCCCAGCTCCTTGCCCGCAGGCTTCATAGGGCCGGAAAACTCTCATTCAGATTGGGCTAAAAACAGGGGGGACGTCATCAACGACATGACTTGTCGATCGCCAACTGGGAGACCGTTCAAGCCCGGATTGAGATCGCTCCGGGAGCCACCGCGCTTTGGCACCGCCACTCAGGAGAGGAGGTCATCTACGTCATCGAAGGCATGCTCGAGTATCAGCTAGAGGGGAAATCCCCCGCGACGTACAAGGCTGGCGAAGTTCTATTCATTCCTGCAGGTGTGGCACATCAAGCGTACAATCCTGGCAGGGCCAACGGCGCCGAGCTCGCGACCTACATAGTAGAAAAGGGCAAGCCGCTCGTGCAACCCGCTCCTGACGTTGAGCAGCGTTGACGATCACGGCGCTCTGCTGTCCAGACGACTAGAAACGCACATGCCGCCACACCGGCGCGAGGGGTAGTAAACTCGGGCCGATGAATGAACGGCTGATGTTGAGGAGCCTCAAACTGGTCCTGAATGACCGAGAGTGGGTCTTGCTGTTCAAAGAGCGCGCTGCCGGAGGCTCTGGCGTCCCGACCGTAGGCAGCTACCCGGCCATCATTCCTGCCGGTATGGACCGTTGATCCGTAGTTGATGACGGTCTATATCGAATATGCTGGTTCGCTCTCGATAGCGGATACATCAACCCTGAGGCTCGAGATGTGCTAGCGTCTCGAGCCTCAAATTTTGGAGGGGCCAGCGCTGCTAGACGCCGACCCCCGTCACTCACTCGCCTTTGCGAGCAACTTCGATGATTTTGAGCACCAAAGTGGCAAACGCGATGCAAAGTATCGCGCCACCAATGAGCAACTGTGCTAGTTCACTGTTTCCGATAGAGAATACACCTCCTTTGACGGCATGAATACGCCCGACGCTGCTAGGCGCCGTTCGTCACCGCCATGTTCCTCCTGAATGATCATCGCTCCGCGGGGAAGGGGGTTTACAGCATCGGTAGCGACCTCGGACCGGGCAGCCGATCCGCGTTGGAGCGCCCAGCTCTTGGCTCCTCGTTGTCGACTAAAGTCGCGTGCTTTCGAGTCGTTCAGTGAATTGGCCGGATGCGCCGAGCGCTCTTGCTGGCGTGAGCGAGGCCTACCCTATTGCGAGACATCAGCCGAGCATGCTGACCTTCCGCCGAAGCATAGCTTAGGTGCAACCTTGCGCCGCACGCCTGCTCAGGTGAGGCGATCGGCGGGGGCAAGGGCTTGCTGATTTAACATTGATTGGTTGCCATGATTGCTTCTCAGCTGGCTGCTTGCAGGGTTTGTCGTAGGAGGTCGCTCGATGCGACCAGCGCGATCTGCTCGTCGTCGGTTAGCAACGGCGTCAGGATCCGCAGGATGCCGCCTGCACCAACCAGGCAGGGGAGGCTCAGGTAGATGCCGTCGATCCCGTACTGCCCTGTCAGCAGCGTTGAGACAGGCAGTATCACGCGCTCGTCGCGGTGGATGGCCTCGCAGATGCGCGCGATCGAGCTAGCGACGCCAAACGAGTGTAACCCTTTCCGTCGCTGATCGTGTAACCTGCGCGCATAACGTCGTGCGCTACGCCGGGACGGTCGAAGCTCTGCTCGCCCAGATATGCGTCGAGATCCATGCCGCCGATGCGCACGGTCGAGTAGGCCATGACTTCGCTGTCACCATGTTCGCCGAGCACAAGGGCCTCGACGGCGCCGGGTGCGATCGCGAGCTGATCCGCGATCCGCTTCCTGAAGCGGTTGCTGTCCAGGAGAGTGCCCGTGCCGATCACACGTTCCGGCGGTAGCCCCGATGTCTGCTGTGCGACCTGCGTCATTGCGTCGGCCGGGTTGGAGGCAACCACGAGGATGCCGTCGAACCCTGCTTCCATCGCCTGAGTGACGCACTCTCGCACAATGGCGGCGCTTCTGCCCGCAACAGCGGTGCGCGGCTCGACGTCCTTGGTTCCAGCACCTGCGGTGATGACGAGGATGCTGGCGTCGGCGACGTCGGCGTAGTCACCGGCCCAGATCCGCACCGGCTGAGCTATCGCATTGGCATCGGCGATGTCGGTCGCCTCGGCGCCGGCTCGTTCCGGATTGTGGTCGATCAGCACGATCTCGGCGAACAACCCGCGCAGCATCAATGCGTAGGCGGCGGTGGCGCCGACGTTACCCGCGCCGACAATGGCGATGCGCGACGATGTAGACATGAGTGACCTTCCTGGATGCCGAACGGAAGCCAGCGTTCAGCGCCAGCCCGGTCGAACGGATGTAACGACCAGATCCTCCTGATGGGTACGGCGTTCATCGCACGCCCGACAATCGTAGGTCTGCGGACGACTGAGCAACGGAATTGAGAGACGCTGCACCTACTTCAAAGCACGCGCGAGATCGGCCTTGCTCATCTTTGATCTACCGGGGATGCCTTGCTCCTTGGCCAGCCTGTAGAGGAGCGCTTTCGATCGCTGATCATCGTGATGGTTGGTCTTGGATGCTACATCGGCCGGCTGGGCCGAGTACTGTTTGCCCATCTTCGTGTCGGCCCGCTTCTTGGCGGTGGTAAGATCATACTCCGACGCGGTAAGTTTCTCTCGCTCGGCTCTGGGCAGATAACGCTCCTGGGTTTCGCCACTTGGCGCGCCCGACTTTGTACCCCAATCTTCCTTGGTCCACTCCGCCAGCGAGTTGTCCGCCTTCTTCTTGCCTTCGTATCCTCCGCCCTGTTTCTTGTACTCGGCGACGGCAAGTTGCGCCTTCCGAGCGGACCACTCGCCTTCCTCTCCGCCTTTCTCGCCGGCGATGACGCTCTTCTTGATCTTGTCCCAAAGGTCAGGATCGCTACGCTTTGCGGTGCTGCTCATCGATGAACAACTTGGAGGCGACGGGCCGGTTCCGGCGTCGGTGTACCATCGCGATTTGACCCCGAGGTAAAGCGCTCGATCTTCTCCGTAAGGTTCAGTTATGCGGCCCGTCCGCCCCCTCGTTGCGGCGGCGGAGTACGCGCAGAATCACAAGCGCAGCTAAGAACGGGGTGGCGAGGGCCACGAGCACGGCAACACAGATGACAAGAACCGTTCCGGTCATCCGCCTAGTTTCGAGCTACGGGAAAGACCTACACCCGGCGGAACATCCCGCCGGGTGTAGCCGCGGCAGAACCTTCTAGACGACGTTCGGGGAGTTGCTGCGCGCTGGACACAATCACGCACGTTGTTAGCTTTTCGCTGTGATCGGAACCGACGCCCGACTGACGGCAGATGTCCTATTCTCGTCCCGGCTCCCTTCGCCCTCTATGACGTGTCTGGTGGCGTAGAGGCGGCGCAGGATCAGCGCGAGGTCACCCTCGGTAAGTTGTGAGGCCGCATCGACCAGCGTCCCCTCCGGGAGCGGTTCGACCCAAGCGGCCAAGCGGTTGCACGCCGCGGCCAGATCCTCATCAGCGCTGTCATCGAAATTAGGCATCGGACAAGCGTACGCCTTCCGCGGTGGCCCGCAAGATCATAGATCGTCGACATGCAGGAACTCACCCTCGCAGTCGTCGGCATCGACTTTCCAAATGCGGACGGCAGCAACCGACGGTCGGAGGCGATAATGACGATGCCCGGCGACCCGGTCCAGCTGATAGCGGAGCCCAGGAACAAGCACGACAGCAATGCAATCGCCGTGATCAGTTCAAGCGGCGTGCAGCTCGGCTACGTCAACGCCGAGCGGGCGCCGTACATCGGCAGTCGGCTCGCCCGCGGCGAGGACGTGATGGCCATCTTCCAGGGGATCGACGGCGGATCGGCGTTTATCCGCGTTCGTTTCGGCGGTGGCGCTCCCTCGCTTCCGGCGACGACGAACGTCGTCCCGTCTGCACCACGTCCGCCCCGGCGGCAGGGGCCAGCCGATCCTCACGCCTTCTATCCGGACGAAGATAGTTCAGAGTGGGGAGCCTGATGCAGCCGGCACGGCAACCGGGCACTCCAGTTTGCGGCGAGCCGCACCGTTGCGCCAGGCCGAACATAGCGGGCCATCCTGTGGGCTCGATTCAGGCGGGTGAGCGCTCGTTGACGGTCGGGCAAGGTTCGATCGGCATAAGCGGTGCCGGGCGCTGCCGGTCTCCCAACTCTTCTGGCAGCGTTCGACCGCCATCGCCAGCGCCGTAGCATCCGGTCTCCACCGCCCTCAGGCGCGGTCTGGCGATGGCGGTGCGCATAAGGTGCGTCCTGGTCAGCTGCTTACGGTCATTAGCTGAGACGGGTAGGGCGCCACCATTTCGGTTAAGTCTTCCCATGGAGCCGACAGCCAACGCTCATAGTCGTCGTCGTGGAGTATGACGGGCATGGCCTTCGGGTGGATCGGCGCCACGATCGCGTTCGGTTCCGTAGTCAGGAAGCCATAGGCGTTGCCGCGCTCGGTCGGTCGCCAGATCCCGGCGAAGGCAAAGATCGGCCGGCTAGGCACATCGAACCAGTGGAGTGGCTTTCTGCCGTCCTCGCCTGGAGCAATGCCAAACTCGGAGAACGCGGTTACCGGCACGAGGCAACGCTGCGCCGGTGTGGTCAGCATCGACCGCCAGAAGGCTGAGCTCAGGTTGCGGACGTTGGTGACGTACTTCGTCAGCTTGACCGAAGGGTCACGCTTGCTCGGCACATAGGTAGGAACGCCCCACTCCATGCGCTCGATGCGCCGCTCAGCTCCGTCTTGTACGATGACGGTGCCGTAAAAGGGTGTCTTGTTGCCCGTCGGGAAGATGTCCGCCGGCGGGAACGTCTCATCCGGCTCATAGGGCGGGCGGATGCCAAAGGTGGCAGCGACTTCGGCCTGTTTTGCCGTCAGCCTGTACCGATTGCACATCCGCCATCCCTTGATGCCAGCGACGGATCGCCAGCGCTTGGCTCAGAGCTTGTCCTTAAGGCCCTTGGCCGCCGTGAACGACACCTTCTTGGACGCCGCAAACGTCATGGTCTCGCCCGTTGCCGGATTACGGCCCTGACGCTCAGGACGATCCTTGACGGTGAACTTCCCGAACCCTGCGAGCGACACTTCCTCGCCCTTAGCCGCAGCGTCCGCGATCTGGTCGAAAACCGCGGTGACAGCCTTCTTCGCGTCAGCTTCGCTCGAGCCGGTCACCGTCGCGACGCCCTTGGCCAATTCAGCGATATTCATGTTGATCTTGCTCCCTGAGAAAACGAGCGGGTCCCTTACCAACGGCGAGCGGCGACACAACGCCCGTTCTGCGGGAGGTGCGGGCCGTTCCCGTCATTGCCGACCGCTGAGGCACTCGCACAAGCTGGAATTCAGCGCTCCGCCAGCCGTTGTCGTGTGACGCGAGGATCCTCGTACAGGTCGCGCAGCGCGCGTCGGCGAAAGACGTTCCACCAGCGCTGCCAACGGTGCTCGGGTGCATCGTGGATCATGTGGCAGCGCTGGCAAAGCGCCTTCAGGTTTGCAGACGCGCTGTTGCTCGGATCATGGTCGAGGTGAGCGCAGGCCAGCACGACGTACGTCACCCTGACACTCGCAAGCGTGAAGCCGCCCTTGATCGAGATCCGCTTGCCCCGGTCTGAGCGCCAGCACGCTGCCTCCGCATCCCACCAGCGACCATCGCCGAGATGCGCGACCCGCTGAAGGTGCGGGCGGCTACATTGCTCGCAGCGTCTCCCGGCCCGCTCGAAGCGGATCGTGCCTGACAGCTGCTGCCAGTCGATCGGGTAGAGCCAGCGGTTTTCGGCACGTATCGGCATCGCGATTCTATGAGTCAGCTGGTGACCCAGGGGAAGCGAAATCTTCCCTCTTCGTTGCCGCTACGTTTTGCTCCCGTTCTTCGCTGAATCGATGAACCGAGCCGATGCGAGCTTGACCGATGGAGCACGGTAACGGAACATAAAGGGAACAAGCCGAGTCTTAGAACACGATGCCCGCCGCCCTCGATTCTCTCGCGCCAAGCATAGCGCACCTGCGGACGATCGCCACACCGGTGACCGACTACCGCGTGCTGCCGTTCGGCGTCGATGCGATCGACAGCAGGCTTGGGGCAGGGGGATTGCGCGCTGGTGCGCTCCACGAGGCGACCGCGCAGAGTGCCGCGTTGGTCGACGACGCGGCAACGACCCTGTTCCTTGCCGGGATCGCAGCGCGGGAGGCTGCGAACACCGGAGGTCTGGTCCTCTGGGCCAGCTGTAGGCACGACCTCTACGCTCCCGCGCTGGAGCAGGCGGGCCTCGCGTCTGCCAACGTTATCTACGCTCAGCCGCAGGACGATGCTGCGCTACTGGCCGTGATCGAGGATGCTGTCCGCGACGGCACGCCATGCGCGATCATCGCAGAGGCGAGCAAGGTCTCGATGGTCGCGACCCGCCGCCTGCAGCTCGTGGCGGCTGAAGCCGACATGCCGGTACTGCTGCTGCGTCGTCGCCGCGGCAGAGACCAGGATCCATTCTCCGAGCCATCAGCTGCCTGGACGCGCTGGCGGATTGGCTCTGCGCCTTCGGCGCGGTTGGACGTCGCGGGTGTGGGAAGAGCGCGGTGGTCGGTCGAACTTGCACGTCAACGTGGCGGTGCATCCTTCTCCCTGATTGTGGAGGGCAGCGATGAGACGGGTCGTCTCGCTGTTCCTGCCGAACTTGGCCATCGAACGGCTGAGACGGTTGGAACGGCCCGCTACGCGGCTGCCTGAGCGGCCTGCCGTGCAACTGCCGGTCGACGACGACCCGGGTGCCTGTTCGGTGCCGCGGGGCGGCGGTTGGCGGCCTGGTGCCCGCTGGGCACGAACCAGCGCGCAGTCGCGAGAGGAGGTCGAGGCTCAGATCGCAACGCTGCCGGTTCACGCGCAGCCGCCCATGCGTGAGCTCGGCAGGCGTTCGGAAGCAGCAAGCCACCCTTACAGACCGCCGACTGATACGAGAAGCCAGCAGCCTTCATCGCGCTTTAATATTCAAAGCAATGTAACAGCACCTCTAGCGCTGGTGGGGAAGGTAGGGCGCCGCGAAGAGGTGGTGTCCGCTTGCGAGGGCGCGCGAGCGCTCGGCATTCATCCCGGCATGGCGGCGACCCACGCGCGTGCGCTGGTGTCGGATCTCGACTTCCGACCAACCGAGCCGGAGGCCGATGCGGCTCTGCTGGATCGACTGGCGCTGCTGGCGGTCAGGCGCTGGTCCCCGAGCGCGGCCGTGACGCCGCACGATGGCCTGTGGATCGACTTGGCAGGCTGCGAGCACCTGCATGGCGGCGAGGAACGGTTCTGCCGACGCTTGCTCGCCTTCTGCCGCCGTGCGGGCTTCACCGCGCGCGTTGCCGTCGCAGACACCCCTGGCGCTGCCCATGCGCTGGCTCGCTTCGGCAAGGGTGACCTCATCCGCGTCGGACCTCACGGGACAGCGGACGCACTTGCTCCGCTGCCGATCGCGGCGCTTCGCCTCGCACCCACGGCGCTAGCAGCGGCGCGTAAATTCGGCTTCGATCGGATTGCGGATCTGCTGCCGGTCGCGCGTGGTCCGCTGGCACGTCGTCTTGGCCTGCCAGCGATCACACGCCTAGATCAGGCACTAGGCGGCGTCCCAGAGCCGATCACGCCGCGTGACGACCCGGAGGTGCCCGCGGCTGAGCGCCGGCTGCTGGAGCCGATCGGCACGGCCGAGGCAATCGAGCAGGTCATGGGCGACCTGCTGCGCGATCTAGCCGTTGTGCTGCAGGCGAAAGGGCTAGGTGCGCGATCACTTCGCCTGAAATGCTTGCGCGTCGACGGCACCGAGCAGCTCGTGGCAGTCGGCACCTCTCGGCCGACCCGCGAGGTGTCGCATCTCCTGCGGCTGCTGAAGCTGCGCATCGAGCGCATCGATCCGGGCATGGGCATCGAGCAATTCATGCTTTTGCTCCGCACACCGAGCCGCTGGATGCCCTCGATCTGGGGGCCGTCCTGGCGGGCGAAACGCTGGTGCGCGATCCGTCCCGGTTGGTCGACGTCATCGCCGGCAGGATCGGTGTCCGATCGGTGTTCCGCATCGCCCCGGTCGAGAGTCATGTGCCGGAGCGAGCCGTCGCCCACTCCGACCCGAACGAGGTTCCGGGAAACTGGCCCGCTTGGCAACGTCCCATCCGCCTTTTCGCGCATCCAGAGCCGCTGCATCGGGTCATGGCTCTGATGCCGGACCAGCCTCCTCGCCGGTTCGAGTGGCGTGGCAAGACCTACAAGGTTGTCGCAGGCGACGGACCTGAGCGCATCCATGGCGAATGGTGGCGCCGCGACGCGGAGGTGTGGGCCGTCCGGGACTATTACCGCGTCGAGGACGAGACCGGCGGGCGCTTCTGGGTGTTTCGCCGCGGTGACGGCTTCGAGGACGATACAGGCGATCTGTCCTGGTGGATGCACGGGGTCTTCGGATGACCCACTATGTCGAGCTTCAGGTGCTCACCCACTTCTCGCTCCTGCGAGGCGCTTCCAGTCCGGAGGAGCTGTTCGCGGCCGCGGCACTGCTCGGCTATCCCGCGATCGGCGTCAGCGACATTGGCACCGTCGCCGGTGTCGTGCGCGCATGGGAAGCCCAGAAGGCGACCGGCGTCCGCTCGATGGCCGGGACTCGCGTTGACCTCTCCTGCGGTAGACGCGTGTTGCTCTATCCAACCAACCGACCAGCCTGGTCCCGGATCACGCGGCTGCTGACGGTTGGCAAGACGCGGGCAGGGAAGGGGGGCTGCCTTCTTCACTGGCATGACCTGGAGCAATGGTCGGAGGGCGTGATCGCCATCCTGCTGCCTCATGAGGCGGACGAGGAGAACCTTGCGGCCCTGAAGGACCTGAAGGCGGTTTACGGCCGGCGAGGCTACATGGCGCTGTTCCAGCGGCGCCGGCCGGGGGATGCTGTCCGCATCGATGCGCTCGCCCGACAGGCGGGCGGTGCCGGCGTGCGCGCGGTCGTGACCGGCGACGTGCTCTACCACGCGCCCGAGGCGCGGCTGCTGCAAGACGTGGTCACCGCGGTGCGCGAGAAATGCACCGTCGATGAGCTCGGCTACCGCCGCGAGGTCAACGCCGATCGCGCGCTGAAGTCACCCGACGAGATGGTCCGGCGCTTCCGCGCCTATCCCGACGCACTGCAGGCGAGCGTGGACATCTCGCGGATCTGCACCTTCGATCTTGGCGAGCTTCAGTATCAGTACCCGCACGAGAAGCTGATCGACGGACTGACCGCGCACGAAGCGCTTCAGCGCCTGGCCGATGAAGCTGTCGACCGGATGTTCGATGGCAACGTGCCGCAGGCCTACACCGACCAGATCACGCATGAGATGCGGCTGATCGGGGAGCTTGGCTACGCGCCTTACTTCCTGACCGTCTACGCGATCGTCCGCGAGGCACGCCGGCGCGGCATCCTTTGCCAGGGCCGGGGCTCGGCTGCGAATAGCTGCGTCTGCTTTGTGCTCGGGGTCACCTCGATTGACCCGATTAAGCACGAGCTGCTGTTCGAGCGGTTCGTGTCTGGAGAGCGGCGCGAGCCGCCCGATATCGATGTCGATTTCGAGCATGAGCGCCGAGAGGAGATCATCCAGTGGATCTATGAGACCTACGGGCGCAATCATTCCGCCCTAACGGCGGTGGTCCAACGCTATCGTGCGCGAGGCGCGGTCCGCGACGTCGGCAAGGCGCTCGGGCTTCCAGAGGATCTGACCTCATCGCTCGCGGGCCTCGTCTGGGGCTGGTCGGCCGAAGGCGTCGGCGAGAAGCAGGTCGACGAGCTGAACCTAGACATCGGCGATCGCCGGCTGCGACTGACGCTGGAGCTTGCCCGCAAGCTGATCGGCGTGCCGCGCCACATGTCGCAGCATCCGGGCGGCTTCGTCCTAACTCACGACCGCCTCGATGACCTGGTGCCGATTGAGCCTGCCGCGATGGAGGATCGTCAGATCATCGAATGGGACAAAGACGACATCGACGCACTCAAATTCATGAAGGTGGACGTTCTCGGCCTAGGCATGCTCGGCTGCATGAACCGCGCCTTCAACATGCTCGAGGCGGACAAGGGGCTACGCGTCGAGCTCAAGGATCTGCAGGACGACGACCCTGACGTCTACGCGATGATCCAGAAGGCTGACACGCTCGGCACGTTCCAGATCGAGAGCCGCGCCCAGATGAGCATGCTGCCGCGCATGAAGCCGCGGCGCTTCTACGATCTTGTCATCCAGGTCGCGATCGTCCGGCCAGGGCCGATCCAGGGCGACATGGTCCACCCGTATCTGCGCCGGCGTGAGGGTCTGGAAAAGCCGGAATACCCGCGACCCGAGTTGCGGGCGGTGCTGGAGAAGACGCTCGGCGTGCCGCTCTTCCAGGAACAGGCGATGAAAGTCGCGATCGTCGGTGCCGGGTTCACCCCGGCCGAGGCGGATCAGCTGCGCCGCGCCATGGCGACGTTCAAGTTCACTGGCGGGGTCTCGCACTTCTCAGAGAAGCTGGTCAACGGCATGGTTGAGCGGGGTTACCCCCGCGAGTTTGCAGAACGCACATTCCGCCAGCTTGAGGGTTTCGGCTCGTATGGCTTTCCCGAGAGCCACGCAGCGTCCTTCGCCAAGATCTCCTACGCCTCGTCTTGGATGAAGCACCATCATCCGGACGTGTTCTGCGCGTCGCTCATGAACGCGCAGCCGATGGGCTTCTACGCGCCGGCACAGATCGTCCGCGACGCGCGCGACCACGGCGTCGAGGTTCGTCCGCCCTGCGTGAACGCGAGCCGCTGGGATTGCACATTGGAGAAGACGGGCGGGCGCTATCTCGCGGTGCGGCTTGGCCTGCGGCAGATCCGCGGCCTGTCGAACGCTGATGGCGCCAAGATCGTAGGCGCGCGCACCACGACTGCCTTCGAGAGCGTGGAGGATGTCTGGCGGCGATCGGGGGTCCAGCGGGCCGCGATCGAGAAGCTGGCGGATGGCGATGCCTTCCACGGCTTCAGCGTCGATCGCCGCCAGGGGCTCTGGAAGGTGAGGGGTCTCGGAGAGGCCCCGCTGCCCCTCTTTGCTGCGGCCGATCGGTCTGCCGAGACCCTCAGCGCCGAAGGTGTTGAGCCGGACGTGGCGCTGCGGCCGCTTACCGACGGACGTGAGGTGATCGAGGACTACCGGGCACTCCAGCTCTCGCTCCGCGCGCATCCGCTGACGTTCGTCCGCGACGAGCTGACCCGCCGCGGCGTCACTAAATGCGCCGACCTCGCGAGCATCCGCGACGGCCGTCATGTCGAGGTCGCGGGCATCGTTTTGGTTCGCCAGAAGCCCGGGTCGGCGAAGGGTGTCCTGTTCATTACGATCGAGGACGAGACCGGCATCGCCAATGGGATACTTTGGCCCGACCGTTTCGAGGCGCAGCGCCGAACGATTATGTCGGCGTCCATGGTCGGCATGAAGGGCCGGGTGCAGAAGGAAGGCGAGATCATCCATGTGATCTGCGACCGGATCATCGATCACGGAGATCTGCTCCACCGCGTCGGTGATATGTCGTTTCCGCACCGCACCGGCCGCGGCGATGCTGCGCAGCATCCGGGCTCGCCTGATCGCGGCGACAAGGGCTGGCAACCAGAGCCGCGCAACCAGTATTGGCCGCCCCACGCGGACGGGATGGATCCGGAGGAAGTGGTGCGGTTCAAGTCGCACGACTTCCACTGATAGGTGTCCCAGCTCTCAAGGCACCAGCGCGTCGTGATCGGGCTTGCCGTCCACATCCTGCGCGGCGGCCTTAGCCGTTGCGCAGATGCCCGGATCGATGGAGTCGAGGTTCGCCTGGCGCTACGCTGCCTTCTGCCACACTGCCCAGAGCGCTGGCCACTCGAGCTCTATTGGGACGCCGCAAAACAGGATAACGAGATTGGACGAGCACAGGGAGTAACGGCGGCTTTCAATGGCATCGTGCGGCAGCTGCGGCGGGCCGGGCGCTACGATGAACACTCGCCGCTATAAGGCGCGCGAGCGGGCCATATTGGCGACGGCGCCCACAATGGACCTTTGTTCAATCGGCCGCTGCACAGCTCATTCTTCGTTGTGCGGGGAAGGCGATCTAAGTGAGCGGGTAGTAGCCGGTACGAGAGCACCCTTGGTCAGCCGAACTCGAGTTCTACAGCGGTCAAATCCCGTCCCCGCAACCAAATCTAGCCGCTATGTCAATGACATGGCGGCTTTTCCGTGTACGCCGTAGATGGCTGATATAACCGCTGGAAGCACGGCGGAAGCAAAACAGCGCGTGGTCCTGCGTACTTATACCTTCAACCAGTCTACGATAGCATGGGCTTAAATCTGGTGGAAAGCGGCTTGTCTGCTTTCGTGCTGGCTGGCGGTAAGCAGCCGTTCGTTTTGGCGGCGGTCGAGGGGCTAAACGACTGGTGGTGGGTGATAGCCGCACGCTGCCCTAGGGTGGCTTACGCCGCCGGTGAGGCGACTCCACTGTCAGGCGCTGCATCTAAATACGTTGCTGCTATCTCGCGCGCTGGCATTGGACGGCCATATCGGTACCCCTGTGCTTCGTCGCAACCCAGGCGACGTACAGCGGCTTCCTGTTCGATCGTCTCAATCCCTTCGGCGATCACTTCGAGCCCGAGGCTATTGGCCATGCTGACGACTGCCCCGACGATCGCTGCATCGCCAGCTTTTCGGTCTACCCGTGCGATGAAGCTCCGATCGATTTTCAATCGGGTAACAGGGTACCTTTGGAGCAGGCTCAACGAAGCATAACCGGTTCCAAAATCATCGAAAGCAACACCAACGCCTAGCGCCCTCAGCTTTCTAAGTGCTTTTGTCGACTGGCTGCTATGGCGAAGAACGGTGTTCTCTGTGATCTCAAGCTCAAGTTTGTTCGGGGAGAGTTTGTGCTTCTGCAGTGCTGCCGTAACTACGTCGAACAGCCGACCAGATCGCAGCTGTGCAGCAAAGAGGTTCACTCCGATGCGCAAGGGTCCAAGCCCGGCTTGATCCCAGTGGGTCGCTTCCGCGCAGGCCTGTTCGATGATCCAATCGCCAACTTCTTCCGCGATCGCACTCTCCTCGAGCACCTGGATGAAGAACTGTGGCGCGAGCAGGCCGTGATGCGGATGACGCCAGCGAAGCAGTGCTTCTACGCCCGCAAGCGAGCTGTCCCGGAGCCGAATCTGAGGCTGATACCACAGCTCGAACTCGCCGTTGGCAACAGCTTGGCGAAGCTCCGAGCCGAGGCGATGTTTCTCCTCCGATCTGTTCTGCATCTCGCGCGCGAAGAACGTCCGGACGCCGCCCCCAGTACTCTTTGCGCTGTACAAGGCTAGGTCCGCGCTCGATAGAATTTGCCCGACGTCGGACGCGTCTTTCGGCGACATGGCAATGCCGATGCTCGTGCCGATGTACACGGACTGTCCTGCAAGTTCGAACGGCGCGTGCAACGCCTTCAGGATTCGTGATGCAAGTTCGTCCAGTCGCAACGGGTCGGCACACGCGGAAAGGAAGACCGCGAATTCGTCGCCGCCCAGGCGCGCAACGAAATCGGTGTTGCCGACCGCGGCGCTCAGCCGGTCCCCGACCGCGGTCAGAAGCTGATCACCGACAGAGTGCCCTAGGCTATCATTCACATGCTTGAAGCCATCAAGATCGAGCAGCATCAAGGAGCAAGGCATGCGTCCGACGCTCGCGTTCAGCGACTTGAGCAGCGCGTTGCGATTGGGCAGGGATGTGAGGGTGTCGCAATGGGCAAGGTGCTCAAGGCGCTCCGTGGCTGAGCGCCGATCTGCGATGTCGCGCAGCAAGGCACCAAACATCGGCGTGCCACCTTCGAACCACAGCGACAGCGACAGATCGACAGGTATCTCACTGCCGTTTGCATGCAGCGCCAAGATATCAACCGACTGGCCCGCCAGTCGTGCTTGCCCGGTCTGAACCGCGCGAGCAAGGCCTGCGTCGTGCGCAGCGCGCAGCCTTTCTGGGATGATGATCGAGAGTGGCTGGCCGATCGCTTGTTCCGCGCTGTAGCCGAAAAGCTGTTCGGCCGCGGAATTCCATGAAATGATCAAATTGTCCGCGCCAGCGCAAATCGCGGCCGTCGCCGAGTTGGCCAGCATCTGCTCGTATCGATGCCGCGTCGACTCGCCTGCCGTAAGCTCGACCGATGATTGATCCTGTGGCTGCATCTCAGTCTCACCTTCCGAGGAAGGATGGCACACAAATGTTAATTACCACGCGTGGATTGGGCGTGGCCTTCCGGCGATCCTGCGTAAACTCACTCCCCCTTGATGCTGCTCGTCTGCATGAACTTGAGTCTAGGCCGGGGAGCGCCATTGCGGCCTGGGCTGAACGCTGAGTAGCTGCAGCAGGACCTCGCTGACGTGACGCCGCATTGGCGAAACTCTCGGCGCACTTGTCACGAAGGGCGGCGGACCCGCCTAGCGATCCGTCCGGGCACGTCGCTTCGATTTCACCTGATCCGAGGCTTTAACGCGACCTTAGCGCCTGCAGGGCATGTCCTCCATGCCAGGAGGTTTGCTGAAATGCCGTTGATAGGCTCTATGCGGGTGGAGACGGAATGCTTCGCATGATCCCTCGCCGCCGGAAGCTGATGTCATCGTTCAGGATCGAGGCAGCCTTTCTGGTGCTGCTCCTCCTAACCGTGCTCGCCATCGCATTTCGGGCGCCGCTGCTGAACCGGTCGCTCGTCTTCAATGCAAGGAGCGGCAATTATAAGACGCTGCTGTACGGCGACGCGAACATGGGCGGCACATCAACTGCCTGGCGTGAGCGATCAAGGCCGCTGGCATGGTCGTGCGAGCTACGCGCAGCGTATGACTATACCTACTGCGGATTTGAATTGCTGATGGACGGCACCCGGCGGCAGAAGGGTATCGATTTACGGCGATACGACACCATCAAGCTCGCCCTTTCCTATGAAGGGCCCGCCAGATCGCTTCGCCTGCATCTCAAGAACTACGATCCGCGCTACAGCCATCCCAGCATCGGTGACGGTGACAAGTTCAACCGGATCGACTTCCTGCCCAAGGGCAAGAGTGGCGAAATTACGTTACCCTTGAGCGATGCGACTGTGCCGGAATGGTGGCTCGTGCAGAACAAGGTGCCGCCCGAACTCTCTCAGCCTGACGTGAATAATGTCATTGCAATCGACATTCAGACGGGCGGCG
Organism: uncultured Sphingomonas sp.; assembly: GCF_964243315.1. Lineage (GTDB taxonomy): Bacteria > Pseudomonadota > Alphaproteobacteria > Sphingomonadales > Sphingomonadaceae > Sphingomonas. The sequence goes on along the minus strand of NZ_CAXTEM010000001.1, from coordinate 141,252 downwards.
GTCAGCCGTTGGGCCGGCATCACTTCCAGATACGTTCGATACGTTTGGACGGCGTGCTGCTGAGCACCGAGCAGTTCTATCTCTGCATTCTGGCTACGTGGGTGACCGCTATAGGGCTGTTCTTCATTCACCGCATCTCCTGCCTGAAGCGGGATGTCGAGGCTCGTCGCCTGCTGCAAGCCGCGCTCCAGTGCCAAGCCGAAGAAGCTGAGCGGGCGGCGAAGATCGACCCGCTCACGCGGCTACTCAATCGCTCGGGCATCGCAGAGAAGCATCGGGAGCTAATTGACAGGAACGCGGGTCCGCTCACCGCGATGCTGATCGACATCGACCACTTCAAAAGTATCAACGACACGCTGGGCCACAGCTGCGGAGACGAGGTGCTCGCGTCCTTTGCAGGCATCCTCAAGCGCAATGCGCGGGACGGTGATGTGGTGGGCCGCTGGGGCGGTGAGGAGTTCCTGATCCTGTGCGCAGGGCTCGATGAGGAGCAGGCGCTCGCCTATGCGAACGGCCTATGCCGCCGCATCAGATATTTTCACTTCGGCGAGTGCGAGACGGTGACAGCCAGCTTCGGTCTACGCACCAGCGGACAGGCATCGTTGTCCGACGTCGTCAGTGACGCTGACTTCGCTCTATATGCAGCCAAGGAACGGGGGCGCAACCGAGTGGAGTTGTTTAGCAACGAGCTGCGCAGAGCCGCCTGACTGCGCCTGCAAAGGAGCGGGAGTAAGAAGAAGACCGCGTTGACAACGAGTGGCAGGTTCTGGGCGGTTGGAAACCGGCGTCGCGCGGCCGCTTCTGAATCTCATCATCACCTCCGGAGACCCTGTAAAAGCATGCGACTGATCGCACCTGCGCCAGCTGCGTGGCGCAGCGGGCCAGTGCGCAATGCCGTATAGATGCTCGGGTGCGAGGAGCGGCCGTGAGTGCTGCCGGCGACGCCTGCGGGAGGACTGGCCGCATCGAGGTTGTCGACACGGCTCTGACGAGGCACCGGCGCTCTAAAGAGCCGCGGCCCGAAGACCGCGGCTGCCGCATCAGCGACATTTGGAAAGACTTGGCCGAGTAGGCTGCCGACCATGCCCGTGCCGCCCACGTAGAGGTCGCGCTCCGGGTTGACGGCGGCGAGCAGGACAGTTTCGGCCACGTCGTTCGGCCGGTAGAAGGGTGGGGGCATCGTCGCCTGACGGTTCATTCGGTTGCGCTGGTGCTCAAGGATCGGCGTCGCGATCGGGGCAGGCTTGATCAGCGTCACCGCGACAGGTGCACGATCCATCATGAGCTCGATCCGCAGCGCATCGGTGTAACCCTTGATCGCCTGCTTCGAAGCTGAATACAGCCCCATAAAGGGGGCTGCGACGTCCGACGTGACACTGCCCATGTTGATGAGCACGCCGCCGTGGCGCTTCAGATGGGGCAGGGCTGCTTTGCAGCCGTGAACCGTACCCCAGAAATTAACATCGAAAACGCGACGGGCATCTTCTTCTGACAATTCTTCCAGCTTGCCAGCGACCGCCACGCCAGCGTTGTTCACCCAAGTGTCGATCGTGCCGTATGTCTCGATCGCATGGGCTGCCAGCCGAACGACGGCGGCGGGATCGGTGACGTCGGTCGCACATGCAGAGGCGCGGCCTCCATGAGCCACGATCTCTGTTACCAGCGTTTGTAGTCCCTCAGACCCTCGCGCCGCGACCATCACCGCCGCACCTCTTTTCGCGGCCAGAAGCGCGGTTGCCCGGCCGATGCCGCTCGAAGCGCCGGTTACGACGAGCACCTGGTCAGCAAGCGACTTCAATCTGATCACGCTCATCTCCTTGAAGGCAGCGGTTGCGGCTTCTCGCCGGCAGCAACTCCGTTGCGACAACGCACCTTCGTTGGATCAGTCGCAAAACCGCAAACCGCACTCCTGCGGCCGCTGTGCGCCAGGTCCAAGATCATCGGCGAGCCAGTAGATTGTTACGCTGCGCGCAAGAGGCACGCCGGGTTCAGTTGCGGAAGCCGTTTAAGTGCCGGTCGAGCGTACCAGAAGCCTTGGTGATAACGGACACCAAGTCGGCGCAGCGTTGCTGCCTCGTCAGCAGTCTCGATCCCTTCGGCGATCAGCAGCGTCTCGAGATCGGCGCACATCTGGACGACCGCTCTCACGATTGCCTGCCGGCGCCGATCGGTATCGATCCCTCGGACAAGCTCCATGTCGAGCTTGATCTCGTCTGGTCTGAATCGCGCGAACATATCCAGCCCGGAGTAACCCGCTCCGAAATCGTCGATCGCCGTCGAGAAACCGATCTGCTGATAGGTCTCGATGATCGATGCGACGTGCTCTGGTGACCCCATCTGCTCGTTTTCAGTGAACTCGAAGATAAGCCTGTCAGTGGGCATCCCCACAGCCTTAGCCGTCCGGAGCGTCAACTGAATGCACGCGAGAGGCGAGTAGACTGCATTCGGCAGAAAGTTGATCGACAAGCGAGCGTCATCGGCCATGATCCCTGCCGACATGGCGCTCTCGATTGCCTTCACCCGGCAAGCCTGGTCGAAGGAGTAGCGGTTCGCGTCAGTGACGCGAGACAGGATGCTCGCTGCACCGGCGCCGTCGGTGCCGCGGATCAACGCCTCGTAGGCAAACGGCTTGCCCGTCAGGGTGTCAACGATCGGCTGGAACGCCATCGCGAACGGAATTTCGAAGTCCACGCCGTCGCGGCAGCCGCTGCAAATCTTCCGCATTTCCATAGCGCCATCATTAAGGAGGCCAGCTTAAGAAGCTGTCAAAACAGCAGTTTACCTAGGTTAAAGGCCGCACGCGATCCGATTGCGCATGGCTGTTCCGGACGAGGATTCGGCGCCGGCTATATTCGCAGTCGGCAGCGTCGAAGCTACCTCGCACGCTCCGCAAGCTCCGCAAGCTCCGCGAACTCCAGGCGTCGAGCAGGCGACGACCCGCCTCGCTTTGGCTTAGAACGACCTACGCCCCCGCCTCGACCTACGAGGCAAAGTTGGCAAGGATTTTTGGCAGGGAGGGTCTAGGTGGCCTCAGCCGAATTCCGCTAAAGGCGGCAGTCGGCGTGCGCTTTCCATTCCGCTCTAGAACCGCATTGCAAGGGGCGCATCGCGGAGGTGCGTGCCGAGATTGATGCGCTGGAAGCGCGGGGCCGGTTCCTGCGCGAGCAGATCGCGATCGCGGTCCAAGGATCAAAATGTTCCTCGTATGTTCCACTCGCTGCTACTCACATAGAGCACCTTACCACAGCCGATGAGTGGCAATGGTTTGGCCCCATGCACGTTCGCCTATTTGTCATCGCAGCTGCTATGTGGCCCTTGCATTTACCCTGGAGACGCGAGAAATATGGTGCCGCTTTTCACCCGGATGCGAGGAACGCAATTGCGCCCTCGAATAGTTTTGAAACCTCCAGATATATTTTCATCAACTGAAAAACCGCAGGCCCGTAAGCTTCGATCGGAACAGATCATGCAAGTTCTCCTGCCTCGCCACTCATTTCTATTGGTCGCATGCTTGATCGCAAGCCCGCAATCTGTGGCTCAGAGCCAAAACTCGCAGCAAGCCGAGAAGCAGACGCCCGAGCGAGAAGATGTCGTCGTGATCGGCCGACGCGATCTCGGTGATCTCGACAACCCCAACTCAGCAGTTACTCGCGGGACGTTGGGCAGCGCTAAGACAGGGGCTGGTCCGATCGTAAGCCGGTCCATCTCCGCCTATTCCCGTCGATTTGCGCGTTGCGCGATGAAGCGGTCGCGCGATGGTCTTGAGTTGGTGCGTCAAGTGCTGGACGGTCAAATCAACAGCGCTACGCAGCGATATGCGCAGACTCGGCTGGTTCAGGCCTATGCGGTGTGCTCGCAAGATCCATCGGTGGCTCTGCGAAAGGGACTCGCCAGCAAGTCGGTACTCTACGACACGACCTACTATGATCGCGGAGCACTCTTCATCGAAGCTATAAATAGCTTCGTACCTGAGCTGCTTCTGACGAAACAGCTAACCGCGAACGCAACGGTGCACGCGCGCTTTAATGCGAGAGAAAAACCACTGGCTGAGATGCGCGAACCCGCTGATCGCCGCTATTTTGAGATGGCAGTCTGTCTCGTTCGTCTGAACCCGGAGATTGCAGTCGAACTGGTGAGGACGAACGACAGTATCAGCCGGATCGGCAATTTAGAGGCTGCGCTCGTCAACAGGGGACGAGTCTGCGTCAGCGGAGCCAAGCGCGTTTATTTCGATGCTACCCAGTTCCGCTTCTACATTGCCGATGCAGTTTATCGTTGGGCCGTGGCGGCAAAGGGTGCCAACACCCTAGTCCCGGAGAGCTGAGGGTGAGGTCCAGCTGAGCGTCGTCTCTGATGCCGCGGCGAACCTCTAAACTGCCGGCTCTGGGTGTCCGGTCTCGCCTGTTGGCGGATGATTAAACGTCCGCTTCCGGGCGCAGCGCAAGTCGCGCTGAAGGTCCTCCATTGGGCGTGAGCTGCCGTTCCAAGCTGTGTCGCTGAAATGCTGAGTTTCGGACGTCGCGTATGTTGCCACTTTTACGACAGCGGCATGTCCGAACATGGTCCGAACCGAATTTAGCTCCCGCTACGAGCTAAGGCGGCTAGACTCGGTTCGCCTGGGCCGAGCGGCATCCGCTTGGCGGATAATGCTTTCACATTAACGCCGCTAGCCAGCTGACTACCTCGCCACGCTCCACATCTCCCAATAAGGAAAGGCTACCTGATGCCAGCCGCAGCCAGCGAGCTATCGTTCAGCTAGCGCTCGATCCTGTCAGCATATGACTTTGGCCAAGGAGACGTTTCGTTGGACATCGCGCCAGCAAATGCTGCGGTCCTGGCATCGCTGTCTCTCCGCAGCGGAGTGCCCATCGAACGATTCTTTATCCGGTCAGCTAACTCGACCAGAACGTCGGTCCATGTGCAACTCACGCTTATGTCAGAGAACGGTCCCCATCCAGCCGGGCGACCACCGTTACGCGCCGCTTCGTTCCGATCGACCCGCGACTAGCATGGCAACGGCAAGAGGCGCCGACCGCAATTGCTGGCGTCTCCATAGATGGATGATCTGAACGGACGTTCGTTCAGGCCGCCGACCAAGGGCTAGCCGACCGGTGTTGATGTTGATGCGCGCAGCCCGAGCCGAGGCTCCAGCGCACGCCTAAGCGGACGCGAGCGGAGTTCCAGCCGTTTTGCAGATGAAGGTCGCCAGCTCTTCGCGCAGCGGTAGCCCTTCGATCGATCGAAGCGGTCCATCATACGCTATCGCAGTTTCAGCAAAAGCACGGCGATTACCAACACCGAGAACGTGTAAAAGGCGCTTTGAGCAATCCACCTCTATCCGCGCGTAAGCTACGCGCGAGTTAAGCTCCTGCCTGATAAGAGCGACGTGTGAGTCCCTGAGCAAAGGCTTTCGTGACCGTAAGAGATAGTAGCGCGACCTAGTATCCGAAGGGGTCGGGATTGAATCGCCTCGTAGCTCATCGCTGGTTGAAGGTAACGAGGATGTACGAGTCGCCAAATCTCTCAAGACGACCTTGTTTTCCGTTCCTCCATCTTGACCGTTGCTGCTGTTCGAGCATGCTGTTGCGCAGATACTAATCATAATTGGTAGCAGCAGGCGGATATTTGTCATCATGTTCTCCTTAGGAACACGCGACAAACGAAAGCTTTTGTTCTCCGATCCTCGAGCAGCAATATGTTACATGGCGTACATGTCGGGCTACGGCGGCCGTCGCCTGCAGTTTTGCCAATTACGCGCGCAATGTCGGGCGAAAAACAATTCTGCAACAACTTCTTGGCCAGCGCGCCACGCTGGTAACTGAAGCAGGCGATCAGGGTAAATGGCCGTTTGTCCGCCAGCGGAGCATGGATTGCGGCTCCACCGTTGGGGGAGAAGCAACGCAGCTTCAGCAGATAAGACACTCGTTCTGGCAGGATCGTCGGCTGACGCAAGAGCGCTAGCTTGGCAGCCTCCAAGTGTCCGACGAACGGTAAGAAGGCTTGGTGCGGTTTTTGATAGTTCAGGAGCAGGATGCCGACATCAAAACTTTGTGTACGATGAGGTTCGCTCGAGTTCGGCGGGCATTTGCGCCTAACGGCGAACGGCTGCGCCAGGTCTAACCGGATATACCGACCGGGACTCCTCGTAATGCAGAACCAAGATCGTCGCTAAGGGTGCGGCAGTGAGGAGCAGCAAAAATACGCCCATTAGCCATTGATTGGTTTCGAGCGGTTGCGAGAAGCTATCGCTCGGCCGCATCGACCGGCTAGGCTGCATCGGGCGCCTGCCGCGTGGCGAAGCTTGAGCCGAGCGGTGCGCGTTAGGTCGGCGGGACGACTGCGTTGGCCGCGAGCGGTCGTAGGCGGCGCGTGTTTCCTGCCTTCCTAAGACCGTGTAGGCCTCGTTGATCTCTTTCGCACGGGCTGAAACATCCACGCCATGGTTGACGTCGGGATGATATCGACGAAGAAGCGCCTTCCACGCGGAGTGGATGGCCACGCGATCTGCCGTAGGGGGCACCCCCAAGACGGAATAATAGTCGGGTGAAGGAGCCATGCAGTCTTCGTGTCTCGAAACTGCCGAAAAAGAAAGTCCGTCTGTCGCGCGAATACACCTGCCGACCGATGACATTTGGGCCGTGAAGTTGCTCGTTCGTCGTCCAGTACTTGGCAGTCACCACCGGTAGGGACGTCTATCGGTAGCTACGCCCGTACCTGGGCTGAAGCCGCCGTCGGCGCTTACGCGGCAGGCGCCGTGAGTAGCCCTAGTTTCGCATGGGGGGGCGGAGTTTATCGGCGACTTCATGGTGGGAAGCGGCGCGCCCGAATGAGCGTCTATCGTCGTGTCCGGACTGTCGCTCAGGTGAAGACAAAAGGAGGCAAGCAACCAGGTATCGGCGATCAGCCGACTTGCTGCTGTCGCTCGTGCCCGCGCGCCAGGATCGTTCATGCATTGATTCGATATCCCGGAGTTCGCCGGCACGCTGCAGTCGGTGACCATTCGGTGCAAGATCCGCTGGTCCAGCAGCTGCTGACAAAGCCGACCCGGTCGATGGCTACAAAGTCTGCCAAAAGCCGGTACTCTGCCGTGGCTAATTGACCTGCCGATAGCAAGTGGCGGACTCTCGTGAAAAGACGTGATCGGGGAAACCCAGAGCGCTCTTCCTCTCGCAAAAAAGAAGTCAGCGTGCTGAGTTCAGAGTCACCTGAAGGCTACGGCAACACCGCGGCGATATCCGCTGTAAACTGGGCGATGTCGAACCGTGCGGTGCCCGGATCCTCGCCGCGCCTAACTACCACCAGACGGCGAGACGGGACCACCATCACGTACTGCCCGCGATTCCCCTGGGCACCGAAGCTGCCCTCGGGCAAGCCCTGCTTCGGGCCAAACAGCCACATCGTCGCGCCATAGCCGGGTCCGCTCGTCGGCTGCGGGCCACTGGGTGACTTTAACGTCTCCATCCAGCCTTCCGGCAGAAGACGCTTGCCCGCCCAGACACCGTCCTGCGACCAGAACAATCCTAGCCGGGCCAAGTCACGCCCGGTCGACCAGACCTGACTGGAGAGGATGTAGTTGCCGTGCCAGTCCGTCTCCGCAACGGTGTGTGACATACCGAGCGGGGCGAAGAGGCTGCCCGGCAATGCGCGGTACCGGTCCTCTCCAATCGCTTGCCGCGTGGCATAAACCGCCAGCAGTATGTCGTTGTTTGCGTACCGGAAACGCGTGCCCGGCACAGCCTCGAGGGGCCAAGACACTGCCTGCTCGTCCACCGTGGTGCCGCCGAAGTAGATGGCATCGGTCCGGTTGCCGGGGGTGTCGCTATGTAGGCCGGAGGCCATTCGTAGCAGGTCATCGAGCTTGATGGCTTCTCGCGGGTCACCGGCCTTCCATTGTGCCACGGAAGCACGAGCATTCAAGGAGCCGGCATTGGCAAGGCCGATGAGCGTCCCTGCGATCGACTTGCCGACCGACCAGGTGCGATTGGATACGAACGGCCCGAAGCCGCTGCCGTACCGCTCGGCGAGAACTCGACCGTCCTTGACCACGATCACGGCCACAGTTTTCGTGCCGGCGCCGTACGTGCCCTCGAAAGCCTTGGCGACGCCGCCGGCCAGCGCGCGGGATGGCCGCGGCGCAATGCCGGCGTCACCTTGCGGCCACCGACGAGGATCCGCTCCTGCTATCGGTGAGGTCGCCGCCGACTTGCTGCCTTGCGGTGCCGTGCTGCCGATTGGCAGGGTCACGCAGCCATGTCCGCTGGTCCAAACCGCGCGTCTCGGTTGAAGCTTAGGATCAAACATCACTTCGACAGTTTGGAGCTTGCGGTCGACCTTCGCCGTTAGTGTCGACACGATCCCATCGTATTCGGGATAGATGCCGGTGAGCTCATCGGCGTCGATCTGCTCAGGGGCTCTCCCGGCATTGAAGATGCCAGAACAATAAAGTGCCGCTTTGTAACCGGCTGCTACCGCGCGCTGGTAGGTACCAGCCGAGGGCTGGGCGACGATCTGGGCAGGGGCGGGAGCTGTAACGAGTAGGGTGAGCCCGGCTGCTTTTAGTATCCGCATGGCCGCACCATTCCATCAAGCTCGTCGATCGGCAATCCAATTGTCCGCGCGATAAGCTCGGCTCATCCGACAGGGTGCAAAGACCGCGACGGGCGTGCAGAGCCAGACGCCGGCCTTTCACCCGACCCTCGTGCAAAGCATATCAGCGCGATGGCCAACCACGTCCTCTACAGCTTCCGTCGATGTCCTTATGCGATGCGCGCCCGATTGGCGCTGGCCGTCAGCGGTGTGCGTTACGAGCTTCGAGAAGTGCGGCTCACCAGCAAGCCGGCAGAATTGCTCGCGATTTCGCCAAAAGGGACCGTACCTGTGCTGCAAACGGCAGATGGAGCGGTGATCGAGGAAAGCCTCGCGATCATGCGTTGGGCGCTGGCAACGCGCGACCCTGACGGCTGGCTCGCCCGGGGAGATCCCGCTCTGATCGCGCGGAACGACACCACATTCAAGCACCACCTCGATCGATATAAATACGCCGAGCGTCATGGTTCGGATGCGGTCAGGGAACGCGCAAACGCCCTCTGTTTCCTGCAGGAACTCGACGGGCGGATAGCAACGGCCGGTCAGATTTGCGGCACGACGCCCGGCCTCGCCGACGCCGCGATAATGCCGTTCGTCAGGCAGTTCGCCGGAGTAGATCGTGACTGGTACGACGCCCAGGCTCTGCCGTCCCTGCAGCCTTGGCTTGCAGACCACCTGGCTTCGGATCTGTTTGCCAGCATCATGCACCGGTCTGTCCCTTGGTGCCCCGTTGACAGGTCCATCATCGTGGAGGGCCCGATGCAGCCGAACAGCTAGGAGCTCGGCTAGACAAAAGTCTTGTCATGCTGGCGGAAACGAACATTCGATACGGAAGCCGACCCGGAAGTTCTGTTGAGCGCTTCATAGGTCGTCATCAGACCTCGATTTGTTCCGCAAGCTCCAACGCAACTTCCCGATGGACACTTAGATAACGGACAGCTTTCCCACGTTATGCTCCCAACACCGACCTTCGTTTCGGGGGCGGAGTTCGTAAAAGGCAGCATCGATCAGAGTGACGGGGACGCTGCCGCACCAAGTGGCGCAACGCCGGACGCCCGTTGTGGCAGAGCGGCAACAGCACACGTCAAACAGTGTGGAGGAGGACTGGCGCACTTGCGAGGTTCGAGAGACCCGATCACTAGCGTATCAAAGAGACGGCAGGGGAAGCCGCTCGAAACAGGGGTATTTTCATGAAGCGTGGAAGCTTGCTCGCCGGCATGTCGTTGTCGGCTTTGGTCGTGGCGTTCGCTACACCTGCAATCGCTCAAACGACGCAATCCGCGCCGAGCCAGGAAAGCACCACAGAAACGCCAGCCATCGCGAGCGAGGATCCGGGCGAGCAGATCGTCATTATCGGTAGCCGCGTCGCCAACCGCACTGTCTCCGATAGCCCGGTGCCGATCGACGTCATCACCGACAGCGCCTTGCAAGCATCGGGTACGGGCGAGCTCAACAAGACGCTCAACCAGCTTGTCCCGTCGTTCAACTTCCCGCAGCCGTCGATCGCCGACGGATCCGATGTTACCCGCCCGGCAACGCTGCGCGGCCTCAATCCCGACCAGACACTGGTGTTGCTGAACGGCAAGCGCCGGCACGTCTCTGCGCTCCTCAATATCAACGGCACGGTGGGGCGCGGCGCCGCCGCAGTCGACATGAACATGATCCCGGCACTCGCGATCCAGCGGATCGAGGTGCTGCGCGACGGTGCTTCGTCGCAATATGGTTCCGACGCGATCGCCGGCGTGATCAATGTCCAGCTCAAGACCGCTGATTCCGGCGGGCGGGCGCAGGTCAGCTATGGCAAGTACGTGACGACGCTCGACGGCGTTGCCGATTTTGACGGGCTGGGCCTGACGGGTGGCCAACCCGCCCTCGACAGCGCCGATCCGCGCTACCTGCAAGCGACCGGCTCCGGGGAGCGCAAGGCACGCGACGGCATCTACACGACCTTCGGCGTCAATGTGGGGCTGCCGGTTGGCGACGGTGGATATTTCAACTTCACCGGCGAATATCGCGATCGCAACTTCACCAATCGCCAGGGCTACGACCTGCGCCCCAACTACGTGCGTCCCACCGCAACGACGTTCGATCCGCGCGAGACGAGCTTCAACCGGCTCGATTTCCGCTATGGCGACGCCAAGACCGAAGACTTCAACTTCCTGATCAACACCGCGGTCCCGCTCGGCGCCGCGGAGTTCTACGCGTTCGCCACCTATGGACATCGCGACGGCCTGTCAGCGGCAAACTTCCGTCAGCAATCGGCAGCGACCAACCGTGACTTCTCGACGATAACCCCGGGCACCACGCCGACCAACGCCAACTTCGTCGGGCTCACCCCGGACGGTTATCTGCCCAAGATCCAGTCGAACATCGACGACATGGCCGCGACCAGCGGCATCCGCGCCGAGATCGCCGGTTTCAAGGGCGATTTCTCGCTGGGCTTCGGTCGCAACGAGCTGAGCTATCGCACCGAGGACAGCGTGAACGTCTCGTTCGGGCCGACCAGCCAGCGATCGTTCGATGCGGGGCATCTCGCCTTCTCGCAGATCCTTGCCAACGCCGATCTGTCGCGGCAGTTCGATGCGGGGCTCGCCGGGCCACTGTCGTTCGCGTTTGGCGGCGAATATCGGCACGAGATTTATCAAATCCGTCCGGGCGATCCGCAATCTTACCAGACCGGACCGCTGTTCACTCCTTCACGACCGACCACAGCCGACAATTGTACGGTGCTCGGCGGTGCCTACAACGCAATGACCGGCATCTGCTCGTTCCCCGGTCGTGCCGCAGCGGCAGGCGCGCAGGGCTTTGGCGGTCTGCCCGCCTCGGCGCGAACCAACGTCAACCGCGACAGCTTTGCGGGTTACGTCGAGTTCGACGCGGACCTCTTCACCGGCCTCACTGCTACGGCCGCGGGACGCTTCGAACATTATAGCGACTTTGGCGACACGCTGAACGGCAAGCTCGCGCTGCGTTATGAGTTCACGCAGGGCTTTGCGCTGCGCGGGTCGGTGTCGAACGGCTTCCGTGCGCCTTCGCTCCACCAGCAGTATTTCACCACTACCTCGACCAACTTTCTGGCGGGTGTGCCGGTCGACGTGTCGACGGTCCCGGTCAGCAGCCCGGTTGCGCGGGCGCTAGGTTCACAGCCGCTCGATCCGGAGAAGTCGCTGAACCTGTCGGGCGGTGCGACCCTTAACCCATTTCGCGGGTTCAACCTGACGGTCGATTACTTCCACATCAAGATCAAGGATCGCGTCGTGCTATCCGAGAACCTGGGTGCGGCGGGCGTTGGCACGGCGGCGCAGAACGCAGCGGTGCAGGGGGTGTTGGCGGCGAACGGTTTCAGCACCGTCGGTGCGGCGCGGTTCTTCATCAACGGGCTCGATACCACTACTCAAGGCGTGGATGCGGTCGCGACCTATCGGGCCAACCTGGGCGGGTTAGGTGCCTGGAACTTCTCAGCGGCTTACAACTATACGCAGAACAACATCGATCAGCGGCTCAACAATCTCGGTCCGCTAGCGACGATCCCCGGCTTGGCGTTGTTCGGCCGGGTCGAAGGCATCCGCTTCGAACGCGGCCAGCCGAAGAGCAAGGTAGTGCTGGCAAACGATGGCAAGATCGCGGGCGTCGGCCTGTCGGCGCGTACGACCCGCTACGGCTCGGTGATCTCACCGGAGACGACTGCGCCGCTTGGCGCCGATGCAACCAGCCTTACCGCGCTCGGCCCCGACGACCAGAAACTGAGCCCGAAATGGGTGACCGACTTTTCGATCAGCTACGAGCTGAGCGGTGTGCAGCTGACGCTGGGCGTCGACAACGCGTTCGACGTCTATCCCGATCGCCGCCCGTTCGGTCTGCGGCCGGCGAGCGTTGGCGGCAGCTACCCCGCAACCTACCAATTCTTGCCATATACCGGCTTCTCGCCGTTCGGGTTTAACGGCCGTTTCCTTTATGCGCGGGCAGCGATCAACTTCTGACCAAGCGAGGGGAGGGAGGGGGAGCGCCCCTCTTTCTCTCTCTCCTCCCACGCCGCTCCTACTGGCCCAAGCCGTTTTGGCGGCGTCTGACCTTTCGCTAGCTGCCGTTCAACCAGATGAACGAATGGCAGGTCTCAGAAAACGACAGGGCGATCAGCGATGATGAATCTCGCTGCAGGCCGCTGCGGCCTCGTCACCGTAATTGACTGCTTCACCGATCGGAGGGTCACCTTGGTGATGAACCAAGCGCGATGCCACGCGTAGCGATGAAGTAAGGTTTGATTGGCGGACTGCCGGCGAGGAAATCGCGGAAAGTGCGAGGGCGAAAATGATCAGATATCTTGCCGCTGCATTCATGCTGCTGTGTGCGGCGGCCAACGCTGCGGATAGGACAGTAGCGCCCGGGAAGTGGGATGTTCGGTCCACCACTGTGGACATGTCCGTACCAGGCATGCCGACCTTCGTCGCGCGGATGATGCGCGGCAAATCCAAGGTAGAGCACAAACGTCTGACGGCGGGGCAAGGAGTGGAGGCGCTTCTCGCTCCCGATCCAAAGGCGGATTGCCGCATCGATGTTCAGCAAATCGCTGATGGCAAATACCGGCAGACGCTTACCTGCCCGCAGAAGCGAGGCCAGCCGGTTCAGGTCACCCGGGCCGGAAGCTATAACCAGAACGGATTTGCGGGAGAGGCCACGGTGGCCGGGAGCACTGACAAAGGGCCTATGCGCATCACCCTTACGCAGCGTGCTACCCGCGTCGGCGATTGACTAAGTCAGGCATCTGCTACTGCGGAGGACGAACGCGTGCTAGAGATCGGCTCCGTGTCGCACGTCTACGCCGACGGAACACAGGCGCTCGACGGCGTGAGCCTGTCGATCGATAAAGGCCTCTTCGGCCTGTTGGGGCCGAACGGCGCGGGCAAGTCAACGCTGATGCGGGTCGTGGCGACGTTGCAGCTACCGACGACTGGCACCGTTACATTCGCCGGCATCGACGCCCGTGCCGATCCTCGCCGGGTCAGGCGGCGACTAGGCTATCTGCCGCAAGACTTCGGTGTCTATCCAGGCGTGTCTGCAGAGGCGTTGTTCGATCAGGTCGCGGTGCTGAAGGGCCTCGCCAATCGAACAGAGCGCCAAGCCGCTGCCGAGCGCTTGCTGAAGCTGGTGAACCTCTGGGAAGCGCGCGGTCGCGCTGTTTCTTCCTTTTCCGGGGGCATGCGTCAGCGCTGGGGCGTGGCGCAGGCGCTGATCGGCGACCCCGACCTGCTGATCCTCGATGAGCCTACTGCCGGCCTCGACCCCGCAGAGCGCAACCGCTTTCACGAGCTGCTGTTCGACCTAGGCGAGAAGGCAGTCGTGATCGTCTCGACGCATTCCGTGGAAGACGTGGCCGACCTCTGCAGCGGCGTGGCCGTGCTCGCGGGCGGACGTCTCCTTGCTGAAGGGGCACCGGCTGCCCTCGCAAAGGCGCTGGATGGTTCGGTCTGGCAAGGGCCCGCCGCTGCGGCGTTACCCCGTGGAAGGTTGTTATCGCGCCGACTGATCGGCGGGCAGAGGATCGCGCGCGTGCTTGCCGAGGACCAACCGGGCTCGGATTTCGTCTCGGTACCTTCAACGCTCGAGGACGCCTATTTCGCCGCGCTCCCCCGTGCAGCGGCGCTTAGCGAGTGATCGCACGGCTCGCCTGGGCTGAGCTTCGCCAGCAAGTCGGCAGCCGCGTCTTCTGGATCGTTTTCGCGGTGTCGGTGCTGATGGTCTCCGGAGCCATGTTGATCGATGAGCTGCGCATCGGCCTTGTCGAACAGGGAACTCGCACGGGCGCCGAGGCCGTCATCCGCACCCACCTCGTCTGGACCTTGTTCTTCCTCTTCACTGCCGCGGCACTGGTAGGCGAAGCGGTGCTGCGCGACGAGGTTACTGGCTTTGCTGATCTCGTCCGGACCACGCCAGTCGACCGGGGGAGCTACGCGCTAGGCCGGTTCGTGGGCGCTTTCGGAGCAGTGGTTCTCTGCTTCCTTTCCGTACCTGTAGCACTGGCGGTGTCTGGCCTCGCGCTTGGTTACGGCACTGGATCGCTTGCCGCTTACCTGTTCGCCTTTTTCGCGCTCGCGCTGCCGAACCTGTTCCTCGCGGCCGCCCTGTTCTTCGTTCTGGCACGTCTCACACAGTCGATGACGGGCTGCTTGCTCGGCGCGACTGCGCTTCTGACGCTCTACGGCCTGAGTCCAGGCGGCGGCAGCGTATCGCTGATCTTGGCGGAGCCGTTCGCCTTTTCCGCGATTGCCGACGCGACGGCGAGATGGAACACGGTGCGGCGCGAGGTGCAGGCACCGGCGTTCGAGGGGGCTCTGCTGGCCAATCGCGTGCTGTGGCTGGCCGTTGCATCCGCTTGCCTGATTGCCGGCATCCGCCTGGCTCGGCGCGCACCGCGTACCGCTGACCCGCGGCGCAAACGCATCGTGGACATGGGCTCGGCCGCGTCAGCCTCGCTGAGCCCGGCAAGGTTTGCGAGGGCGTCGGCAACAAGCCTCGCAGCAGCTCAACTCTCTGTGCGGACCGGCTTCGAAGCTCGCCGTGTGATCACGACGCCGGCATTTGCCGCGCTGATGGTGATGGGACTGGCATCGGCTACGGCGGCAGCGTCACGGGTGACAGGCTCCCCTGCAACGATAGCTGCGCTCGCTACCTCGTTTCAGCTCGTGCCGCTGGTCATGGCGTTGTTCTTCGCTGGAGAGCTGTTCTGGGCCGAGCAGGAGCACAACGTGGCATCCCTTATTGCCGCTACACCTGCGCGCGGCGTGATAATGGTGCTGCCGAAGTTTCTGGCGATGGCACTCATCTTTTTGTTGCTGGCCCTGATGACCGCAGGTGCCGGCGTGGCTGTGCAGCTCCTCCACGATCAGCGACCGGACCTAGTTGCCTTTCTCACCTGGTATGTCCTGCCGAAAACATTCGAGTGGCTGCTGGTCGCGGCGCTGGCGCTGTTCCTCCAGTCGCTTGCGCCGTCTAAGCTCGCCGGCTGGGGCTACATGGTCTTCTACCTCATCGGCTCGCTCGCGCTCAGCAACCTCGGCTTGGATGATCCGCTTTACCGGTATGGAAGCTATCCCGGTGCGCCACTTCCGCCAGCACTCAGCGGCGCGCACGGAGTAAGCTGGTATCGGTTCGGCTGGGGAACACTTGCGGCAGGGATGGTTGCCTGGGTGTGCCGACGCGGACTGCCCGGCGATCCCGCGGCGCGCTGAACCGAGATCGACATCCAACGCTAGTAACGGGTCATTCGGGTTGGCGTGCGCGTCACAGCCCCAGTAATCACCTTCGAGCCGTAGATCTTCGCCAACATGGCTACATCGTCGGCGTTGTTCATCACCACGCGGGTTCCGCCAGACTGAAGCGCCTCGATGGCGCTGATCGTCGCGTTGCCTTTCGCGCAAGTCGCGGTGACGTGACTAGGCGTTGCATTGATGTTGATAGCTCTCGACATGGCATTCTCCCGCGGCGGCAGCTGATAGGTTCTGCGCTCGCTTGGTGGCGGAGCCGCAAGAGCCGGCGGACGCTGATCGGCGTCCGCCGGCACGCTAGTTACGCCGCCTGAAGATTGACGGCCGAGGTTTTCCCGCGGTTGTCGGTCTCGAGCTCGTACGTGACGCGCTGATCCTTATCCAAGGTGTGCATTCCTGCACGTTCGACAGCCGAGATGTGGACGAACGCATCGCCGCCGCCGGTCTCCGGCGCGATGAAGCCATAACCCTTGTCGATATTGAAGAATTTTACGGTTCCGGTGATCATAAAGGGCATCCTTGTCCCAGGTGTGACGGGCATGCGTCGTCACGGTGCATCCCGGCTTCGGTGAGGCTAGAAAGGGACAAAGGGGGCAACAAGAGTGGCCCGAATATCCGTCGCATGCGACGTCAGCCATGCCGCTATAGGCTATTGCCGATCTTTTTGTAAGCTGGAACGGTGAGCTGGGCGGAAGCCAACGTCGGACGGTCCCTGCCGTTTAACAATCAAAGGCAAGTGCGGGCCGAGATGCTTACATGTTCCTCCGACGGATTGTTGCTCGTTGCCTCGTTCGTCGCAACTTGTGCGCCGCACACTGGTTCATCAGCCATGACGAAGATCTCGCACCAATCAGCTCGACACTCATCACCTTCTCCCCAGAAGCTGGAACTTACGGAGCACAACGGCGTGCCGCTTCCCAAGCGCTGGCTGCTCGCCGGAGCCGCTGTTGCTGGGATCGTCGGCACTGCGATCATCAACCAGCTCGGGGCGCGCCGCGCAGAGGCGGCAACGCCGCCGCTGGGTAAGTTCGTCGAAGTCGATGGTGTACGGCTGCACTATGTCGATGAGGGGCAGGGGCCTGCTGTCGTGTTGCTGCACGGCAACGCCGTGATGCTTCAAGATTTCGTGGCGAGCGGCGTCCTGACCCTGGCAGCGGAGCAGCACCGGGTGATTGCCTTCGATCGGCCAGGCTTTGGCTATAGCGAACGCCCCCGCTCCACCATTTGGACGCCCGAGGCGCAAGCCGACTTGCTGGCAAATGCGTTGAGGCAAATCGGCGTGAAGCAGGCGGTTTTGGTTGGTCATAGCTGGGGCACACTGGTGGCACTGGCAATGGCGCTGAACCATCCAGACCTCGTCTCCGGGCTGGTTCTCCTGTCGGGCTATTATTACGGCACCGCACGGCCCGACGTGTTTCCTGCATCGATCCCTGCGATTCCGATCCTGGGCGACCTGCTCGCCTACACGGTCGTGCCGCTCACTGGTCTGATGAGCGGGCCGGTGGGCATCAAAGCCAGCTTTGCCCCGGCTCCTGTTCCCGACGCGATTGCAGCACTGCCCAAGGCGATGGCCTTGCGGCCTTCACAGGTGCGGGCGACCGCCGCCGACACTGCCCTCATGGTGCCGAGCGCCGTGGCGCTCAGCAAACGCTATGGCGAAATCGCGATGCCGGTGATCATCATGGCAGGCGCTGGAGATCTGATCGTGCACGTGGACGAGCACGCAGAGCGGCTTGTGCACGATATAGCCGGCGCCAAGCTGCAGGTGGTGCCGGAGCAAGGGCACATGCTCCACTATGCCGTGCCCGAGGCGGTCGTTGCCGCGATCGACGAGGTGCAGGCCCGCACCGGTCGTAGCGTCGGGGCATAGGGCACGTCCGCGAGCCAGGCGTCACGACTATTTTCTTCGCAGACCGTTCTGTGCACCCGCAGCGTTGCTGCAGGGCGCGAGCTGTATCGTCGTTCACGAGCGGGGAAATGGCGCGCTCACTTGGCAAAGGGAAGCGACCGTCACGAGACTTCATGGAATCGGGAAAGTAGCCAGCTGCGAAACTTCACGATCTTGGCGACCCGACGCCGCGCAGCCGAACACACGACCCAGTAAGCGTCACCTTCGCTAGCAGTGGCCGCGAAAGGTCGAACCAAGCGTCCGTCGGCGAGTTCTGCACGCCAAAGCTCCGGCGTAAGCATCGCCAAACCCTGACCGCCCAAGGCCGCCTGCCCGTCGGAGATCTGCGAGTCCGAACGGATGCCAACTGGTGGATCGAAGTTCCCCGCATCGACCCCTGCGGCTTTTAGCCACACCGACCACCAGCCGTCCCGCGGATTGATCCATCGCAGACTCAGGGCCTCGGAAGCAGGCAGCGGAAGAACGCGGCTTTTAAGCATCGACGGGCTGCACATCGGCGTGAACTCGAGTTCGAACAGGCGTTCCGCCGCAAGACCCGGCCAATTGCCGCAGCCAGAGCGGACCGCGACATCGACATCTTGCGACGCGAAATCGACGACACGGTTTTCCGCGTCCACCCCGATCTCCATGAGAGGATGATCCGCCTGAAAGGTGCCAAGATGCCTTGCGAGCCAACCGTTGGCGAAGGTGCTTGTGGTGGAAACGCGCAAGCTGGAGCCGTCCTCTCCCCGCAGTTCGTCGAAGGCCGCGTCGATTTCGTCGAACGCAGTGCCGACTCTAGCCGCCGCGCGTGCCCCTGTGGGCGTCAGAACGACGCGGCGACCGTGACGCAGAAAGACGGGCGCGCCGAGCCGCTCTTCAAGCAGTTTGATCTGATAGCTGACGGCAGCCTGCGTCATCCCCAGTTCGGTCGCCGCTGCCGTGAAGGTGCCGAGCCTGGCCGCGGCCTCAAACGCCTTCACCGCGGACAGGGGAGGAAGCCGACGCACACGCTTTGATTAATCCAGCTTATCAACGTCGTCCATCCTTTGATTGGATGCCGCGCCGCTCACCCTCCACGTGGGTCACATCCGGAACGGAGGCGAAGATGGACGACATGCTTTCAAGGGCCTGGGCTGAGAACCACGATCGCGTGAGTTCCGATGTGGACAGGATGTTCCAATGGATCGGCCGTGCGTGGAGCAGCGTCGTGACGCGGCGCCAAGACCGCCGAGAGCGAAACGCGGACGATAAGCCCGGTGACGTTTCGAGCGGGGAATCGGAAGCAGCGGTCTAGGTTCGCGCGGGACCGTCGCGGACGCAGGCGCGTCGCGCAACCTCGGGAAGGTAATGACAACGGTTCAGGAGCCGCGCGAGCGGATCAATGCCGGTGTTCATCGCGGGCCTTTAAAACCGACCACGTTGATCGACAGAACGCTTTGGCAACGCGAGCGGATTGCTCTGGGTTTAGGAGGTAACGAAATTCCAATGCTAAGCGGATCGTGTAACTGCGGCGCTACGGGATGGACGCTGACCAGCGACCTTGATTCGGTCACCGCCTGCAATTGCACCATGTGCCACCGCTACGGCGCGTTGTGGGCATACGACTACGAAGACGGCCGGATTGAGATCGTTGGCTCGACATCGTCCTTTCGCCGGGTCGGTAAGAGCGATCCGACACTAGAGCTGTTATTCTGCCCTGCGTGTGCTGCCGTGCTGGCGTGGCGCGGTCTGCGACTAGAAGTCGATCATCGAAGGCGCATGGCGGTCAACATTCGCCTCGCAAATCTCAACGATGTCGGCGACCTGCTGATCGATCATTTCGACGGGCTGGAGACTTTCGAGGAACTGCCGTCCGACGGCCGACGGGTGCGGGATCTCTGGGCCTAGGTCCGCGGACCGATGTCGCGCTTGCCGGCTGACGAGCTGAGATCCTGGAGCGGCGAAACCCGTGCGACTGGGTATTTGAGTTGCCGCGCGTACGGATAACCGGCAGCGGCGGGGATGCCCGCCTACGAGCACTTGAGCGTGACGAGGTCGTCCAAAGCTGTCACCAGAATAGCTACCGCTGAACCGGAATGATCGATGCTAGATCAGCTTGTAAGACGACCTCGATTCCTCCTGCTGGAGGGACGCACGCCTATTCAGCGCCTGATCCGGCTGGAACAGTCACTCGGCTGCCACGGCTGCCCTCCGATCTACGTCAAGCGCGACGACCTGATGGGCGTCGGTGGGGGCGGCAACAAGCTGAGAAAATTGGAGTTCCTGATCGGCGAGGCGTTGGATCAGGGCTGCGATACGTTCATCACCACAGGCGCGCGGCAATCGAACCATGCCAGGCTGAGCGCAGCTGCCGCGGCGCGCGCCGGACTCTCCTGCGAGCTGGTCCTGACCGATACCGTCGCGCGCTACGACGAAGCCTATTTGCGCAACGGCAATGTGCTGCTCGACGATCTGTTCGGCGCAACTGTCCTTCGCAGGCCAGGCGATGTCGATGCCTTTGCGATCGCGGAGGAGCGCGCTGTGCTCCTGTCCGCCGAGGGACGCCGCGCCTATGTCGTCGGCTCTGGTGGCTCTTCGCCACTTGGCTGTCTCGGCTATGCTGTGTGTGCAGAGGAGATCATGGCTCAAGAGGCTGAGCTTGGGCTTCGCTTCAGCCGGATCATCGTGCCGAACGGTAGCTCCGGCACGCATGCCGGGTTGGCTGCGGGTCTGAAGGCGGCGGGAGACGAGCCTAGCCGGGTCGAGTCATTCACCGTCCTCGCTCCGATCGAGAAGGCGCGGGCAGTCACCAACGAACTCGCGCGGCGGGCGCTGGGCGTCATCGATCGCGCCAGCACATTCGTAGCAAGCGACATCGTCGTCACGGACGGCCAACTCGGCGATGGCTACGGCGTGCCGACCGAAGCGATGCTCGAAGCAGTACGACTGGTTGCTCGGTCGGAAGGGCTGCTGCTCGATCCGGTCTATGGCGGAAAAGCTTTCGCAGGTCTCATTGCTGCCATCCGCAACGGGTCATGGCGCAGTGAGGGACCGGTATTGTTCGTCATGACCGGCGGATTGCCGGGCCTGTTTGCCTACGAGCCAGCGTTACGGTGAGATCAGGACCAGCGCGATCTTCCAGCGTGACGCGTGGTTTGCAGCACTAACCGGTAGCCTGGTCATGTCGCTCAGCGATCCGAGGATCATTATGTCCGGCGCGAAGTCCGCACCCTTACGAGGCCGTTCATAAGATAGGGGCCGGGTCCTTCCGGTAGACCAACGGTCCCGTCCGACCTAGGATCTGCCGCTTGCAAATCGTGATTAGCGGACAGGGCAAAACTTGCAGGCAATGAAAAGCACCCTGTCGGATCGACAGGCAGTTTGGGCGTTTGTGTTAGGCTGCGTCGCGGTAACGGCCGGAGTGTGTGCGCACTTGCCCATGTTCGCGATGGCGCAATCGATGGGCTATCATCTGGCTGGCATGCCAATGGACAGCGCGATGGTCGCTGGCATGGCGCTGATCGTGCTCGGGACGTTGGTGGCAGCCTATGGCTTGCTGCCGCGCGATCTCGCCGCGCAACGCGCGCTTTCGGCAGACATCGTCATCGCGGCGCCTGAAGACGCGCCGCTTGGCGCAGCACACTGGGGCCTGATGGCGGTTCTCGTGATCGCGCTAATCATCGACGTGATGAAACCGGCCTCACTCGGCTTCACGGTGCCCGGGATGATCAGCGAATACGGTGTGCCCAAGAGGACGGTGTCTCTCGTCCCGTTCTTCGCGCTGGCGGGCACGGTCACCGGATCGATCCTATGGGGCTGGATCGCCGACATCTATGGCCGCAAGGCCTCGATCCTGCTGTCGGCGGTGATGTTCGTCGGCACGTCGATCTGCGGCGCCATGCCGAGCTTAGCTTGGAACATCGCCATGTGTTTCATGATGGGCGCAGCGGCGGGCGGGATGCTGCCGGTTACCTATGCTCTGCTGGCCGAGATGATGCCCAACCGCCACCGGGGCTGGAGCCTTGTGCTAGTTGGCGGGTTAGGCGCCGTCGGCGGCTATTTCGCTGCCAGCGGCATGTCGGCACTGCTGCAACCGATCTTCGGCTGGCGCATCTTGTGGCTGGCAAATCTGCCTACTGGGTTGACGCTGGTCGTACTCGGCGCGTTCATACCGGAATCGGCCAAGTTCCTGCTCGCGCGCGGCCGTGTCGAGGAGGCAGAAGCGGTGATGCGCCGGTTCGGTGCTAAAGCCGAGCGGGGCAGCGCGGCGGTCATCGCCGGGAAGCGCGCCTCGCATGCGCTGACCGGTCTCAAGCTCTACGGCAAGCTCGCCGCGCTAAGCTTGTGCGCGCTCTCATGGGGATTGATCAATTTCGGCCTGCTGCTCTGGCTTCCGGCAGATCTGGTCGCCAAGGGCTATTCCGTTGGTGTGTCGAGCCGCCTTCTGGCCGAGAGTGCGCTGATTGCTTTTCCAACCGTTTTCGTTGCCGCATTTCTATACAGCCGGTGGAGCACTAAATGGTCGCTGGCGACGATGATCGCCGTCACGTTGGCGGGCCTGCTGCTCGTGCTGCGATTGGAGCTGGCCGGCAGCGGCAGTCCCGTGCTGCCGGTGGCACTGTTGATCGTCGGGACAAACGGGATCATCGCGATAGTGCTGCCTTATGCGGCCGAGAGCTTTCCGCTCCGCGTCCGCGGACGAGCGACCGGCTGGGTGGCCGCTTGCACCAAAGGCGGCGGATTGCTCGCCCAGGGGCTCACGATCAGCGGCATCATCCTTACGATGGGCATATCATCGCTGCTGGTGATGGTGCCTACCGCGCTCTCGCTGGTGCTGGTGGCGTGGTTCGGACGCGAGACGCGCGGGCGCGATCTGCGCGATCTAGAAGCCGATAGCGGTCAGCTCGGCCATGCGGCGTGATAAGGGGATGTCCGTTTTCGCAGCACCCTGCAATAGCTCGCGCGATCGACATAATCGGCAGGTTCTAGGCCGCGGCAAACAGGCTCTGAATATCGCCTTGTGGGGCTCACCTGTTGCAGTGGCCGCGCCACGGGCCGATGCCGGAGCGGTGGCATCAACTAATTCGTCACTTCTTCGCAATGCCGCAATAGCGCCTCACGACTTCGCTTAGTAGCGCCTCACTGATCAGCCGCGCGATCATGGTACCGGCGCGTCGCGCTTGATCCCCGCGGCTCGCATGTGGAACTTGGCGAGTTCTTCATGGAAGATCTTTGCTTTGCGATCGGTCGCAGCCGACGCATTCGCCCGCTCTTGCTTCAGCTGCGCGACGTGAAACGCGCGGTGAGCGTCTGATCTCGGATTGCTTGACTGCACAAGGTCTTCCTTGCTGGAACCATCGGGTTGAGGGTCGGAGATGCTCGCGGAGTTCGACGTGATCTGCAGAGGCCGTGTTTCGTTGAGGCAGCTGATCATCTCTCGGACAGCAGCCGACATGATCCCACGTGCCTACTGATCATCGGGCGGCAAGTTGATGGACAACCCGCTCGGAAAGCGCCAGTTTGAGGAACCAAGCGTTCGACGTCTCAGCAGCCCGGGCCACGGAGGTGGCAACGCACTTGCGCTGTTCGACCTCGACGCCGGCGTTGCACAGCTTGCCAGCAACCCGTTCCAGGCGAACGAGCATTGCAGCCCGACCGTCGCGCGTTTGCAGGTCGAGCCCCTTGCTATAAACATGATAGCTGTCGTTTCCGACCTTCCAGCTATGGTTGGGTTCGGCATGCGCCGAGCTTGCAGAGACCAGCGCGATCGCAAGGTTGGAGATGGCGAAGATGGACATCGGGTGCATGAGCTTTGCCCTTCGGTCAGGCAGCGAGATTGCTGCGCTGGCAGCAGCGGTTGCGCCCGGCTGCTCCAGATGCCGAGGTGGACGACCTGACGAATTGCTGATGAAGCACTGATGTCGGGTGATATCAGCAGCTTGAGTAGCGATGGTCCAATCGATCTGGCGAAATGCGCAACCTTTCGGCTGGGCGAGGTGGAAGTTCGACCATCATTCCGGCAGCTCTTGCGCATCCAGGACGGACAAGAGGAGATCGTCGAACCGCGGATCATGCAAGTTCTGGTGACGCTCGCGCAGGCACAGGGCGCGATCGTCACGCGAGAGGATCTCGTACGCCGGTGCTGGGAGGGACGGATCGTCGGCGAGGACGCGATCAATCGTGCCGTCTCTCGCGTCAGGCGGCTGCCGGAGGGGATCGCTAAAGGCTCTTTTCACATCGAGACATTGAACAAGGTGGGATACCGTCTGATCATCGACGGTACGCAACGCGAACTCTCGATCTCGCAGGCCGAGCCACACACAGTCGCTTTGCGGTTTGATCGGCGGCATCTCCTGTTGGGAGGCGCAGCAGCGGCAACGGTGGCGAGCACTGCCGCGTGGTGGGCGCTACGTGATCGCGCCAGCGCGGACCAACCTGATGCCGAAGTTGCCGCCCTGATGAGCCAAGCACAAATTTTGATGGGCCAGCGCGACTCTCAAGGCCTGAGCCAAGCGGTGGGGCTTTTCAGGGAGGTGACCCGGCGCGCACCCGACTATGCAGACGGTTGGGGCGCGCTGGCGCTCGCCTACTCGGTGACCACTGCGTTCGGTAGGCGTGAGGCACGAGCGGCGCAAGCCGCGCGCTCGGCGGCTGCGGCTGCGCGTGCCGAAGCCATCGAACCTGGCAACGGGTTCGCTGCTCTCGCCAGGATCGGCCTGCTGCCGCGGCGCGGTCGATGGTGGCAAACCGAATGCCTGCTGATGGACGTCCTCAAGCGGCTCCCCGACTTTGTGCCGGCCAAGATAACCCTCGCCGTTCTCTTCGCTCAGGTTGGACGAATTAAGGAGTCACTGCCTTTGTGGCAGGATGTCATACGAAGAGAGCAGCCAGCGCCCTCAATCGCCTATCTGTATGGCAACGCGCTTTGGACTGCTAACAGGTTGGAGGAAGCAGAGGCGGCGCTTCAGCATGCCCGCGAGCTATACCCGCTACATTACGCGGTCTGGTTCACTTGGGCATATTTCCAGCTCTACACCGGCAGAGTGCGAGAGGCGCTCGCGATGCTAGAAGACCGCGCCGGAAGACCGCCGGGCTTTGAAGACTTCAACTTCGACGTCGCTTCGGTGGTGGCGAAGGCGCTGCTCTCGGGCGCTCGCCGCGACATCGATCACGCAGTTGCCGTCAATCAGGATGCGGCGCGACGTGGCGTGGGCTTTGCCGAGAACGCGATGCAGTTCATGGCGGTGCTGGGAAGACCAACGGAAGCTTTCGCAGTTGCGGACGCGTTGTTCTTCGATCGCGGCTGGGTCGTTCCCGACGTTCGTTTCATGCCTCAGCAAGCCGCCCACACCCGCCTTGCCGATCGCCGCACCGCAGCCCTCTTCCTACCCTCAACTGCTGCTCTGCGTGGGGACTCGCGGTTCTCCCGACTGGTGGAAGAGCTCGGGCTAAGCCGGTACTGGCAGCGATCCGGCAGCCGTCCTGATTTCCGGTGATCCCAGGGCACACAATGCACGGTAATCAGAAGTACGGCATTTGTTTAGCATCGCTGGCTTTTTGCTTGCCACACCAAGCATGAACGGACGGCTGCTTACGGGATGGGGCAAGGGCGCTCTGAACGGCGGAATGTGGATCGTCGCGAACCGACGTGGCCCAAAGCCGGTATGGTGCGAGGTGAGTGAGGGTGAGAGAGCGAGAGCCCTGGGCAGGTCCTGCTCAGTAACGCCGCTCCGCGACCCCGATCAACTCACGTCTGCGACACCAGCAACGCAGTCGGGAGTCGCTCGAGCGTTATCTTAGGAATGAACATGACCGACACCGTCCAAGACATCGTCGACACCGCCGTCGCCGCAGGCAGCTTTACGACCCTCGTCGCTGCCGTCTCTGCCGCCGGGCTAGTCGACACGCTGAAGGGCGAAGGTCCTTTTACCGTCTTTGCTCCCTCCGACGATGCGTTCGCGGCGCTTCCTGCGGGCACCGTGGACGAACTCGTCAAGCCCGAGAACAAGGACAAGCTAACTGCGATTCTGCTCCTTCACGTTCTGCCGGGTCGCGTCCTCGCCGCCGACGTGGCAGGCAAGGTCCTGGATCCGGCCACCGCAGGCGGATCGACGGTCCACGTCGATGGTACTGACGGCGTCAGCGTCGACGGTGCCAAGGTCGTCGCCGCGGACATCGCGTGCAGCAACGGCGTGATCCACGTCATCGACAAGGTGCTGTTGCCCACGGGCTGACAGCTTTCAGTATTCAGTCGGCGGCAGCGGTGTCGCCGGCTATTTTTTCGACCCGTCTAGCGCGCAACGACATACCAGAGGATGCGGATGGCCGTAGCGATTATTGGCGCCGGCATTGCCGGTCTGTCCTGTGCGACACGCCTTCAGGAAACGGGACACCACGTTACCCTCTTCGATAAAGGCCGGGCCGCTGGCGGCCGCATGTCGACGAGGTCCGTCGCCACCGTAGCCGGCGTCTTCTCGTTTGATCACGGCGCGCAGTATCTGACCGCCCGTGATCCCGAGTTTAGAAGTGCCATCGACGACTGGGAAGCCCATGGCGTTGTCGCGCCGTGGCCTGCGGCAGGGGCTAACGCCTGGGTCGGGACACCTGGCATGTCCGCGATCGTCAGGCACCTCGCGGCGGATGTCGATGTCCGCTGGGGCACCTGCGTCGAAAGCATCGATCGCACTGAGGCAGAATGGCGGCTCTATCCCCGCATCGATGGTTGCTACGATGCAGTGATCCTCGCCATACCTGCCGAACAGGCGGCGCCGCTGCTCGCGCCGCATGATCCGTCGATGGCAAGCGAGGCGCTGGCTTGCCGGTCGGCGCCATGCTGGACCGTGATGCTCGCGTTCGACTTAGTCCTGAAAACGCCTGGCGACATCATCCGCGATGCCGGGATTATCGGCTGGGCTGCGCGCGATGTGGCGAAGCCGGGACGATCGGGAGCCGAGACTTGGGTTATCCAGGCGACGCCCGATTGGTCGAAGGCGCATCTAGAGGATAGCGCCGAACTGGTGATCGACCGGCTCGTCGCGGCCTTCGCTGAGCATGTCGCAGGGCGGCTACCTGACCCGCTCGTCCGGATCGCGCATCGGTGGCGCTACGCCAGAGTCGCCGCGTCCGATCTCGGCAGTCTGTGGAACGCCGAAGAGCGGCTTGGCGCTGCCGGCGACTGGTTGCTTGGTCCTCGCGTGGAAAGCGCCTGGTTGTCGGGACGACAGCTAGCCGACCGCATCCTCGAGGATCACACGCTCAGGCCTGTCTGAGGAGCTATGTGACGGCACCGCGTTGACGATCGCTGCGTCGATATCGAAGTCTCGTGCGATTTCGCGCGCAGTCATCTTGGCCGACATCATCACGGACGGTGTGCCGCCGCCTGGTTGGGTGTTCTGCCCAACCAGATATAGATTGGCGATATCCTCGCTGCGGTTGTGCGGCCGGAAGAAAGCGGTCTGGGTCAGGCGCGGCTCCACCCCGAAGCCGTTGCCGACATGCGATCCGAGCACCTGTTCGAAATAGTCGGGGGTCACGAAGCTGCGATGCACGATGCGGTTGCGCAGATCGGGGATGTAGCCGCGTTCGTCGAGGAAGGTGAGAACCTTCTCCGCGAAGCCATCGCCGACCGTATCCCAGTCGATGTTGCTATCATTGTTGGGTACGGGGATCAGCGTGTAGGCCGCGTGATGACCAGCCGGCGCCAAGCTCGGGTCGGTCAGTGTTGGGATATGGAGATATTGCGAGAAGTCGCCTGCGAGGATTTTGCGTTCGAATAAGTCGGTCAGCAACTCCTCGTAGCGCGGCCCGAGGATAATGTTGTGGTGGCGAAGGTCGGGGTCGCCGTCCCGCTTCCGGTATCCGAAATAGATGACCATCAGCGACATGCTCTGCTTACGAAACTTGACCAGCGCGTCGCGATTGATCGGCCGCTGTGCCTTGTCGATCAAGCGCATATAGGTGTTGGCGTAGTCGGCGTTCGAGACCACGCAGTCCGCGCTCAGCGTCTCACCACCTGCAAGCGTCACACCAGTAGCAACGCGCTTGCGGCGGCGTTTCTCGACATCGATCCGTTCGACCTCGGCGCCGAGCCTTACCGTGCCGCCAAGCTCCTCGAGCTTGCGGACCATGGCCGCGACCAGCGCGCCGGTGCCGCCCATCGCGAAGTGGATGCCCCAGGTCTTCTCGACGAAATGGATCATTGCGTAGATCGCCGGCACCTTCAGCGGGTTGCCGCCAATCAGCAGCGGCTCGAAGCTGAACACCTGCCGCATCTTGTCGCTCTTGAAGTATTTCGAGATCAACGAGAACAGCGGCTGGATCGCACCCAGCCTGAGCAGGTCGGGCAGCACGCCGACCATAGATCCGACCGAGCCGAAATAGGTATAGCCCAGTTCCAGGAACCCACGTTCGAAGATGGCACGCGCTGCCTCGTGAAAGCGCTCGTAGCCGTCGAGATCCTCAGGTGCGAGCCGTTCGATCTGCGCACGCACATTCGTCGGATCGGCGTCGTAGTCGAAGAAGGTGCCATCATCGAAATAGATCCTGTAGAAGGGAAGGATCGGCACGATCTCGACATAGCGGCTGGTGTTCGGACCGCCGGTGATACCTGAAATCTTGCGTTGTCCGGGTGCGAGCACTTCAGGCGGAAAGTCTGGCTCGCCGAGCATCGCCTTGTCGCGTTCCAGAGAGAATAGCTCTTCGATGAAGTGCGGGACGGTGAGCACCGTCGGTCCCATGTCGAATACGAAGCCGTCGACGCGACGCACATAGGCGCGTCCACCCACATCATCGAGCTTTTCGAGCACCGTCGTGTCGAAGCCTAGGCTCTGCAATCGTATTGCACAGGCGATCCCGCCGATGCCAGATCCGATCACGATTGCCTTCTGTCTGGTCATTCGGTCGTTCCGTAATCAAGGCTCGCCGCTGCCGATCGACGCGCGAGCAGGTTGGTAATCGATCTGGACATCAGCAGGTGCGGCACCGCGACGGCAGCGAGCAACTGAAACGCCTGAGCTGTCAGATCTGGCGTTGGCAAGCTCCAAACAAGGCGCGTGAGCACCAGCCAACCCGCTATCGCCGCGGTCGACATCGACGCACCGGTGAGGAGCCACCGCCGGCGAGACATCATCCGCAGCGTGCCACGCGTCGATGCGAAGTGGCGCGGCGAATGGAGGAACACGAAGAACAAGGCGAAGCCAAGCACGGGTGGCGCGATGAGCAACGCCAGTAGCGCCACCGTAGTGGCTGTAGCCCAGGCCCGCGCACCTTCGCGCCATGCCACTGCAACACCGACTGCGGTGACGAGCAGTGCTACCGGCGCCGCGGCGACCATCACCTGCGCGATCACCACGCCAGCGCGATCCTCGCTCATCGCGACGAACAGCGCCGTCACTGCTGCTGGATGGGCGAGTGCGGGCGCGGCAATGATCGCCGCCCCCGCCGCAACCTTCAGCAACGGCTCGTCCAGCATCGTCCAGTCTTCGCCGAAATGAACTGCCGCGGCAGCCAGGAACGCGATCAGCGCCACGACGGGTGCAGCAAGCCACAGAACGACCATGGACACTGCCACCAGGATGTAGCCGCCTAAACCGAGCACCATGCCGCGGCCGTCGAGCATTCGGGTCTGCGCCAGCAAGGCAATGTCGTAGGCGCCGTGAGGGAGTCCGCCGCCGACGAACAGAATGGTAGCGGCCAGCGTCGCCACGGTCCCGCTCAAGGGAAGTCCGATGGCCACCGCGAACGTCAGTAACGCGGCAGCAATCCAGAACGGCGTTGGCACGGGTTCACCGCGCCCCGTCGGGACGCGGTGAGCTGGACCGGCAAGGGTCGGTTCAAGCAGGATGGACGACGGTGCCATGCGCCTCCACCTGCGACTTGCGGACCGAGATGAGGAAGATCAGCACTCCCACCCCTGCCTTGGCGACGATGTCCGCAATGGTGTAGCCGATCTGGATCACCGTCGTGGCGTTTGCACCGGTAAGGCCGGCATAGGGCGCCATGTAGACAATCGGGTAGAAACCCCAAGACGCGAACGTCAGCAGCCGCGCCTTGCGGATCAGGCCGCGGGCAGCGACCGGCTGCTGGTCGATCGAGGCGCCTAGGCCGCGGAACAGCTCCCAGACGATGTACACGAACGGTATCGACGATAGGGTGCCCCACAGCGCGCGCGTAGGGATGTCAGTTGCGATCTCGCCCGGGTAACCGAGGATGATCATCAACGCTGCAGCCGAACCAAGGCGAAGTGCCTTCGACGAGGTTTCCTCGGCCGACAGACGCATCACCAAGACGAGCTCGATCAGTAGCAGCGGAACCGTCAGCAACCAATCGACATAACGGTAGGCATCGTTGAACGCGAAGCCCGTCGTGGCGACGAGACCGTTCTGCAACGTGTAGCTGGCATTCCAGCTCTCGAAGATGCGGAAGTAATGATACGCCGCGATCGCAGTCACCAGGCCCGAGATCGTGACCGCTGTTCGATAAGCCGGAGCGACCTGGGAGCGACTGAGCCAGAGGAATGCAGTCGCTGCTGCCATCACTGCAAAGGTGAAGGAGAATGCGTTATACACGAGCGAAAATTGGAAAGGTGTTACGACGTCCATAGATCTCTCCATCACCTGTTGTGAAGTGTCGCCTTGCTGACGATCTTACTCATGCGCTCAAAAGCCAAAAGCTTGGCCTGCTCCGCCGACAAACATCTTGTCAGCTGAGTAATGACGATATCACCAGATCGCTCGACGACGATTCCCAAGTGATCGGCGTTCAGGCCGGAAGCCCACAGTTGCCGTTTTAGCACTTACCTCCACAACACCGATACGGACCTTCTCCCGTAGTGAGAGCGCGATTGATCGAGGCGCCTCTGCGTGGCGTTCAAGAGCAGAATGCTGTTTTCGATTCAGTTCGGAAGTTGACCCATCGGTCGACTATTCTGATCATGAAGGTGAGCCGCTTAGCGGCGAACCTCTTCACGCGAGGTGCTCGTTGGCTTGGAGCTGGCTTCGCAACACCGCCGGTGCTGCGGTCTCCACAAGCTCCTTCCGGGCGGAAACTACGTTGGTGCACGTGCCGCACTCGCTCTGTCCGGCACTGCGGCTATGGTCTGCTCGTCCAGAACTTTGATATTTTACCTGATTTCCGCCGACCCACTGATACTCGAACGCGAGAGGCGCTCCCCATTGGCAAAGGCAGCGACCCGCACGCCGCACGCCGCACGCTGATCGGCTCGATCTTTTCACGAGTTTGCCACGCTTTTGACGATCGTTTCACGGCCCGCTTCGCCTGACTTCACGAGCGTGAGCCTACTCCACGTGAACCAGCAATCAGGCTGTGAAGCGAGGAATGATCCGATGTTGAAGTCACTAATCCACACTGCGGTGACGGTGTGTGCGACGCTGTTCCCGATCGCCAGCGCGCATGCCGAGACATCCGAACGCGCACTTTCGAGGTGGGTTCAGAAGGTCAATAACACGATGGACGCATGGGCGATCGACGGGACACGGGCGCAAGCGGGAACCGCGCAGATCTCTTTCCGGCGAGGCGCTGATGGACGGCCAACAGGTATCGCGATCCGCCGCGGCAGTGCCTCGAACGCTGCGGCGGCCATCGAAGCATTGAAAATGATCCGCAATCTGCCACCGCTGCCGAAGGCTTATGCGCCCGACCAGCAAGTGGTCCTCAACTTCTTCGTCGGTGAGAGCAATAACCGTGCGTATCGCCAAACCCGCAACCGTATGCTCGCGTCGGCGCGGCTGGCGAACATGCGGCTGGCGGCGAACGTCGAAGGTGTTCGGCTTGCAGCACTGGAGCCGCGGTGAAGGGAGCATCTCGCGACGGGGGCAGCACCAAGGCGCTGCTCCCGCTTGCGTTGCAGACTGGTTTGCCAAATAAGGGGGCAGCACTGATCATCGGCTCCCGTCCTTGCAACCCTCGCGATGGCGCGAACCACGACCTTTCGATGGAGGTCACATGCGGGGCAGCGCGGGCGCGACCATCCAGTTGCTGGGCGAATTCGGTGTCTGGGTCGGTGACGTCGACGCCAGACCGCGAGGGCGCAAGGCTTGCGCCATGCTCGGCGTGGTCGCGGCGTCGTCGGCGAAGTGCGTCAGGCGCGAGGAACTCGCGAATCTGTTCTGGGGCGACCGCGGCGAACAGCAGGCGCGCAGCAGCCTCCGCCAGGCGCTGGGAGAGATCCGCAACTGCGCGGCGGGCGCAAGTGGGACGATCGTCATCAGCCGTGACGAGCTGGCGCTTTCCGAAGCTGAAAGCACGACCGACGTCGACGTCATTCTCGACGCATGTGCGATCGGCGACATGGATCGGCTCGGCCGCGCGCTTGCCGGTTTGGGCGGCGTGTTCATGGCCGGTTACGATGGCACCGCAACTGGCTTCGACGACTGGTTGCGGATCGAACGCCCCCGCAACCACAGCCGGATCGTCACCGCGGTGCTGGATCAAGCGCCCGCGATGCTGACGCGCAAGGGCATCGCCAACGCGCAGGACATCCTGCGTGCGCTTGATCGGCTCGATCCCTTCAACGAGGTCGTAGCTCGGCTCGGCATGCAAATCGATCATGCAGCGGGAGACGGCGCCTCGCTGCACCGCCGGTATCGTGCGCTTAGCGAAGAACTGGAGCAGGAGTTCGGCGCTCGACCCGCGGCGGAGACGCGCACGCTGTTCAATCGGCTGACTGCCGAGATATCCGCCCCAGCTTCAGCCGACGCGTCGGACGAGCGAAGGGGCTTGGTCATCCAGGGAGATCGGCTGCCGCCGATGGTTTTGGTCAATCCGATCGTCGCCATCGACGGCGACGAGGAAAGCGCACAGATCGCATTGGCGGCCAGCGACGACATCAGGGTGGCGCTGGCGCGACATTCCGACGTGCGCGTGATCTCGCTGGACACGCTGGATGCCGAGCGCATCGAGAGCGTTTGTTCGTCCGCAGTCGCTGCCTATGTCCTCTCCGGCAAGCTGCGCCGCAGCGCGGACGGTATCCGCGCCAACCTGCAACTGGGCAATATCGGCTCGAGCCTGGTCGTATGGTCGGAGCATCTCCGCCTTGATCGCGGCGAACTGGACGAAGCGGTCGATCGCATCGTCTCGAAAGCGGTCGGCGCGATCACACCGTCGATCGAGCGCGACTATGCGCTCAGCCATCGTTCGTCGGCGCGCAACGAGGAAGATGCCGTCGCGCTCTATGCCAGGGCGCGCTACCTGACGCGTACGGTTCGCACGCTCGATGCAGTTCGCGACGGCATGGCGCTGCTGGACCGCGTGCTGGCGATCGATCATGGGCACGTCGGCGCGCGGCTGTTGCTGGCACAATTGTACAATACTGATCTTTGGCAGCAGATTGCGGGCCATGATGTGGCGGAGTACCGGTCCCGCGCGCTTGCGCTCATCCAGGAAGCTGCCGCTATCGAACCGGAAAACAGCAGGATCCAGGTGAAGCTCGCCTGGTGCTATCTGCGGCGGGGCGACTGGGCGGCGGCCGAGCGGCGCCTGCGTACTGCGTACGACGCGTCACCCTATGATGCCGACGCGATCAACGAATGTGCGCTTGCGTTCGCGCAGATCGGCGACGTGGATTTCGCGATCGAGGCCATGCAGCGGGCTTTCCTGCTAAACCCGTTTCCGCCTGCGGATTATCATGCCGACTACGCGATCATGATGTCGCTGAAAGGCGATCACCTCGCCAGCGAAGAGCATTTCGAGGCGTCCGGAGATACGCGGCTCCAATACATTGCTGCACGGCTGATCAACCTTGTTCAAATGCCGGGCGTCTTGCCCGCACACG
This sequence comes from uncultured Sphingomonas sp., assembly GCF_964243315.1. GTDB lineage: Bacteria > Pseudomonadota > Alphaproteobacteria > Sphingomonadales > Sphingomonadaceae > Sphingomonas. The sequence continues at coordinate 107,744 of NZ_CAXTEM010000001.1, read as the reverse complement.
CCGGGCTACGGGACGATTTCCTCCAGCGGTTTGGCGGCGCCTGGCAGCCGACCCGCAGGTTTGCGGAGGCGGATCTGGTGGACTGGCTTCACCATACCTACCCACTCCGGCTTCCGGAGCATCACGCCGCCTGGCAAGCCGCGCTGATCAGGGCGCTGACATGACCTTCGCGACGAGCTCGACGTAGCTTCCGGTGAGTTCGGGCGGCGCGATGGCGTTCGGAGGAGACCATTGCCCGCGGTCGAGCCGCTGGATCATCGACATCGCGTCTTCGTGCTTCAGCGATCGACGCTGGCGTAGCGATCTCTCGACGTCACCGGGCACAGCTCGCCCAGTTCTCGCCGCGAATTGGCAGAGGCATTCGTGCCAAGTCCGTCGCGCGAACGGCGTCGTACGAACGATCCGCTGTAGCATGCGACGATCCGCTGGAGGCATTTGTGTCGCGCAAAGCGCATCTTCGGCATCGACCAGCGCTATCGTCAGGGCCCGCCAGCCGAGTTCGGCGGGCGCATGCACCAGCATCACCGCGTCGTCACGGCACACGGACCCGTTCAGATACGCGTCGAACACCTGGCCGACGCCGAACATGCCATAGGTAGCAAGTTCCGCCGCCCGCAAAGCGCCGAGGCTACCCGCGCCAATCACGGGAATGCCGTTCGCCAGCAGCGCGATGATCTCCTTGTGCCAGACGCTGGGCGAGGTCGCAAAGTAGCCGTCGACCAGCCCCACCGCAGCGGGTGGGTCTCGCAGCAAGCGGGTAAGGTCGCCACAAGTCGCGGGTGGGAGCACCTCCACACCAGGAGGAACAGTCGCGCCTTCCAGGGTGGGGCCGATGAATACGACCGGCCTTCTCGAGCGGGCAGCCGCGGGAGGGGTCGAGGAGGGCAAGGTGATAAGGGGATCGCGTCTCGATGGTTCGGTGAGATCGGGTGCGACGACGCGCACGACCGCGAGGCCCGCTACGCCGCTGTCGTGCTCGATCGCGATCAGCGGCAGTGAGGTGCGAGATGCCGCAGCAGCGACAAGCAAGGCGAGCGCCTCGGCGGCGGTGCTGCATTGCAGGTCCGGGGTTCTCGCCCAATCCAGTGTTCCGCTACCGAACCCGAGCGTCGTCATGATCATCTCGACCTTGCGAGCGTCCGCGTGATCATAATGCTCCTGCACGAGATCGTCGCGCGCGCCCGCGACGAGTGTGGCGTGCACCTGGATCGCCTCTAGGATCGCCCGTAGCGCAGCGACGTCGCGCCGCGGGTGGCAACCCGATCCCGCGGTCGGTGGCAGCTCGGGGTGGCCGCGTCCCACGATCACGCAGCGAAAGGCAGCGAGGCGCTGGTCGTCCCCGATGCTCCAGAGGCGAAGATCGAAGCCGGCGCGTTCCACTCGCGCGACGATCCCTACGATGGATTGTTGGTCGATCGTGTCGAGATCCACTTCCGCCGCTCGTCGTTGGCGAGGTGAAGAGCGCTCGAACTGAACCGATAGGTCACGCTCGAGAAGTTCGGCCATCGCGCCGCAAGTCGCCTCGTGAAGGTCGTTGCCCGTTGCCAGGCCTGACGACGACGCCTGTGCGTCGCGATGGGCTGGGACGGTGAAATCGAGCGAGATGAGGTCGAATGGCACCGCCGTCCTGCGGCCGGTGACCAGACATTCTCCCTTGATCCAGCGACGGGGTGTCGCGGGATCAAGCGTGATCGCATCTTGGCGGCGCGGAGCGTCCGACCAGCAACGACGCGTTTCGATGTCGAGGTTCGTGAGCGGCTGGACGATCGTGGGCGCAGGCTGCTGTTCCGCGACGAAGAGTTCGGCCGATTCCAGCAATGCGGAAATCTGCGCCGCCATCGGGGTAAGCCCCTTGCCCTGCGACACCGAAATCGAGCGCGCCGACGGCCGCACTGCCTGGAAAACAGGGACGCCGAATGGCGTCAGTCCGGTCACGTCCGAAAGCCGCGTAACTCCGGCGCGGTCACCAGCCCGTCGTGCGAGTACCAGGGTCGCACCAAGCTCCCGGCTTCTCATCTGACCCTGCACCAGATCGGTGCAGGCAGGGCAGGAGGAGGTCAGTCCTTGCGCTCGATCTTGATCAGGTTGACCTCGACCGCAGTCGCCACCCCGGCACGGGTCGAGGCACCACCCTCCAGGTTACGCAGCCGAACGCTGGATGTCGTCTTCCCGGGCATGCGGACGGCGCGAAGCGTCTTGCCTCGGAACAGCGCGGCCAACTCGTTCCATGGCAGATCCCGGCTGCTGTCGGGGTCGACCATGACGATCCGTTCGCAAATCGCGTAACGAGTTCCCTCGCCCGCCGGCAACTCGACGAGGAAAAGCTCCTCGTCTGCTTCGTGCCTCGGTCCGGTCAGGTCGGCTTCGTTCAACGATCGTCTCCTGATGGCGGTTGAGCCAAGCTGAGGCTACGCGCCATTGTCACCGAGCGATTGGATAAATGCGACAAAATCGCTCGGGCATGCGGGAACGTCCGAAGCCGGTAAGCTGGCAAGAGGCCCTGAGCGTCGGCATGTGAGCCGTCCGGGAGCTGACATGGCATACGGCGTTCCGGCCCGGAGGAGAACGCTGGTCGAACCGACGTTCTTGCGGTGCGTCGTTGTGAGACTGTTCTAGAGCGAGGGATCAGTGTATTCGGATGGCGTGGGTTTTCACGTCGAGCGCTGTGCTCAGCCGACACCACAGTTCCGGAGCGACCGACATAGCCCGCAAGCCTAATTACGATTTCGAGCGTCGCGAGCGCGAAAGAAACAAGGCCGCCGAGTCCGCGAAGAAGGCGCAAGCCAAGGCGGATAAACGCGTGGCTGAACATCGAACGCCGGACGCAGATCAACCGGACGAGTCGTGAGCCCGAGCGAGTGAAATTGGGTTTGTCCGATCCGTTTCTCGAGCAGCTCGGCTGGAAACCCTTCTTCAGCAAGCAGGTCTCCGCAGAGCAGAGCCAAGAGTGCCAGCCAGTCCGCGTCATGTCGGTTCATCGCGGAAGGGTGACGGTTTCGGGGTCAGGGATCGACGACTCCATTTCCTCCAGCGTCCGATCACAAGGGGGAGCGGAAGACCGCCCTACGGTTGGCGACTGGTTGCTGATCGACCGCAACACCCGAGACATCGTGCGCATTCTCGATCGTACGAGCCTGTTCAAAAGGCCGGCGCCGGGTGACGATCGCCGGACCCAGCTCATCGCCGCGAACGTCGATACCCTGTTCATCGTGACCTCCTGCGACCAGGACTTCAACGTTGCGCGTATCGAGCGCTACCTCGTGCTGACACGTGAGGTGGGCGTCTGCCCGGTGGTCGTGCTCACCAAGTCCGATCTCGCCTCCAGGCCTGAACTATTGGTCGACGCGGTGCGTGCGCTCCAGTCGGGGTTGCGGGTGGAGCTGGTCGATGGCCGCGATCAGACGAGCGCCGCCCGCCTCGCAGACTATTGCGGCCTCGGGCAGACCGTCGCTTTGGTGGGATCGTCAGGTGTGGGTAAGTCGACCCTCGTCAACACGTTGAAGGGATCAAACAGCATCGCGACACAAGATGTCCGCGAGGACGACGGCAAAGGCCGGCACACCACCACCGTCCGCGAAATGCACCGTGTTGCCGGTGGTGCGGTCGGCAGCGGCTGGCTCGTGGATACGCCTGGGATGCGCGAGTTACAGATGTCAGAAGTTGCCGCAGGCGTGATCGAAGTCTTCGATGATGTCACGGCGGTAACGCTCGAGTGTCGGTTTACGAACTGCACTCATGTCGACGAGCCTGGATGCGCCGTTCGCGCTGCGATGACGACAGCCGCTCTCGATCCCGCTCGTGTCGAACGGTGGCGTAAGCTTACCCGAGAGGACGCGGCGAACAGCGGCCCCGCAGCGGCTCGCCGCTCCCGAATCAGCAAGTCCGGCAACAGGAGATGATGGTGTGCGGGCCGCGCACGCCGGATCGGCTCTGAATCGCGGGACTTGGTAGCTAGAGCGGAGCACCGAGCGAAACCGGCTTTACGGTCGCACGAGTGCTAACCTCCGGCGACGCTGTAGCCTCGGCGCGGGTACAGGCGCCGGTGGTGTTCCGGCGCATAGGCTGATCAGCGCTGTTTCTTCGCCGTGGTCGCCGTGAAATCGGGATCCTTTTTCGCGACCCAATCGACGAATTTTCGGACGTTGGCGTTGGCCAAAAGAGCGTCCACGTCCGTAGCATGTCGCTGCAGTTCGGAGTTGGTGAAGTTGGCCATCAGCGTCTGCTGGCAAATAGGGTGCATGGGAACAACATCACGCCCGCCGCGGCTTTTGGGTACGGGGTGGTGCCAGACGATGGTCTTTCCAGTAGGCCTGCCACAGAGCCAGCAAGGCGCAACTGTCGGCAGAAGTGCATCGTTCTCGTTCAGATCGACGTGCGGATCATGTTTCGAATGCTTGCGGGCCATGGCTACCTGATCCTTTGATTCTAGCTTCGTCTTTTTGCCCGATCCAGATCGCGCGCCGACCGCCTGCCTGCGAAAGCTCAGCGACAACAAGGCGCCGACCTTCGCCGAGAGGAGCATGGCCGCCGTATGGACCGGCCTTATCGCGCCTTCGTTGCCGCGATGTAGCGATCGACCTGCTCCTCCAGCACCGCGAGCGGCAGGGCGCCTTGGCTCAGTATCGCCTCGTGGAAGTCGCGCAGGTCGAACTTGGCGCCGAGACTCTGTTCCGCCCGCTTGCGCAACTCGGCGATCTTGAGCTGCCCGACCATGTAGCTGGTCGCCTGACCCGGCCAATTGAAGTAGCGGTCGACCTCCCGGCCGATGTCCTTTTCCGACACCGAGCTGTTCGTCTTGAAATAGGCGACCGCCTGTTCGCGCGTCCACCGCTTGGAATGGATCCCAGTGTCGAGCACCAGCCGGATCGCGCGCCAGACCTGAAGCGACAGCATGCCGAACCGCGCATACGGGTCCTTGTACACACCCATCTCGTTCGCCAGCCGCTCCGAATACAGGCCCCATCCTTCGACATAGGCACCGTAGCCACCGAACTTGCGGAACTTGGGGATGCCGGTCATCTCCTGCTGGCGCGCGATCTGGAAGTGATGCCCCGGCGCGCCCTCATGCGCGGCGATGCCGGCGACCTGCACCTTCTGCGTCTGGTTCATGTCGACGAGATTGACGTAATAGATGCCCGGCCGCGATCCGTCGGCGGAGGGCGGATTGTAGAACGCGGTCGAGGCAGTGCCTTCCCGCCACTTCTCTACCGCGCGCACCTCCAAAGGTGCCTTGGGCAGGACACGAAAATAGCGTGGGGCCGCGACCATCACGGACGCGATCACCGCGCGGGCATCTCCAAGATACTCTTCACGGCCGGCGGCGGTGTTCGGATATTTGAATCTCGGATCGGTGCGTATGCTGTCGAAGAACTGCTCCAGCGTACCGGTGAAGCCGACCTCCTGCTTGATCTCCCCCATCTCCTGACGGATTGACGCAACCTGACGCAGGCCGAGCTGGTGAATTTCGTCCGCGGTCAGGTCGGTTGTCGTCGAGCCCTTCAGCCGGTCCGCATAATAGGCCGCGCCGTTCGGCAGGCTCCAAGCACCGAAATTGCCCTTGGACAGCGGCTCGATCGTGTCCAGCGCGGCGAACAGCGTGTTGTAGCCGCGGCGGAACGGTCCGGTCAGCGCCGCAGCGGCATGCGCCAGCAGCTTCGCCTTCGTTGCGTCGGGCGCCTTCAGTGCGGCCACCTTCTTGCGGAAATCGGCCATGACGGTCGAGTCGGGGCCGTCGTCGAACGGCGCGCCGGTGATCACGGCCCTGGCATCGGCGCGCGCAGGGGCGAAATTGACCTTGTTGGGGATGATCCCTGCCGCCGCCTGCTCGCGCATCGTCGCCGCGACTTCGCGCATCACGCGCTCGGTATCGCGCAGGCGAGAGACATAGGCCTGCGCATCGGCGATCGTGTCGACCTTGTGGTTGTTGATCAGCAGGACCGGGATCTCGCCCGCCGGGCTACCGTTGGTCGACACCGGGAAGCGGAGCTTCCGGAACTGGAAGGACTCGCCTTCGCGCTCGACCTGATATTCGAACAGGCGGTAGCTGACACGCGCACTCTCGCCCAGTTGTTCAGGTCGGAACTGCGTCCGCATCGTCTTCAGCTGCCGCTCGGCCAGAGCCCGCGCCCGCACCGCGGCGGCGTCGGTATAATCGTCGAGCTTGCCGTAATTGGTCTTGAACCCGAGTTGCGTCTGGTTCTCCGGGCTCAGCGCGAGTTGCTCGTCATAGGCGCGGTCGAGGAACTGCAGCAGCGCGGCATCCTGCGCCTTCGTCGCGGCAGCGGACGGAGCGGCCTGGAGCGGCACCGGCGCGCCCGCCTGGATCAGCGGGGTCAGGGGCAAGATCAAAAGGGAGAAGAAAAGACGCATCGAACACTCCTGGGCGGAACCAGATCTCTGGCTGCTCTCCGGCGTCTTGAAGAAGACGAAGCCGGAAGCGAGCATCGATAAGGATCGATCGTCGATCGGTCGAGGTCAGACAGGCCATCAGGCGGGCAGCAAGCTCAAGAACAAACAATCCACTCGAGCTCCGTTAGGATCTTAGATCGCCCGATCCGCAGCCCGGTCGGCGAGTTGGCGCGTCTCGCGCAAAGACGGCAGTTGAAAATCCCGGAAGAACCGCCAAATCTCCCGGGCGGTGACCACGTTCCCGCCCCGCATTGGGCGGTCAAGCCCGGGACGGCCCGGCAGCTTATTGGAGGCTGTCATGGCGTGGGTTGCACTCGTTCTCGCTGGTCTGTCCGAGGTCGTTTGGGCCACGGCGATGAAGCAATCGCATGGGTTCACGAAGCTTTGGCCCACGATCATCACGGCAACGGGCATGTTGGTCAGCTTCGGTCTGCTGGCCTGGGCGATGCGAACGTTGCCGCTCGGGACCGCCTACACGATCTGGACCGGCATCGGCGCGATCGGCGCCTTCATCGTCGGCATCGCGGCTTTCGGCGAGACGTTCACGGCGACGCGCCTGGTCGCTGGTGCGCTGATCGTCAGCGGTCTCGTCTTGATGAAGCTCTCGTCGACTTCGTAGCGCCGAGTGGTCGCTTATGGTTGATGGACACCGTTCCGCCGATGTCCCGCGTCACGGCAGGAGGTCGTCGGATGGTTAATAATGAGCTCCGGTGTCTCGAATCGCGTCATGAGAATACCTCGTTAACCCTGTTCATAGATAAACGTTAATATTCGGTGGATAGAACGTTTATAAACTGGAACTACGCGTGGTTTCTGACATTGCAACGTCATGGCTACTATCCTGAATATCACCGAAATATTGAACGAACGACGCAAGGCTCGTCGCCTTACTAAGGATGTTCAATGGTCGGAGTTGAGAATAGCGCATGGACTTCTCTTGGTTACCGAGCGTGAAGTTCGGCGACAGATGATGGTTCTTTGCGATGAGAAAGCTACCAAGGACGAAGTCGAGGAGGCGATCGAGTTGATGCCGCTATTGACCGAGATCCTACTCCAAAGACAGCGTGAGCTCAGATGCATGGAGATAGCTTTGTCCGAAGACAACGTAATCCGCTTCGAATGAAGCGGGTGCGCCGGACAATAGCCAATTAGGGGACTGCTTTCCTGCAGCTATCGCGTCCGGTCATGCGCAACCCCGCGAATTGAAGAGAACGTGGTGAGCCGCCGCAACATCAAGCTTCTGTTTACGCTCGGCACATCGTCAAATTGGCGATCCAAATGAGGCATGCTCGGCCCGGTCAGGAGGCGATATGGGACTTTATCCATCCAGATCGGTGCCCGATTGCGAGTATCTTCTGAAGAGGTCGATAGCCGAGGCGACGCTGGCGGCACAGGCGCGTACGTCTCGTGCCGCAGCCGCGCATCATGCGATCGCGAGTTGCTACTTGGCGAAGCTCTTTGGTGAGCAAGAGGCCGATCTCACCGGCACTACGCGCATGACGATCGACGGATTGCAGGCCAGCGCAGCGATCGGACCGGTCACATTGCGTTTCGAAGATGTAACGTCGCTGACGACGGACGAGGAACTGACCCGGATACTACGTTCGATCATCTAGGACATCGAGGCATATTCAAACGAGCGCCGAAGAAACGATGTCCGTTCGTCTCAGGAAAGGATGGTCGCGCGCAGTGCCGCGATCCGCATGTCTTTCATCCGTGCCATACCGCCCACTGTCGCGGCCCCTGAGGCCGCGACAGTGGGAGACCGGCTTCGTCAGAACCGCCCGCGAATGCCCACCAACACCGTGCGGCCCGGGTTATATTCGTTGAAGGTCGCGTTCGGGAACTGGAAGTAGCTGCTCTGTGCTTCCTTGTTGATGTTGATGACGTTGACCACCAACGTCGGCAGCAGGTCGTTGTCGAGGATCTTGCCCAGATCGATATTGCCGGAGAAATCCAGCTGCCCATAGTCGCGGCCGAAGATCGCCGCGGCGGGGATGCCGTTCTGGTTCAGGCCGGAGTTCTGCGACCCTTCATTGTAGGTGTAGGTCAGACGCGCCGAGATGCCGTTGCCTTCGTAATAGCCCGTCGCGGTGTAGGTGGTCGGTGCCACGCCGAGCGCGATCGCGGGAGCGCCGGTGCCTTCGCCCTTCTGGTCGATAAAGGTCAGATTGCCCTGAAAGCCGAACCCGCGGACACCGATGAAGCGGGTGACGAAATCGAGCGGTTGAGTCAGCTGGAACTCGAGCCCGTTGACCTTCAGCTTGCCGTCCGCGTTGACCTGCTGCTGGAGCTGGATGATCGCCTGCTCCGGCGCGACCCCGGTGCCGGCGACCCGCGCTCGCAGCGCGTCCTGCTGGGCCTGGGTCAGCGAGGCGAAGGTGATTCCGAACGGCTCCAGCGTCGAGAACGGTACGTTGGTGAGGCCGTTGACGGTGAACCCGGTGATCGACTTGCGGAAAGCCGCGAACGCGATCACGCCCTCGCCGCCGGTGTAATATTCAAAACCGAGGTCGATATTGTCGGAGATATACGGGTCGAGCGCGTTGTTGCCGAGGGTGCCGACATCAGCCGACGGCTGCACGAAGCTCGCACCCGGCAGCAGCTGGTTGGGATCGGGTCGCGTCAGCGTTCGCGACACGGACGCGCGGGCGACCGCCTTGCTGCCGAAGCTGTACGCCACGTTCGCCGACGGCAGGAAGTTCGAGTAGAGACGGTTGCTGTTGTTGAAACTGGTCAGGACCGGATAGCAGGAGCCGTCCAGCACGAAGGTCGGCGCGACGCCAGGGCAGGTCAACCCGCCGCGCGTGTTGCGAGGATCGGGAATGGTGGTGCGCCCGCCGACGATCTGCTGGGTGCGGACATACCGAACGCCGCCGTTGAGCCGGAGCGTGTCGTTGTCCCCGATGTCGAAAAGGGCGTTCATCTCGGCAAAGGTGCCGGTCACCTTCTCGCGGATGAGGCCGCCATTGGCGCCGCTGCTGCCCGCGCCGGTCTCGGTGGCGCCCGCAAGCAGCTGATCGTAATTGGTCGCAGCCTTGAACTTGTTCCAGTCGACCGTGACGAACCCGCCGGGACCGGGCAGCAGGAAACCCGGCACCGCGGCGGTCGGCACGACCGAGCCTGCATAGACCAGCGGCGGCGCGCCGGCGGAGAATCCGGTGCCGTAAGCGGGGTAGGTGGGGTAGCCGGGAGGCGCCGCGGTGCCGGGAAGGTTGGCGCCGTCGCAGATCGGCTGGCGGTTGGGACCAGGTAGCACGACGTTCGGGTTGTTGCCGCAGATCAGTGCCTGCCACGGGTTAGTGTTGTCGAACGGGGTAATCCGGCGGCTGGTATCGTCATAGGCGGCACCGACGCGGACGCTGAAGCGCTTCTCGTCGCCGAACAACAGACTGCCGCGGATGCCCTGGGTCTTGGTGTCGCGTTCTTCGCCGTTGAGATTGACGCGGCCGCCGCCCGCCCAGCCGAAGCTGGCCGGATTGTTGAGGTCGATGTTCGTGCCGATCGACGGAATGCCGCCATCGTTCGCATAGTCGACCGTCACGCCGCTGCTGGGCGGTGTGATGACGAGCACCGTCGGGCTTTCGCGGCGGAAGTGACTCTCGGTGTAGTTCGCCTGCAGGTCGCCCTTGATGAAGTCGTTGATGATGAACTCGGCGCCCGGGTTCACGCCCCAATAATCCTGCCGATCGCGATAGGGGCGATATTCGAGAAAGAACTGCGAATTGGCGAAGGTACCGCCGGTGACGGTGCACCCCGCGGCGCAGTCGGTCTTGTCGTAGGTCGTGTTCAGCGGAATGGCGGCGCCGTTGCGAACCGCCCAATTCATCGCGGTGCGCGTGAAGTCCGTGTTACGCTTGGCGTACATGCCGTCGACGTAGAAGTGGAACGCATCGCTCGGCCGCCATTCGAACGAAGCCAGGCCGTTATAGCGGGTGCGCTCGCCTATCTCGGTACGCGGCCGGCCGAGGCGCGGCAGCAGGCCGTTGTCGATCTGGTCGATCGTCGCGCCCGGATTGCGGCTCAACAGAAACGCCTGATCGATCACCGTACCCGTTAGGAGGCCGTTGCCGGCGTTCGCCGGGACGGTGCCGGGGATGGTAAAATTGCCGCCGCCCGTCGCATTGCGGTTCGTGGCCGTGTTTTGCGCGGCGGTCAGGTTAGGGTTGGTCCACCCGATCGTCTCGAACCCGTCGACGCGGAAGCGGTTCTTGACCGCAGCGCCGCCGATCAGCAGGCCGAAGTCGCCGAAGGTGGCGCTCGCCAGCGCATAGCCGCGATAGCCCCATTTGTCGGCCTTGCTGACCTTCGACCCCTGGATCCCATAGCTGACATAAGGCTTCGGGTTGTCGAACGGCCGCGCGGATCGCAGGTTCACGGTGCCCGCTGCGCCGCCCTCCACCTGGCTGGCAGTCGGTGATTTGCTGACGGTCAATTGGGTGAAGAGTTCGGTCGGAATGAGGTCGAGATCGACTTCGCGATTGGTGCTCTGCGCGTCGAAGCGGACCGATGCGATCGCGACCGGTGCCCCGTTGAGCAGCACGCGGGTGAAGTTGGTGCCGAGCCCGCGGATCGCGACGTTCGACCCTTCGCCCGTGACTTCGCGCGCGATGGTGACACCCGGGATGCGATTCACCGATTCCGCGATGTTGGTGTCGGGAAATTTGCCGATGTCTTCGGCGAAGATCGTGTCGGTGAACCCGATCGAGTTGCGCTTGGCGTTCGCCTGGCTTTCGAGCGACGCACGGTAGCCGGTGACCACGATGTCCTGATTGCCCGTAGCCGACGGATCGGCCGGCGCCTGCGCGGTATCGTCGATCTGGGTCGGCTGGGTTGCGCCGGCGCCATCCTGCGTCTGCGCACCGGCATCTTGTGCGGTGCTGTTCGACGAGGCCGAGGGCGCGTTGCCGGCGTCGGCCTTGGGGGTGGAAGAAGGCTGAGCCTGGCTCGCGCTCTGCGCCAGTGCCGGCCAAGCGGAGCCGCACAGCAGCACCGCGGTGATCAGCGCGCCACCGCGCACCTTGCGTGTCGAAAGCTCCATTGCATCCTCCCAAATAGGCCCGAAAGCGCCCGTGTGTTCACGGTAACATAGCTACCTGACCTCACTCGTCCGAGATTGTCAATTGCCAGTGATGTCGTCGTGCAATAGCCTCAGTGGCTTCTCGGTGAGTACGACAAGGATGCGATGACGGCGCGGGACGTGACGGTGCGGGACACGACGGTGCTCCGCAGTCCTACCATCCATGATGTAGCCAGGCATGCCGGTGTGTCGCACATGACCGTGTCGCGCGTGATCAACGGCGATCGCGCGGTGCGGCACAACACCCGTGCGTCGGTTGAGGCGTCGATCGAGGCGTTGCGGTTCTCGCCGAACCTCGCGGCGCGTGCGCTGTCGGGCGCGAAGCAGGCGCGGGTCGCGCTGCTGCATCGGTTTCCCAATCCAGGCTCCCTCGGCGAATACCTGATTCGCCTCTCGCAATCGGCGAGCCGCGCCCATGCGATCCTCAGCTTTCGCGAAGTCACGGGATCTAACCTGGACCCAACCGTGATGGACGATCTGATCGCGCGCGGTGTGCAGGGCGTGATCCTGGCCCCGCCTCTCGGCGACGACGTCGATCTGGTCGCCGCGCTGCGCCAAGCCGGGATGGCGATCGTCGCCACCGGGTCGACGCATGGGGATCAAGGAGTTCAGTCCGTTGGGATCGACGATCGCAAGGCGGCGCAGGAGATGACCGCGCATTTGCTCGAACTCGGGCACCGCCGGATCGGCTTCGTTCAGGGGCGGGCGACCCACGCGTCGAGCAAGTACCGGCTGGAGGGATATCGCGATGCGCTGCGCGCGAGCGATGTTCCGGTCGATGCCGAGCTGATCGCGCAGGGCAATTACGATTATCAGTCGGGTATGCAGGCAGCGGACGAGCTTCTCGCCCTTCGGGTGCCGCCGACTGCGATCTTCGCGAGCAACGACGACATGGCCGCCGCCGCCGTATCGGTCGCGCATCGCCGCGGCATCGACGTGCCGGCGGATCTGTCAATTTGCGGGTTCGACGATACCTCGCTGGCGACGACGATCTGGCCCACCCTCACGACGGTACGCCAACCCACCGCCGACCTCACCGAACTGGCGTTCAAGCTCGTGCTGCACGGGATCGCGCGGGATCAGCCGAGCGCGACGCCCGACCACGTCGTGCTCGAACACTTGATCGTTCTGCGTGAATCGCACGGTCCGCCGCCGCATGCGCACGACGCGAATTTGCGCTGAACCGGGCAAGCGGCCACAAGCTCCGCGCGTAGCGGCGCTCGCCCAGTCGGCTACTTAGGAGTTCCCATGCGTCATCTGCTGTCCGCTTTCGGCTTGATCCTGGCGACCATTGCCAGTGCGTTGACAGGGGTCGCCTATGCGCAATCGGCGTCGGCACCGCATCTGGAGCGTCGTGGCGAGGCGACCCAGTTGATCGTCACGGGCAAGCCGTTCCTGGTGCTGGGCGGCGAGACGCACAACTCCAGCAGCAGCGACCTCGCGTACATGGCCCCGATCTGGCCCAAGCTTAAGGCGCTGAACATCAACACCGTCCTCGTCCCCGTCGCCTGGGAGACGATCGAGCCGGAGGAGGGCAAGTTCGACTTCAGTAACGTGGATGGCCTGCTGAAGGGCGCGCGCGAGCACGATCTTCGCCTCGTCATCCTCTGGTTCGGTACGTGGAAGAACACCTATTCCAGCTATGTACCAGCGTGGGTGAAGCGCGATCAGGCGCGGTTCGGCCGCGTTCTGACGAGCGACGGACGCGGGACCGAACGTCTGTCGCCCTTTTCCGCCGCGTCACGCGATGCCGACGCGCGCGCCTTCAGCCAGTTGATGCGGCACCTCCGCGCCGTCGACGGCACGCGCCATACGGTGTTGTTCGTCCAGGTCGAGAACGAGGTCGGGATCATCCCGGAATCGCGGGATCACTCCGCGCCCGCGAACGCCGCGTTCGCTGCACCGGTGCCCGAGGCGCTGATCCGCCACCTGGAGCAGCACCGTGCGACGCTCCATCCGCAGCTACGGGCGGCTTGGGAAGCCGCCGGGGGGCGGGGGTCGGGGTCTTGGGAGGAGGTGTTGGGCACCGGCAGCACCACCGACGCGCTGTTCATGTCGTGGTGGTACGCGACCTACATCGAGAAGGTGACCGCCGCGGGGAAGGCGGAATACGCCTTACCGATGTTCACCAATGCGGCGTTGATCCGGCCCAATTACGAGCCAGGTCAGTATAATTCGGGCGGACCGCTGCCGATCTCCCTCGACATCTGGAAGGCTGGGGCGCCGTCGCTCGATTTCCTCGCGCCGGACATCTACTTCGACAACTACGCGCATTGGGCGTCCGAATATCGCCGAGCCGACAACCCGCTGTTCGTGCCCGAGGCAAGGGGCGGTCCGGCCGGCGCCGCCAACGCGCTCTATACGATCGGCGCGATGAAGGGGCTCGGCTTCTCCCCGTTCGGCGTCGACGGTCAGGGCGTCGTCCTGGCCGGGGACGTGAGCGTCGGTCTCGACGCGGGCAACGCCGGTGACGCCGCGATGGGTGCGATATACGGCCAATTGGCGCGCCTTGCCCCGCTGGTGCTTCAGAAGCAGGCCGAGGGGAAGATCGAGACGGCCATCATGGAAGGCTCCGCTCAGCGCGCGGGCCGCATCCGCATCGGCGACTATATCGCCAACATCACGCGCGCGACCGGCCCCGGCGGCAACGTCGATCAGGCGAGCCGCGTCGCCGCCATGTTCCTCAAGCTCGGGCCCGACGAGTTCCTGATCTTAGGCAGTGGAGACACCCAGATCAGCTTCACCACCGACCGGCCCGGCGCGCCGATCGTCGGGATCGAGAGCATCGACGAGCAGATCCTGCGTGACACCGGCGCGGTGACCGGCCGGCGCCTGAACGGCGACGAGAACGGGCAGGGCCAGTCGCTGCGTCTATTTTCGGCCGATGCTGCGGAGCACCGGGTCTATCGTGTGCGTCTTTATAGATACCGCTAGCGAGCCTTAGATTGGTGGCGCCCAGCCAAGCGGACGCGAGGCGGTCAGCAACGCTCGACCGACGCGCCGAGCTTGCAGTCGACCCCTATGCAGGGGCGCGTGCGGTCGACAGGACGAAGGCGAAGATGTCCGCCCATTGCGCATCGCTCTGCTGTCGCGTCGAGCCCAGGCCATGACCGGCGTCGAAGGTGACGCGCAGCAGCACCGGACCGCCGGTCGACGCCTTCTGCAGACGTGCGGCGAACTTGGCCGGGTGCCATGGCGCCACGCGTGGGTCGGTCATGCCGGTGATTGCAAGGACCGCGGGGTAGCGCACGCCATCCTTGACCTTCTGATAGGCGTCCATCGCCACCAGCCCGCGGAACTCCGTGTCGTTCGACGGATCGCCGAATTCCGGGAAGTTGGGCGCGGAATTCTGTTCGACGCCCGCGCGCGACGTGTTGGTCCAGCCGACATTGTCGATCGCGCCGGCGAAGAGGTCGGGCCGCTCCACCAGGGCGTTGCCGACCGCGATGCCACCGGCCGACGTGCCCATGATCGTCAGCGTCGCCGGCGACGTCCAACCGTCGCGGATCACCGCCTCGCAACCGGCAATGAAGTCCCGCCAGGTGTTTGGCTTGTTCGCCTTCTGCCCGGCCCGCCACCACGGCGCGCCATATTCGCCACCGCCGCGCGCGTGCACTTCGAACATGACCCCGCCACGCTCTAGAAAGGCGATGAACCGCGGCGAGAAGACGGGCGAGGCAGAGACGCCGTAGCTGGAATAGCATTGCCCCAGAGCGGGAGCCCGTCCGTCGCGCTTCAACCCTCGCTTCGCGATGATCGACACCGGTATCTTCGTGCCATCCGGGGCGGTGGCGAAGATCTGCCTGGACTCATATTCGGCGGTGGAGAAGGCCGGTTTGGGGCTGAGACCGGCGTCCGACAGCGTTCCGCCCGCCTTATACCGGTAGATCGCGAATGGCTGTATCCAGCCGCCGATCCGCACGTCGATGCCGTCCTGATCGGGCAACCGAACAGGCCGTAGACACCGGCATCGAACGGCATCGCGATGTCGGTCGTCTTGCCATCCGATCCGATGCGATGAAGCGTGGTCGGGCCGCCATTCTGGCGCGCGAAATAGATCCCGTCGCGTGCGGCCAGCAGCCCGGTATCGGCG
The DNA here is from genome assembly GCF_964243315.1 of uncultured Sphingomonas sp. Classification (GTDB taxonomy): domain Bacteria; phylum Pseudomonadota; class Alphaproteobacteria; order Sphingomonadales; family Sphingomonadaceae; genus Sphingomonas. The sequence continues at coordinate 92,163 of NZ_CAXTEM010000001.1, read as the reverse complement.
GTTTCGATCGGCGCACGCGCTTCGGGTACGACGATGTCGGCCCGAGCGATGTCGGGGTTCGCGGCGTCGAGCTTCAGGATGCGGCCGAGCGGCGCGTCCCTCTCGCCGACCAGATAGAGATCCCGACCACGAAGCGCGAAGCTGGTGACCTGATCGTCCAGTCGTGCTGCCGTCTTCCAGCTTGCCCGCCCGGCCGACAGATCGGACAAGGAGGCGGTGAACAGGGGGTTCTCGCGCCGAACGCCGCCATAGGGCAGCAGTATCGCGACATCGGACCCCGGCGTGACCACAATGAACGGGAACTCGATCGGGAGTATCTTGTAGCCGTCGATCGTATCGCCACCGCCGACGACACGGATATCCTGTTTGGGATCGGTGCCGAGCTTGTGGAACCAGGCGACGGAATTGGCGAAATAATCGGGAGCCCCGCGCACCGCCCCTTCGCGGATGCGACCGTGGAAGAAGCCCGAACCATCCGCCAGCCATTGCGGGTTCGCGAAGCGTGCGCGGTCGATCGTCTCGGGAAAGTGCGTGCCGTCCGCAGTGCGCAGGATGCGCGCCACCGACTCCTCCGAACCGGCGGGCGAGACGCCGTAGGCGACGAGGGCGCCGTCGTCCGATGCCCGCCACCAGTCGAGGCTCGTGTGCGCGCCGCCGGCCTCCTTCGTCGCCTCGGGATCGACCAGCAGACGGCGATCGCCGCCCGCGCGATCGATGACGTAGAGCTTCGGCACGCTGGCGCCAGCCGGGCGGAATTCGACGAAGGTCAGGGCACCCGCCCGCTGCACGCGCGTGGCGATCGGAAGATCGCCGGTGAGCGCGCCGACCCGCTTCGCCAGCGCGGCCCGGCCAGGCAACGCATCCAGCGCCTTACGGGCGTAAGCACCCTGGGCGCGCATCCAGGGCTCCCAGGCGGGATCCTTCGCATCTTCCATCCAGCGATAGGGATCCGGTAGGGCCATGCCCAAACGCCGGTCGACGGCATCGACGGTCTTTGCGACCGGTGGCCCCGCGGTTTCTGCGAACGCTGCCCGGGGCAGTCCCAACGCCGTGCTCGCAGCGATCGCGCCGAGGAAATCACGACGGTTCATTGCTGTTCTCCGAAATTGCTGAGCTTGCCGATCATCTGCTCCGAGCCGGTCCGCATCAGCGAGCAGGTCGAAGGCTCGGGATGCACGACGATGTCGACGGAGCCGAACCATCCGGGTTCACGACGCCTGCGAGATTTGGCTCTGCCGAGGCCGTGGTGCCATCAAATGGATTGGGCCCAGTAGCAAGACTGATTGCTTGGGCCGGTGACGCAGCCAAGGCCAACGTCGCAATTGCTCTCGAAAGCATATTGTCCCCTTTGCATCTTGACCCCGCAACCGACATCGCCTTGGTCATCGGTCTTGATCATAGCGCCGGTAATCGGCTGCTCATTGGACAATTACGACGTGGTCGCCGTCCTTCGCGAGTAATCGGGAGACTATTTCGTCCGTCGCGCCGTGGTGTTGCTTTTCGAACAGCGAGGTCGACCACTGTTCACGCGAGAAGCGACCGTATGCCAACGGGCGTGCATCGTTCGCTGTGCACCGGCATGGAGAATCTGGATTAAAGATCGCACGCAGGCACGGGTTCGAACGGGACCTCGTCGAGCCCATGCAGGCTGATCGCTTAGGTTTGTCATTCGCTCGCCCGTCGATGCCCCCGGCTCCGGACATCGGGCTAATGTGCAATGGTCTAAACCATTTGCTGGTTAACCGTATCTTTCCCCGCCGAAGCTAGGCGCAGCCATCCAATCTGCCCGGGGGCTTCGTGAACCAACCTGTCTTCTACGACGCCAGCGGCCGGCGGGCACGCTGGACCTGGATCGTTGCCGCCACGACGCTGGTCGGGCTGGCGGCGGCGTTGGGTTTCCTGCTGCTGACGATCACGCAATCGCGCCCACGGCTCCCGGTCCGGCTGAGCGAGGATGCACAGCGGCCGCGCGGTATCGCCGCGGCGCCGGTCGGCGGCGAGCGAGGCACTTGGCTTCCGTCATCGACCGGTCCGGTCCGCCGCCAGGCGACGCCCGTGCTCGGCTTCTACATGCCTTGGGACGAGCCGTCGCGGCGCTCGCTGGCGCAGAATGTCGGCCGCTTGGACTGGCTCGTTCCCGGTCTCGCGACGGTGACCGGATCGGCGCACCGCTTCGTCTACGAAGGCGATCCGCATATGCGCGCGACGGTGGGGGCCTCAACGCGTCGCCCGCTGGTCCTGCCGATGCTGCAAAACGCGCGCGAAGATGGCCAATGGGATGGCGCCGGAACCGCCAAGCTGCTGCGGGATCGGGCGGCACGACGGCGCCTGGCCGAGCAGATCGTCGGCATGATCGAGGCGGAGCGCGGGGCCGGGGTCATGCTCGATCTGGAGAGCCTGCCGGCGAATGCGCATCGCGATTACCGGCGGTTCCTGGCCGAGTTGCGTACCCGGTTTGCCGGACGCGGTTGGCAGGTGATGATCGCGGCGCCGGTCGCGGACCCGACCTGGGATCTCGGCGCCTATGCCGCTGTCGTCGACCGCGTCGTGCTGATGGCATATGACGAACATTGGATGGGCGGAAGCGCCGGGCCGATCGCGTCGCAGCCCTGGTTCGTCCGCGTCGTCGCCGACGCTGTGGCTGAGGTGGGCCGACAAAAGGCGATCGTCGCGATCGGCAACTACGCCTATGATTGGGCGGCCAACGCCACGACGCCGCTGAGCGTGACCGACGCCTGGGCTTTGGCGCGCCGCGCACACACCATGCCCCGTTTCGACGCGGCGAGCGGGAACTGGCATTTCGCCTACCGCGCCGGTGGCCGCGATCATCAGGTGTGGATGATGGATGCGGTCGTCGCCAACAACCAGTTGCGCGCGATCGCGCACAGGTGCCGCGGCGGTCGCGCTGTGGCGGCTCGGCAGCGAGGATCCCAAGCTATGGAGCGTGCTGGGCGGCGACGCGCGCGCAGTTGTCGGGCGCATCGACGCGCCGCCGGGGATCATCGTCCATGGCAATGGTGAACTCATGCGATTGGACGAGGCGGCCACGCCGGGGCAGCGCACCGTTCAGGTCGATGGCGCCGGCCTGATCCGGTCGGCTGCGATGCGGCGCCTGCCCGGCACCGATGTCGTGCAGCGCACCGGCGCCCACCGGCGGTTGGTGGCGCTCACCTTCGACGACGGGCCGGACGCGCGCTGGACGCCGCGGATCCTGGACGTGCTGAAGCGTTTCGGCGCGCCGGCAACCTTCTTCGTCACCGGCACCAACGCGCTGGGGCAGGGCGAACTGCTGCGTCGGATCATCGCCGAGGGTAGCGAAATTGGCAATCACTCGACCTCGCATGCGGATCTGTCGAGCCGATCCCCCGCCACGGTGCGGCTCGAACTCAACGCGACCGAACGCTTGGTCGAGGCGTATACCGGCCGCGCGTTGCGGCTGTTCCGCCCACCCTTCCTGGGCGACGCTGATCCGGATCGCAGCGACGAACTCCACGCCACCCGCGTCGCCGCGGGGCTGGGCTATGTCACGGTAGGCCTCAACGTCGATCCGCTCGACTGGCAGTCGCCGTCTGCGGGCGAGATCGCCGCCCGCACGATCGCGCAGGTCGAAGCCGGCACGGCAGAGCGCCCCGCCCAGATCGTCCTGCTGCACGATGCAGGCGGCGATCGCAGCCGGACGCTCGCCGCCTTGCCGGCGATCATCGAGGGGCTGCGTGGCAGGGGCTATATACTGGTAGGGGTGTCGCGGCTCGCCGGGCTGACCCGCGATCAGGCGATGCCGCGATTGGAAGGCCACCGATCGAGCAGCGCAGCATCCATGCGGTTCATGTTCGACGGGGTCGCGCTTGCGAGGACCGGCCTGGGCGCGCTGTTCGTGCTGCTGATCGCGATCGGTATCGCTCGCGCGATCGCGATCGGCGCGCTCGCTCTGGCGGCCCATCGCAAGCAGCGACCGAGCGACCCGCTGCCGCATCTGGTGCCGACCTCGGTCTCAATCCTGATCCCCGCGTTCAACGAAGCACGGGTCATCGAGGCGTCGGTGCGCCGGATCCTCGGCAGCCAGGGCGTTCGGCTGGATGTTATCGTGATCGACGACGGCTCGACCGACGGCACCGCCGACATCGTCGCGCGCGCGTTCGGCATCGATCCACGGGTGCGCCTGCTCACCCTGTCGAACGGCGGCAAGGCACGGGCGCTGAACGCTGCGCTCGAGATCGCCAAGGGTGACATCGTCGTGGCGCTGGATGCCGACACCCAGTTCGAACCGGAAACGGTCGCGCGCTTGTTGCGCTGGTTCGCCGACCCCGCGATCGGCGCGGTCGCCGGCAATGCGAAGATCGGCAACGCGGTCAATCTGCTGACCCGCTGGCAGGCCGTCGAATATGTCACGGCGCAGAACTTGGAACGCCGCGCGCTCGAGGCATTGGGCGCGATCACCGTCGTGCCGGGGGCCGTTGGCGCGTGGCGCCGCGCGGCGCTGGACGAGGTGGGCGGCTATCCGGACGATACCCTGGCCGAGGATCAGGACCTGACGATCGCGATCCAGCGGGCAGGGTGGCGCGTCGCATGCGATATCGAGGCGGTGGCGTGGACCGAGGCGCCCGAGACGGTGCGCGCGTTGTTCCGGCAGCGGTACAGATGGGCGTACGGAACGCTGCAGTGCCTGTGGAAGCACCGTGGCTTTATCGGCCGCGGGCAGCCGCGTGGACTGAGCCTGATCGGCCTGCCCCAGGCCGTGGTCTTCCAGTTGCTGTTCACGCTCGCCGCGCCGCTGATCGACATCGCCCTGTTGACCGGCATCGGCGGAACCGCGTGGCGCGTCATCGACCGGGGTTGGTCGGCCGCCGGAACCGACGCACTGTGGGTCGCCGCATTCTGGGGCGCGTTCACCGCGATCGATCTGGCCTGCGGATGGATCGCCTATCGGCTGGATCCGCGTGAAGCCCGTTTTCCGGCGATGAGGTTGTTGGCGCAGCGGTTCGGCTATCGTCAGCTGCTCTACGCCGTCGTCCTCCGGGCAATCGTTGCCGCGGTGGCAGGGCCCAAGGTCGGTTGGGGCAAGCTGGAACGGCGCGGCAGTGTCGCCGTGATCGGCGTGGCCGAGAATGGCGGATGGGGGCCGGAGGATGTCGACATGCCGCTTCGGAAGGCAGCATAGCGGCTCCAGAACGCCAGTGACGCGTTGAAAGGGCCTGCGCGCCGTGGCGGACTTATCGATCGAAACGATAGCCGAAATCATTACAATTGATTGGATAGATTTATCGGCGGCGCTACTGAACGATAGACTGATTCAAGGAGTGAGATTTATGGCTGACGAAGATCCCGGCGCACGCTGTCCCATGGGTCAAGGCGGTGGCGGCGAAATCAAGCTCCGCTCGCTGCTCGGCCGCACCAACAAGGATTGGTGGCCAGACGCGCTGCCGGTCGAAATCCTCCACCAGCACGGCGTGTCGCCCGATCCGATGGGCGAGGATTATGACTATGCCGAGGCGTTCGGAAAGCTCGATTACTTCGCGCTGAAAGCCGATCTGACGGCGCTGATGACCGACAGCAAGCCGTGGTGGCCTGCCGACTATGGTCATTATGGTCCGTTCATGATCCGCATGGCCTGGCATGCCGCGGGCACGTACCGCGTCACCGATGGTCGCGGTGGCGCGTCGTCGGGCCAGCAGCGGTTCGAGCCGCTCAACAGCTGGCCGGACAACGGCAATCTCGACAAGGCACGCCGCCTGCTGTGGCCGCTGAAGCAGAAGTACGGAAAGCACATCAGCTGGGCCGACCTGTTCATCCTCGCCGGCAACGTCGCCATCGAGAGCATGGGCGGACCGGTGTTCGGCTTCGCTGGCGGGCGCCGTGACGTCTTCCAGTCGGAAGGCGATACCTACTGGGGCGCGGAAGAGCAGTGGATCGGGCACGCGGAACACCAGACCCGCATCCGTCCCGAGGAGGAGCTCGATCTGGACGGCCCGCTGGCGGCCGACTCGATGGGCCTCATCTACGTCAATCCAGAAGGCCCGGGCGGCAATCCCGATCCGCTCGGCTCGGCACGGGACATGCGCGCGACCTTCTCGCGCATGGCGATGAATTCGGAGGAGATCGTTGCGCTGACTGCCGGTGGTCACGCCTTCGGCAAGACGCATGGGGCGAAGCCCGCCGAGAATTTCGGCAAGGAACCCGCGTCGGAGGCCGTGCACATGCAGGGCCTCGGCTGGCTCACGGACAGCGAGGAGATCGGCAAGGGTCACATCACCACGTCGGGCATCGAAGGATCGTGGTCGAACAATCCGACCAAGTGGACCGGCGACTATTTCCGGCTGCTGTTCAAGTACGACTATGAGCTGACGGCGAGCCCGGCGGGCGCGAAGCAGTGGACGCCGGTCAATCCTGAAACGGAGGACATGGCGCCCGACGCACGCGACCCGAGCAAGCGCGTGCCGACGATCATGACGACGGCGGACATGGCGCTGAAGATGGATCCCGAGTTCCGCGCGATTTCGGAGCGGTTCCGCGACGACCAGTCGGCGCTCGACGACGCTTTTGCGCGGGCCTGGTACAAGCTGACGCACCGCGACATGGGTCCGAAGGTTCGTTTCCTTGGGCCCGAAGTTCCGGAAGAGACGCTGATCTGGCAGGATCCGGTGCCGGAAGGGACCGCGCCGAGCGACGCAGATATCGCTGCGTTCGGTGAGAAGGTGTTGGCGTCGGGGCTCAGCGTCGGGCAGCTCGTCAAGACTGCCTGGGCGTCCGCTTCGACCTACCGCAAGTCCGACCATCGCGGCGGTGCCAATGGTGCACGTATTGCGCTGGAGCCGCAGAAGAACTGGGAGATCAACGAGCCCGCAGAGCTCGCCATGGTGCTCGCCAAGCTCGACGAGCTGCGCGGTGCGATGTCGCTTGCCGATGCGATCGTCCTCGCCGGTTCGGTGGCCATCGAGAAGGCGGCGAAGGATGCGGGCTTTGCGGTGAAGGTCCCATTCACCGGCGGCCGCGGCGACGCGACGCAGGATTGGACCGACGTCGAGAGCTTCGTCTGGATGGAACCGAAGGCCGATGGCTTCCGCAACTATCTCAAGACGCGGCAGTCCGTGAAGACCGAGGAGCTTCTGCTCGACAAGGCATCGCTGCTCGGCCTGTCGGCTCCCGAGATGACGGTGCTGCTCGGCGGCCTGCGCGTCCTGGGCGCCAATTACGGCGACAAGCCCGAGGGCGTTCTGACCGACCGCAAGGGTCAGTTGACCAACGACTTCTTCGTCAACCTGCTCGACAACGAGACCTTCTGGGAGCTCGTCGACGCGTCGAGCGACGAGGAGTTCATCGGCCACGACCGTGGCGGCAAGGGCGAGAAGTGGCGCGCCACGCGTACCGATCTCGTCTTCGGCTCGAACTCGCAGCTGCGCGCGACCGCGGAAGTGTATGCCGAGAACGGTAACGAAGAGAAGTTCGTGAAGGACTTCGTCAAGGCGTGGGTGAAGGTGATGGACGCCGATCGCTTCGACGTGACCGCCAAGCCGGTGACGTCGAACATCGCGACCTGATCGCGGCTTGATCCGAAAAAAGAAGGCGGTCGCGAGAGCGGCCGCCTTTTTTCGTGCAGGTAGCTGCCTCACAGCGGCCGCGGGCTAGCGCCGAACGACCTCAAGTAGAACCAGCCACCTCGTTCGTCATCCCCGCGCAGGCGGGGATCCAGACTGGCAAGCGTTGCGGCTGACATACTGAAGCCAGCCAGTATGGATCCCCGCCTGCGCGGGGATGACGGGGGAAATTATCTCCGGGTGGGAAGCCGGCCGCTCAGAAGCGGCGCCTGATGGTGCCGAACACCTGTCGCGGCGAACCCGCCTGAAGCGTGTTGTTGAGCGAACTGGCATTGTTGAAGAACTGCCCGGATCCAAGGGCGGCGATGTACCGCTCGTCGGTCAGGTTGACCGCATTCACCTGCAACTCGACCCCCGCCAACGCGCTGCTTGCCGGGAAGCGATAGCCGATCGCGGCATCGAACAAGGTGTAGCCCTTCACCGTTACGTCGCCGGTATAGGTGACGTTGCGCCGCGAGGTGTAGGCGCCGGCGACGTTGCCGAAGAAGCTGCCGTCGTCGAAGTTGATCTCGCCTTTCGCCAGATGTGCGGGCGTGTCGACGGTGCGGACGCCCTTGGTCGGCACGAACGCGGCGCCGTTGACGGTGTCGTCGTCATAGGTGCTGTCGTTGTAGGAATAGGACGCGATCAGCGCGAGCGGGCGGCTCACCTGATAGGTCGCGCCGATCTCGACCCCGCGGCTGGTGACGCTGCCGACATTCTGCAGGATGCTGGGATTGCCGAGGATGTTCGCGCCGCTGAAGGCCGCGAGCAGCCGGTTCTCGAACTTGACGTCGTAGGCTGCGACCACGCCGCGGACGGCGCCGAGGTCGAACCGCCAACCGCCCTCGATCGTGCGCGAGGTCTCGGGCTTCAGCGTGTTGCGGATCGCCTCGAAACCGACCTGCGTCGTGCCGAACGGGCCGCGGAACGAGCTGATATAGGCGCGCATGTTCTCGGCGTAGTTGGCGAACAATTCCTGGCGGCCGATCTTGTAGGTCGCGCCGACCTGGGGCTGGAACCAGTCCTTCGCCGCGATCCGGCCGTTGATGAACGGGGTGCCGAAGGTCGTGACGATGCCGTTCGCGACCCGCGTACCCTTGAAGCCGCCGGCGATCGTCAGCACGTCGAAAACCGTCCAGCTGTCGCTGACGAAATACTGGTTCGTCAGCGTCGTCAGGTCGGTCAGGAAGTCGCTCCTGAACGGGTTCTCGAGAAAGTCGGTGACGTCGGGCCGGTTGGTCAGGCTCGCCGCGTAATAGTTGCGGTCGGTGCTGGCGCGGTTGTCCTCGTGCCAATAGCCGATCTGGATCGTGTGATCGCCGAGCGTCGCGGTGGCGCGCGCGATGCCGCCGTCGCGCTTGATGCCATATTCGGTGGTGCGCACCGACAGCGGGAAGCCATCGGGCGAGAACACGGCGGGCGTATAGATGCCGCCGCTGCCCTTGTCATAATGGTGATAATAGGTCGCGGTGACATCGAGCCATTCGGTGACCGACGCATCCAGCGTCAGCGCGCCCAGCCAGTCGCGACGCACGCCGCCGCTATCGTAATAGGTGTCGTTGACGTTGGTATACGGCGCCGGGAACGCGACGCCTGCGGTCGGGAAGGGCAGGGGCCGCCGCGCAGCCGCCGCAGTCTGGTTGGCGCTCACCTGAGACAACAGGATGGCGGTGGCGTAATCCGGGCGCAGGAAATCCAGATCATAGCCGATCCGATTGAGCGTCGCCGGCGACAGGTCGGCATAGTTGCGCTCCTTGTGGAGCGAATAGTTCAACCAGCCGGTCAGCGTCGCCGCACCCAGTCGCTGGACGATCTTGCCGTTGATCTTGGTGTCGGACTGGTTGCCGAACCCCTTCCACTTGCTGGCGTCGTGAACCACGCCAGACAGCGACAGCAGCGTGCCGGTCGGCAGCTCGCCGCTGTCGAGCCTGCCGTAGAGATGCACGGTGTCGTACATCCCGTAGGTCAGTGCCACCTCGCCGCCCAGCGTCTGCGACGGCGCGCGCGACACGAATTCGAGGTTGCCGCCGAGATTGCTGGTCGAGGCGATCCCCAGCGATCCCGCACCCTGCGACACGTCGACCCGCGCGATGTTCTCGGCCGCGATCGCGCGGCTGATGTGCAGGCCATTGTGGTTGTTGTAGAACATGTCGCCGAGCGGCACGCCGTCGAGCGTATACCCCATCTGGCTCTGGTTGAAGCCACGCACCGAGAGCCGCGTGCCGAGTTCGTAGCTGCCGAACGGGTCCGAGCTTTGCAGCGCGACGCCGGGCAGCCGTGCGACCGCCTTCAGCGGCGAACTGCCCGGGGGGAGGATCTCGATCGCCTTCTGGGTGACGGTCTGTTCCTGGCGGACCTTGCCGGTGCCGTAGACGACGATGTCGGCCTGCGGGGCCGGCGCGGTGTCCGTCGCGGTATCGACGACCGCGGCGGTCTGGGCCGCGGCGGGATGAGCGATAAACAGGAGCGAGCTCGCGGTGGCGAGCGTGAGCGTCTTGGGTGTCAATGGAGTTCCCGCCTTTGGAGATAGGAAGGGGTCGTTCGGCGACCTCTGCTGCCCGCCGCCTATCGCCGGTCCGCGACGATCGCATGACGATCGCGCGAAACTTTTGTGACGGAACGGCGCTCCGCGTCACGAACCGGTCATCGGGAGAGGGTAGCGCGCTGTGATGGCCGGTAACGACCTCCTCTGGCACCGTCGTGCGGTCCTCGGCGCCATGGCCTCGCTCGCCGCGACGCCGGCGATCGCGTGCGATGCGGGTGCCCGCGCGAGCGCCGACCCCTTCGCGCTGGGCGTGGCCAGCGGCGATCCCGATTCCGACGGCTTCGTCTTGTGGACACGGCTCGTCGGCGGGCCGTTGGAGCCGCTGGACGCGAAGGCGGTCGAGGTACGCTACGAGGTCGCCGCCGATCCGGCGTTCCACCGCATCGTCCGCGCCGGTCGCGGCTTGGCGCATCCCGAACGCGCGCATGCGGTCCATGTCGAGGTCGCCGGGCTGACGGCGGGGCGACCCTATTGGTATCGATTCCACGCCCTCGGCGCGACCAGCCCGGTAGGTCGTGCCGCCACCGTGCCGCGCAGCGCCGATCGGCTGCGGCTCGCGGTCACCTCGTGCCAGCATTGGGAGCAGGCGCAGTTCGGCGTCTACCGCGACATCGTCCGCGCCGAACCCGACCTGATCCTGCAACTCGGCGACTATATCTACGAGCAGAGCTATCCCGATCTGCCCAAGGTCCGTGCGTTCGGCGCTGCCGAGCCCGTCGATCTGGACGGCTATCGGCGCCGGCATGCACTCTACAAGACCGATCCCGAGCTACAGGCGGCGCATCGGGCGTGTCCGTGGATCGTCACCTGGGACGATCACGAAGTGCTCAACGACTATGCCGGGCTCGCCAACCGCGAGGGGCTTCCGCCGGCCATCTTCGCACCGCGCCGGGCTGCGGCCTACCAGGCCTATTTCGAGCATATGCCGATCCGCCCCAGCTTGTGGCGCGGACGGCGCGAACCACGCCTGTACCGCGCGGTCGACTGGGCGAACCTCGCCTCGCTGTCGGTGCTCGACACGCGGCAATATCGCAGCACGCCGCCCTGCGCGTCGCCGACCGTCGCGCGCAACGTCCGCCTGACCGACTGCGCGAACAGCGCCGATCCGTCGCGCACGATCATGGGCCGGGCACAGGAGCGATGGCTGGCCGATCGCCTGGCGCGCGAACATCGGCCCTGGGCCCTCATCGCACAGCAGGTGTTCTTCGCGCCATACTGGCTCGATGGCGATCGTCGGACGACCTTCAGCGACCAATGGGACGGCTATGCCGCCAATCGCGCCCGGCTGCTCGTCGAGATGAGCAGGCCGACGGTGCGCGACGCGATCGTCCTCAGCGGCGACGTCCACTCGTTCTGGGTCAACGACCTGGACGCCGCCGGCATCCCGGTCGGCAGCGAGATCGTCACCTCCGCACTCGCCGCGGCATCGCCCCCGGTCGGCCGCTTCGGCGACGTCGGCCGCAACAATCCGCAGGTGCGGTTCCACGACACGGTACATGCCGGCTGGGTGAAGCTGGATCTGCGGCAGCGCGAGATGCGGGCGGAATTACGGATCATCGAAGACCGCGCCGACGTCGCGAGCCGCTTCCGAACCGTGGCGACGGTGACGCAGCAATCGGGCGCGCGACGCGTTGCCGTGCTCGATCGATGACCGTGAACATGAGCGGATTACCGACGACCGCCACATCGATGCTCGCGACGGTTACCGATTAAGGTTGATATACATTGCGACTGTAACTCTCCCTTCACCGAACCGTCATCCCGCCGAAACATCGCGCCCCTAACCGCGGCTGCAGCGAACACGCCGGGAAAGGCCGTCGCTTCAAGGGGACACCATCGTGATCAAGATCCATTCGTGCCGCGCCCGCGGCCGTTCGTTCGCGCGAGTGCTGCTCACCGGTTGCGGCTATGCCGCGATCGTGACCGGCTCGGCTGCCGCGCAGACGCCCGTCGCCCTCAGCACCGCACCCTCCAGGGCGCCAGGGAGCGTCAGCGGCACGGTCTCGCAGGCCAATGGCGAGTATCTGGACGGCGCGTCGGTCGCCATCCCCGCGCTGGATCGTGCCACCGCGGCCGATCGGTCGGGCCGGTTCATGATCTCCGACCTGCCCGCCGGGACGCACGAGGTCGTGATCCGCTATGTCGGCTTCCCCGATCAGCGCCGGACGATCACCGTCGTCGGAGATCCGGTGACGCTCGACGTGCGCTTCGATGCGGTGCCCGATGCCGGCAGCACGGCGGATGCGAGCGACATCGTCGTCAACGGTGGGCGCCCGATCGCGGAATCGGAGGCGGCCGCGCTTCAGATCCAGCGTACCAGCCCTTCGCTGGTGTCGGTGGTCGCGTCGGATTCGGTCGGACGCTTGCCCGACCAGAACATTGCCCAGGCGGTCAGCCGGCTGCCCGGCGTCGCGGTGCAGCGCGACCAGGGGCAGGCGCGCTACATCAACCTGCGCGGTGCCCCGATCAACTGGACGACGCTGTCGTTCGACGGCATCAACGTCGTCAGCCCGGAAGGCCGTGACGCGCGGTTCGATTCCATTCCCTCGGCGATCGCGTCGCAGATCATCGTCCGCAAGGCGGTGACCCCCGACATGACCGGCGAGACGATCGCGGGCAATGTCGACATCATCACGCGGTCGGCGTTCGACTATCCGGGCTTCAAGGTGCAGGCGAAGGCCGGCGCCGGCCATGTCGAACTGGGCGGCAAGACCGAATATGAAGGCTCGCTGGTGGTTTCGGACCGCATCGACACGGGCATCGGCGAATTCGGCATCGTATCCTCGGGCAGCTACTATCGTCGCGGCATGGTCACCGACAATTTCGAGACCGACTTCGAGGCGGTCGGCGAGGATCGCCGTCCCGGCTTCAAGAACCGGATCTGGGGTCGCGAGACCGAGAACAAGCTCTATCGCCTGACGCGCAAGAACTATGCGCTGTCGACCAGGCTCGATTGGCGCCCCAACGACGGCGACTCCAAGCTGTTCTTCGAGACGATCTACTCGGCGTTCCAGGACGACGAGCAGCGCAGCAACTACATCTTCGACCTCGACGATCAGCAATCGCGGACGCCGACGGGGACCGCAGCCTGTGCGGTCAACCCGACCCCTGCGGCCAACACCACCGGCTATGCCGATGTGTGCACCGGCAACACGCCGCTGCGCGGCACCGTGTACGGCGTCGACCTGAACTCCAACTTCCTGGTGCGCGCGTACAAGCAGTCGGTGTTCACCAACACGATCGGCGGCGATCACAGCTTCGGCGGCTGGAAGGTCGCCTGGCGCGGCAACTACACCAAGTCCATCGACGACCGCAGCGCCCCGGCGCAGCTCAACTATGACAGCCCCGGCTTCGGCACCAACGGCGCGAACGCCGCCAACCGCCTGACCGTCGACTACGACTTCACCGATCCGCAGCTTGCCAAGGTGGCGCTGTATCGCACGCTTCGCGCGGCGAACGGCACGCTGAGCCGCGGCGCCCGGGTGACCGCGATCGAGGATTTCCCGCGTGCCCTCAACCGTCTGCGCGTGCTGGACGCCAAGGACGTGACGAAGGCGTACACCGCCAAGCTCGACGTCTCGCGCGAGATGCAGTTCGGCAGCGTGCCGGTGACGATCGCGGCGGGCCTGCGCTACGACGATCGCACCAAGACCTCCAACGAGTATCTCCTCGACATCAGCACACCGGCTGCGTTCACCGCGGCGGGCATTCCCACCGACTTCGGCGCCATCGCGATCCCCGGTGGGTTCCAGGGCAAGATCCCGCTCGGTTACGCCTTCCAGTATTTCGGCCGCGACAAGGTGCTGGAGCTCGCCGATCGGGCGCTGACCGTCGCGCCGCGGGCCTTCGTTCAGGCGAACTTCTACGATGTGACCGAGAAGGTCTATTCGGGTTACGCGATGGCGACCGCGACGATGAACTGGGGCAGCATCATCGGGGGTGCGCGGGTGGAGCACATCCGCAACGACAGCAGCGCGTTTTCATCGGTCGGGCTGCTCGACATCGGGTCGAAGCAGACGCTCGTCTATCCGAGCCTCCACTTCAACTGGGACGTCAACGACCGGATGAAGACGCGACTGTCGTTCAATACCGGCGCAGCACGCCCCGATTACGATCAGCTTCGCCCCAATCTGTCGTTCAGCGACGCCAATCTGACGATCTCGGGCGGCAACCCCGAAGCCAAGCCCGAAAAGGCGCGCGGCGTCGATCTGTACGTCGAATATTACACGATGCCGCGCGGCTTCCTGTCGGTGGGCGTGTTCTACAAGGACGTGCGCGACGTCCTGTTCGACACGTCCAGCACCTTCAACAGCACCATCCTCAACAGCAACGGGGTGGATCGCTCGCAGTATCAATATACCACGATCGCCAATGGCGGCGACGGCTACATCTACGGACTGGAGGCGGCGATCCAGCAGCAGCTGGAGCCGTTCGTGACCGATCTGGGCTTGCCCGACTGGATGGGCGGGTTCGGCGTCCAGCTCAATGCGACGCTCAACAAGAGCCGCTCGGAAACGCCGGACGGTCGCAAGATCCGTCTGCCCGGCGCGTCGGATGGGGTGTACAATCTGATCGGCTATTACGAGAAATACGGCTTCTCGGCGCGCGTCTCCTACCAGAACCGCTCGCCCTGGATCGACTCGATCGGTGCGTTCGGGCTCGTCAACGGCGTCAATCGCGGCATCGACGGCGGCGACGCCTATTGGGCGCGGGATGACGAACTCGACGCCAGCGTTCGGTTCGCGATCACCCCCAATGTCGAGGTCTACGGCGATTTCGCCAACCTGCTAAACGGCCCCGGCCGCCGTTATGCCGGCAGCAGCCAGTACACGATCGAACATGAGACGTTCGGCCGGCGCTACACGGGCGGCGTTCGGGTCAGCTTCTGATGCGCCCGGTTTTTGCCGCAGCATTGTTGTTGTCCGGCTGTGGTGCGACAACGGTGGTGGGTCCGCGCGCTGCCGATCGCATCACGGCGGCGCCCGACGTTCCCGCGATCGCGGAGACCGATCCGGTCGCCAGCGCCGACGATGCGGCCGACGATCCGGCGATCTGGCGCAACCGGCGTTCGCCAGCCAAGAGCCTAATCGTCGCCACCGACAAACAGGCCGGGGTCCACGTCTATGACCTCGCAGGCAAGCGGCTCAGCTACACGCCCGCGCCGCGGCTCAACAATGTCGACCTGCGCGAGAGCGGCGGCCGCATCACCGTGGTCGCCAGCGACCGCGCCGATGTGGCGCAGGCGCATGTATCACTGTTCGATCTCGATCCCGCGACCGCGAAGCTGCGCCCGCTGGGTCGTTTCCCGGTGGGCCCGGGCGAGGCTTACGGCATGTGCCTGTGGACCCGGCCGCGCGACGGCGCCTTGTTCGGTTTCGTCGTGCTGAAGGATGGGCGCATCGACCAGGTCGCGATCGATCGATCGGGCGCGGCGCCGCAGGTTCGTACCGTCCGTTCGATGAAGCTCGCCAGCCAGTCCGAGGGCTGCGTGGTCGACGACCGAACGGGCACGCTCTATGTCGCGGAGGAGGATGTCGGGTTGTGGCGCTTCGCCGCCGATCCCGCGGCGTCCACCGCTGCCACCGCAGTCGCGCGCGTCGATGGCACTACCCTGGTGGCCGATGCCGAAGGCCTGGCGCTTGCGCCGGAGGGCCGCACCGGCGGCTACCTCGTCGTCTCCAGCCAGGGCGACAACGCCTACACGCTCTACCGCTTGCCGGGCGTGACCTATGCCGGGCGCTTCCGCATCGGCGGTGGGGCCGTCGATGCCACCAGCGACACCGACGGCATCGACCTCGTGTTGGGCAGCTTCGGGCCGGCTTATCCGCGCGGCCTGATGGTCGCTCAGGACGGCGACAATGCGCCCGCCACCCAGAACTTCAAATATGTCAGCTGGGCCGCCGTGCGTAAGGCGCTGCGGCTGCGCTAGCTTCTGTTCCGGCGACATGCGCTTGCCGTTCGATGATGAACAAGGATCGTTCCATGACGAAGATACGAAGCAACCTGTCCGGACGCCGTCTTTCCCTCGCCGGGTGCGTCGTTGCCGCTCTCTTCGCAGCAACGACCGCTTCCGCGAAGCCCGCGCGTACCGCCGCCGCGCCGCGCCCGCGCAACGTCATCGTGTTCCTGGGTGACGCGGGCGGCCTCCCGACACTCAGCGCGGGCGGCATCATGGCTCACGACCGGCCGCAGTCGCTGTTCATCCATGCGATGCCCCATGTCGGCCTCTCCGACACGTCGTCGCTCAACCGGTGGGTGAGCGATTCCGCCGCCGGCATGACGGCGATCATGACGGGGTACAAGACCGACAACGGCGTCGTCTCGATGGTTCCCGGCGCCGCCGGCGCTGCGCCCAGGCCGGTGAAGACCTTCATGGAATATGCCGAACAGCGCGGGCTTTCGACAGGTGTCGTCACCAACATGCCGATCTGGGACGCGACACCCGCCGCCTGCTACGCGCACGTACCATCCCGCAAGGACAAGGACGCGATCTTCGCGCAGATGCTCGCGCCCCGCTTCGGCAACGGCGTCGATATCCTGATCGGCAAGGGCCGCAAGGACGCCGCCGCCTCGTTCGCCAAGCGCCAGATGACGGCGGAACAGGCGTTCGCCGCCGCGGGCTATCGCTATGGCGACGATCCCGCGCTCGTCCGCCAGGCGCCGCGCGCCGCGGTGCTGCGCGACAGCGACTTTGCACCACTGCCCGCGGTCGAGGCGACCATTCGCCAACTCGCGCGCAATCCCAAGGGCTATGTGTTGATGATCGAATGGGACATGCACACCGACGATCCGCAAGCGGGGCTCCGCCACGTCGTCGAAATGGACGACATGATCCGCCGCGTCACCGCCATCGCCGGCAAGGACACGCTCATCCTGTTCACTGCCGACCATAGTTTCGGCCTGCGGATGGGCGGCGGCGACCGCGGCCAACCGCTCGCCGAGCAATTCGCCGCCGCCGGCGCCAAGCCGGGTACAACCATCGCCAACAACCCGATCATCAGCATCGAGGATGGCCATACCGGCGAGGAGGTGATCGCAAGCGCGTCGGGGCCCGGCGCCGAGCAGGTCCACGGCTTCTTCGCGAACACGCGCATCTTCGACATGCTGATGAAGGCGGTCGGCTGGGCCCGCGACTAGCGCGTGAGAATGGAGAGCGTGTGAGGCCGCGCATCCCGCGCGTTCGGTAGGCGCCCCATCATCTCGGCCGAACGGCTTGCTACTCCGGCTCAAGCCTCGCTACCTGACCTGATGACTGATGCGTCACGACGTGGAACGGAGGGAAGGGTGCGCCCCTCTCGTCTGGTCTTGTTCGCCGCCGGGGACTTCGCCTGTAACCTGTATTGGCAGAGCATCTCGCTCTTCTTGTTCTTCTTCTACACCGACGTCCTGCTGCTGCCACCCGCGCTGGCAGGGGCGATCGCGATGGTCGGGGCGATCTGGGACGCGCTGGCGGATCTGGCGGTCGGGATCGTCGCGCAGCGGGCGAAGTCCTATCGCCGTTTCGTTGCGGGTGGGTCGGTGCCGCTCGGCCTGGCGTTCGTCGCGTTGTTCGTCGTGCCGGGCTTCGGGGTCACGGCGACCGCATTGCTCGCGCTCGTCGCGCAGATCGTATTTCGGACACTCTACGCCCTCGTCAACGTGCCCTACGCAGCGTGGAGCGCGCGGATCAGCGCAGATAGCCGAGACCGTTCGCACATCGCAGGGCTGCGGATGTTGTTCGGGGCGGCGGCGGCCAGCTTCGTCGCGTTGACGATGCCGCGTGCCGGCCATGTGATCGCCGCGGCGGGCTATGCCGCGGTGGCGGTGCCGCTTCTGTGGTTCGTCGCGACGCGCAGCCGCGAGGTGACGCCGCCACCGCCGCCCGCCCCGGTGCCGATCCGCGCCTATCTGGCCGTGCTCGGACGCAACCGCGCGTTCGTGACGCTGAACCTCGCCATGGCTGTAGCCGGCATCGCCGCCGCGATCGTCAACCAATCGGTGCTCTATTATTTCGACCATGTGGTCGCCGCACCCGCAGCCGGACGCGCCGTGCTGGCGACGATGGGGGTCGCCGGGGCGGCGTGCATCCCGGTCTGGATGCTGATCTCCCGGCGGACCGGCCCGAGAGCGACCTGGTTCGTGGCGAGCGTCATCGGCGTCGCCTCGCTCTCGTCGTACGTTCGAGCGGGGGACGCGATCAGCGAGACGCAGGCGCTGCTGGTCGCATTGCAGATCGTGTTTTCGGGCATGAACCTGGCGTTCTGGGCGATGCTCCCCGACACGGTCGAATATGGCGAGGTCCAGTCCGGGGTGCGGGTCGAAGCGCTCGCCTTCGGAGTCTCGGCGTTCGTGCAGAAGATCGCGCTTGCCGGCGCGGCCGCCGCGATGGGCGTGGTCTACACGCGGATCGGCTACCAGCCCGGGACGGTGCAGACGGACGTCGCCGCGGCCGGCATCCGCGCGATGATGCTGGGGGCCCCGGCAATCGGATTGACGATCGCGGCGCTGGTGATGCTCGCCAACCCGCTACGCCGCGGCGTCCACGCCCGCCTGGTCGCCGCGCTTACGCAGCGACGAGCGTGAAGCTGCCGGTCACGCCGTCATCCTGTGCCGACGGCGCGATCCAGAGATCGAAGCGCCCCGGCTCGACGGTGCGCGACAGGTCCAATCCGACGAATTCGAGATCGGCGCGCCGCAGCGTGAACATGACCTCCGCGCTGGCGCCCGGCGCGAGCTGGACCCGCTTGAACCCCTTCAATTGGCGGACCGGGCGGGTGATGCTCGCGGTGACGTCGCGGATGTAGAGCTGCGCGACCTCCACCGCGGCGGCGCGACCGGTGTTGGTGATCGTCGCCTTCACCGTCAGCGCGCCGTCCCAGGGCATCGTCGGCGCGCCGAGCGACAGCGCGGAATAGGCGATCCTGCCATAGGTCAGCCCGTGACCGAAGGCGAAGCGGGCGGCGTTCGGCGCCTCGCGATACTGCGCCTTGTACTCGACCGGCTTGCCCGAAGGGTTCGGGCGCCCGGTCGACTTGTGGTCGTAATGATAGGGCTCCTGGCCCGAGGCATAGGGGAAGCTGACCGGCAGTCGCGCCGACGGCCCTTCGACCCCGAACAGGATGTCCGCGATCGCAGGGCCCGATTGCGAGCCGAGGAACCAAGTGGCCAGGATCGCGGGGGCGTTGAGCACAGCGCCCTCCAGCGCCAGCGCGCGGCCGTGGCGCAGCAGCACGACGATCGGCTTGCCCGTCGCCGCCACCGCTTCGGCCAGCGCCTGCTGCGGTGCGGGTACGACGATCGCGGTGCGCGACTGCGCCTCGCCCGACATGCGCTGGCTCTCGCCGATCGCGAGGACGACGATATCGGCAGCGTTCGCCGCGGCGAACGCGGCGTCGATCCCGCCCGCGATCGGTGCCTCGACCGCGGAGCCCGCGACCGTCGTCACGCTCGCAGCGTTCGCGACCGCGGCGCGGACGCCGGTCGCCAGATCCACGGCCTCGGCATCGGTACCGTAGACGTTCCACGGTCCGATCAGGTCCTGCTGCCCCGACGCGAACGGACCGATCAGCGCGATGCGCTTGCCCACACGGGGCAGTGGCAGCAGGTCGCCGTCGTTCTTCAGCAGCACGATCGAGCGGCGGCCGGCCTCGCGTGCCAGCTTCAGATTGGCGGCGGAGCGGACGCGGGTCTTCTCGCGGCGCGGATCGATCCGGCGGAAGGGGTCGTCGAACAGGCCGAGCGCCTGCTTGACCGCCAGCACGCGGCGCACCGCCTGATCGAGCCGCGTCATCGGCACTTCGCCCTTCGCGACGAGATCGGGCAGGTGCTTGATGTAGAAGCTCGACTGCATGCTCATGTCGACGCCGGCCATGAACGCCAGCCTGGTGGCTTCGCGCGCGTCGGCGGCGAAGCCGTGCGCGATCAGCTCCTCGTCGCCGGTGTAATCCGACACGACGAGGCCGCCGAACCCCCATTGCTTGCGGAGCACGGTGTCGAGCAGCCAGGGGTTCGCGGTAGCGGGCACGCCGGAAATCTCGTTGAAAGAGGCCATCGTCGACAGCGCGCCGGCGTCGAAGGCCGCTTCGAACGGTGGGAAATACACCTCGCGCAATGTGCGTTCGGAGATGTCGACGGTGTTGTAGTCGAGCCCGGCCTCCGCCGCGCCATAGGCCGCGAAATGCTTGGCGCAGGCCATCACGGCATCGTCGGCGGTCAGCCCCCGACTGCCCTGGAAGCCGCGCACCCGTGCCGCCGCCATCAGGCCACCCAGGTACACGTCCTCGCCCGAACCTTCGACCACGCGACCCCAGCGCTGGTCGCGGCCGATGTCGACCATCGGCGCGAAGGTCCAGTCGATCCCGGCCGCCGCCGCCTCGACCGCCGCTGCGCGCGCGGTGCGCATCGCGAGATCGGCGTCGAAGCTGCCCGCCTCCGCGAGCGGCATCGGGAACACGGTGCGGAAGCCGTGGATCACGTCGGCGGCGAAGATCAGCGGGATCTTCAGCCGTGCCTCGCGCATCGCGACGGTCTGCATCTGCCGCGCCATCGCGGCGCCATTGCCGTTGAACACGCCCGTCAGCCGGCCCGTGCGCACCTCGGCGAGCTGGCTATCGAAGGTGGCGGCGCCGCCCGCGGGATTGAGGGTGGTCGCGGCACCGCCCGCCCAGGCGGCCGCGTTCAGCGTCAGCTGCCCGGCCTTTTCCTCGACCGTCATCTGGGCGAGCAACGCCTCGACCTTGCCGGACAGGGCAGGGGTGCCAGCGGCGGCGAGCAGCGCGCGGGCAGGGCTGGACAGCCAAGCCATCGTCGCCGCTGCACCGAGCATCGCGGCACGGCGCGAGATCTGCCGATCGTCCATCATCATCTCTCCAAATCGTCGCGCGCTCGCACCCCCTGAAGCTGAGCGGGTGCGGTCTTGAACCGCGTTTGTGAATGATGTAACCGGTTACATCAAGTAGATGATCGTACCGGCACCGGAACCGGGCGACGCGGAGAGGGGAGAAGACGCGGCAATGGCGAATGCCACAATTCGTGACGTGGCCCGTGAAGCGGCGGTTTCCGTCGCGTCGGTCTCCCGCGTCATGAACCGGCACGACAATGTCCGCCCCGCATTGCGCGACCGGGTGGAGGCTGCGGCGGCCGCGCTCGGCTATGTCCCGCATGCCGGCGCGCGCAATCTCAGTCTGGCGCGGGCCAATGCGATCGGGATCGTCCTTCCCGACATCCACGGCGAGTTCTTCTCCGAATTCCTGCGCGGGATGGACCGCGAGGCATCCGACCGCGGCCTGCAATTGCTGCTGTCGAATATGCACGCCGATGCCGAACGCGCGTTGGGCGCGCTGCAATCGATGCGCGGCCGGGTCGACGGGCTGGTGGTGATGGCGCCGCACGTCGATCCCGATCTGCTGTTCGCGCAACTGCCGCCCGGGTTGCCGGTGGTGCTGGTGAACTGCGCGCCGCATCATGAACGGCGACCCGAGATCCGGATCGACAACGCGGCGGGTGCCGCGGCGATGGTCGATCATCTGGTCGACCGGGGACGGCTCGCGATCGTTCACCTCGCTGGGCCTGACGGCAACATCGATGCCGCCGAGCGCGCCGAGGGTTATCGCGCGGCGATGGTGCGGCACGGTTTGGCGCCGCGGATCCTGAGCGGCGACTTTCTCGAGGAGTCGGGCGAAGCGGCGACCGCCACGCTGCTGCGGGGGCCGCGATTGCCCGATGCGCTGTTCGCGGCCAACGACATGATGGCGATCGGCGCGATGATGGCGCTGCGTCGTGCCGGTGTCGACGTACCGCGCCAGATCGCGATCGCGGGCTTCGACGACATTCCCCTCGCCAGGCTGATCTCGCCCGCGTTGACGACGATGCGGACCGGTATCGCCGGCGTCGGCGCGCGCGCGATCGCACGGCTGGTCCGCGCGATCGCCGGCGATCACGACGACGCGGTCGAGCGACCGCTGCCCGAGCTGGTCGTGCGCGAAACCACCGAATCCGAAGCATCCACAACAAGCCCGGTCAGCGGGTCATCAAGGGGAACATCATCATGAGGACTTATCAGACGCTCCGCGTCCTGCTGGCGAGCACCGCGCTGGCGGCGGGTGCGACGATCGCGATCGTACCGGCGGCGGCGCAGACCACCACCGCGCAGGTGCGCGGGCAGGTCAGCGATGCATCGGGTGCGGCGGTCGGCGGCGCCACCGTCGTCGCGGTGGCGAGCGGCACCAACCAGACGTTCCGGACGACGACCGACGCATCGGGCGCCTATGTGCTCGCCGGTCTACGGCCGGGCGGCTACACGGTGACGATCACCGGCGCGAGCGGCGACGTGTTCACGCAGGTGGTGAGCGTTTCGGTCGGGCAATCCGCGACGCTCGACGCGGCGCTGGGTGCGGCGGGTGCCGATGTCGCCGGTGCCGATGCAGGTGCCGATGTCGCGAGCTCCGGCGACGACATCGTCGTCACCGGCAACCGACTGGCCGAAACGCGGACGAGCGAGATCGCGACCAACGTCAACACCGAACAGCTGCGCACGTTGCCGCAGACCGACCGCAACTTCCTGAGCTTCGCGGCGCTCGCCCCGGGCGTCCGGTACAACGACAGCGAGACCGGCAAGGGCATCCAGTCGGGCGCGTCGACCGCCAGCCAGGTCAATGTCTTCATCGACGGCGTCAGCCTGAAGAACAAGCTGCGCGAGGGCGGCATCGCCGGCCAGCAGAACAGCCGCGGCAACCCGTTCGGCCAGCTTGCGGTCCAGGAGTTCCGTGTACTGACGCAGAACTACAAGGCGGAATACGAGCAGGCGGGATCGGCGATCATCACCGCGGTCACCAAGTCCGGGACCAACGAGTTCCACGGCGAGGCCTTCGGGCAGTATACCGACCGCAGCCTGACCGAGAAAAGCTACCTCGACAAGGTCAACAACCGCACCAAGCCCGCGTTCGAGCGCAAGCAATACGGCTTTTCGCTGGGCGGCCCGATCATCAAGGACAAGCTGTTCTTCTTCGCAACCTATGAGGGCAACGACCAGGATCGCGCGCTGATCGTAGACTCGACTGGGTCGGCCGACAACATCGCGGCGTTCGAAGCGGCTTCCGGGCGCCGCCTCAGCGAATTCGAAGGTAATTTCGTCAGCCCGTTCCGCGGCGATTTCTACTTCGGCAAGCTGACCTTCACGCCGGATGACCGGCAGACGTTCGACGTCTCGTACAGCAAGCGCAACGAGACCGACGTCCAGGGTTTCGGCGGCAACATCTCCTACGAATTTGCCGAGAACAAGCGCAACACGGTCGATACCTACCTGTTCAAATGGGCGTATCGCGGTGACAGCTTCATCAACGAAGTCAACGTCAACTATCTTAATTACGCATTCAGACCGACTGCGATCAATCCCAACCTGACGACGAACAATTACGACACAGTGATCTTGTTCGGCGGTCGCGAGTCGACGCGTAACGAGATCCAGCAGACCTACACCCTGCGCGATGACTTCACCTACAACGGTCTCGACAAGCATGTGATCAAGTTCGGTGCGCGGGTAGAGGCTACTGACATTGAGTTCGCCAGCCTCGCCTATGTGCAGCCCAGCTATCTCTTCCGCATCGACACGGTCGACAATCCCAATCTCAACCTCGCCAACGATACGGATTTTTCCTTCCCCGCGGAAGCTCGGCTCGGTCTTGGTAATGGGACCGTGCGCGGATCGAACACGCAGTACGGCTTCTACATACAGGACGATTGGGACGTCACCGACAAGCTGCAGCTAAACATCGGCTTGCGTTGGGACTACGAAACCAACGGCAACAACAATAATTTCGTGACCAGCGCCAATGCTGCCGCGGCGTTGCGGGCGCTGCCGAAGACCAGCTATTTCGACCCCGAAAACTACATCAGCACGGGCAGCAACCGAGATCCATTCGCACGGGCCTTCGCGCCACGTTTCGGCTTCTCGTACGACGTCAATGACGATGGTCGGACCGTCGTGTTCGGCGGCTTTGGCCGCTATTACGATCGCAACAACTTCAACAACACGATCGACGAACGATCGCGAACGATCAACCCGATCGGCCTGTTCCGCTTCTCCCGCGACGGGCAACCGCGCAACGGTGCCCAGACCACCGTGTGGGACCCGCGATACCTGACGCGTGAAGGGCTGCTGGAGCTACGCGCGACCTCGACCAGCGGCTCGCCGGAACTCTTCGCCGTGAAGAACAACACCCGTCCGCCGGTCAACGACCAGATCAGCCTCGGGGCCCGGCAGCAGGTCGGGCCGGTGCAGGTGTCGGTGACGGGATCTTACCAGCGCGGCCGCAACGGCTACACCAATCTGTTCGCGACGCGACAGAATGGCGGGTTCGGAGCCTGTTGCGATACCTCTCCGCTGGTGCCGTTCGGCTATCAGAACGCGCTGGTCGGTTTCGACGGGCTCGATACGCGCTACAAGGCGCTCTTCGTCACCATCGACAAGCCGTATACCGAAAGTGCAGGCTGGGGCGTCAACGTCGCCTACACCTTGTCGAAGGGGGAGCAGAACGGCGGCGACCTGTTCAGCCTCGATGCGCCGACGCCGGACCTATATGGCTGGCGTCCGCGCACCGGCGACGAGCGCCACCGCCTCGTGCTGTCGGGCATCGCCGATCTTCCGCTCGGCTTCCGGTTCTCGACGCTCAGTACCTTTGGAAGCGGCCAGGCATTCCTGCTGACGGACGGCACCAACGGCGCGAGTTCCGGGCTGAATTCGTTCAGCAGTCGCTATCCTCGCAAGAACTGTATCAGCGGCGTCCTGGCGTTCTGCGAAGTCAATCTGACCCTGGGCAACAAGGTGAAGGTCGCCGGTACCGAGATCGAGCTTGCGGTCGACGTGCTCAACGCCTTCAACAACGACAACTTCTCTGGCTTCGACGACTTCTTCAACAACCAGATCAATCCCGCTACCGGCAGGGTTGTGGACACGCTCGATCCTGCCGACATCGGCCGCGATCTGTTGACCCTGCCGCGTCGAGTGCAGTTCCGCGCGAACTTCCGTTTCTGAGGTCCCTCCTGGGCAAGCAGGCCTTCGGGCCCGCTTGCCCTTTTTCTATCCCAAGGACATGACAATGCTCGACCGTCGCGCATTCCTGGCAACGGCGGGCCTGGGGCTGGCGGGTGCCACCGGTGACGGGCTGACCCGGCGTCCGCGCGATCTCAGCCGGCGCGATCTCATCAGCGACGTGCAGCAACGCACCTTCGCGTTCTTCCGCGATACCACCGACCGGCGCACCGGGCTGTCGCCCGATCGCTGGCCGACGCCGTCGTTCGCGTCGATCGCGGCGATGGGCTTCGCGCTCACCAGCTGGCCGATCGGGGTGGTGAATGGCTGGATGACGCGAAACGAGGCGGTCACGCGGACGCTCGCCTGCCTCGAGCAACTCGCCGCCGCACCGCAGGGGCCAGCGGCCACCGGTACGAGCGGGCACAAGGGTTTCTTCTACCACTTCCTCGACATGCGCACCGGCACCCGGTTCGGGCGGACCGAACTATCGACCATCGATACCGCGTTGCTGCTGGCCGGCGTGCTGTTCGCGCAGACCTGGTATGATCGCGACGATCCGCGCGAGTTGCGCATCCGCGACGTGGCCGAACAACTCTACCGCGCGGTCGACTGGACCTGGATCATGCCGCGCGGGACCTTCATCGGCATGGGCTGGCACCCCGAGAGCGGGTTCATCCGCAGCGATTGGGACATCTACAACGAGGCGCTGCTGCTCTACGTGCTGGCGCTTGCATCGCCGACTCACCCGGTGCCGCCGACGACCTGGCCCGCACTGACCCGGCGCTTCGACGCGAGCTGGACCGATCGGTACGGCCCGGCGCATCTGCATTTCCCGCCCCTGTTCGGCCACCAGTACAGCCATCTGTGGATCGACTTTCGCGGCATCCGCGAGCCGTACATCGCCAGCAAGGGCATCGATTACTTCGAGAACAGCGTCCGCGCCACGCATGCGCAGCGGCGTTACGCGATCGCCAATGCGGGCGGGTTTGCGGGCTATGGCCCGAACTGCTGGGGGCTGACCGCATGCGACGGGCCCGGTGACTTCACGCGCAGCGTCGGCGGGCGCGAGCGCGAGTTCTTCAGCTATTCGGCCCGCGGTCCCGGCGACCGCGACGATGGTACGATCGCACCGACCGCCGCACTGGGCTCGATCGCCTTCGCGCCTGAGATCGTGGTCCCGGCGATCCGCGCGATGTACGCCCGCTACGGCCGCGGCATTTATGGCCGTTACGGCTTCTGCGATTCGTTCAACCCGACACTGACCGATCCCGCCGCGCCGCTGAAGCACGGCAGGATCGTGCCCGGAATCGGCTGGGTCGATGGCGATTATCTGGGCATCGATCAGGGGCCGATCGTCGGTGGCATCGAGAATTGGCGCAGCGGGCTGATCTGGGAGACGATGCGCCGCAACCCGCACATCCGCCGCGGCCTCGACCGGGCGGGCTTCACCGGCGGATGGCTGGCATGATCGCGCTGCTGCTCGCCGCGCAGGCGGCGACCACGCTCGACAGCTTCGACACGCCGGGCCGGTGGAAGGCGCAAGGCTCGGACGGGGTGATCGCGACTGCCAGCGAACAGGGTGGCGCGCTGCGGCTCGGCTATGATTTCGGCAAGGTGTCCGGCTATGCCTTCGTCGCCCGCTCGCTCGCGATCGACTGGGCGGCGGATTACGAGGTGACGCTGCGGGTCCGGGGCACGGGCGGCCTCAACGATCTCCAGCTCAAGTTCACCGACGCCAGCGGCGCCAACGTCTGGTGGTTTCAACGGCGCAACTTCCGCCCGTCGGAGGAATGGCAGACCCTGCGCATCCGCAAGCGCGACATCGAGTTCGCCTGGGGTCCGACCGCGGACAAGGTGCTGCGGCATAGCGACCGCGTCGAGCTGGTCGTCGTCCGTGGCCGCGACGGCGGTGCCGGGACGATCGAGATCGACGATCTCCGCTACGTCGTGCTGCCGCCGCCGACGCCGCTGCCGCCGCCCCGCGCCAGCGACCCGCGCGCGATCGATCGCGATCCGCGCACGGCGTGGATCGGGAAGGGCGGCGAGGGTTGGCGGATCGATTTCGGCGGACGCCAGTCGCTCGGCGGCCTGACGCTGCGCTGGGAAGGCGCGGCGCCGCGCTATGCGATCGAAACCTCCGACGACGGCAAGCGCTGGGCCGGCGTGCGGACGGTCGACGGCGGCGACGGCGGCGACGATCCGATCGCGCTTGCCGATCTCGAGACGCGCTGGCTGCGGGTCATGCTGCCAAGGGGTGCGAAGGCGGCGCGGCTTGCGGAACTGGTGGTGGAGCCGCCCGAATGGGGGCGACGCCGAACGCGTTCGTCGCCGCGCTGGCCAAGGCCGCGCCGCGTGGCGCCTTTCCGCGCGGCTTCACCGAACAGTCCTATTGGACGCTGGTCGGGCCGGATGGCGGCCCGGCATCGGGACTGATCGGCGAGGACGGCGCGATCGAGGTGGCCAAGGGCGGCTTTTCGATCGAGCCGTTCGTCGAGACGGGAGGCAAGCGCTTCGGCTGGGCCGATATGACCCCGAGCCAGTCGCTCGAGGATCGCAGCCTGCCGATGCCGCACGTATTGTGGAAAGCCGATGGCTGGACGCTCGACACCAGCTTGTTCGCGGACAGCGCCGCGCCGCGGCTGATGGCGCGCTGGCGAGTGACCAACACCGCCCGCACGCGGCGGACGCTGCGGCTGGTGCTCGGCGTGCGACCGTTCCAGGTGAACCCGCCGGCACAGTTCCTCAGCCAGGTCGGCGGGGTCACCCCGATCTCCCGCATCGCATGGGCCGGCACCGCGCTGTCGGTCACGACCCCGCCCGCGATCGAGGGCGATGCCGCAGTCACCCGCCTGCTCCAGCCGGTCGGCAAGCCGGACGAGGTCGGCATGCGGCCGTTCGATCGTGGCGCACTCGCCGAGCCGACGCGGGTCGAGCCGGCGACGGTGCTGGAAGACGCCACCGGCCTTGCCTCGGCCGCGCTCGCCTATCGGTTCGACCTCGGACCGGGCGAGAGCCGCGACGTCGACATGGCGATACCGTTCGTGGCCGGCATCCCGCCCGCCGACGCTGCCGCATTCGTGCGTGCCCATGATGCTACCGCGGCGTTCTGGCGCGCCAGGCTGGGCGGTGTGACCATGTCGGTGCCGCCGTCCAAACAGGCGGTTTCCGACACGCTGCGCACCGCGCTCGCGCATGTGCTGATGAGCCGCGATGGACCCGCGCTGAAGCCCGGCACGCGATCCTATGATCGTAGCTGGATCCGCGACGGCGCGATGATGTCGGACACGTTGCTGCGGCTCGGCGTGGACGCGCCGGCCAGGGCCTTCGCCGATTGGTATGGCGGCTTCCTGTTCGACAATGGCAAGGTGCCGTGCTGCGTCGATGCGCGTGGTGCCGATCCGGTGCCGGAAAACGACTCGCACGGCGAATACATCCACCTGGTGACCCAGCTCTACCGGTACACCGGAGATCGCGCCGCGCTGGCCCGCGACTGGCCGCGGCTGGACGCAGCGCGGCGCTATATGGAGGGCCTGCGCCAATCCGAGCGGACAGCGGCGAACACTGCGCCGGCCACGCGGATGCGCTACGGGCTGATGCCGCCCTCGATCAGTCACGAGGGCTATTCGGCGCAGGCGCAGTACAGCCTGTGGGACGATTTTTGGGCGTTGACCGGATACAAGGACGCGGCCTTTGCGGCGAGCGTCCTCGGTTCGCCCGAAGCCGCAGCGATCGCGCGTCAGCGCGACGCGTTCGCGACCGACGTGCACGCGGCGATCGCCGCCTCGGTAAAGCATTTCGGGATCGACTTCATTCCCGGCGCGACCAGCCTCGGCGATTTCGATGCGACCTCGACGACGATGGCGCTCGATCCCGCGGGCGAGCAGGCGCGGCTCGACCCCAGGCTGCTCGCGAACACCTTCGAGCGGCAATGGCGGCGGGTCGCCGGACGGAGCGGGCCCGATGCCGACTGGGCGGAGTACACGCCTTACGAGCTGCGCAACGTGTCGGCTTTCGTGAGGCTCGGCTGGCGATCGCGCGCCAACGCGCTGCTCGACGCCTATATGGCGGACCGGCGTCCGGCGGCGTGGAACGGCTGGGCCGAAGTGGTCGGCCGCAAGCCCCGCGAGATCCGCTTCATCGGCGACATGCCGCATGCCTGGGTCGCGTCCGACTTCATCCGCGCCGCGCTGGACCTGTTCGCCTATGAGCGCGACGGTACGATCGTGCTCGGCGGCGGCCTCGATCCGGCATGGCTGGCAGGGCAGGGATCGACGATCTCCGGGCTGCGGTCCAGCGTCGGCACGGTGGATCTATCGGTTAAGCGCGACGGCGACGGCATCGCGGCGACGATCGGCGGCACCGCGCGGCCTGCAGGGGGTTTCGTCCTGTCATGGCCGCTGGAGGGAAAGGCGGGCGCCGCGACCCTCAACGGCAAAGCGGCGCGCATCGATGCCGACGGGCTTCACCTTGCTGCGGACGGCCTACCCACATCGATCCGCTGGCGGATGGCCGGTGTCGATCGGCGGTCTTCGGAGTGATGGACGGGTGGGGGGGCACCGCCGGGTTTGTTACGGCCCTTGTCTCTCGTCCGCCAGCGGACGCGCAACCCTCGTCGAAGCAGAGCTGTTTGCTATAACCTCGTCTTCAGCGCGGAGGCCGCAGGCGCCATCAGCCCAGCCGCATTCTGACCAGAGCCGGCGCCAAACGTAGCCTACGATCCCACCTTCAGGCCTCTCGCGCTTGCGGGCCTTTCCGTCGAAGCGAGGTGATTTCGTCAGCGAGCCAAACCCGGCCTCCCAACAACTTTTATTAGCACCAGCGACATTTGCGCTTGCATGCCTTTTAGTATGAGTTTTAGTGCCAAAGAGAGCATCCGGAAGATGATGCGCATGACTGATGACGGTCGATGTCGCGATGCGATCGGGGAGAGGGCACAATGAAGGCTAAGCACACTGAGTCCATGCCGCGTCTGGGCGCGCGAACGGGTATATCGATGATCGCCCTGCTGTCGTGCAGCGTCAGCGCGCAAGCGTGGGCGCAAGCCGAAGTCCAGAGCATCTCGCCCGACACCACTCAGGCAGCCGCGCCCGGTGCCGAACAGAACGAGCCGCAGGCCGATGAAACCGGCGGCAGCGACATCGTCATTACCGGACGCCGCGCCGCGCTCGAAGCCGCCACGGATCGCAAGCGGCGTAGTGAGACGATCGTCGACTCGGTCGTTGCGGACGATGCCGGCAAGCTGCCCGACAATTCCATTACCG
This sequence comes from uncultured Sphingomonas sp., assembly GCF_964243315.1. Lineage (GTDB taxonomy): Bacteria > Pseudomonadota > Alphaproteobacteria > Sphingomonadales > Sphingomonadaceae > Sphingomonas. The sequence goes on along the minus strand of NZ_CAXTEM010000001.1, from coordinate 61,773 downwards.
AGGTGCTCCAGCGCGTCTCCGGCGTCTCGATCGTCCGGTTCGCTGCACTCGGCGACCCCGATCACTTTTCGGTGCAGGGCTCGGGCGTGCAGGTCCGTGGCCTGACCGGCGTGGCATCGCGGCTTAACGGCCGTGAGATCTTCAGCGCCAACAATGGCCGCGCGATCCTGTGGAGCGACGTGACCCCGGAACTGATGGCCGCGGTCGACGTCTACAAGGCCTCTACTGCCGACCTGATCGAAGGCGGCACTGGCGGACAGATCGATCTGCGCACCAAGATGCCGTTCGACTTCAACGGCAAGTTCCATGTCGCCGGCACCGCCGAACTCAGCCTCGGCGACATGGCGAACAAGGCCGATCCGATGGCGTCGGTGCTGGTCACCGATTCGTTCGATACCCCGATCGGGCGCATCGGTCTGCTCGCCGACGTGGCCTATAGCCAGTTCAGCTCGCTATCGCAGTTCATCCGCACCGAGCCGTATTTCAAGACCAACGTCGGCGGCACCGATCGCTTCATCCCCGGCGGCTTCACCTATGGCGACGAGGCGTTCCAATATCGCCGCAACGGCATCTACGGCGCCGCGCAATGGGCCCCGGCCGACAGCCTGACCTTCACCGCCAGCTTCTTCCAGTCGCGCTACAAGAGCCAGTCCAGCGACTATGGCGCGCAGGTCTCTTCGCAGACGCTGGCGGTCGATCCGGCGACGAGCACCTTCGACTCGAACGGCCTGTTGCTCAAGACCAGCTCGCTGTTCAATCGCAACACTGCCACCTTCCTGCCCGGCGGCCAGGTGACGAGCAGCGGCAACAAGGGGTTCGTGGAAAGCGACACGCGTACGCGCGACTATTCGCTGTCGTTCGCATGGGCGCCCGAGGACGGTCCGCTGTCGGTGAAGGGTGCCCTTCAACGGGTCGATTCACGTCAGATCTACGACCGGATCGATATCTTCCGCGAGGTCAGCTTCGGGTCGCAATTCGGCATGGATCTGACCGGCGGCCTGCCACAGATCAGCGTTACGCCCGCCACCCAAGCGTCGTTCGCCGATCCGGCGAATTATTTCTGGTCGGCATCGATGCCGCATAACGAACGGAACAAGGGGCGTCTCGAAACCGCGCAGCTCGATGCCGAGTACAAGTTCGAGGACAGCTTCTTCCGGTCGATCAAGATCGGTGGTCGCTATGCCAAGCGCACCGAGCGCGACCTGCAGAACGGCTACAACTGGACCGCGCTCGGCCGTGGCTGGAATGGCGATCCCCAGCTGACTTATGCCAATGCGGCGCCCGGCGACGTGTCCGCGCACGCCTTCAAGGACTTCTTCCGTGGCGAGGCCCTGCTGCCGGGCAGCCTGCTGTTCGCGAGCCAGAGCCTGGCGGACCGTTACAACGAGAATCGTACCGGTCTGGTAGCATCGCCACCGGCCGGCTTCTGCGGTAATCCGACGATCGACAACGACAACAATCCAGCGACGCCGGAGATTTCGAATCCGCTGTACAGCAATTGCTCGCCTTCTGGGTCATTGCCGGCCGGGTCCGGCTATGGTGGCCTCTCCGGCATTCGCGCGCCGGGCTTCATTCTGCCGGGCGATCAGTTGGACAACCGGACGGTAAACACCGCGGGCTACGGGCTTCTGCGCTTCGGTCCGCAAGGCGATGCGCGTGGTCTCGCCGGAAATGTCGGCGTCCGCGTCGTGCATATCGAGAACGAAGGCAGCGGCTTCATCCAACAGAACCAGTTCACGTTCATCGGCAACGGCCAGAGCGTGACGCTCCTACCCCAAGCCATTCCCCGCGGCGGCAAGGCCGATTTCACTCGCGTGCTTCCATCGATAAACCTGGAGTTCGCAGCGTCGGATCGGATGAAGCTACGAGCAGGTTACAACATCACCGTCGATCTGCCGAGCTTCAACGCATTGCGATCATCGGGCTCGATCGGCGTCGCCACGACGGCCAATCCGATCGCGGGTCAGCCGGGAATCTTCACCAACTTCACGGCGGAAACGGGCAATCCGCTGCTCAAGCCGACCATGTCGAACAATTTCGACCTGTCGCTCGAATATTACGGCGAGCGGGGCACGACGTTCCACATCGCGCCCTTCTACAAGCGGCTGACCGATCTGCCGATATTCGCGCTGACGACGCGGCAGGTGCCGGTGGTATTCTCCGGCGGTACGACCCAGATCGTCGATGCCGCCGCCACCGATTACATCAATTCGACCGAAGCCGCGACGATCAAGGGCGTCGAGGTCGGTGGTCGCTTCTTCCTCGATATGTTCCAGGGGCCGATCAGCGGACTGGGCTTCGAGGGCAACTATACCTTCATCGACAGCAAGAATCCGGGCGACGTGTACCGCGACGTCAACGGGGTGATCCGCAATGACGCGCCGCTCGTCGGCTTGTCCAAGCACAACGCCAATGCCGCGCTGCTGTACGAACGCAATCCCTTCTCACTGCGCATCGCTTATTCCTGGCGGTCGAAGTATTTGCAGTCGACCAACAGCAACGGCACCAACCCGACGTACAATTACTTCGCGACTCCAGGTGTCGCGACCCCGATCCAGATCGCACTCCCGGTCTACAGTGCATCCTACGGCACGCTGGACGCGGGCATCCGCTTCAAGGTCACCGACAATTTTTCGTTCGGGATACAAGGCACCAACCTGACCGGCGCGACCGCGCGGACGTTGATGGGCGGCTATCCCGGCGGCGAGCTGGTCGGGCGCAGCTGGTTCCAAAGCGATCGCCGGATCAGTACGGGTATCAACCTGGCGTTTTGACCGACGCTGGTTGCTTCGCCTCGGCCGGGACATTTTCCGGTCGAGGCGAAGCGCCACAGGACAGGTGAGGAAGTGGCGAGATGAAGAAGCGCGTCCTCATCGTCGGCGGCGGCACCGCGGGCTGGCTGACCGCAGGCTATCTCGCCAAGCGTCTGAGCGCCGATCTGCCGGGGGGCGTTGCGATCACGCTGGTCGAGTCGCACGACATCGGCGTTCTTGGGGTGGGCGAGGGCACTTTCCCGACGATCCGGCGGACGCTGGCCACGATCGGCATCGACGAAGCGGATCTGGTCAGGCGTTGCGGCGCGACGTTCAAGCAGGGCGCCAAGTTCGTCCACTGGCGCAACGCCCCGGGCGAGGGCCCGACCGATCATTATTCGCACCCCTTCCAAGTCGCGGATGCGAGCGGCGGGCTCGAACTACTCCCTTACTGGCTGCTGGGGCTGGGTGGATCCGAGAATTGGGACGAGGTCTCCAGCCCGCAGAAGAAGGCGGCCGATGCGCGTCGCGCGCCCAAGCTGCCCAGCCATGCCGATTATATCGCGCCGCTCAACTACGCCTTCCACTTCGACGCGATCGCGCTCGCCGCTTTGCTGCGCGAACAGGGCATCGCCAATGGTGTCACGCATCTGGTCGATACCGTTACCGAGGTGATGCTCGATGCCGACGGATCGATCGGCGGTGTTCGAACCAATCGCCACGGAACGCTCGACGCCGATCTCTACATCGACTGCACGGGTTTCCGCGCCGAGTTGATCGGCAAGGCGATGGGCATCCCATTCCGTTCGTGCCGCGACGTCCTGTTCTGTAACCGGGCGGTCGCGGCGCAGATCCCCTATCCCGGTGAGCGCGACCCGATCGCGTCATATACCATTTCCACCGCCCAACAGGCGGGCTGGACCTGGGATATCGGGCTCGATCGGCGGCGGGGCATCGGCCATGTCTACTCGTCGGATCATATGGACGACGAGGCCGCGGAGCGCGTGTTGCGCGGCTATCTGGGGCCGGCAGGTGCCACGGCGGAGGTGCGTCGCTTCAAGTTCGAGGCCGGCTATCGCGAGATCAACTGGCACAAGAACTGTGTCGCGGTCGGGCTGTCGAGCGGCTTCTTCGAGCCGCTGGAGGCAACCGGGATCGCCTTTGCCGAAGTATCGGCCGGCATGATCGCGAACCTGTTCCCCTGGGGCGGCGACTACGAAACGTCCGCGCGGCAGTTCAACCTCAACCTGCGCCGCCGCTACGAGCGGGCGTTGGACTTCATCAAGCTCCATTATTGCATCTCGGAGCGGCGGGACACCGCCTTCTGGCGCGACAATGTCGGCGCGGGGTCGATCCCCGATACGCTTCAGGAGATGCTAGAGCGCTGGCGGTTCCGCTGGCCGAACGAGCTCGATATCGACACGCAGATCGACATCTTCACCGAGCCGAGCTGGCAATATGTGCTCTACGGCATGGGCTGGAAGACCGACCTTACGGCAAAGGCCGGGTCGCTACGCTACCATGACGATGCGCGCCGAGCGTTCGCGGAGGTCAGGCGGCAGGCCGACTATGCGATCGCCAACCTGCCATCGCACCGCGATCTCGTCGACTATGCGCGGTCGCACCGCTTCGGCCCGGGTCGGGCGGCGGCATGACCGGAAGCGCGCCGCAGCCGGTCCGCAAGGTCGTCATCGTCGGCGGTGGCACCGCCGGGTGGATGGCCGCGGCCGCGCTGTCGCGGCTGACCGCCGCCGGCGTTGCGATCACGCTCGTCGAATCGGACGAGATCGGGACGATCGGCGTCGGCGAGGCGACCATCCCATCGCTGCACGACTTCAACCGCATGCTCGGCATCGACGAAGACGAGTTCGTCCGCGCGACCCGCGCGACCTTCAAGCTCGGCATTGAGTTCGTCGATTGGGGTCGCCGCGGCGACCGCTACCTTCATCCGTTCGGCACCTATGGCCGCGACGTCCAGGGCCTCAAGTTCCACCAATTATGGCTCCGCCAGGCGCGACTAGCCGGCGCGATGGGCGATGTCGGCCGCTTGGACGAATACTGCCTGTCCGCGGTGGCCGCGCACGCCGGGCGTTTCACCAGGCCGTCGGCGGATCCTGCGGCGGTGCTGGCGTCGCTTGGTTATGCGTTCCATTTCGACGCCGGTCTCTACGCACGCTTCTTGCGCAACATGTCGGAAGAAGCCGGCGTCACTCGGATCGAGGGGAAGGTGGTCGCGGTCGATCGGGACGCGGTGACCGGGCACATCGCTGCGGTCGCGCTGGCCGATGGTCGTCGGATCGAGGGCGAGCTGTTCGTGGATTGTAGCGGGTTCCGCGCGTTGCTGCTCGGCGAAGCCCTGGGTGTGCGGTTCACCAGTTGGCAGCACTGGCTACCCTGCGACAGCGCACTCGCGGTGCCGAGCGCGAGCGGGGGCGCGCTGCTGCCCTATACCCGCGCCACGGCAGGGCGTGCGGGGTGGCGCTGGCGCATTCCGCTTCAGCACCGCACCGGCAACGGCCATGTCTATGCGAGCGCATTCTGCAGCGATGCCGCGGCGGAGGACGATCTGTTGCAAGGGCTCGACGGTGCCGCGCTCGCCGAGGTTCGTAAGCTGCGGTTCGTTGCCGGCGTGAGGGAGCGTCTGTGGGAGGGCAATTGCGTTGCGCTGGGCCTCGCGGGAGGCTTCCTTGAGCCACTGGAGTCGACGAGCATCCACCTGATCCAGTCGGGCATCGCGCGTTTGCTGAGCCTGTTCCCGGATGCGAGCTTCGCAGGCCCCGAACGCGACGAGTACAACCGACTGCTCGGGCTCGAATATCAACAGGTCCGCGACTTCATCATCCTCCATTATCACGCGACCACCCGCAACGATTCCGCCTTCTGGGACCATTGCCGGACGATGCAGATCCCGGCCTCGCTGGCGAGCAAGATAGACCTGTGGCGGAGCAAGGCCCGGGTGATCCGCGACCAGGGCGGCCTGTTCACCGAGGATAGCTGGATCGCGGTGCTCGCGGGGCAGGAGGCGCCGCCTGCATCCTACGATCCGCTCGTCGACACGCTGTCGATCGAAGAAAGCGCGCGCTTCATGCGGCACATGCGCGATCTGATCGGCAAGACCGCCGCCGCGATGCCCCGTCACGAGGACTTCATCGCGCGGCATTGCCGGGCCGATCTCGCGAATGCTGCATGATCTGAGGTCTCCCACCGGCGCTGACATGCGGCGGTCGGAACGGCAAGGTGGCGCTGGCGTTGTCCGATATGATGCGCGATGCAGCTACTCCGAACGTACGAGAGCGTCGCGACAAAGGGGGAAAAACATGAGCAGGCACTTCTCTGCGGCTGCCGGCATAGTGGCGCTTGTCACGATCACCGCACCGGCACCGTCACTGGCTCAGTCCGCCAACGCAACCCGCTCCATCTCGGCGTCGGACAAGGCGACGGGCGCTCAGGCGAACCCACAGCTCACCGCCGAATTTGGCGGCGCTTACACCGGACCGCAAGCAGCCTATGTGACGCGGGTCGGGCAGCGGGTGGCGGTCGAGTCCGGACTGTCCAATGCACGCGGCGACTTCACCGTCACGCTGCTCAATTCGCCGGTAGAGAATGCCTTCGCGATCCCCGGCGGCTATGTCTACGTCACGCGCCAGCTGCTCGCGTTGATGAACTCGGAGGCGGAGCTCGCCTCGGTACTCGGTCACGAGGTCGGGCATGTCGCGGCGCGCCACTCCGCCAAGCGCAACACGCGCGCACAGATCGGCGGCATCGCGGCGGCGATCGCCGGGCAGCTGACCGGCAGCAGCCTTGCATCGCGCGGCGTCGGTGCGGTGAGCCAGCTCTACACGCTCGGCTTCAGCCGGCAGCAGGAGTATGAAGCGGACGGCTTCGGCGTGCGCTACATGACGGCTGCCGGCTATACCCCCTATGCAGCGGCCGACATCCTCGAACAGCTGAACGATGAGGTGGCACTCGGCGGTACCATCTCCGGCAAGCAGACCAAGCAGCCGGGCTTCCTATCCACACACCCGAACGGGCCCGATCGCGTCGCCCGGGCGCGCAAGCTGGCGGAGGCAACGAACAAGCCGGACACGACGGATCGGCAGGACACCGTCTTCTTGCGAATGCTGGATGGCTTGCCGTACGACGATGGGAGCAAACGGATCCGCATCGTCACCGTGAAGGCTGGAGACACGGTGGCCAGTGTCGCACGGCAGATGGCCTATCCAGATTATCGCACCGAGCGTTTCGCCGTGCTCAACGGCGTGGACGCACAGGCACCACTCACCCCCGGTCGATTGATGAAGGTCGTCGTCGCACGTTGATGACGTGAGAACGGCTAGATCGCGTTCGACGAGGTAGGCGCGAGCTCTGTCGATCACTGGGAGAGGGGCAGGCGGCCGTTATGCTGCTACGTTCGTGTCCTTCGCGAGCAGCCACGTCTCCGCTTCGATCGTGTTTGTGAACACGCGAGCGTCCCGGTCGCCTAGCGTGCGCTGAAGCTGCATGCGCGCGAGCGCCGAGGAGACCACGAAGGCGAGCCGGCGTGAGCGGTGGGCAGGGTCGGCGAGAAACGAACGCCAGCGCGGCAGGACGTCCTGATCCTGTATCGCCAGGCGGCTGATGTCGTTGATCGTCAGCGGTCCGCCGCTAGGGCCGCATCCAAGCCGTCGGTGCGCTTGCATCAGTTCGGCTTGAAACCGTTCGATGTCGCCGATGCTGAAGAAGCCAGCCATGCGGATGCGCACCAACTCACGTGGTGGATCGACGTCGATCGAGAAAGTAGCCGAGAGCATGGCTGTGAGATTAGCCGAGAACGACTACGACTGAGTTAATGCTACCCATACGTTAGCTTTTCATATACGAGAAAAGCCATCGACGGATCTTCTTCATTGGCGGTTGAGCCCAGCAACAACGTCGCCAATTTATTGTCGGACTAATAAGATCCAGCCAGCTAGGTACAGTGTAGCTGGTAGGGATCATCGCCGTCGGGGTGCTTGCCTATTCACAGAGCCGCGTGGCGATCATACGGGTGGGCTTGCTCCTTTGATCAAGTGAGCGATGATCGTTGTCGCGATCGCCTTGGTATTTACTTGCCTGCTGCCGAGATGGTCGAACCGCATAGTGTGCCGGTTACTGCGGTACTCGGAGTGATTAAGCGGCAATCCTACGCATCGCCCCGGATCACCGGCGTCTTGCTACATGTTAAGAGCGAACCATACGCTTGCATATCGATGCGATCTGCCGCTACAATTGTCAGAGCAATAGCCGTCATCATCGGCAGGCTGACAGGGAGAGGCACGTGATGCGCAAGTCGTTCATCCTCAATACGGCATCGGCGATGACGCTGCTGATCGCGACCGCCGCCGAGGCGCAGACGCCGCCGCAAACCGGCGGTGTGGTCAGAGACAAGGCCGAGCAGCCGTCGGACGGTACGCCGGCGCGTGGCACCGGCGACGCAGCGGCAGATCAGGCGGGCGGGAACGTCAGCGATGCCGCCGCGAGCCAGGCTGGGGGCACGAGTTCCGAGCCGGGCACGGCCGACGCGTTGGGTGAGGACATCGTCGTCACGGGTGTCCGGGCATCGATCGTCGGCGCGCTGAATGTGAAGCGCAACGCGATCCAGATCGTCGACTCGATCGTCGCGGAGGATGTCGGCAAGTTGCCGGACAATAACGTGGTCGAGGCGCTGCAGCGGGTCACCGGCGTGCAGGTCACCAACCGCACCGGCGGCGAGGCCTCCGGCATCTCCATCCGCGGCCTTCCCGACGCGCTCACCACGCTCAACGGGCGCAACATCTTCACCGCGGCAGGGCAGGCGTTCGCGCTTCAGGATATCCCGGCCAACCTCGTCAAACGCATCGACGTGTACAAGACCCGTGCCGCCGAGCAGATCGAAACCGGCATCGCGGGGCAGATCGACGTCTTCACGCGGCGCCCGTTCGACTTCGACGGGTTCGCGATCGCGGCCTTCGCGCGCGGCATCTACAACGAGCAGGCCGACACGTATAATCCGAACGTCAGCGCGCTGATCAGCGACCGTTGGACGACGGGGATCGGCGACATCGGCGTCCTAGTCAATGCGAGCTATAGCCGTACGAAGTACCGCGACATGAGCGTGACTGCGGGCGCTCAAGTGCCGTTCGCGAACGCCACGCCAGCGGCTGGAACGGGGCTGTCGCCATATCAACGGATCTTTCCGGTCGCCACCGACCCGCGCACCGGCGCCGTCATCCGCGCACCAGGATTGGGCGAATGGCAGTTGGGCACGGATCGCGGGCTTGCCGACGCGGCTGGATCGACGATGCTCGTCAACGGCGTATCCACCCCGTATCTCCTGTCCCGCGACGCAGTATTCTCGTCCGACCTGCGCGGCCTGCGCGAGCGTCCGTCGGCCAATATCGCGCTGCAGTGGGCGCCGAACAGCAGCTCGACCTACACAGCCGAGGTCTTCTATTCGGGCTTCCGTGGGAACACGTTCAACAGCCTGCAATTCAGCTTCGTCGACTTCTGGGATCCGGCGCCGACGTCGGTCCAGCTTTATGACGGCACCAACATCGTCCGGTCGCGCAATGCCTTCAACGTCTTCGGCTTCCAGAGCGGCGACTATGCCAGCAACAAGACCGATGGCTTCGTCTATGCGTTGAACGGCAAGTGGGATGTCGGTGAAGGCGGTCGGATAACGGCCGATCTGTCGCGGCAGACGAGCAAGAACAAGACGACGTTCATCGCGCAACGCCTCACCCGCGTCGCGAACCGGATCGATGTCGACTTCAACACCGGCAACGGCATCCCGTCCTATCACTTCGCCGACGACACGCTGCTCACGCAGCCGGGCACATGGACGGTAGGCGAATTGTTCGACAACGCCGACACCAACAAGGGCGGCGCCTACACGCTGCACCTCGATGGCGAGTACAAGTGGGACGAAGGCTTCGTCCGGCAGGTGAAAGCCGGCATCCGTTATGACGATCGTAGCGCACGGTCGTTCTCGCGCACTGCGGACGCCGGTGCACTGAACGTGCCGTTCTCCAGCTTGGATCCGAAGTTCCAGTACACCAACAGCGGCTTCTTCGACGGCCGGGCAGATGTCCCGACCTCGTGGATCGCACCGAACGGCTATGCGCTAGCCTCGAACACGGACGAGATCCGGCAGCGCTATCTCGATCGACGCGTATCGGCGGCCAACCCCACCGGCGTATCGATCAACAACATCCGTCTCGGCAACGACCTCGCCTTCATACCCGTGTTCCGGGTGAGTGAGGTCAACATGGCAAGCTACATCCAAGCCGATACCGAGATCGCGATCTTCGGTCGGCCGCTGCAAGGCCAATTCGGGCTGCGCTACGTCGATGTGGATACCGACGTGACCTTCACCGACCGCTTTTCCGGCGTGACGACCAGCGGGTCGGTCAATGCCAACCGCTTCCTGCCCGCGGTTACCTTGCGGTTCGAACCGTTCGATGGCGTGCGGCTGCGCGCCAATTACGGTCAGACCCTTCGTCGTGCGGCGTTCGGCGATCTAAACCCGAACTTCACGCTGACCGGCGACTTGACCCAGGTCGGACGGGGATCGGGCTCACAGGGCAATCCCGGTCTCCAGCCCACGCGCTCGAAGAATTACGACCTGAGCGCCGAATGGTATTTCGATCGGGACAGCGCGATCTACACGACGCTGTTCCGTCGCGAGATCCAAGGTTTGGTGGTGCCGATCAGCTCGCTGATCCAGATCCCCAACACCGGGTTGAACACCAGCCAGTTCGTCATCACGCGGCCGGAGAACGCATCGAATGGCGTGCTGAAGGGCGCGGAGGTCGGGTTCACCCTGTTTCCGCAATGGCTGCCCAGCATCTTGAAGGGCTTGGGCGCGCAAGGTAGCTTCACCTTCCTCAAATCGTCGCAGAACATCCCGCAGGTCGACATCAACGGCAATGTCACCGGCCAAACGAGTTCGGCGTTCTTCGGCGTGTCCGACTTCTCCTACAACGTCACCGCGGCGTATGATCGTGGCCCGATCGGTGCGCGCTTGTCCTACGTTTGGCGCAAGGCGTTCCTGGCCCGCAACGAGGCGCGTCTATTCGCCAATCCGATCGGCGTGTGGCGCCGCCCGGAAAAGAGCCTGGACTTCCAGCTGACCGCGAAACTAACCAAGCGGCTCGGCCTGACCTTCGACGCGGTCAACCTGACCAAGGCGAAGCAGCAGGAATATTACAAGTTCGAGGATGCGGGCGGGCAGGATCAGTACAACCTCGGCACGGTCCTGCTCTCGCGGACCTTCGCACTCGGCATCCGCTACGCGCTCGATTGATCGAAGGAACGATGCAGGCACCGACCGATCGGCAGGTGCCTGCATCCCAATTCGACAACCGAGGGACCTTCAGTCCGTCAGCCCGTCACCGTTGATGACCAAGGCGAGCCCGATCGCAGTACGAAGGGCTGCCGGCACATCGACTTCGAGCGCGTCGGCGGTTCGCCGGAACGGCAGTGCAGAACCACCCGGTAGCGTAACGCGCTCGATCGTGCCGCGGCCTACGGGATTGTTGCTGCCCAGCAGCGTCATGCGGACCACGTTGTTGTCGGGCCAGCCCAGAACGAGCGCGTGCAAGGCGTTCCCCTTCCTAACGTAGCGAATGTCGCGCGGTGTGTAGCCGGAGTCCTGGCCACCTTCCGAAAAGCTGCCGCCGCCGGAGCCCGTCGGGCCCTCTGCGTGGATGCGCCACGGTCGCGTGCCGTAGATCGCCTCGCCATAGCGCCGCATCCAGGCGCCGATCGCCTCGACGATCTCGCGCTCCTTGGCATCGATGGTGCCGTCGCCCCGGATCGGCACGCTCAGCATCATGTTGCCGTTCTTGGACACGACGTCGCACAGGGTGTGCAGCACTTTCGCCGGCGTCTTGTAGCGGTTTTCCCGCGGGTATTGCTCGCCGTAGAACCAGTTCCCGAGGCACGTCTCGGTCTGCCACGGATACGGATCGATGAAGCCCTTCTGCCCGCGCTCGACGACGTCGACCAGCCCCATGCGACGCTCAGGCGCGGTCTCCTTGGCGGTGCACACAGCGTCCAGCTCGCCGCCATTGCGGCGCATGTTCTGATTGTAGAAATAGGCGGCGATATCGAGCCCGGCCTGACCCAGAGGCAGGTCGTGATTGTCGAAATACAGCATGTCTGGCTGGTAGCGGTCGATCAATTCGCGGCAGCGCAGTAGCCATCGACTGACGAAGCCGGCGTCGGGTGAAGGACCTTCGTTCCAGAGGCCATCGGTCGCGGCATGCCAGGCATTGGCTTCGGCGATCGACCCGATACCGTCCGGCATCTGCATCGTCGCGCCGCCATAGAGCTGCTGCGGGTCCAGACCGTCCCACCATTTGCCGCGGCCGTCGGCGCGCGTCAGCCGCGCGGCGTCGTAGCGCTGACCGCGTCGTGGCCCCTCCGGGTCATAGCCGTAAGCCGGCTGGTTCCAGTGCCAGGCATGGCCCGAATGGTTCGACACCGCGAACCGCAGGCCGCGTTCACGCGCGAGCGTCGCCCAGGTGCCGACGATATCCTTCTTCGGCCCGACGCGTGTCGAGTTCCACGCGTGATGGGACGACGCGTAGCAATCCAGATTGTCATGGTGATTGGCGAGCGCCATGAAGTAGCGGGCGCCGGCGTGCTTGTAGAGGTCGAGCAGCTCTGCGGGATCCCAGCGCTCCGCCTTCCAGGCGTTCTGGATTTCCATGAAGCCGCTATCGACGGGATGCCCGTAGCGTTTCAGATGGTGGGCGTACGACGGATGGCCCTGCAGGTACATGTCACGCGCGTACCAATCGTCGCCCGCCCCCGGCACCGACGGCGCACCCCAGTGCGCCCAGATGCCGAACTTCGCATCGCGAAACCAATCCGGAGCCGTATAGCCGGCGGTAAGCGACGCCCAATTGCCGGTGAAGCTTGCCGGCGCAGGCACCGCGACGGGGCGGAGCGCCGCACGGGAGGATTGGGCGGGTCGGGCTGCCCCCGTGACTACTGCGGCCTGACCGAGTCCGAGCGCGGCGGCGCCCGCCAGTACTTGCCGTCGATCCACGGGCATCATCGTGCGTTCCCCAGCGTCTGTGCGATCGCCGCGATGGCCAGGGGGCGCATGATCGCATAGCCTGCAGGCGTCGGATGGACGCCGTCCGTCGCCAATCCCGGTCTCATGCCGCCGTCCCGCGTTGTCATCGCCATGTGGTAGTCGACATAGGTGTAGCCGTGCGCCTTGGCGTAGTCGCGCAGCCAGGCATTGAGCGACATGATCTGCGGAGCGGGACGCTTGTCTGGATTCCAGGGGAAGGCGGCCGCGGGCGGGATCGAGGCAAGGATGACCTTGATGCCGTGCGCGTGCGCCAGCTCGGCCATGGTTTCGATATGACCCCGAACGGTGTCGATCGTCGCCGCGCCGGTGTTGCCGGCGATGTCGTTGGTTCCAGCCATGATGTGAACCGCCTGCGGGCGCAGCGCGATCACGTCCTGCCGAAAGCGCAGCAGCATCTGCGAGGTGGTCTGCCCGCTGATCCCGCGATCCAGCAACCCGCTGGTGAATAGTGCCGGGTCCGCACCGATCCAATTGTCGGTGATCGAGTCGCCCATGAAGACGACGCGTACCGGATCACGCTGCGCGGCGTTCTGCGCACGGTACCGGCACAATTGACCATGGTCGCGGGTAAGCATGTGCAGGTTCCACATCTGCCAGGATTGTCCGTTGGCTGGCTTGGAGTGGACGGGGCAGGGGTCTGCGACAATCCCGACCGGATCACCCGCATAAGGGTCGCCCGGCACGTTGGTCTGAGCCGCAGCCGCGGCGGCGAAGGACGCCCCGAACATGAAACTCGCCAGATATGTAGGCAGTCGGCGCATCATCGTTTCCCTTTGCGTGTCTTGTTGAGCGACGCCGCGATCGCGGCTTCGGCGATCGGCACCATGCGAGCGTAGCCGGCCGCAAGCGGGTGGACACCGTCGGCCGAGTAATGTGCTGCCATCAGCCCCTGGCGGTCCACCAGCGCATGATAATAGTCGGCAAAGGCATAGTCGCGGCGCCGGCAGAACCGTTCCAGCCACGCGTTCAGGGCGCGCAGCTCGTCAGGATTTCGTTCCTTCGTGACGTTGCGCGCGGCTTCGCTGTAGTCGTTCACCGGCAAGAGGGATCCGAACACCACTGCGATGCGGTGCCGGTCGGCGAGATCGGCCATTGCCTCCCAATTGGCTTCGACCTGCTCGGGGCGTTCCTGCTGGAGAAAGCCTTGCACGTCGTTGACGCCTGCAAGGATCACCACCGCGGCCGGCTTCAACGCTATGACATCCTGATGGAACCGCAGCAGCATCTGCGCCGTGACCTGGCTCCCGATGCCACGATTGACGTAGCGCCGACCGGGGAAGCTGACGGCCAGATCCCATTTATCGGTGATGGAATCGCCAAGGAAGACGACGCGGCGCTCGCCCGGGCGCGGCGCAGGCAGCGCGGCATTGGCGGGCTGGTAGATGTACCGCTCGCCGAAATCCTGCATCAGGACCGGGACGAGCTTGGCCCGGAAGGGGTTCAGCCACGGGCCCCAATCCTTGTCGACGGTGGTGCGCCGCTCCGGCGAGCTCTGATAATCGGTGCCCCAGGCAGAAGCAGGAAAGGCGCAGAGCAGCAACGGGCCAAACAGGGCCGCTGCCGTGCGCTTCATGTGAGCAGCTCGGAGAATACCGACACGAGCAGTGCTCATGAGGCTATCACGCGGTAGCGCGGCAATGCCGCTCGATGAACTGGTCGTGGGTAGGCATGGTCTCGACCCCGCGGCGGACGAGGTTGCGCATCCGATCGAGTTGCGCCGCGATGTCTGCCTCCGGCATCGCGGCTGCGATCGGGTCGAGCCGCTGCGGGCGCAGGCCCTGGCCCAGCATCACCGCGACCCAGGAGGATTCGGTAAACAGGTCGCCCGGCTCCACGAAGACCCGACCGTGGCTGCGGAACAGATCCATCCGGTGTCGCAGGCTGTCGGGGATATCCATGGTCCGGACCTGATTCCAGAAGGCGGAGTCATCACGGCGGGTCTGGTGATAATGGAGGATGATGAAGTCGCGGACCTGCTCGAACTCCCGGTCCATCAGGCGGTTATATTGCTCCACATCGGCGGCGGCGAAGCCGCGATCGGGAAAGAGCGACATCAGCGTCACGACGCCGCGCTGGATCAGATGGATGCTGGTCGATTCGAGTGGCTCCACGAAACCGGCGGCCAGTCCGAGTGCGACGACATTGCCGTTCCACATCAGCCGGCGCTTGCCCGTCTTGAAGCGGATCGGGCGTGGGTCGGCGAGCGCCGGTGCGTCGAGACCGGCCAGCAATTCGCTGGCGGCTTCGTCGTCCGAGAGATGCTGGCTACAATAAACGTGGCCATTTCCGGTTCGGTGCTGGAGCGGGATGCGCCAGCGCCAGCCGGCGCCCCCCGCCGTCGCGCGCGTGTAGGGAGTTCGCGGCGTGGTTGCCTCGCTCGGGACGGCGAGCGCGCGGTCCATCGGCAGCCATTGCGACCAATCGGTGTAGCCGGTGTGCAACGCCTCCTCGATCAGCAGGCCGCGGAAGCCCGAACAGTCGATGAAGAGATCGCCCGGTAGGAGCGCTCCGTCGTCGAGCACGAGCGACTCGACATGGCCGCGCGCGTCGAGGGTCGCGGACTGGATGCGGCGCTGGACGTGGACGACACCGCGCGCCACCGCCTGCTCTCGCAGGAAATCGGCGTAACGGGCAGCATCGAAATGGAGCGCATACGCGAGCCGTGAATGGACGTGCCGCGGGTCGTCCGGCGGGCGGGTGAAGCGCCCGGCGCGCGCGGCGGCGATCGTCATCGAATAATCGTCGAGCGCCGCGCCGCCGTTGCGTAGCCAATGGTGATGGAAATGCACGCCGTGGAGATCGGCGCCATAATGGCCGAAGGGGTGGAAATAGGTGTCCCCCACCGCGCCCCAGTTCCGGAATTCGATGCCCAGCTTGAACGTGGCGCCGGTCCGACGGACCAGCTCGTCCTCGTCGAGGCCAAGAAGGCGGTTCAACGTCAGGATCGGCGGGATCGTGGCCTCGCCGACACCCACGGTTCCGATCTCGGGAGATTCGACGAGCGTGACGCTGGCTTGGCCGGCGGGGATCGCACGCGAGATCACGGCCGCTGCCATCCAGCCCGCGGTGCCGCCGCCTGCGATCACGATCCGCCGGATCGGTCCATCCTGGCTCATCCCACTCTCCCGTTGGTGACCGAGCCTAACCGATGCGGAAGCATACTTGTAGTATGCATATCTAAAAAGTATAAGCACAGGTGCACAAGGGTACAGCGCCGCAACGGCGCAACACAGGGGACGGATCTGATGAGGCGCGATAACCAACGACTGAGCGGTGCGTCTGCGCTGGCGATCATCCTGGCGAGCGTGGCGACCCCTGCTGCCGTGCATGCGCAACAGCAGCCTACTGGGCCTGCCCCCGCGCAAGATCGTGCCGTCCCGCAGGCCGGCACTGCCGGCGAGCCGGATGAGACGGTGCAAGCAGACGCACAGACCGACGCGCCCGGCGCGGGCGGCGACATCGTCGTCACCGGCCTTCGCCAGTCGCTGGAAAGCGCGCAGGCGATCAAGCGCAATGCCGACCAGTTCGTCGATTCGATCACCGCACAGGACATCGGTCGCCTTCCCGACGTCAACGTCGCCGAGGCGCTTCAACGTATCTCGGGCGTGCAGATCACGCGCAACCGCGGCGAAGGTTCTGCGATCGCGGTCCGGGGTCTCAACCAGGTCCGTACCGAGCTGAATGGCCGCGACATCTTTTCGGCGAGCGGCGGGCGCGGGTTGTCGTTCGAGGAGGTCGGCTCCGAGCTTCTCGCCGGCGTCGACGTCTACAAGAACCCGTCTGCCGACCTGATCGAGGGCGGTCTGGCAGGCACGGTCAATCTGCGCACCCGGCTGCCGTTCGACAGCACCGGCCAGATCGTCGCCGCGACCGTCGGCTCCACCTATTACGACCTGATCGGGAAGGGCGGACAGCAGGCATCCGGCCTGTACTCCAATCGTTGGCAGACCGGCATCGGCGAGATCGGCATTCTGGCGAATGTCGGATACCAGACAACTTCGTTCCGGGACGACGTCGTCGTCGTCGAGCCCTTCTATCAGCAGGGCCCGGTCGCGCCGGGCGTGCAGGGACCGGTTCCGGGGTACGAGAACCAGACGGTGCTGCTGCCGCATGGCGGCGGCTTCCGCGTCGCTTACGGCGATCGCGAGCGGCTCAGCACCGCAGGCGCGGTGCAGTGGAAGCCGACCGACCGGCTCGAATTCTACGCGCAGTATTTCCGCGCCGACTATAAGTTCGACGAAGCGGGGACGTCGTTTTTCGCTTACGGATCGGACGTGCCCCCGGCGCAAGGCCGGCCATTCACGGTCGACGATCAGGGCATCGTTCGCACGGGCTACCTATCCAACCCGGGGACGGATTCGGTCAATTTCGGCACCAACCGCAAGACGGATACGACCGACATCTCGGGCGGCGTCAAATGGCAGGTTACCGATCGGCTGCGCCTGTCGCTCGACTACCAGCATATCGACTCGAACGTCGAACAGCAGACGCTGAACCTTACCGCGACCGCGCTCAATCCGCGCACCAGCGTGGCGGGGTTCGGGCAGCCATATGACCTCTTCTTCGACATCAGCGGCGACAAGCCCGTCTTCCAGTCGACGACCCCGGGTTATTTCTCCAATCCCGCGAACTACGGCCTCACCGCAATCCTGCCCTATGCGGAGCGCAACGACGCGCAGTCGGACGCCTTCCGCGCGGACGCGGACTGGAACTTCGACGAGGGGTTCATCAAGAACATCCGCGTCGGCGCGCGCTATACCGACCGTAGCGCAGTCAACCGGAACACCACCTACGGGACATGGACCGCGATCGGGTCGACCTGCGCAAACTGGTCGTCCGACGCCGGCTGCTACCTGCTGTCGGAGTTCCCGCAATATGCGGAAGCGAACCGGTTCCAAAACGATCTGCTGCGCGGCGACGTCCGCAACACCGTGTTCGGGCCGGTTCAGCAGTTCCGCGACTCCCTGGTCCAGAACTCGGATGCCGCGTTCGCCGCGGTCAAGCAGATCAGCGGTCAGGACATCTCCTTCCGGTCGTTCGACGCGCCCGACGCGTTCCTCGGCACCATCAAGGAGAAGACCTACGCCGCGTTCCTGCGGGTCGGGTTCGGATCGGAACTGGCGGGGATGCGGTTCGACGGCAATGTCGGCCTGCGCGGCGTGCGCACCGAGACGGAGGGGCTCGGGCGTCGCGTCCTGACCTATCGGTCGGGCGCGCCAGTCACCAACCCGGATGGCACCGTGACCGCGGCGCCGACGGTGACGCTGGATTCCGAGTTCAGCGGCGGTCGTAACTACGACAAGTATTTGCCCAGCGCGAACTTGCGCGTGTTCCTGACGGACGAGCTGATCCTGCGCGGCGCTGCGTCCAAGAACCTCTCGCGGCCGAGCTTCGATCAGCTCAACCCGCAGTTCAAGCTCGGCGCGAGCTACACCGACGCGGCGAGCGTGGCACCGACGCTCGTCAATCCGAACGCACCGTACGACCCGGTGAACAACCCGTATGTCGGCACCGGCACCGCGTTGGGTGATCCCAACCTGAAGCCGGAGCGGACCACCAGCTTCGACGCCGCGCTCGAATGGTATTTCGACCGGGTCGGGTATGTGTACCTCACCGGGTTCTACAAGAACATCAAGGACCTGATCGTCCGTCGCCCGACGGCGCCGGTCGAGCAGTCGATCGACGGCATCGGCACGATCCGGTTCAACGTCGAGCGCTTCATTAATCAGTCGAGCGGCTATGTGCGCGGTTTCGAGGTGGGCGGACAAAAGTTCTTCGACTTCTTGCCGGCGCCGTTCGACGGGCTCGGCGTGCAAGCCAACTATACGTTCGCGGATAGCGACGCGGGCCAGCAGGCGGCGGGCGACATCAACAGCGTCACGCAGATCGACGTACCGCTGGTCAATCTGTCGAAGCACAGCTTCAACCTGCTCGCGCTCTACGATCGCAACGGGCTGAACATGCGCGTCGCCTATAACTGGCGGGGCAAGTATCTGCAGGGCACCAGCAACACCGGAACGCAGAACCTGCCGATTTTCGGCGACTCGATCGGCTTCCTCGATGCGTCGGTCACCTATGACGTCACGAAGAACTTCGCGATCACGCTGGACGGCCAAAACCTGCTCGATACGGTCACCAAGACCTACCAGATCTTCAGCAACCGTCCGCGCGATTACCAGATCAACGATCGCCGCGTGTCGATACGTGCACGGGTCCGCTTGTAAATTCCGTCCTGCCTTCCCCCCTACCCGGGCGGTTCATCCGAACCGTCCGGGCTTTTTCTAGGCAGGCAGTTTGCTTGATGCCATCTTCGCCCGACATGCCCAGGAATCTTGCCATAGAGCGCCGACTGCTTGGCAGCGTATTGGCCGTGATCATGCTCGCGGCGCCCGTCGCTGCGCTCGGCCGCCCCGCCGCTGCCACCGAACCCTATCGCTGGACCAACGTGAAGGTCGGCGCGGGTGGCTATGCGCCCAATATCGTGTTCAGCCCGGTCGAGCGCGGGCTCGCCTATCTGCGTACCGACATGGGCGGCGCCTATCGTTGGGATGCCGCGCAGCGCCGCTGGATCGCGCTCCAGGATGGCAATGCCGTGTCCAGCTATATGGGCATCGAGAGCATCGCGCCCGATCCCGTGAACCCCGATGTGGTGTATCTGGCGGCGGGGATGAACGCCGGGCAGCCGGCGGCGATCATGCGGTCCGCGGATCGGGGTGCGACGTGGCGGATCGTGCCGGTGCCGTTCGCGATGGGCGGCAACGAAGCGGGCAGGGGGCTCGGCGAGCGGCTCGCGGTGGACCCGAACGATCCGACCAGGCTGTTCTTCGGCTCGCGCCACGACGGGCTTTGGCAGAGCAATGACTCGGGCGCGACCTGGGCCAAGATGCCGGGCTTCCCGCTGAAGGGGCTCGGCCGCCCGCAGCCGCGCACCAGTCACGGCGGGATCGCCTTCGTGGTGGTCGACCCGACCAGCGGCAGCAAGGGCACGGCGTCGCGGCGCATCTGGGCAGGCGTTGCCGATCCCGGCGGCGCATCGCTCTTTCGCTCCGACGATGGCGGAGCGACGTGGCATGCGGTCGATGGTCCCGGTCTGCTCGCGGTGAAAGCCGCGATCGACACGCGCGGCGTGCTGTGGGTCGGCTATGCGAGCGGCATCGGCCCGAGCGACGCGACGACCGGTGCGGTCTGGCGCTTCGATCCCCGAGGCGACGCGCGCGACGTGACGCCGCCGTCCTGGCGAGCGCAGGGAGCCGAAGGCGGATTCCTTGGCGTCGCAGTGGCGAGGTCTGCGCCCGGAACCGTCGCGGTGACGACGATCGATCGCTACCGGGCGGGTGACTCGCTGTGGATCACGCGTGATGACGGGCGGACGTGGGAAGACGTCGGCCAGCGGAGCCGCCGCGACGTGTCCAGCACGCCGTTCCTGCTGCACGAGGGCAAGGGTGCCGATTTCGGCCACTGGATCTCCGGGCTAGCGATCGACCCGTACGATCCGGCGCATCTGGCCTACACCACCGGCGCGACGGTCTATGCGACTGCCGGGCTGGGCGCGCGCGGTGCGGTGGACTGGGCGCCTTGGACCGAAGGTATCGAGCAGACCGCGATCATCACCCTGATCTCGCCGACGGGTGGTGCGCCGCTCGTGTCTGGGTTCGGCGACCTTGCCGGCTTCGTTCATCAGGATCTGCGACGGTCGCCCAAGCCGACCTTCACCAACCCGTATCTGTCGAACACCAACACGCTGGATTATGCGGGGCGCAAGCCCGCGATACTGGTCCGCAGCGGCAGCCTCTACGCCGACCGGCCACGCACCGCCTCGCTGGCCCGTTCCGACGACGGCGGCAAGACCTGGGCGCCGGTGCGCGTGCCGCCGATGGGCGATCCGCTCCGTCGCGAGGATCTTGCAGGCGAGGCGGCGATCACGGTGTCGGCGGACGGCGCGACCATGATCGTGGCGACGCCGATCCCGCAGCGCACGCGCGACGGTAGCCGCAGCTGGACCACAATACGCGGGTTGCCGGCTGGCGTTCGCGCGGTCGCGGACAAGGTCGACGCGCGGGTCTTCTATGCGGTGGATGTCGCGAACGGCCGGCTGCTGGTGTCGCGAGATGCCGGTGCGACCTTCGCGTCGGTCGCGGGGCGCGGTCTGCCTGCCGATCTCAGGCCGGGCGGGCGGCAGGGGCGGGAGGCGCAGAGCGCGCTGCTCGCCGCACCCGATCGCGCCGGCGAGCTATGGCTGAAGGCGGGCGAGCGGCTGTTCCACAGCATCGACGGCGGCGCCTCCTTCACACCGGCAAGCGGCGAGCTGGCGGTCGAGCTGTTCGGGATCGGCAAGGGTGCGCTGTTCGCGATCGGCACCGACCAGGGTATTCGCGGGATCTGGCGGTCCATCGATAGCGGGACGTCGTGGCAGCGGATCGACGACGACGCGCACCGTTGGGGCGCGCGCTACCGCGTGATTTCGGGGGATCCGCGCCTGCCCGGACGGGTCTATGTCGGCACCGACGGCCGCGGCCTGTTCTACGGCGATCCAGAGGGTAAAACACGATGATCGGACGCGTACTTTTTTTGTCGACCATGGCCGCAGCGATCCCCCAAACCGTCGTCGCGCAGACCGCGACGCCCGTGCCGCGGATCGAGACCCGGGGCGACCGGCATGCGCTGATCGTCGACGGCGCGCCGTTCACGATCCTCGGCGGGCAGGTCAACAATTCGACCAACTATCCCGAGATATTGAAGACCGCCTGGCCGGTGCTCGACCGAATCCACGCCAACACCGTCGAAGTGCCGATCGCGTGGCAGCAGGTCGAGCCGCAGGAGGGGCGCTTCGACCTCTCGTTTCTGCAAGCGCTGCTCGATCAGGCGCGGCAGCACGACAAGCGCGTGGTGCTGCTCTGGTTCGGAACGTGGAAGAACACCTCCCTCTCCTACACCCCCGACTGGGTGAAGCTCGACAACCGCCGGTTCCCGCGGATGAAGACGCGCGACATGAAGGATCATGGCGTGCTGAGCGCGCATGGCGCGGAGACGCTGAAGGCCGATACGCGCGCGTTCGTGAAGGTGATGGAGTATCTGCGCGATCACGACCCGCAGAACACCGTGATCCTGGTCCAGCCGCAGAACGAGACCGGCAGCTACCGCAACCCGCGCGATTATGGCGCGTCGGCGACGAGATTGTTCAATCAGCCGTTGCCGGCGGCGCTGGCCCGGCGCATCGGCAAGCGCGGGACGTGGTCGCAGGCGTATGGCGCGCAAGCCGACCGCGCGTTCAACACCTGGTACGTCGCATCCTATGTCGACGCGATCGCCGCGGCGGGCAAGGCGGTGAAGCCGTTGCCGATGTACGTGAACGCAAGCCTCGCCGGACCGTCCAACGTTCCCGATCCGGACGGCGTCGCCAGCGGAGGACCGCAGCAGGACGTGCTCGACATTTGGAAGGCGGCGGCGCCGCACATCGATTTCGCCGCTCCCGACATCTATGATCGGGCGAGCGCGAACGTGGTCCAGTATCTCGACAAATATGCGCGGCCCGACAATGCGCTGATGGTGCCGGAGATCGGCAACGCGCGCGAATTCCACCGCTATTTCTATGCCGCGCTCGGTCGCGGCGCGATCGGCTATTCGCCGTTCGGGATCGATGCGAGCGGCTATTTCAACTATCCGCTGGGTGCGCGCGACCTGAGCAACGCAACGCTGGAGCCGCTTGCCCTCGCCTACACGATGGTCGGATCGATCATGCGCGATTGGGCGCGGATCGCGTTCGAGCGGCCGACATGGGGCATGGCGAAGCCCGACGACGGCACCGCCCAATCGACGCGCATGGGCAAGTGGACGATCAAGGCATCGTGGGCCGAATGGCAGTTCGGGCTCAGCGACTGGAAGTGGCTGAAGTCTGAGCCGGTGCCCTGGGCCAAGGAGCCGATCGGCGGGATCGCGGTGGCGCAGTTGTCCGAGAACGAGTTCCTGGTGGTCGGCGACCATGTCCGGGTCGATTTCGCGGGCGCCGACGGCGTGGCGAACGGCATGGTCGTGCGGGTCGAGGAAGGCGGGTTCGTCGATGGCCGCTGGGTCATGAGCCGCGTCTGGAACGGCGACCAGACCGACTACGGCATCAACCTGGTCGATCGTCCGCAGGTGCTGAAGATCACGATGGGGCAGTTTCGATGAAGGCGGGTTCGATGAAGGCGGGTTCGACGAAGGCGGGTTCGATGAAGACGGGTTTGGAGACGAAGATGATCGTTAAGTCACTGGCCTCACTGCTGTTGGCGGGCACCGCGATCGGCGCGGCCGACGCCCAGCGGTTCGACCGGACGCCTGGTGGCGTGGTCGTCACGCCGGCGGGGGGTGCTGCGGCGAAGGTCGAGATCGCGGTGCATGGCGACGGCATCATCCATGTGGTCGCGACCCCGAAGGACGCATCGCCGCGCCCGCGCACGCCCAGCCTGATGGTGGCCAATCCGCCGGCGGCCGGGACCTTCGACGTCACCGAGGGCAAGGGCCAGGTCCGCGTGCGGACGCCCAAGACGATCGCCGAGATCAGCCTGGCGACCGGGCTCGTCCGCTTCTCCGATCCCGCCGGGCAGGCGCTACTGACCGAATCCGCGCCGACGTCGTTCGGATCGACGGTGATCGACGGCAAGCCGTCCAAGACGGTGTCGCAGCAGTTCAACCGCGGCACCGACGAGGGGCTTTACGGCCTCGGCCAGCACCAGAATGCGCAGATGGATTATAACGGCGAGGACGTCGAACTCGCGCAGCACAACATGGACATCGGCGTGCCGTTCGTGGTGTCGACGAAGGGCTACGGCCTGCTCTGGGACAACAACTCCTTCACCCGCTTCGGCAACCCCAAGCCCTACGACTTCGTCGGCGAGGGGATGAAGGTGACGAGCGGCGGCAAGCCCGGTTGGCGCGCAGAGTATTTCCTCGACGGCAAATCGGCGGTCACGCGACAGGAAGCGACGATCGACTATCAGTACATCAACGATCAGTCGAAATGGCCCGAAGCGGCGAAGGCGCGAACGGTCGCCGCGACCGGTGGCCAGAATACCGCAGGCAATGCCGTGCAGAAGCAGACCGTGGTCTGGTCGGGCGACATCATGCCGACTGCGACCGGCACCCACAAGTTCCAGCTCTACGCGTCGAGCTATTACAAGGTCTATGCCGACGGCAAGCTGGTGCTCGATCGCTGGCGGCAGAACTGGAACCCCTGGTACGCGAACTTCGACCTGCCGATGGTCAGCGGCAAGCCCGTCGCGATCCGCATCGAGTGGGAGCCGAACGCCGGCTATATGGCGTTCTTCCACAGCGATCCGCTGCCCGATGCCGATCGGCATTCGGTGTGGTTCACCAGCGACGTCGCGCAGGCCAAGGATTATTGGTTCATCCCGGGCGGCAGCATCGACGCGGCGATCGCCGGCTACCGGCAGGTCACGGGCAAGTCGGAGATGATGCCCAAATGGGTCTATGGCTTCTGGCAGTCGCGCCAGCGCTACGAGACCGCTGCCGAGGTCACCAACGTCGTCGACCGCTATCGCGAGCTGAAGATCCCGCTAGACAACATCGTGCTGGACTGGCGCTATTGGCGCGATCCCGACTGGGGCAGCCACAAGTTCGATCCGGCGCGCTTTCCCGACCCGGCCAAGATGATCGACGCGGTCCACGCCGATCATGCCAATTTCATGATCTCGGTCTGGCCCAAATTCTACCCGACCACCGACACCTACAAGGAACTGGCGGCTGCGGGTGCGGTCTACCAGGGCAATCTGCGGCAGGGGAACAAGGACTGGGTCGGGCCGGGCTATGCCAGCACCTTCTACGATCCGTATTCGGCGGACGGACGGCGGATCTTCTGGAAGCAGATCGAGGATCGGTTGGCGAAGCTCGGCACCGACGCCTGGTGGGCCGACGCGTCCGAGCCGGATCCGCATTCGAACCTGTCGATCGAGGAGCGGCTCGACGCGATGGGCCCGACCGCGATGGGACCGGCGTCAGAGTTCTTCAACAGCTACTCGCTGATGAATGCGCGATCCTTCTACGACGGATGGAGCGCCTTCAAGCCGACCGTTCGGCCGTTCCTGCTGACCCGTTCGGGCTTTGCCGGGCTGCAACGCTATGGCGCAGCGATCTGGTCGGGCGATGTCGCCAGCCGCTGGTACGATCTGCGTGCGCAGATCTCGGCCGGCGTGAATGCGTCGATGTCGGGCATCCCGAACTGGACGCACGACATCGGGGGCTTCGCGCTCGAGGACCGGTTCTCCACCAAGACGCCGACCGCCGCCAATCTGGCGGAGTGGCGCGAGCTCAACCTGCGCTGGTTCCAGTTCGGCGCGTTCAGCCCGCTGTTCCGGAGCCACGGCGAATATCCGTATCGCGAGATCTACGAGATCAGCCCCGAAGGCTCGCCGATGCGCGCATCGATGGTGCGGTACGACGAGCTTCGCTACCGGTTGATGCCGTATATCTACACGATCGGTGCCGACACCTACATGAAGGACGGCAGCATCATGCGTGCGCTTGCCGCCAGCTTCCCGGCGGATCGGCGCGCGCGCAAGATCGACGACCAGTATCTGTTCGGCGACGCGTTCCTGGTGGCACCGGTCACGGCGTATTCTGCGCGCAACCGGCAGGTCTATTTCCCGGGCAACGCGAGTTGGTACGACTTCGACACTGGGCGGACATTCGCTGGCGGCACCACCGCCGCGGTGGATGCGCCGCTCGAGCGGATGCCGTTGTTCGTGCGGGCCGGTGCGATCGTGCCGATGGGCCCGGTCACGCAATATGTCGACGAGCGCCGCGACTCGCCGCTGACGATCGCGGTCTACACCGGCGCGGATGGCAGCTTCTCGCTGTACGAGGATGACGGGCGATCGACGTCGTACAAAACGGGCGCGTTTTCGCGCATCCCGATCAGCTACGATCAACGGACCGGCGTCGTCCGCGTCGGCAAGCGCGAAGGCGCGGGCTGGGCGGGCATGCCCGCGAGCCGGACGCTGCGCGTGAAGTGGATCGGCGCTGGGCAGTCCGCCGCGACCGGCGACGCCTTCGATGCCGAGGTCACCTATGCCGGGGAGATGCTGCAGGTGACCAGACCGCGACGCTGACATCACGGCGGAACAGGCGCTGGACGGCCGGGCCTTATCGATGGAGGTCCGGCTGGCGCCTTGGACGCGGGGCTGGACAGGTGCTTCGGGGATCGAGGAGTGCGCTCAATGAAGGCCATCGTTCGGGCGTTCGTCGCCGTTTTCTGCCTGTTCGCGCCCGCGACGAGCTGGGCCGAGGAGCAGTTCAAGCTCCTCGTCATCGCCACGCCCAGCAAATATCACTACGAATACATTCCGGTCGCGCGGGAGAGCATCGAGCGTCTGGCGAAGCTGCACTCGTTCGGCGTCACCTGGACCAGCGATCCTGCGGTGTTCGACGGCGATCTGCGTCAATATGCGGCGGTGTTGTGGCTCAACACGCCGGCGGAGCAGTTGAACGAGGCGCAACGCAGGCATTTCGAGGACTATATGCGCGCCGGGGGCAACGCCATGGTCGTGCACCGGGCGGCGATCATCCCGCCTGATGCGTGGCCGTGGTACGAAAAGCTGGTCGGCCGATCCTTCGTCAATCATCCCATGATCCAGACCGCGGTCGTTGCCGTTACGGATCCAGGATTTCCCGCGACCTTCGGCTTGCCCGACAAATGGATCTGGAGCGACGAATATTACGTCACGTCCAACCCGTTCCGCATCACGATCAACACCGTCCTGAAGGTCGACGAAGCGAGCTACGATCCGACCAAGATCTGGCCGGGGCAAGTCGGCAAGCCGATGGGCAGCGATCATCCGGAAGCATGGTTCCGAACCTACGAGAAGGGGCGGGTGTTCGTCACCTTGCTGGGTCACAAGGTGGAGATGTACCAGGACGAGCGATATCTGCAGCACCTGCTGGGCGGCATCTATTGGACAGCTACCGGGCTGGGCCAGCAGCGCGGGCCTACTCGTCGGTAAGCTCGGCCCACGGAAATCTCGTCGCGGTCGGTCGTTGCAGGTCGATGATCCGCTTCAGCTACACCGCCGCCCTCATATCCGTCGCCCTGTCGGGCAGCGTCAGCATGGCGCAGACCGTTCCCCTTGGCGCGAACCTCGAACGCTTCGACTATCCGGCGCCGGTCCGCTGGTACGAAGCATCGTCGCAGGGCCGACCGATCCGGATGGCCTATCTCGACCTTGCGCCGACGGTTCGCGCCAACGGCACCACCGTGGTCCTGCTGCACGGCAAGAACTTCTGCGCGGCGACGTGGGACGAGACCGCGCGCGGGCTGACGGGCGCCGGCTTCCGGGTGATCGCGCCCGATCAGATCGGCTTCTGCAAGTCGTCCAAACCCGCCGGGTATCAATACAGCTTCCACACGATGGCCGAACTGACCCGTGGGCTGCTGGATCGAGCAGGGGCGGGCAAGGTCGTCCTGGTCGGTCATTCGACGGGCGGCATCCTCGCGACCCGGTTCGCGCTGCTGCACCCGGACCGCGTGTCGAGGCTGGTGCTGGTCAACCCGCTCGGCCTCAACGACACGCTGGCGGAGGGCGTGCCCTATGCCGACCTGGGCCAACTGCGCGTCGAGGAGGCGAAGACCGACGCCGCGTCGATCAAGGCCTACCAGCTTCGCAACTATTATCACGGCGAATGGCGGCCGGCTTATGATCGCTGGGTCGCGATGCTGGCCGGCCAATATGCCGCTGCCGATGGCGACGTCGTTCGGGACGCGCAGGCGCGTCTGTCCGACATGATCCAGACGCAGCCGATCGCAGCCGAACTGCCGCGCCTGACGATGCCGGTCACCCTCATCATCGGCGAGCGCGACCTCACCGCCTTTCGTGCGAACAGCGCCCCGGCGGATCGGCGGTCATCGATCCGCACCGTACCGCAGGCGGCCGAAGCGGCCGTCAAACGCATCCCGAACGCGCAGCTGATCCGCCTCGACGATCTGGGCCATGCGCCGCAGGTGGAGGCGCCGGCGCGCTTTGTTGTCACGCTGAAGGCCGCGATCGCTTCATGAGACGATCGTGGATGATGCCGATCGCGCTGCTCGCCTGCGCGTGCGACGCGGCGCCCGTGGGGCAGGCGCCGACGGGGCAAGCGCAGAGTGGGCGGGCGCCGGCAGCCGTGGTGACGTCCGGACTGAAGGCGGAGACGATGGCCCGTACGGTCGCCGCGGCAGGGCGGCTGCCCCGGATCCGTTCGCTGCTGGTGGTGCGCGACGGGCGGACGCTGGCCGAGCATCGCTTCAACAACGGACCGTCGCTCGACCAGCCGGTCAACATCAAGTCTGCGTCCAAGTCGGTCATCTCGGCGCTGGTCGGCATCGCAATCGCGCGCGGCGTGTTCCGCGGCGTGGATCAGCCGATCATGTCGGTACTCGGCGGCGATGCGCCCGCGAAAGCCGACCCGCGGCTCGCGCAGGTGACGATCGGCAATCTGCTGTCGATGCAGGCAGGCCTGGAGCGAACCTCGGGCGAGTTCTACGGCCGCTGGGTGTCGAGCCCGAACTGGGTCAGGTCTGCGCTGTCGCGGCCGTTCGTCGACGAGCCCGGCGGCGCCATGCTCTATTCGACCGGCAACACCCACCTGCTGTCGGCGATGCTCACCCGTGCGTCGGGCAGGAGCACCTTGCGACTGGCAAGGGAGTGGTTGGGCGAGCCGCTCGGGATCACAATTCCGGTATGGCCGGCCGATCCGCAAGGCGTGTATTTCGGCGGCAACGAGATGCGGCTGTCGCCACGCGCGCTCGCCCGTTTCGGCGAACTCTATCGGCTTGGCGGGGTCGTGGACGGCAGGCGGATCCTGCCCGCATCGTGGATCGAGCAGAGCTGGACCCCGCGGACGACCTCCCCGTGGAGCGGTGGCCAGTACGGCTATGGCTGGTTTATCGGGCAGGCCGCGGGCCACCCAGTCCGGTTCGCCTGGGGTTATGGGGGGCAGATGATCTACGTCGTGCCCGACCTGCGGCTGACCGTGGTGATGACCTCCGACGCGAACGGCGCGCGCGACAGCGGGCATATCGATGCGCTGCATCGCCTCCTGGCCGAGGGGATCGTGCCTGCAGCGGAGCAGGGTGCGTAACACTCCGCCGTTAGCGGGCCTGGGCGAACAGCGGCGCGAGGCGTTTGGTAGCGAGCGGCGTCGTCTTCACTGCGCTGGCTGTTACCAGGTTCGCCGGCGTCGCCTTGCCGGCCTTCACGAGGGCGACCATTCCCATGCCGTAATGCGGCAGGCATTTGAAGCCGTAGACACCCGGCTTGGTCAGCTTGACGACGTACGCCTGGTTCATCTTGCCCGCGGAAAGCGCCACGCCGGCCGGGAGCATCCCCGGAATCGGCTCCGCATTATGGCCCGGATCGGTAGGCACGAACCGGACCGTGTCGCCGACCGCGGCGCTGACGAAGGCGGGCTCGAACACCATCAATCCGGCTGCACCCTTGTTGCGCATCTGCACGACCAACTCTTTGGCGGACACCGGCGCGGAAACGGTCGCGGCGAGAACGGTGGCGGCAAGCAGTAAAAAATGACGGAACATGTGAGCACCTCTCCTGCGCTGCACTGTGCACATTCGCCACATCTTGTATACTAGGTATTTATATGCGGTGATCATGCATACTTCATTCATGCTATGGCACGTGGACAGATTGCCGTCATGAACCAGCAAGAGTAGACTCGATCGATGCAGCGAAAGATCGCCGACATGCCGACGACCAGCGAAGAGCGTATCCCTGCGCGCAAGGGGGATCGCCATCAGGAGGCGGTGACGCTGCTGCGGCGGATGATCCTGGCTGGTGAGCTGGCGCCGGGCGAGCCGCTGCGCGAGGTGGCGTTGAGCGAACAGTTCGGCACGTCGCGGACGCCGGTGCGCGAGGCGCTGCGGACGCTGGCGGCCGAGGGGCTGGTGACGCTGCTCCCCAATCGCACCGTGCAGGTCAGCCAGCTCGACGAGCAGGCGGCATCCGAGGTGTTCACGGTGCTGGGCGCGCTGGAGTCGCTGGCGGCGCGGCTGGCGTGCGAGCGGATGCAGCCCGAGGATCTGGAAGTCCTGTCCGAGTTGCAGGAGGACATGGCGCGCTATTTCGAGAGCCGCGATCGCCAACGCTATCTCGAAGCCAATCGCCTGATCCACGAACTGATCGTGGAGTCGTCCGGCAATGCGTCGCTGATCCTCGCGTGGCGGCTGCTGCTGCCACGGGCGGAGCGGGCGCGGCATGTCAGCACGCTGGATCACGAGCGCTGGGCCGCCGCGTTCGAGGAGCACAAGCTGATCGAGCAGGCGTTCCGATCGCGCGACGTGCCGGCGATCGCCGAGCTGATGCAGTCGCATTTCGACAACGGCGCCGACAGCATCAAGAACGCGCACCGGCGCGCCCGCCGCGAGGAACGATCGCGCGCCTATCAGACCGCGGCGTCCTCCACCCCGCGCCGGTAAATCTTACGCGGGGCGCTCGGCGTCCGGCTGGTAGATCGGTCGCGATGCGTCGATCCGCAGGAACAGCAGTCCCCCGATCGCGGACAACGCCGCGAGCACGTACATCGCCGCGTTCCAGCCGCTCCAGTGGAGAATGTAGCCGGTAATGACCGCCGCGAGCGCGCCGCCGATATTGCCGAAGGTGTTCATCACCGCCGACACCGATCCCGCGAAGATGCCGCCGACGTCGAGCGTCAGCGCCCAGGACACGCCCACGGTCAGCTCCAGCCCGAACACCGCCAGCGCGAACCACGCGACGCTGAGGAGCGGCGATGCGCTGAGCACGCCGGCCGGGATCGCCACCGCCGCCAGCGCGAAGCCGACCACCGCGACCACGCGGCGCGCGAGCGTGACATGGCCCCAACGATGGAGCAGCCGGTCCGATACCCAGCCGCCGGTGATGTCGCCAACCACACCCGCCATCAGCGGCAGGCTGGCGAATAGGCCCATCTGCGCGAGATCGAAATCGCGGACCTCGTTCAGATATTTGGGGAACCAGGTCAGGAAGATGTTGATCGAATAGGCGTAGCAGAAATACATCGCCGAGATCAGCCAGAGCTGCGGCTGCGCGAGGATGAAGCGCCACGGCACCTTGGCGGTGACCGCCCCGCCAGCGCCGCCAGCGCTGCCCTGGGGCGCCAGCGCATCGGCGATCAGCCGCCGCTCGGCGTCGTT
Organism: uncultured Sphingomonas sp.; assembly: GCF_964243315.1. Taxonomy (GTDB): domain Bacteria; phylum Pseudomonadota; class Alphaproteobacteria; order Sphingomonadales; family Sphingomonadaceae; genus Sphingomonas. The sequence continues at coordinate 30,743 of NZ_CAXTEM010000001.1, read as the reverse complement.
GGTCGAGGCGTGCTGCTGCGGGCTGTCGCGATAATACCAAAACCAGACGGCGCCCCAGATCAGCCCCAACACCGCGAAGATCAGGAACGGCGCACGCCAGCCGAAGCGGAGCATCAGCCACACCACCAACACCGGGGTAAGCGCCGCACCGAGCCGGGCGCCGGCATGGGTCAGCCCCTGCGCGAAACCGCGTTCCGACGGCAGCATCCAGCGACTGAGCGAGCGCGTGGCGTTGGGGAAGGCGCCGGCCTCGCCGCAGCCGAACAGGAACCGGCACACGATGAGCGACGACGCGCTCCATGTCGCGGTCGTCAGCGCGGTGAAGGTCGACCACCAGATCACGATCGCGGTCAGCACCCGGCGCGGTCCGTACCGATCGCCCAGCCACCCGCCGGGGATCTGGAACATCGCATAGCCGATCTGGAAGATGCCCAGCACCCAGCCCCAGGTGCGGTTCGACAGCCCGTATTCGGCCTGGATCAGCGGGCCGGTCACCGAGATCACCACCCGGTCCATATAGGTGATCATATAGGCGAGGACGGTCAGCCAGAGCACCACGTGCCGCACCCGCGTCGGCCGTGCTCCCGCCGCGCCGCTCGCGGCCACCGCCATGTCGCTCATTTGACCGACGGAACCTTGCTGCCGCCGATATAGACCGCGGCGATCTTGCGGCTGTTGAGGATGTCGCGGGTGGGATCGGCGTTGAGCACGACGAAGTCGGCGAGCCGGCCCGGCGCGATCAGGCCGCGATCGTTGGTGTTCAGCCATTCCGCCGATCGGGCGGTGGCGGTGTGGATCGCCTCGGCGGGCGTGAAGCCCGCCTTCACCAGTTGTTCCAGCTCCCAATGCTCCGAATAGCCCGGGAGGCGACCCGGCGGACCCGCGTCGGTGCCGAACCCGTATTTCACGCCGCCGCGCGCGAGCAGCATGATGTTGTCGCGTGCCTGTTCGTCGATGCGGGGCAGGGCGGGGAAGATGCGGCTGGAGGCGATGGTCTTCTCACGCGTCGGGCTCTCCAGTCCGGCGATGGTCGCAGGATCGGCGGCCTGACGGAAGAATGGGTCGCGAGTGCGCGGATTGTCCGCCCCGAAGGCATAGACCGCGGCCTCGCGGCTGAGGGTGGCGGCGCCCTGCCAGACGCCGCGCGCCTTCATGGCGCCGATCAGCTCGGCATCGACCGGCTGGTCGCGGACGCTATGCATGAAGCCGTCGATGCCCTGCGCCACGAGTTGCTTGGCGTCGGCAAGGTAGAAGACATGGGCGAGGACGCGCTTGCCGTTGCGATGTCCCGCATCGATGATCGCCTTGCTGATCGAATAGGGCATCTTGGGCATCGCGCCGAGTTCGTCGTCCATCCACAACTTGATGTAGTCGACGCCCTTCTTCGCCTGCGCATCGACCTCCGCGGTCGCCTCTTCGGGGGTGGCGACCGGGTGGTTGATGCCGGGAACGCCGCCATAGCCGCCCTTGAAGACCAGTCCCTGACCCGCGGTCAGCAGGCGCGCCATGGTCTGCGGGCCGCTGCGGCCGGCATCGCGGATCGCGATGATGCTGTCCTTGTCGGTGCCCATCGACTGGACGGTGGTCACACCGAACGCGGCATAGGTGCGCAGGTCCTTGCGCACGCTGTCGGGCGTGAAATATTCCTCTTTCTGAACCAGATCGCGGACGGTGCCGATATGGACATGGAGATCGACGATCCCCGGCATCAGGAACTTGCGGCGCAGGTCGACGCGCGTGGCACCGGGGGTGCGCGGTGCCTGCTTGGTGGGGCCGACCCATTTGATCACCGCATCGTCGACGATCATCGCCTGATCGACCTTCGGCGCGGTGCCGCTGCCGTCGATCAGGGTAAAGCCGTGATACACCACCGGCGCTGCCTGCGCGCTGCCGGCGCATCCAATCGCTGCTCCTGCCAGCAATACCCATCCGAGCCGCTTCAATCGCGCCGTCATCGTCACCCTCCTTCTGCCGAGCAGCGGACCTGGTCCGTCATGCCGCTGCATGGGTCGTCTTCGCCGATCTTTCGTCAGCACCATCGACCGCAACGACACTATGCATGCAACCATAAGCTAATGTATGCAACATCGTAATGGTCGATGCAAAGTGGGCCGCGATGAGGAGAGTATGCGTGTCGCAGGTGGGATGGAAGACCGCGATCCTGGCACTGACGATGGCGGGTGCGGCGACCGCCACGGTCGCTTCGGTCGGCGACTGGACGGGGTTCGGTGGGGACGAGGCGGGCACCCGCTATTCCGGGCTGACCCAGATCGATCCCGGCAACGTGGCGCGGTTGATCCCGGTGTGGACGTTCGAGCTGAAGCCCGCCAACAGCAGCAGCAAGCGCCTGCTGGTGAGCAACTCGACGCCGCTGGCGATCGGCGGAAACTTGTACCTGGCAAGCCCCTATGGCCGAATCGTCGCGCTGGACGGGACGACTGGTGCGATCCGCTGGACATTCGGATTGCCCGCCGACGACGGCATCGCGGGTCGCAGCATAGGTTATTGGCCGGGCGGGAAAGGCGCATCGGCGCGGTTATTCTTCGGCACGCGTTCGGGGCAGCTGATCGCGCTTGAGCTCGCCACGGGCAAGCCGCCGGCCGATTTCGTCCCGATCCAGCTTCGCACCGCCGAGATCATGAACGGCACCAACGGCGGCGGGTTTCCGGCCGGCTATACCTACCAGATCAATAGCGCGCCGGCGATCGCCGGCGACGTCGTCATCACCGGCGCGCGACTACAGGAATCGCCGGTGGAGGGCCCGGCTGGCGACGTACGCGGCTGGGACGCCCGCACCGGCAAGCTGCTCTGGACGTTCCACTCGGTGCCGCGGCCGGGCGAGCGCTTTCACGGCACATGGCAGGGCGATAGCTGGGCCAAACGATCGGGCGTGAATGCGTGGAGCAGCATGTCGGTCGACGAGAAGCGCGGCATCGTGTTCGTGCCCTTCGGCGCACCCGCCTACGACCGGATCGGCATCGACCGGGCGGGGGCGAACCTGTTCTCGAATTCGCTGGTGGCGCTCGATACGCGGACCGGGCGCTATCTGTGGCATTTCCAGACGGTGCACCACGATATCTGGGACCTCGACCTGCCGGTGCAGCCTACCCTGCTCGAGGTGCGGCGCGGCGGACGGAGGATCCCCGCGGTCGCGGCGATGAACAAGAGCGGCTATCTGTTCGTGCTCGACCGGGTGACCGGCAAGCCGCTGTTCCCGGTGCGCGAGACGCCGATGCCCGCGAGCAGCCTGGCCGGGGAGCAGGCCTGGCCGACCCAGCCGATCCCCGCCGCGCCGCCGCCGATCATCCGCCAGGCGCTGACCGCCGACGATCTGGCGACGGTGACCCCGGAACTGACCGCGCATTGCCGCGCACGCGTGGCGAGCCAGGGCATCGGCTTCGCTGCGGCGTGGGAGCCGCTCAGGACCGATCGGCCGATGGTGCGCCTGCCCGGGAGCGGCGGCGGGCCGAACTGGGGCGGCGGTGCCTTCGACGGCCGGCGAGGGCTGTACATCATCAACACCAGCGAGCTTCCTTCCGTCGAGAAGATGGGAAAGGATGCCAAGGGCAATTGGTACAATAGCGGGCCGCAGCCATCATGGTTCGGCATGGGCGGCACCAAGATGCCGTGCCAGCGCCCGCCCTGGGGCAATCTCACTGCGATCGACGTGTCGAACGGGCGCATCGCCTGGCAAGTGCCGCTCGGCGTGACCGACAGCCTGCCGCCCGCCTTGCAGAAGACCGGGCGGCCCAATGTCGGCGGACCGCTGGTGACCGCGACCGGGCTGGTGTTCATCGGCGCGTCGGACGACGCGCGCTTCCGCGCCTTCGACTCCGCGACCGGGCGCGAACTATGGACGTTCCGCCTGGGCGCGTCGGCACATGCGACGCCGATCAGCTATCGCGGACGCGATGGGCGGCAATATGTCGCGGTCGTCTCCGCCGGTGGATCGTATCTGGGTAGTCCCGGCACGGCGAGCCGGCTGGTGGTGTTCGCGCTACCGCGCAGCGGCGAGCAGCCGGCGAAGAACGCCGCCATCGCACAGGCGGTGCCGGTCGAACCCAAGGGCAGCGTCGTCGCGGTCGCGGCAGCGCATGGCGATTCCGCGACGTTCGCGCCGGGACCGGAGAAGGCGTTCGCCGACAAGGCCTGCACCTCCTGCCACGTCGCGGCGCAGGTCACCAACCAGCGCAAGTCGCGCGCGGACTGGGCGGCGACCGTCGAAAAGATGGTCGGCTTCGGCGCGCAGGTGCCGGACGACCGGTTCGATCCACTGGTGACGTATCTTGCCACCAACTATCCGGCGGAACGCTAGGCGGCGGCGGGATCGGCGACCAGCGTGTCGCGCGTAATCGCGCGGACGTCGCGCTGGCCGGCAAGTGCCATGGCGACCGCAAGCTCGTGGCGCATCAGCGACAACATCGTCGTCACGCCCGCGCCGCCCTGGGCAGCGAGCGCGAAGGCCCAGGCCCGGCCGAGCAACACGCCCTTCGCCCCCAGCGCGAGGGCGCGGAGGATGTCGACGCCCGAGCGGATACCGCCGTCCATCAGCACGTCGGCGCGTCCGGCCACCGCCTCTACGATGGCGGGCAGCGCGACGATCGACGAGGGTGCGCCGTCGAGCTGGCGACCGCCATGGTTGGACACGATGATCGTTTCAGCCCCCGCCGACACCGCGTCACGCGCGTCGTCGGGATCGAGGATGCCCTTGATCGCGAGACGTCCGTGCCAGTGCTTCCGCAGCCAGTCCAGATCGGCCCAGGTGACGGTCGGATCGAAGTTGCGCCCGACCCAGGCGGTGAACTGCGCCAGACCGGCGCCGTCGGGCATCCGTGCGGCGAAATTGCCCAGCGTGTGCGGACGACCACGCACGCCGACGTCCCACGCCCAGCCGGGATGGCGCACGATCTCGTAGGAGCGGCGCAGCCTTGCGGACAGGTCCTGGGTGCCGGTCAGGCCGGTGCGCACGTCGCGGCGGCGCGGCGAATGGATGATGAGGTCGACGGTCAGGATCAGCGTCTCGACCCCGAGCGCGGCGGTGCGCGCCAGCAGGTCCTCCATGAAGGCGCGGTCCTTGATCATGTAGAGCTGGAGGATGACGGGCTTGGTCACGCCGGCCGCAACCTCCTCGATCGCGCAGCAGGCGGAGGAGGAGAGGATGAAGGGAATGCCCGCCGCTTCGGCCGCGCGTGCCGCCTGGACCTCGCCGCGGCGGGCGTAGAGGCCGGCGAGCCCGATCGGCGCGAGGGCGACGGGGAAGCTGGCGGGCTGGCCGAACAAGGTGGTGCCGAGCTGGACGTCGCCGACGTCGCGCATGACGCGCTGGCGCAGTTTCAGCCGCTGCAAATCGGCTACGTTGGCCCGCAAGGTTTCTTCCGCGAAGGAACCGCCATCGATATATTCGAACAGGAAGCGCGGCAGGCGGCGGCGCGCCATCTCGCGGAAATCGTCGATGCCGGCGGGTGTCATGCCCTTATGCTCATCGCCCGGTCCATGCCGGCTTCTCCTTAGCCAGGAAGCTGCGGACCCCCTCGGCGAAATCGGCGCTGCCGTAGATGGTGGCGATCAGGTCGTCGATGTCGGGCTGGCTGGCCACGGATAGGCGCCGGATCGCCTCCTTGCTGACCTGCATCGTCAGCGGTGCGTGGGTCAGCAGCCGTTCGACGAGCGCGTCCACGGCGGCGTCGACCTGATCGGGCGCGACCAGGTCGTTGAGCAGGCCGAGCGCCTTCATCTCGTCCGCGCCGATGATCTCGGCGCCGAGCAGCAGTCGCTTGGCGACCGCGATGCCCGCGTGCTGGACGAGCCGGGCATAGCCGCGCGCGGACAGGCAGTTGCCGATCGTGCGCGCCAGCGGCGAGCCGAACCGCGCGCCGGTGGCGGCGATGCGGAAATCGCTGGCGAAGGAGAGGGCGAGACCGCCGCCGACCGCCCAGCCGTCGACGATGGCGATGGTCGGTTGCGGCAGCGCCTCGACCGCGCCGACATAGGAGTCCATCTCCGCTTCGTACGCGACGCCCTGCTGCCCGTCGGTGAAGGACTGGAAGCCGGCGATGTCGGTGCCGGCGACGAACGCCTTGCCGCCGGCACCGCGTAGCGTCACCACGCGGATGTCGCGGTCGGCGGCCAAGGCGGCGCACGCCTCGCCCAGGCCGCGCCACATGTCCCAGGTCAGCGAGTTATAGGCGGCAGGACGATCGAAGATGATGCGCCCGACCGGCCCGAACTTCTCGTAGCGGGTAACGCCTTCGCTCATGCCGCCTGCGGCTCGGCGATCAGCCCCTTGTCAGCGAGTTCGCGGCGGATCTCCGCGCCATGTTCGTCGAGCAGCGGCGGCGGGAAGCGCACCGACTGCGGCGTGGCCGACAGCTTGACCGGGAAGCCGAGCGCCTTGAAGCTGCCTTCCACCGGATGGGCGATGTCCTGCACCATGGCGCGTGCCCTGGTGTGCTCGCTGGCGAGCGATTGTTCGTAGTTGAGGATCGGACCCGAAGGCACGCCGGCGGCGAGCAACGTCTCCACCCATTCCTCTGCAGTGCGGGTGCGGAAGTTCGGGCGCAGCGTGTCGATCAGTTCGCGCGCGTTGGCGACGCGGCTACTGTTGTCGTGAAAGCGAGGCGAGTCCGCCAGATCCTGCCGACCGATCACCTCGAGCAATGCGAGCCACAGCTTCTGGTTGGCGGCGGCAAACACGAACCAGCCGTCCGATGCCTCGACTGCCTGATAAGGCGCCGACATGCGATTGGCACTGCCGAGCGGCTTGGGGCTTTTGCCGGTGCCCCAAAGCTCGGCAGTCTCCCAGATCGACAGGCCCAATGCCGCCTCGAAAAGCGACGCGGTGATGAGCTGGCCTTCGCCGGTCTTCTCGCGACCGATGACCGCCGACAGGATGCCGTAGACCGCGAAAAGCGCCGAGCCCAGATCGCCGACCGGGGTGGTGTTCTTGACCGGCTCCTGATCGGGAATGCCCACCGCGCTCATCAGCCCCGACATCGCCTGGGCGATCAGGTCGTAGCCGGGGCGCAGCGCCCACGGGCCGCCGGGGCCGAAGCCGGAGATGCTGGCGTAGATCAGCCGCGGGTTGAGCGCGCTGAGCGTTTCGTATCCGATGCCGAGGCGATCGGCGACGCCCGGACGGCCATTCTCGACCACGACATCGGCGGTCTTGACCAGCGCGTAGAAGGTGTCGCGATCGGCCGGCGCCTTCAGGTCGAGCACTATCGAGCGCTTGTTGCGGTTGAGCGCCAGGAAGCCGGGGCTGTCCTCGCCCTTCAGCCGAAATCCCATCGAACGCCGCGAACTGTCACCGACCTGCGGCGGTTCGACCTTGATCACGTCGGCGCCCATGTCGCCCAGCAGCATGCAGCAGAACGGCCCGGCCATGACCTGCGACACGTCGAGGACGCGGATGCCCGCCAATGGCTGGTTGCTCGTCATCGTCCCACTCCCCAGCCTACGGCTCGCCCCTGCAGCATGCATTCAAAATTCTCAACTTGCATACAACATGCTTCTTGCATCGCAAGCCGTCTTTGCGGCTGGTCGTAAGCCACGGCTAACCCGCCGGTTTTGTGTCGGTGACTGCGATGCCGGCCTGCGCCGCCGGGTCGGCCGGCAGATCGGCCTGGCCGGCCGGGAAGCCGTTGCGGGCCAGGATCATCGCCTCGATCGAAGCGACGGTCGCGGCGCCGAGCGAATTGGGATTGTCCAGCGGCATCGTCGTCTTGATGCGGGTGAACAGGGCGCCGGCGTCCTGCCCGTTCCAGTTGGCGAGGAACGTGCCGCCGGCCAGCGGTGGCGCCTGATCGCCGCCCGCCAGCGAGTCGCCATGGCAGGACGCGCAGCGCTGCGCATAAGCGGCGGCCCCGCGATCCGCCTGCGCCTTGCTATAAACGCCGCTCCACACGGTGCGGCCCGTGGCGCCCTGCGACAGGGCGATGGACGGCACCGCGACGGCGGTCGCGGCGACGAGGAGGAGAGGGGCTACACGGGCGATCATCGACATACCTTTCGACGGACGGATCAGGCGGCCGGCACACGGAACGCGATCAACTCGGCGGGATAGTTGCCACCCCCGACCGCGATCACGATGTGCTGCCGTCCGTTCAACATATAGGTCATCGGTGCGCCGGTTTGACCCGCCGGCAAGTACACCGCGCCCTTCTGCTCGCCGGTCGCCTTGTCATAGGCGCACAGCATCGCACCACGACGCCCGTCGGGCAGCGTGAACACTCCCGGCTCGCCGCAGATCACCAGCGTCTTGGTGACCAGCGGGCCGACATTGCCGGCGCGCCCGGTCTTGGGAAGCTTCATGCCCTTCAGCTTGGGATGGTTGCGGATCGCGTCGGGCGTCTCGCCATGCGGCACCTGCCAGACATGGTTGCCGGTCTTCAGGTCGATCGCGGTGATCCGGCCGTAGGGCGGCTTCAGCAGCGGCAAGCCCTCGACGGTCAGCATGCCATAGGTGTGATCGCCACGCTTGGGCGCGGTCGGCATGCCGCGGACGTTGATGTAGGCGAAGTCGGACAGCTTGGTGTCGCTGTTCTTCAACTCGGTCATGACGTCGGCGACGGTCTTGGAATAGACGTAGACGACGCCCGTCTCGGGATCGGCGCCGCCGCCCGGCCAGTTGGTGCCGCCGGTCAGGTTCGGCGCGGTCAGCGTGCCCCAGGTCCCCTCCGGCTCGAACACCGACGCGGGCGTGAAGAGCGGGCCGATGCGATAATTCTTCATCACCTCCAGCGCCTTGGCATGGAGTTCGGGGGTGAAGTCGATCAGGTCGTCCGCGGTCACGCCCTGCACGTCGTAGGCGGCGGGCTTGGTCGGGATCGGCTGGGTCGGCGCATACCATTCACCCGGCACGTCGCCCTTCGGCACCTTGCGCTCGGGGATCGGCCACACCGGCTTGCCGGTCTCGCGGTCGAGGACATAGAGGAAGCTCTGCTTGGTGGGCTGCGCGAGCAGCTTCACCATCTTCCCCTTGATCCGCACGTCGAGCAGCATCGCGGCGCACGGCACGTCATAGTCCCACAGCCCGTGGTGGACGAGCTGATAGTGCCATTTGCGCTCGCCGGTATCGAGGTCGACCGCGACGATGCTCTCACCGAACAGGCCGTTGCCGCGTCGATATTGGCCGCCGACATCGCCGGTCGGCAGTTCGATGCCGAGATAGGCGAGGTTGAGCGCCGGGTCCGCAGAGATCTGGCACCACATGCCGGCATTGCCGATCTTGTCGGTGCCGTCGAGCCAAGTGTCGTAGCCGAACTCGCCCTTCTTCGGGATGGTGTGGAAGATCCATTTCCGCTTCCCGGTGACCGGATCGTAGCCGCGGACATAGCCGCGCACATTGTCATAGGTTCGCGGCACGTTGCCGGCGGTATGCGCAGCGCCGACGATCACAGTGTTCTTCGCCACCAACGGCGTCGAATTGAGCCCGACGTCGCTGTCGAGGGGATCGATCTCCTGGTCGAAGTTGGTCTTGAGGTCCACCGCGCCGTCGACGCCGAAGCCGGGGATGCGCTGCCCCGTCTTCACGTCGAGCGCGATCAGCCGGTAGCCGATCGTGACGTAGAGAAGGCGTTCCTCCGTGCCGTCGGTCCAATAGGCGACGCCGCGTCCCGAAAGCTGGCGCGGTGCCTTGCGCGCGCGCTCGCCCTCGTCCTCGCGGTGGACCCAGAGCAGTTCGCCGGTTTCGGCATCGAGCGCGACGACGTCGCGCCGCGATCCCGCGGTCGAGTAGATGACGCCGTTCACCACCAGCGGAGTGGCTTCGAGCTGGTAGTCGACACGCGCGCCGAGCTTGTCGGTCCGGAACGTCCAGGCGACCTCCAGAGCGTTGAAGTTCTCGGCCGTGACCTGATCGAGCGGCGCGTAGCGCGTACTGCCGAGGTCGTTGGCGTAATGCAGCCAGTCGGTGTCGCCCGAGGCCCGCTTGCGCGGGCTGATCTGGGCGAACGCCGGGGTACGCGCCGCCAGCCAGGTGAGCGGCGGCAGTGCGAGCAGCGCGCGTCGGTTCAATCGCATGTCGATCCGGCCTGTCGGGCGCTCAGTGCGCCGGTTCGAAGTTGTGGAGGATGACCGGGCGCGGGTTGATCGGAATACGCGTCGACATCGGCGCGCTGGGATCGTTGCCGGCGCGGTGCCAGCGGCCCTTGGCGGCGGTGACGATGTCGCCCGGCCCCGACACGAAATAGGGATAGCCCTCGATCTTGTAGCCGATCCTGCCTTCCATGATGAACCAGAACTCGGTCCAATCGGTGTGGAAGTGGCCCTTGTTGGTGTCGGGCGGCACCGCGTCGGCCGCCTTGCCGCGCAGAATGTTGGACGTGAAGTGATCGTCCCACACGAACTTGCCGTTATAGGGTTTGTCGCCGACCGCGACCGTCTTCATGAAATCGACCCACACGGGGTTGGTGTCGCGATCCTTTGCCGGACCCGGATTGCCGGTCACCTTCATATAGGTGCGGCCGGGCTGCGCGTCGGGCGTCTCGGTGCCGGGATATAGCGGCGCGGAACCCGCCTGGCGTACTTCGAACCACAAGGCCGGGCGATCGCCGATGTTCTCGACCGAGTAGACGTGGCGGAACGGCACGCTGACCATGAAGCCCTTGGTCGCGGTGAACGGTTCGGTGCCGTCGATCGTGACGCGGACGGAGCCGTCCCAGACGATGAACATGACCCGGTCGTCGGCGTAGAATTTCGGCTTGGTCTTCTTGCCGGCGCCGAGCGAGACATAGTCCCCGTCCTGCTCCTGATTGCGAATGATCGGCTGCACCCAATCGGTCTTACCGCGATGCGCCGCCAACACGTCGGACAGTTTCCAATGGACCCGGTTCGGCGTGACATAGGCGGTTGCCTTGGTCGGCTTGGGTGCCCAGTAATCGCCGGACATGCGCGGCTGGGTCACCGGCATCGTATCTTCGCGGCCGGAAAACTGCGCGGAGGCTGCGAATGTGGTGCCGAGCACCGCCATCGCTACGCCAAGTTTCAGCATGCCCTTCATCCCTGATCTCCTATGCTCGGCGCGTTTTCGCGTCCGGGTTATCGCCGACTTTGTATGGACAGCCACAATCTTGTATGCGATCTGTGACGCCGTCAAGCCGCAAAGCTGATCGAGGTTGCCGAACCCGAAAAACCGCGGCGGCAGGACAAGCCGGGATCACCGGCCAAGCAGGGAGGGATGCAGATGGGCAGGATATCGCTGGCCGTGATCACCGCGATGGCGTTTGCCGCACCGGCCATGTCGGCCGGCTATCAGGCCGATCTGAGCCCCATGCCGCTCGACGACGAGACCAAGGCGTTCATCGCCGGACGTGGCGAGGTGACGGCGATCATCGAGAACGGCTGGCTGGTGGTGAAGGGCAGCTTCCGCGGCGTGCCGTCACCGGTCACCGCCGCGAGCCTGTGGATCAGCCCGGCGATCGGCGTGCCCGGCGCCAAGCTGGTGCCGCTGGATGTCGCGGGCACGAGCGAAGGCAGCGTCAGCGGCAACCTTGCCGTCACCCGCACGATGCGCGACGCGTTGCGCACCGGACGGCTCTACGTCCAGGTCGACAGCGAGAAGGCGCCGCCTGGTTACACCTGGGGTCCCAAGGGCACGCTGTGGGGCTGGCTGCTGCCCGCGCATGATCGTGCCGCGCCCGGCGTCCCGCAGCAGGGCGCCTGGTTCATCCCGCAACTCGACACACCGTCGCGCTAAAAGGGTCCGTTGTACCGATGACCAACCGCCTTCGGCCCTATCTGCTGCTGGTCGCCGCGACCGGCGCCTTCGCCGCCAGCCTTGCCGTGGGGCAGGGCAGCATCGGCTTCTTCACTCCGCAGCAGGTTCAGGCAGGGCGTGTAGCCTATGCCGAGCAGTGCGCGGCCTGCCACCAGGGCGATCTCGCCGGGGCGAACGATGCGCCCGCGCTGGCCGGTGCCTCGTTCCTCAACGTGTGGGGAAAGCGGCCGGTCGCCGCGCTCTACAGCAAGGTCCACGCCTCGATGCCCTATGGCCGCGGCGGCTCGCTGGATGACGCGACCTACGACGCGATCGTGGCGTACATGCTCTACGTGAACGGCGTTCCGTCCGGCGCGACCCCGCTGGATCGGACCAATCAGACGGTGCTGGGCCCGATCGCCAGCGGCAAGGTGCCCGCCGATGCCTCCGTCGAAGCCGCGGTGTCGCCGCCCACGACCGAAGACGCCGGACCAGCGCCGGGCAGTGCCGCCTCGCAGAACGTGCAGATCGCCGGTGCGAAGGAGGCGGCTCCCGCCAACGGGCCGGGCGGCTCGCCTGCGCCCGCGACCTCCGCCGGGTTCGCCGCACCGGGGCAGGTGGTGAAATACTCCGATCCTGGCCGCTTCGTGCTGCCGACCAAGCTGGGCCTGAGCCTGGAAGGCGCCATCAAGGATTACGTGCCGGTCACCGACGCGATGCTGCGCGATCCGCCGGCGGGCGACTGGCTGATGTTCCGACGCAACTATCAGGGGTGGAGCTACAGTCCGCTGGACCAGATCGACACCGGCAACGTCGGTCGGTTGCAGCTCAAATGGATGTGGTCGATGCCCGAGAACGGCACGATGGAGGATACCCCCATCGTCCATAACGGCATCATGTACATGTGGGGCGTCGGCAACACGATCCAGGCGCTCGACGCGCGCGAGGGCGAGCTCCTGTGGGAGAATCGGCTCGGGCCGCTGCCCAAGAGTGCGGGGCCGGGGCCTTCGTCTGTCGAGACGCGTGCGATGGGGCTGTACGGCACCAATCTGTACGTCAACACGCCGGAGGGATACGTCTATGCACTCGACGCGCGCAGCGGGCGCGAAGTGTGGAAGACGCACATCACCGACGAGAAGAAGGGTGTCGGGTCCTCGACCGGGGGCCTCATCATCATCAAGGGCAAGGTGATCGTCGGGATGACGAACTGCGGGCGAAAGGGCACGCCCGACCATTGCTACATCAGCGCCTATGACGCGCAGACCGGCAAGCGCGACTGGAAATTCACCACGGTGGCGCTGACCGGGCAGCCGGGTGGCGACAGCTGGGGCGGGATGCCCGACAACGACCGCAAGGGTACGGAGACGTGGATCGCGGGCACTTACGATCCCGAGCTCGACACCACCTATTGGGGCACGGCGCAGGGCAAGCCCTGGCGACGCGACGAGCGCGGCTCCGCGACCGGCGCGACCGATTACGCCAATTCGACGCTCGCGCTGGATCCGGGCAACGGCAAGCTGAAATGGTGGTTCAACCACGCTCCCGGCGAGACGTTCGACCTGGACGAGGTGTTCGAGCGGGTCCTGATCGACCACGGGCCGAAGAAGTCGCTGTTCACGATCGGCAAGGTCGGCATCCTCTGGAAACTGGATCGCGAGACGGGCAAGTATGTCGATTCGGCACAGACCGTGTTCCAGAACGTCTTCACCAGCATCGATCCGAAGACCGGCCGCCCGACCTATCGCAAGGACGTGGTTCAGCAGAAATCCGACCAGTGGCTGTCGTCCTGCCCCGGTCCGGAAGGCGGGCATAATTGGCAGGCGATGAGCTATCATCAGCCGACCGATGCGCTGGTCATTCCGCTTAGCCAAAGCTGCGTGCTGATGCTGGGGAACGGTAGTCAGGTATATTACGAAAGCCCGGGCATCGGCGGCAATATCGGCCGCCTGTCGGCCTATCGCGCCGCCGACCTGAAGCCGCTCTGGACGTTTCAGCAGCGCGCGCCGTTCCTGACCTCCGTGGTCTCGACAGCCGGCAATCTGGCCTTCGTCGGCGATTTCGATCGCGTGTTCCGCGCAGTCGATGTGCGCAACGGGCAGACGCTGTGGAAGACACGACTCGGCACGACGGTGCAGGGGTTTCCGGTATCGTTCAGCGCCGACGGCAAGCAATATATCGCGGTTACCACCGCACTTGGTGGCGGCAGTCCGCAGCTGAAGCCCGGGACGATGCTGACGGAGGTGCACCGGCCGGTTACGGGATATGCGGTCTACGTCTTCGGCCTGCCCGAAAAATGACGACGCTGCACGCATCCAGAATTCCCGGTTCCTAAGTCTTTCTTCGATAATGTAATTTCGCCTGTGAACATCGAATGCAAAATTCTGCACACACGACGATAAAGTTGTCGACAAACGCTTGCGGATCGTCGACAAAGATGATGCTAGATGGAGAGGATCTCCCGGCGGGACGAGGGGGCGTGATCGAGCGGTAAAACCGCGATCACGCAGCAGGCGCGATGCGCCACCCGAGTTCAAGTCGACCCCTCTCCGAATGATAATTCGGGAGGAGGGGATTTCATGACGACATCTACAATCACGGCGCAATGCGGTGCTTCGATCCGTGGCTGGGCAATGGCGACCGCCAGCGGCACGGCGTTAGCCCTGACACTCGCATCACCCGCGCTTGCGCAGACCGATCCGGCCGCACGGACCGTGCCCGCGCCTACGGTCCAGCCCGGTTCCGCCGCCAGCACGCCATCCGCCGCCGATCCTGCGACCGCGGAGTCGGCTACTACCCTCGACGCGCAGGTCGCCGAGGATAGCACGGCGACGCAAGATATCGTCGTCAGCGGCTCGCGGATCACGTCCAGCGGCTTTTCCGCGCCGACTCCGACGCAGGTGATCGGCGCGGCCGATCTCAACCGCCTCGCCCAACCGAACATCTTCAATGCGGTGACGCAGTTGCCGTCGCTTCAGGGCAGCACGGGCCGCGCGACGTCGGTCGGCAGCACGTCGAGCGGCATCCAGGGTCTCAGCTCCTTCGCGCTCCGCGGCTTGGGCGCGATCCGGACGTTGACCCTGCTCGACGGGCAGCGCTTCGTCGGCGCCAACTACTCCGGCGTCACTGACGTCAGCCAGTTCCCGCAGCTGTTGATCCAGCGGGTCGACGTGGTGAATGGCGGCGCCTCGGCATCCTATGGGTCGGACGCGGTCGCGGGCGTGGTCAACTTCGTCACCGACAAGCGCTTCAAGGGCTTCAAGGCAAACATCCAGGGCAGCATCACCACCTATGGCGACGATGCGGGCGGCACCGCGCAGGTCGCGTGGGGCAATAGCTTCGCCGAAGATCGCCTGCACGTCGCGCTCAGCGGCGAATATGGCTACCAGGGCGGCGTTCCCAATCCCGGCTTCGGCATCACCGGCGCCAACGGCCGCGATTGGTTCGACTCGCCCGCCTTCGTGCAGACCGGCGTCACCAACACCCCCGCCGGCCAGCCGCGCATCCGCTACATCAACAACGCGCAACAGTATCAATATGCGAAGTTCGGTCTGATCACGTCGGGTCCGCTGCAGGGGATCGCCTTCGGCGCGGGTGGCCAGCCCTACCAGTTCCAATATGGATCGAACGGCGTGCCGACCGGCACGGGCGGCGTGACCGGCTGTACGCCGTCCTTTTGCTCGGGCGGCGACACCAGCGGCGTCGTGGGCGCGGGCACCAGCCTTGCGAGCAAGCTTGAGCGGTACAACGCTTACGGCCGCGTCGGCTATGACTTCGCGCCGGACAACGAGATCTACGCCACCTTCAATGCGTCGCGGGTGAAGTCGGAAAATTCGCCGAACCCGGGCTTCGCCCAGCAGGCGAACCTGACGATCCAGTGCGGCCTCGCCAACCCCAATGCCAATCCGTTCGTACCGGCTGCGATCCAGCAGGCCTGCACCAATGCGGGGATCACGCAGTTCCAGTACGGCTCGGCACTGGCGCAGCTCGGCGACTTCATCAAGGTGCGTCCGGTGCGCACCAACCTGCGCGGCGTGCTGGGTGCGGCGGGCAAGTTCCGCGGCCTCGGCACCGAGTGGAGCTACGACGCCTATTACGAATATGGGCACAACTATACCGACCTGCATGTGTCCAACATGCTCAACCTGTCGCGCTTCCGGACTGCCTATCAGGCCGTGCGCCTGCCGAACGGCACGATCGCCTGCGCGAACGTGGCGGCACGCGCCGCGGGCTGCTCGCCGCTCAACATCATCGGTGACGGCGGTGTGACTGAGGCGGCGTTGAACTACGTGAAGCCGGAGGTCGGACCGTACCAGCATACCTGGTCGAGCCAGAATGCAGCGGCGCTCAGCTTC
The DNA here is from genome assembly GCF_964243315.1 of uncultured Sphingomonas sp. Classification (GTDB taxonomy): domain Bacteria; phylum Pseudomonadota; class Alphaproteobacteria; order Sphingomonadales; family Sphingomonadaceae; genus Sphingomonas. The sequence continues at coordinate 14,696 of NZ_CAXTEM010000001.1, read as the reverse complement.
AACGGCCAGCCAATGCAGACCTGGGCCGGACCGCTGTCGGTAGCATTCGGCTATGAATTCCGGCGGGAATGGTATCGCACCAGGGCCGACCCGTACGGCAATGGCGTAACGGCAGACAGCCCGAACACCGCCGACTACCCGGCCGATCCGACCCAGAACACCGCGACCGGGGGCAACTGGTATGCCGGCAACTACAAGAACGGCACCGGCCGGTACAACGTCCACGAAGGTTTTCTCGAGCTCGATATCCCGATTTCGAGCGAGGATCAGATCGGCCGCGCGAACATCAACGCCGGCGTCCGCCAGACCCGCTACAGCACCTCGGGCTGGATCACGAGCTGGAAGGTCGGCGGCACCTGGGACACCCCGCTCACGGGCATTCGCCTGCGCGGCGTAACCTCGCGCGACGTGCGTGCGCCGAACCTGTCGGAACTGTTCCGGACCCCGACATTCGCGAACGCGACGTATCTGGACACCCGCGCACCCGGTCAGTCGCCGACCGCCGGGCAGTTCGTCCAGGCGCCGACGAACACGATCGGCAATACCGGCCTGCGCCCTGAAACCTCGCGCAACACGACCGGCGGCATCGTCTTCGACGGCAGCGAAGCCGGTTTCCTGCCGGGCTTCAACGCCTCGTTCGACTATTACAACATCAAGGTGAAGGGGATCATCATCCCCTTCAGCGGTCAGGCGGCGATCAACCAGTGCTTCCAGCAGAACATCACCGAGTTCTGTTCATCCTTCAACCTCGACACCTCGGCCGGCTCGCTCTTCGTGAACGAGCAGCTGTTCAACTTCGCACAGGTGCGGACCAACGGGTTCGATATCGAAGCGAGCTATCGTCGTCCGCTCAGCGGGCTCGGCCTGCCGGGCTCTTTCGCCATCCGCGGGCTCGCGACGCGGGTGCTGCATTACACCGAAACATCGGGCCTGCCCGGAACCATCCCGACGGAGCAAGCCGGCAACAACCGGGGCAGCACGCCTGACTGGAAGCTGCTCGCGATCCAGAGCTGGGACACGGACAAGTTCTCGCTCTCGGTTACCGAGCGTTGGTTCTCCGACGGCGTCTATTCGAACGAATATGTCGAGTGCGATCCAGGCAGCTGCCCTGCAACGGATCCCACCGGCAACACCTCGACGATCGGCGACAATTCGATGCCGGGCGCCTTCTATGTCGATGTCGGCGGTTCGTGGAACATCTCCAAGCAAATCTCCGCTTACTTCAAGGTCGACAACCTCGCCAACAAGGCGCCCGAGCAATCGCCGCAGAACGGCGTGAGCTACGGGTTCAACCCGCTGCTCTACGACGTCCTGGGCCGCACCTTCCGCCTCGGTATCCGCGCCGACTTCTGATCGCGACGATTGCACGATATGCCGGTGCCCCGATGGGGCGCCGGCATTTTGTTTGTGCGATACCGCGCCCTGTGGATCGAGCGTCGCATCGTAAGGGAGTACCGCAGTGACCGGATTGACGGATCGTCCACCCGCGCCCGTCCGAGCCGCCGTCATCGGCTATGGCTATGGCGGGCGCACGCTCCACGTGCCGCTGATCAACAAGACGCGGGGAATGGAGGTCGCGACCGTCGTTACCAGCGACCCCTCCAAGGTCGCGCTTGATCTGCCTGGAATGAAGACGGTGCGCTCTCCGGAGGAGGCTTTTCTCGATGAGGCAATCGATCTCGTAGTCGTCGTCACGCCAAACGAGACACACGCCCCGCTGGCGGAGCAGGCGCTACGGCATGGCAAGCACGTGGTCGTGGACAAGCCCTTCACGGTCCGAAGCGCAGATGCCTGGCGTCTCGCAAAGCTCGCCGACGACTGCGGCACGACCCTCAGCGTTTATCAAAGCCGACGGTGGGATGCCGACTTTCTGGCCGTGCGGCAGGTGATGGACAGCGGGACCCTGGGAGACATCTCCTACTTCGAGTCCCGGCTGGACCGTTATCGCCCGGTCGTGCGCGATCGGTGGCGAGAGCGAGCCGAACCGGGTGCCGGTATCTGGTTCGATCTGGGCTCTCACCTCATCGACCAGGCTCATCAACTGTTCGGCCGTGCGCAAGCGATCTTCGCCGACATCGCGGCGCAACGACGAGGCGCTCGCGCGGACGATTATTTTCATGCGATCCTGTTCTATGACTCGCTCCGGGTGGTGCTCCATTCCACCTGCCTCGCGGTCGACGATCGCACGCGGTTCGTCCTGCACGGCGAACGCGGCAGCTACGTGAAGCAGGGCGTGGACCCGCAGGAGGCGGCGCTTCAGATTCGATCCGTTCCGGGGGGTGCCGATTGGGGAGTCGATAAGCAGCCGGGAATACTGACCTTGGCCGACGCGCCGGTAGACAGGTACCACGGTCCTCCGGGCGACTATCGACGCTTCTACGAAGGCGTGCGTGATGCAATCCGATCGGGAGGGCCCAACCCCGTTCCGGCCGAGCAAGGAGCGTGGGTGATCGAGGTCATCGAAGCCGGGATCAGGAGCTCGAGCAGCAAGGCCGTGGTCAGTCTCGACCATTGAAAGTCATGTTCGGCGGTCGATAAGGTCGTGTCGTGGGTTGAACGCACATGGTGCTCACCTGGATGACGGCGCTGCGAGTACCTCCCATTCCTCAACCGCCACCCCGGCTATGTCATTGCCGCGGCGAGAGGCCCCGAACACGGCGCGCAGGCGATTCGTGGTGACTCCCGGGAAGCGGGCGACCTCGAAGTGCGTGGCAGCATTGCCGTAGCGGGCTGCGATCCTTTTCCAGCCCTTCGCCCAATATTCCAGATGCCAGGCCGCGGGGGGTGCGATGCCGATGCCGGACCCGGCTGGCTGATCGGCGAAGAAGCGGATGCGCGCACCGTCGATCGTGACGGGTTGCGGCCAGCGATACTCGACCCACGACTGCGGTGGGTTCCGGCCCGTCCAGGTGCTCCACATGTCGGGGGGCAGGGGCGATTGGCGGACGATGCCGTCGTTCAGGGCCTTGATCCAGAATTGCACCGGGATCGGCTCGTCCGATGCCGATGCGGTCGCCGCGCCGGCGATATTGCGGGTTGGCGCTAGGGACGGCGGCGGACGCTTGGTTGGAAGGACGGGGAGGATCGCGGCGGGGGTGATGTCGTCGTTCCACGCCAATCGGTCGATCGCTACGCTGCGGCGGAAATGGCCGCCGCCGACCGCATCGGCGGTGTGGTAGGCGAGATACCAGTGTCCCTTGAACTCGACGGCGCCGGGGTGAGAGGTGGTGGAGGAAACGGGCTTCAGGATGACGCCGCGATAGGTCCACGGCCCGAGGGGCGAAGGGGCGGTGCCATAGGCGATGCAGGCGTGGTAGATCGCGGGGGTGCAATCACTGTGCGGCCCCGCGTCGTTGCCGGCGTAGAGCATGTAATAGGTGCCCCGCCGCTTCATGATCCAAGGTGCCTCGAAGAAGCCGGTCAGGCCGGGGATCGTGGTCTCCGGCCCTGCCGGCGTGGTCATGTCGCGCGCGAGTTCCATGCCGCGCAGTCGGCCGAACGTGCCCCAGAAGATGAAGACGCGGCCGTCATCGTCGATCGATATCGTCGGGTCGATGTTCTGGATGCGGTTGGTGACGGGGACGACCTGCGAGATGATCGGGCCGGCGGGATGCGCGTCGCGCCAGGGGCCGAGAGGGGTGTCCGCCACCGCGACGCCGATCGCGAACCTGTCGTCTGCATTGCTCTTCTTCTCGACTACCGAGGCGTAGAGATAGAAGCGGCCGTCGGTGCCCTTCACGATCTGGCCGGCATAGGCGCGGCCGCGGTCGGCCCAGACGAAGATCGCTTCCGGCTTGGCGATCGCGGGATAGTGGCGCCAGCGGTCGGAGGCGACATCGGTGGTGACCAGCAATTGCCACTCATTCATGATGAAGTCGTTGACGCCGACCGGCGCCTCGTCGCGGCCGGTGAGGATGTAAAGTGTCTCGCCGTCGACGAAGGGGGCCGGGTCGGCCGAGTAGTAGCGGCCGTCGGCGAGGATCGGGTTGCCGGGTGCGACGATATCCTGCTGCGCGAGGAGCGCGGCGGGGATCGCGGCGGCCCCGAGGAGGAGCCTATTCATCATCGCTGTACGGCCCTTTGCCGCCATCCGCGATCAGGCGGTCGATGCGGGCGCCGAGTTCCGGCAGGGGAACGGCCCCGGTCTCTAGGATCGCGTCGTGGAAATCGCGGACGTCGAATTTGGGGCCGAGCGCCTTTTCGGCCTTGATGCGGGCGGACTGGATGGCGAGTTGGCCGGTATAGTAGCTGACCGCCTGACCCGGCCATGCGATGTAGCGGTCGACTTCGGTGCCGATCTCGTGATCGGACAAAGCCGTGTTGTCGTGAAGATAGGTCCGGGCTTGTTCGCGGGGCCAGCCCTTTGCGTGGATGCCGGTGTCGACCACCAGGCGGGCGGCCCGCCACATCTGGTAGCTCAACATGCCGAAGACTTCGTAAGGCGTCTCGTAGATGCCCATCTCTTCGCCGAGGGCTTCGCAATATAACGCCCAGCCTTCGCCGTACACCGACAGATAGCCATCGCGACGGAAGGCGGGCAGGGTTTTGTTCTCGGCGGCGAGCGGCATCTGGAAGGCATGGCCGGGCGCGCTTTCGTGCAGGGTCAGCGCGGGGAGCGAATAGAGCGGACGGGCCGGGAGATCATAGGTGTTCACCAGATATATACCGGGGCCGCCGCGGCCCCCGGTGTAGAAGGGAGCGACCTCGGCAGGCACCGGCTTGATCGCGAACCGCATGCGGGGGAGGCGGCGGAAATAGCGGGATAGCTTGCCGTCGACGATCTTCGAAATCCACGCGGCTCGGTTCAGTAGTTCCTGGGGAGTTCTGGCGTAGAATCGCTTGTCGGTACGGAGAAACTTGAGAAAGGCAGGCAAGTCGCCGTCGAACGCTACTTGCCGCATCACGCTCTGCATGCGGATGCGGATCTTGGCGACTTCGGCGAGACCAATGGCATGAACCTGTTCGGGTGTCTGATCCAGCGTGGTGTATTCGGATATCTTGGACTGGTAATAGGCGCGCCCGTCCGGGAGGCTGTAGGCGTCGATACGCGTCGTCGCGCCGGGAATGTATTCGGCGCGCAGGAAGGCGAGAAGCTTGCGGTTCGCCGGGATGACGGCGTCCCGAATCGCGGTAACCGCTTCGGCGCGCAGGGCGGTTCGCGTGGCGGCCGGTATCTGCGAAGGGAAGGTCTGGAAGGGGGCGTAGAAGGGTGTTTCTGACGGTGTCTTCGCTTCCGCGATGGTCGCCACGTCGGCGTCGCGGCCTTGCAAGGTGATGCGGGGGATCGTGAAGCCGCGTCGCAGGCCGGCGCGCATGTTCGCGACCTGCTGATCATAATAGCGCGGGATGTCGCGAAGTATCGCGATGTAGCGCCGATAACCTTGCTCGGTATTCAGCGGCTCCTGAGCGGAAGCCGCGATATCGCCCCAAAAGCTGCTGTCGGCGTTGAGGGGGCGTTCGTAGTCGCGGAGTTTCTGTTCGTTCAACAGCGCGTCTATCTGGCCGCGATACACCGCGAGGTTCACGCGTTCGGCCTTCGACAGCGAAGGCGCTAGTCTGGCGAGCGATGCGGCGGTCTTCGTCCAGCGCTCCAATTTCAACGCCTGCGCCGCGGGGCCGACGTCGGGCAGGCGCATCGCTGGACCGCCGGCATTATCCTCACCGGGCGGTTCCTGCCGTTGCCGCCACGCATATTCGGATGTGTAGAGCGCGCGGAATTGCGCGTCCGCCGACAGCGGTTTGCCCGGAGCGGCTTCGCCGACACCGCTTAATGCTAGCGCGATCAGGGCGAAATGCATCATCCGGGGCGTTCGACGGGCTGCGCTCACGCGGTGGTGCCCGGCTTCGCGGTATAGAGGCGGACGCCGAACACCGGACCGGCGATGTGCCGGTCGTGGGGGACGAAACGGACCTTGATCTGCGCCTTGCCCTTCGTCAGCGCAGGCGGGAGCGGGTATTCGACGTCGAAGAACTTGCCGGGCCTGTCGTTCGCTAGCGTTTGCGTCGCGACCTTCACATTGTCGACGAGGATGTCGAAGTCGCGCTTGCGCTCATCGCCCCAATAGGTGGCCTGGAGGACGAGCGGGCCAGGCTTGATCTTCAGAGTGAATTCGAAATAGCCGCCAGACCGGGCGTCGCGGCCGTTCCGCCCACGATAGGTGACGGGGAAGGAATCGTCAGAGATCAAGGCGTGATCGCGCTCGGGCTGCATCTCGCCGAGGAACATGACGTCGACCGACCGCTCGGCGACATCTTTCAGCCTAGCCTGTTCGGCGTTGAACGCGGTCTCCTCGGTCACCCAGGCGGCATCGGAAAAGCGTTTGAAGTACACCGCGCTGCGCCGGTCATATTGTTTGTAGAAGGGCGCGAAATCGAGGTCGGCGGGGCGGCCGATGCAACGCCTATCTGCGCGACAATCTGGGTCTCTACGTCAACCTCTACACGCCCTCGCGCGTCGTCTGGCGGCAGGCCGACGGCGCGGTGGCGCTCACGCTCACGCAGCAGGGCAGCTATCCGCTCGGCGATGCCATCGCGATGACCGTGGCGGCAAAGCGGCCGGTGACGATGGCGCTCCGCCTGCGCATCCCCGCCTGGGCGGGCTCCGCGACGCGCATCGTGGTGAACGGCCAGCCCGTGGCGGCCGCGGTGACGCCCGGGCGCTTTGCCACGATCACCCGGCAATGGCGGCAGGGCGACCGTGTAGACCTGACGATGGACATGAAGCTGCGGCCGGAGGCTGTCGACCCCCAGCATCTCGACCGGGTTGCGATGATGCGCGGCCCGCTGGCCCTGTTTGCGACCGGCGATCGTTTCGTACCCTATACGCGGGAGCAATTAATGACCCTGCGCCAGCGGACTGCGGGCGCGGCAGAATGGGTGCTGGACGCCCAGACCGGCGCGCAGATCTTCAAACCCTATTTCGCGATTCGGACGGAACCGACGCGGCTCTACCAGTTCATGATCTAGCGGTTCGTGGGGCTGGATCAGATCCTTACTGGCAACGTAATTGCAAAGCGAAGTCGTAGGTCTGCCGATATGAGTTTAGCTGTGGGCAATCTTTGTGAGGTTGATGATAAGTCGATGAACAATTTGTCTGCAAATCAACTGCATTGTACTTACTGATATTTAGAAGTGTCTATCTCAGTATCATATTGACTCTGGAACCTGTCCTGACGTCTCTTACCTCATCAACGGCATCGCGCAGTTGGCGAAGAAATCAGCGATTGGGCCACACCATGACTATCAAGCAAATACTCGGTTGCACGGCTGCCTCACTCTGCCTTGCCACGGCGAGCGCCGACGCTGCGGTCATCAACATGATCGACCAGGGCGGCATCGCGGGCACGCAGGCCGAGCGCGGCTTCAAGATCGCTGCGCTATATTGGGGCTCAGTGCTGACCAACGACGTGACAATCAATCTGGGCGTTTCGCTATCGCCGAACGTGATCGCTGCGGCCGACATCGTGCGGCAGGACTATAGTGTCGCGGATTGGCAGCGGCAGATCGGCCTGACCCGCAGCGGATCCACGCTCGATCGGGCGGCAATACTGCCGACGCTCAATGCACAGGGTGGTGCGACCTTCATCACCAACGCCACCGCTGCCGACGGGAATGTCGATACCGGCACCCTCAGCCTCGTGACCGGCGACACCGAAAGCAGCCGGATGCTGTACGTCAACACCGCGGTGTTGAAGGCGATCGGCGCAATCGCCGCCGACGATCCGATCGTCGACGGCATGATCGCGTTCAACGACGGCGTGTCGCGCTTTCTCGATTTCGACTTCGATCCCACGGACGGAATAAACACCTTCGATGTCGATTTCGTCGGCGTGGCGATTCACGAGATCGGTCATGCGCTCGGCTTCGCCTCCGGCGTGGACGATCTCGATGAACATGGTCACCCGAACGGGGACGACATCGGAACGCCCGGCTACAATCTGAGCGAAACGCCGACGTTCAACGCGCTCGACATGTTTCGCTACGGTGCCGATCCGTCCGGCTTAGCCGGTAACGATCCCGTGCTCGATCTTGCGGTGGGCACCGCGACTTACTTCTCGATAGACGGCGGCGAAACCGAAGTGTTCGGCAACGCTCCCTTCTCCACCGGCGGGTATAATGGCGACGGCGGTCAGGCGTCGCACTGGCGCTCCACCAGCACGAGTTGCGACTTGATCGGCATCATGGAGCCGAGAGGCTGCCAGGGGAGGGTCGGGGTGGTCACGGCGCTCGACCTTGCCGCCTTCGACGCGATCGGGTGGAACTTGAATTTCGACGTGCTGAACAACCGCGGCTACGTGGCCAATAGCGCGGATATCTACCGCCAGTTCCTGTCGGCGGTCCCGGAGCCGGCGACTTGGGCGATGATGCTGGTTGGCTTCGCGATGGTAGGGCCGGCACTCCGCGGCCGGCGGTCGCAGGTCAAGGTGACCGTCGTCGCAAGCTGATCTGCTGCGATGTGGCGGGGCGTATTGCGAGCCGGTCGTCGTCTGTCCGGCTGAAGCCCAGATCCAGGCAGAGTGAGGCGGAGAAGCGTGTCCTCACTCCCTTCGAGCATAAAGCCGCGTTGGAGCGAGCGTCATGAAACCTGTTTGTCTTCTCGCGAAGGCGGGAGCCGAAGACTGGGTCCCCGCCTTCGCGGGGACACGTGGAGCTACTTGTCGAAAGAGATGATTATCGACGAAAAGCGCCGTTCGTCGCTGCTGTGCTGAAGGGGCGGTAGCCCTAGGCCAGGCTTGGGCGTCCGCGATGCGCCCTTAAGGTTTTGGGCGGCGCCGACGCTCGCTCGCAGCATCGTTCGGCGCAGTTCGGTCGTTTCGCAGCCACACAACCAGAACACGCCAGCAGCGGTAAGGTCTATGGTGCCCGGGGACGGGGTCGAACCGCCGACACTGCGATTTTCAGTCGCATGCTCTACCAACTGAGCTACCCGGGCATGCCCGAACGCCGTTCGGGAGCGGCGGCTTTAGTCGGCACTTTTGTCGCTGTCCACCCCGTCTTGATCGGCTGGCGGTCCCGGAATGCGATAGCCGTCGCCGAGCCATTGCAGCAGGTCGCGGTCGCGGCAGCCGCGGGAGCAGAACGGGTCCTGGGTGGCGGACGCGGGCTTGCCGCAGATCGGGCAGGGCTTGGCCATCAGGCAATCTCCAGTCGGTGGACGACGCCCGTGCGGCGGGCGAGTTCCGCGAGCAGCGCGGGTCGCGCGGTCAGCCATGCGATCACCGGGGCGGGCAGGCGGTGGCCGAGCGGGGCGCCGGGTGGTTCGCGCTCGATCCGGCGGAGTGCGGCGCGAGCGGCGGTGCCGGCGGGGTCGGCGCGGAGCAGCTCGGGAAGCGAGGCGCGCGGGCGGGGGCGGACGATCTGGAGGAAGCCGAAGCCGTTTACCGCGGTGCGTTCGAACGGGGGCGGCAGGTGCGCGTCGATCGTCTCGGCCACCGCTTGGCGCGGGGCCTTGCCGGCGAGGGTCGGGAAGTCGATGCCGATCGAGCCGCCGATGCCGTGGCGGCGGATCGCGAGCGCGACGCTGCGAGCGGCGGCGAGCGCGAGCGGTTCGATCGGGGCGGGACCGTCGACGTCGAAGAGCGTCATCGCCGGGGTGGGCGAGAGACGGAGCGCGCCTAGCGGGAAGACGATCTCGCCGGTGATCGCCTCTTCCAGGGTCTCCGACCAGCCGGCAGCCTCGAGCGCATCGGGTTGGTGGGCTAGGCAGTGGCGGACGGGCACGCCAGTGGCGGTGATGCGGGCGAGCAGGTCGGGGCCCGGGGCTGGGGCGGCTTCGGTGGCGCGGGCACGGGCTAGCTTGGGGCGGCCTGCCTCAGGAATGACCTCGCGGACGATCTCGACGGTCAGCGTCGCGCCCTGGGTCACGCCGGGCGGTATGCGGGTGAGCAGCGCCTCGCCACCCGCAAGCGCGATGCGGCCCATATTGCCGGGGATGAGATCGACCAGCCGGGCGGGGGCGACGGTGCCGAGGCGGAGGCCGTCGCGCTCGACGATCGCCTCGACGATCGTGCCGTCGTCGACCAGCGCGGCACGGGCCTCGCCGATGCCGGCTTCATAGAGCCATTCAGGCAAGGAGCAGGCCGGCGGTCTTCAATAGGGCGCGGGTTTCGGACAGCGGCAGCCCGACCACGCCCGAATGGCTCCCCGCCATGAACCGGACGAAGGCCTCGGCACGGCCCTGGATGGCGTAGCCGCCGGCTTTACCTATGCCTTCCCCGCACGCGACATAGGCGTCGATCTCCGCCGCGCCGAGGGGGCGGAAGGCGATGACGGTGTCGGAGAGGCGGTGGCGGACGGTGCCGTCGGCGGCGATCGCGACGACCGCGGACAGGCAGTGGTGGCGGCGGCCGGACAGCAGGGCGAGCATGCGGCGGAGGTCGGCCTCGTCCTCCGGCTTGCCGAGGATCCGACGGCCGACCGCGACGGTGGTGTCGCCGGCGAGCACGATCTCACCCGGCGCGCGATCGATCGCTGCGGCCTTGGCGAGCGCGATGCGCAGGACATAGGCGCGCGGTGGCTCGGCCTTCAGCGGCGCCTCGTCGATGTCGGGCGCGGCGATGCGATCGGGCACGATGCCGATCCGCGCGAGCAGCTCTAGCCGGCGCGGGGAGGAGGAAGCGAGAACGAGGGTCACGGGGCCATCCGCCCGGAGACGCCGGTCGGGATCAGGACGGGCCAGGACCGCCGCGACCCGGCATGAACCGGTAGGTGATCCGCCCCTTGGTCAGATCGTAGGGGGTCATCTCGACCAGCACTTCGTCGCCGACGAGCACGCGGATGCGGTTCTTGCGCATCTTGCCCGCGGTGTGGCCCAGGACTTCGTGATCGTTTTCGAGCCGGACACGGAACATGGCGTTGGGGAGAAGCTCCACCACCTGTCCGCGCATTTCGAGCAGTTCTTCCTTGGCCAAACAAACCTCTAGCGATGTCGGGGAATTCGTGAGCGGGGCCCTTAGCCGAAGAGGCGGCAAAAGGAAAGGCGAACGCCAAGGTCGAGGCAGCCGAGGTTAAATCGGTTCGAAGAGTCACAAGAGTCGCACCTTACGCGCGGGTGCGGGCGCGGGCCTGGGTCTGGGTTGGTGGAGTGAGCTTGGCCGACGATGAGAAAGAGCGTTGGGAGCGTGTCAGGGGCGGGGGTTGTAGGACAGGGTTCACGCGAAGGCGCGACGGCGCGAAGAAGATGGTTCGCGCGGAGACGCGGAGGCGCGGAGATTGTTGCGGTTCGGGAACTGATGGTGGGTGGTGCACCGAGGGTGAGCGTTGCTGCTGCGCAGCGGAGTAGGCGGTCTAGCTATGCTCGGAGTCGTGCCTTGGTTGGTCCGAGATGCGAAGGGTCGAGAGGGCACCTGTTCGGTAGCTCTTCGACGGTCATGCCATTCCAGCTTCGTCACTCAGATTTCATCGCTGTTCATATCATTCCGACATGTAGCCTTGTGTCCCCGCGAAGGCGGGGACCGAGTACTGGGCTCCCGCCTTCGCGGGAGCACAGCACGCTGCCTCGAGATCGCGACCATTCGGCTAGATATTCGAGCGGCGGTTGACCCGAGCCGATCCGTGTGGCGGCGTTCTCGGAGAGAAGCGAAGTGTTCTCTGGGCTGGTAGCGGTGCTGCCCCCATGCTCTCTACAGAAACGCGCCCTGCGAGTCCGGCTGATGGGAGGGGCGCACCTCCACGCGGCTTGCCCTGCGATTGGGGCTGACGAGCGGCGGCAGGCGCGGGTGGCGGTTTTCGAATAGTTCGGCGAGCGTGAAGATCTGCAGCGCGGGGAAGCGGCCGAACTCGGTCTGGATCAGGCCGTGGCTGGCGGCTTCGTCAGCCATTCCGCGGGTCGGGGTCGCGGCGCAGACGAAGAGGCCGAGGGCGTGGCCGTCGCGGGCCATCACGCGGCCGAGGTCGCGGACCATCGCCGGGTTGACGTTGGCGCCCGCCTTTACCGAGATCACGCCGGTCTCGGTCTGGCCGTTCGCGCCGACATAATAGAAATAGCCGTCGACGCCGCGGTCGCCGCCCTTCTTGCCGCCCTTCCACGGCCACCCGCCGAGCTTCAGCGCGATCCATTGCTGGAACTGATGCGGATCGTCGGCGGCGAGGCGTTCCGCGCTCTCGCGGTCTGCGGGGACGCCGATGGTCTGCCAGGAAGCGGCGGTGCCATAGCCTTCGGTCAGGCGTTTTTCGATGAGGCCGATCGACAGATGCGTGACGTCGATCCCGATCCAGCGCCGCCCGAGCTTCTGCGCGGCGTCGACCGCGGTGCCGCAGCCGCAGAACGGGTCGAGCACCACGTCTCCGGGGTTAGACGCCGCCGCGACGATGCGTTCGAGCAGCTTGATCGGCTTCTGCGTGGGATAGCCGAGATATTCCTTGCCGCGCGGCGCGATCGCGAACTGCCACCAATCCTCGGGCACCTTGCCGCCTTCGTGGATGAGGTGATCGGCGCCGACGAAGCCCGACCCGACCAGCCCGCCCTTGTAGTTCGCCTTGGTCTTGGCGCTGTGCGGCTGGCGGACCGCGTCGACGTTGAAGGTCCAGGTCTCGCCCTTCGCATACCAGAAGATGGTGTCGTGCTTGCGCAGGAACTGGCGGACGCCGGGCGAGCCGGGGCCGGTGTAGAGCCAGACGATCTCGTTGCGGAACTGCTTCACGCCGAACACCGCGTCGAGCACGAGCTTCAGGTAATGGCTGGCGGTGGGGTCGCAGTGGAGGAACAGGCTGCCCGTGGGTTTCAGCACGCGGTGCAGCTCGACCAGCCGGACCGCCATCATCGCGAGATAGGCCATCATCGCGTTCTCGCCGATCGCCGTCCGGATCGCCTGCATCAGTACGTGGAGGCTGTGGTTGCCGCTTTCAGTGACGTCCATCAGCGCGGCGGAGGCGGCAGGCCCCCACGCCCAGGTGTCGTCGAACGCCTCGATACTGGCGTCCGCGCCTGCACCGTCGGGCGATTTGAAGAGGATGTTGTAGCTGGCGTTGGAGTTGAACGGCGGATCGAGATAGATCAGGTCGACGCTCTCGGCCGCGACATGATCGCGCAGGACGTCGAGATTGTCGCCATAATAGAGCTGGTTCGGCGGCGTGGTTCGCATCGCCGGAGTGTGGCGGGTGGTGGCGCTGTGGTAACCCTGGGTCGGGTCCGTTTTGGAGGTGATTGCGGGGGACGATGGCTCCGTTTGGGAGGCATCTGTGCGTCGCGGGCGACGGCGTGCCGGGCCGCGTTGTGCTCCCGCGAAGGCGGGAGCCCAGTACTGGGTCCCCGCCTTCGCTGGGACACATGGACGGGTTGGAGGTCGGCGCGCACGTCGCGGGGCCAAATGCGCCTAGACGCGTTTCAGGTGGTGAAGGGATGCTGTGATGACCGATATGCCTACCGAACCCGACGAGAATGTTGAGCCTGTCGACGGTCTGAATGAGGGAGCGATTTCTCCGGAAGAAGCTAAGGCGGAAGAGGAAGCGGCCAAGCTCGGCGACTTCGCCTGATGTGTCGGCGAGGATGATGCCAGCTTGATCCCCACCGTTCGTTTCGAAGGACGTCGAGAACCTGTGGGGTGGGTGGACGTCGCGGTTTCTCGACTTCGCTCGAAACGAACGGGGTGGGTGGGCATCACTCCGGGGCGATCTTCACCGGACAAAGAAAGGCCCTGCCGTTGCATGTCCGGCAGGGCCCGTTCGGCGTAGTTCATCCGTCGGACGTCAGCCCCCGCCATTCCCCGCCGCGAGCGCCGCGAGCAACAGCAGCGCGACGATGTTGGTGATCTTGATCATCGGGTTGACCGCGGGGCCGGCGGTGTCCTTGTAGGGATCGCCGACGGTGTCGCCGGTCACCGCGGCCTTGTGCGCCTCGCTGCCCTTGCCGCCGTAATGGCCGTCTTCGATATACTTCTTGGCGTTGTCCCACGCGCCGCCGCCCGAGGTCATCGAGATCGCGACGAACAGCCCCGACACGATCACGCCGAGGAGCAGTGCACCCACCGCGGCGAAGGCGCTGGCCTGGTCCGATACGGCGAGGATGACGTAGTAGACCACGATCGGCGTCAGGACCGGCAGCAGCGACGGGATGATCATCTCCTTGATCGCGGCGCGGGTGACGAGATCGACGGTGCGCGCGTAGTCGGGGCGGCTGGTGCCAGCCATGATCCCGGGATTGTCGCGGAACTGCGCGCGGACGTCTTCCACCACCGAGCCGGCGGCGCGGCCGACCGCGGTCATCCCGAAGGCGCCGAAGCTGAACGGCAGCAGCGCGCCGAGCAGCAGGCCGACGATGACATAGGGGTTGCTCAGCGAGAAGTTCACCGTGATCTCGGGGAAATAGATGCCGAGATCGGTGGTGTAGGCGCCGAACAGCACGAGCGCCGCTAGCGCCGCGGAGCCAATCGCATAGCCCTTGGTCACGGCTTTGGTGGTGTTGCCGACCGCGTCGAGTGCGTCGGTGCGCTGGCGGACGTCGTCGGGGAGGCCCGCCATTTCGGCGATGCCGCCGGCATTGTCGGTGACCGGACCGTAGGCGTCGAGTGCGACGACCATGCCCGCGAGCGCGAGCATCGAGGTGGCGCCGAACGCGATGCCGATGATCCCGGCGAGCTGATAGGTGGCGATCACCGCGACCGAGATGACGATCGTGGGGAGGGCGGGGCTCTCCAGGCTGACCGCGAGACCCTGGATGACGTTGGTGCCGTGGCCGGTCTCGGACGCCTTCGCGATCG